>CAYWXR010000019.1:0-48162 GCA_964462545.1 uncultured Thermomicrobiales bacterium
CCGGCTACCGCTTCCTGGACGCCAACCAACTCGAACTCGTCAACAACGCCGGCGAGGTGATCATGGTGTTCTTGCCGGCCCCAAGGTAACGAGTCATCCTTGCCTCTACGCCTGGCATCCCGACGAAGGAAGGATCCGTAGCTCCGGGGTGACGGATCCCTCCTGACGTCGGGATGACAAATACACATCGTCACTCCTACCTGCGCATCCGAGGCATCAGTGGCGGCCGCATTGCAATGCGGCTCTACCCCTTGCGCGGGGAACGAAAACGGCCCCGTCCCCACGTGGGGACGGGGCCGTTGGGCAAGCGAGTAAACCCTATGCCGGGTCGCCGAGGTGGCGCTTGAACCAGGCGAGGGTGCGGGCGAGGACGTCTTCGCGGTACTGGGGCGGGCCGAGGCGGGTCATGCCGTGGGCCATGCCGGGGTAGCGGGCGAATTCGGTCTCGACGCCGGCCTTGAGCAGGGCGATGAACATCTGCTCGCCCTGGCCGATCGGGCAGCGCTCGTCTTCCTCACCATGGATGATGAGGGTCGGCGTCTTTACCTTGTGGGCGTAGGTTGCCGGCGAGTGCTTGCGATACCACTCCATGGCTTCGTGCGGCGGGCCACCCCACTGCAGTTCGCCGAAGGTGTGGCTGATGTCGCTGGTGCCGTACATCGACACGAGGTCGAAGCAGGGCGCGCCACAAACACAGGCCTTGAAGCGATCGGTCTGGCCAATGATCCAGGAGGTCATGTAGCCGCCGTAGCTGTAGCCCCAGCATCCGGTGCGGTCAGCATCGGCATACGGGCGCTCGAGCACCTTGTCGACGATGCCCATGAGGTCGAGGTAGTCCTCGCCGCCCCAGTCCTCGGCGACCTGCATGGTGAACTCACGGCCATAGGAGCTTGAACCACGCGGGTTGGCCGAGACGACCAGGAAGCCGTTGGTCGAAAGGTTCTGCTGCATCGGGTTGAACTGGTAGCCATAGTGGCCGTTCGGGCCGCCGTGGATATCCAGCACGACCGGGTACTTCTTGTTCGGGTCGAAATCGGCGGGCTTGAGCAACCAGGCTTCGATGGTGTACTTGCCACGCTGGATTTCGATGCGTTCCCAGAGGGCAGGCGGAGAGGTTTCGAAGACGGCATCAGAGTAGCTGGTGACCAGCTTTGCCTCGCCGCTCTTGCTGTCGAACACCGAGATCTCGCCGTGATTATCGAAGCTGGTCTGGGCGCGGACGATGTACCGGCCTTCACGATCGGCGCTGAAGCTGGAGTTCATTGCCTCGTGATAGTGGACGGTCTCGTGCTTGCCGTTCTTGAGATTGATCTTGTAGATACCGTTGCCACCGGCCCAGCGGGCACTGAAGGTGACCTCGTCCTTGCCGGTCCAGATCATGCCGTTCGGGATGTCCGGCATGACCGGTAGGTCATCGGTGATGCGTTCCAGCGAATCGCCCTCAACGTCGTAGACGAAGATGTCTGACTGCCACGATTTCTGGGTGTCGGCGGCCATGGCGATGCGCTTGCCATCCGGCGACCAGGCCCACTGTGCCAGCGTGCCATCTTCCGGGGTGGCGATCTTCTCGGCACCGGTGGCGACATCGATGAGGGTGAGCTGGGAGTGCATGCCGTTTCGGTTCTGGACACCGGCAGCGATGGTCTTGCTATCCGGCGACCATTGCGGGCCGGTGAAGTCGTTCGGGCGGTTGGTGAGTTTGCGGCGTTCGCCGGATTCGACATCGACGATGAAGATTTGCTGGCGCTTGTCGCCCAGGTAGCCGCGGCCATCCTGCTTGTAGTCGATGCGGCTGGTGACGCGGATTGGCGGCGGGGCACCCTCTTCCGGCTTCTTTTCGTCCGGGTTTTCCGGGTCGAAGTCGGTCAGGTAGGCGATGGACTTGCCATCCGGCGACCATGCGAGGCTATTGATCCCCTGGTTGTGGGTGGTCAGTTCGCGGGCTTCACCGGTCTGGTCAACCTCCAGGACGTAGATGCCGCTCTTCTTGTCGCCGGCACGGTTGGAGGTGAAGGCGAGCTTCGTGCCGTCCGGTGACCAGCGCGGTTCACCGTTGCTGGTGCCGGTATGGGTCAGTTGCTTGCGGTCGCTCCCGTCGATGCCGGCAATCCAGAGGTGGGTAATCGCCTTGTGCTTTTCCTCATCGACGTTCGTCAGGGTGTAGACGATTCGTTTCCCGTCGGGCGACACATTCGGGTCGCCGGCGAGGGTGAATCCATACACTAGTGTATGCGGGGAGATGGGTTCAGTCACCGTAATTTCCTCGATCCTCAATACGGAATCAAACAGACCACTCCAGAAACAATAGCCGATCTGGCGAATTGGGTGAAGATCCGTGGCGCATTGCAATGCATCCGCCGTGGAAGCCTGCGGCGTCCTGACGAGGGGCACCCCCGGTTATTTGTCCTTCCCCCGGCGGGTAGGGAGGCATTGCAATGCGTCCGCGGTTGATGCTTGCGGCGTTAGGGCATGGACGGACCCCGGTTATTTGTCCTTCCCCCTGCGGGGTAAACGCGCATCGCAATGCGTCCGCGGTTGATGCTTGCGGCGTTGGGGCAAGGACTGACCCTGGTTATTTGTCATCCCGAGCGAAGTCGAGGGATCTCTCCGCATGCCGGTCAGGTCGGAGGAACGATCGTTGTGGTTCAACGTCGATAGAGATCCCAACATCCGGCGGACAGAGATCCTTCGACTCCGCGTAGCCTGCCCTGAGCGCAGTCGAATGGGCTTCGCTCAGGATGACAAAAGAACATCGTTGCGCCTCGGGGCATTTACGGCGGACGCATTGCGGTGTGGTTCTGTCAATGCGGGGTAAGATGGCGGGGGACGGTTTTGCCTTTCCGGGGGTGATGGATGTCGATTGATGCCGAGAAGCTGGAGATGCGGATCAACCGGGGCATGATGTGGTTCCTGCGGAACTGGATCTGGGTGGCCTCGGGATGGGCAGCACTGGTAGTTGTCGGGGCGATCATCACGCCGATCCTGGCGGCGAACGGGTTTGAAACGCTCTCCTGGTTGCTGTACAAGGCCTATCGCATTCTCTGTCCACAACGGCCGGACCACTCCTGGTTCATTTCCGGGCACAAAATGGGTTTTGAACAGCGGGATACGGCGATGTTTGTGGCTGGTGCCATTGGCGGGCCACTCTATCTCCTGGTGCGTGGCGACTGGCGTATCTCCTGGAAGATTGCTGTGCTGGCATCAGTGCCGATGCTGATTGATGTGGCCACCCAGGTTGTTGGCTGGCGCGACAGCGATGGTTTCTGGCGTGCCTGGACCGGTGGCCTGTCGGTGTTGGGGTTCATTGCCTGGATGTATCCGCGGCTGGATGTGGATTTCCGCCAGGGGCTGGAGCGCCTGCAGCAGGAAGATCTCGAACGCCAGGGTGGTGAGCCTGTCGGGGGAATAGCTCCGTGACCCGTGGCGCTCTTGCGCCTTCTAACCAGTAGGGGGATGGACGAGGCACCACACTGTGCGCCGCGTCGTCTGTTTGTTGTGCTCCGTGCTGCGGGGCCGCTTTCCTTGAGATCCCGGTGGCGATGGGCTTGAATTGGCAGTGGCGAGATTGCCTGCCCTGAATGGACCTGGCCTCACGACCATGATGGCATCAGCACCTACACCATATGAGCACCGGCTTTTGCGATTCCATCAATCCCTGGCAGGCATTTGCCTGGCCCTGATGCTGGTGACCGGTCTGGTTTCGATGCCGACCAACTGTGATTGTGGTGCCGGCATTCCGCACGGTCACTCCCTGTTTATTCTCGGTGGTCACTACCACGGCGCTGCGGGTGCGGTGTTTCGTGCTCCGGCTGATGAGATGGACCACCATCATCACCACAACGCTGAAACGCCGCAGGCCGAGCCAACGTTTTCCGGGCAGGTCAACCATGCCAGCAGCCGGGTAGCTGCTGACTTGCCAACATTTCTGCTGTTTGCCCCAACATGGGAACGACTGGTGTATCCGCATGATCGTGTCGAATTCGCCGGTGGACGGGTCGTTCCGCCGGACCATCAACCGCCGCGTGCCGGTTGATCGGATGGCCCTTTTTCACTGTTGATACGTCTTTCGAAAAGGATAGTGCATGAAGCGGATGCATGGACGCGCCGGCAAGCGGTTGCTGGCCGCGATGCTTACCTCTGTGTTTGCGATGCTGCTGATCGGTAGCAGTGTGCTGGCTCACGAACACCGGCATGTTGACGAATACGAACTAACCGTCGGTTTCCTGGTGGAGCCGGCAATCGTCGAGCAGCCAAACGGGCTGGATCTGCGGGTAACGAAGGGTGACGATGCCGAGCCGGTCGAGGGGCTGGAGAATACGCTCCAGGCAGAGATCATCTATGGCGATGAGCGGTTGCCGCTGAACATCCGTGCTCGCTGGGGACAGCCGGGCGCCTACACCTCGGATGTCATCCCGACGGCAATCGGTGCCTACTCCTTCCGGATTTACGGAACGATCGAGGACATCTCGGTTGATGAAACCTTTGTGGCAGGCCCGAACACTTTCTCCGAGGTGGCTGGCCGGGATGCGATGAATTTCCCGAACCAGATCGGAACCCTCGGCGAGGTGCAGGCTGCGGCTGATGATGCCAGTGATTCGGCCGGCACTGCCAAGACGATGTCCATCGTCGCGCTGTTGGTCGGTTTGCTCGGGCTGGCTCTTGGCGCGCTTGCCTTCATCCGCAGCGCTGCGGCCAAGCCGGCAGGCCAGGATGCCAAGCGGTAACTTCCGATCCGTCATGATTCGCCCCTCTCTCCTCGGGAGAGGGGCAATTCTCCTTGCCGGCCTCTGGCTGCTGGCACTCCTGCTGATGCCGGCAGGTGCCGGTGCCCACGCATTCCTGGACCGGAGCGATCCGGAAGCGAATGCCGTGCTGCCAACCGTGCCGGAGGTCGTGCGTCTCTGGTTCACCGAGCCACTGGAGGCGCAATACAGCGGGGCCGAGTTGTTCGATGCGAATGGCAAACGCATTGACACCGAACCGCACGTCATCGGGCCCGATCCCAACTTGATGACCCTGCCGCTGCCACCCGACCTGCCAAACGGGACCTATTCGGTGCAGTGGCGCAACGTCTCCTCGGCCGATGGTCACCCGGAGCAGGGCTATCTGCCCTTCACCATTGGTAGCCAGAGTGATGTGGTGGTGCCGACACCACCGGCAAAGGTCGACTTTGGTGGACCTCGTGCCGAGATCGCGGCGATCGGCCGCTGGTTGAGCTTGCTGGGGCTGGCCGGTGTTGGCGGGTCGGTGCTCGGCTGGTTCTGGGTGATTCGCCCGGCTATCGGCATCCTGGATGAGGAACGTCAGAAACGGGTACTTGCCCGGATCCGGATGCTTGCGCTGGCAAGTGTCGGGATCGCCGTGGTTGGCAGCATCCTTGCCCTGTTCATCCAGTCGCTGACCGTCGGGGCTGATACCTCGGTATCCGGCATTCTCGGCGTACTCACTGACAGCCGTTACGGTCATCTCTGGATCGCGCGTGTCGTCCTTCTGCTGGCTACCGGTGTCTTCCTCTATCTGCCGTATGGCTGGCGGGAAGATGAACTGCCTTCGCGCTGGATCGCGACCGGGCTCGCAGTGGCGGCGATGCTGCCCTTCTCCCTGAACAGCCACGGGGCTGCACCGGGTGAAGGACGTACTGCTGCAATCGCTGTCGACTGGATTCACCTTGCCGCGGCAAGCGCCTGGGTTGGTGGACTGTTTGTCCTGCTGATCGGTGTGATCTATGGCGTGCGCGGGGTGCAGGGAGGTATCCGCCGGGAGTTCCTGGCCGATGTCATCTCGCGCTTCTCGACGGTGGCTATTGCCGGGGTGGTCGTGCTCTCGATCACCGGGTTCTACTCATCCTGGCTCCAGGTGGGGAATCTGACCGCCTTGCAGGAAACCAGTTACGGACAGGCGTTGCTGTTCAAGGTGTTGCTGATGCTGGGCATGGTGATGATCGGGGCGATCAACCTGCTCTGGCTGGCACCGCAAATGCGGACCGCCGCCCGCACCAGTGTCCAGTTTGGCCGGACAATCGCCATCGAGGTGGTACTGGGTGTGCTGGTGTTGCTGATGGTCGGGCTGTTGACCAGCCTGCCGACAGCTCGCCAGACGATCGACGCCCGTACCGGGCGCACCAACTTCCATATCAGTCAGGACCGTCTGCACGTCTCGCTCTACATCACACCCGGCGCAGTCGGCAACAACCGCTACACGGCCGACTTCACCCCGGCGGATGACCTGCCGGAAGGGACCGAGGCGTTCCTGCGGGTGACACCGGTTGGCAATCTGCGGGGTATCCGCGAGATTCCGCTGGTGGAAACATCCGACGGACGCTTTGAAAGCAGTGGCGCCGAGTTCAGCGTGGCCGGAGACTGGGACCTCGAGATAATCCTGCGCCGGCCGGGGGCGATCGACTGGCGGGTATCGACCGGCACAGCAATTCACCCTGTTCCCCCGGAAGAGTTCAAACCGGCACCGGCTCCCCGGTTGCTCGGGTTTGCCGGGGCAGGCTGGGCACTTGTGCTCTGCGGGTCGGTTGTCGTGATGGCATGGGGCTTCAGGAATCCGTCCAGCCGCACCGTCGGCTGGTTTGGCGTGGGGTTGCTGGTTATCAGTATGGGCGGTATCTGGCTGAACCACGAACGCCCGGTTGCCGGCATCGATGAACGTAATCCGATCGCCTCGACTGCTGCATCAATCGAAATCGGCAGGGAACTCTTTGCCGAGAACTGTGTTATCTGTCACGGCCCGCTCGGGCAGGGTGACGGTGAACAACTGGTCAATGTCAATTCCTGGCGGGCTGATCTCACCGCTCCACACCTCTATGACCACACCGAGGGTGAACTTCACTGGTGGATCAGTTACGGTATAGGTGGCACGTTGATGCCCGGCTTCTCCGAGGTGTTGACTGATGAGGAGCGCTGGCATCTCGTGAACTATGTGTACTATCTCAACGAAAACAGCCCGGATTAGGGGCAGTTGAGCCGGGAACAAGGCAATGACACAACAGCCATCCGGCGGGGATGACCGTTCCTCGCCGGATGTCCACACCGATACCTATGACGATGAAGAGGTGCCGACGGCCGTGCTGATCATCGCCGGCTCCATTGCTGTGCTGACGGCAATCCTCTATCTCTGGCTGGGCGGCGGTCACAACCACTTCCATTGATGGATGCACCGGGTCGTCCGTCTTCGGGGTGCGATACTGGCTGCAACGTGGATCGAAACAACAACTGAAGGAAACGGGGGCGCAAGTGGAGTTTCAGGATGTCGTGCGGAAGCGGAAGATGGTGCGCAGCTTCGAGGATCGCCCCGTTGATCCGGAGGTTGTGCAACTGATCCTGGAGAATGCCATTCGTGCACCATCGGCCGGGTTCAGCCAGGGTTGGGCCTTCATGCTGCTGGACCAACCGGAAGACCTCAACCGTTTCTGGGATGTCAACTGGCCGAACCGGGAAGAGGAATCTCCCTGGCCGAACCTGTTCAACGCGCCGGTCATCATCGTTGCGCTATCCCACAAACAGGCCTATCTCGATCGCTATGCCGAGCCGGACAAGGGCTGGACTGACAAGTCGGAAGACCACTGGCCGGTTCCCTACTGGCATATCGATACCGCGTTTGCTGCCCAGAACATGCTGCTGACGGTCGTCGACCAGGGGTTGGGCGCGCTCTTTTTCGGGCTGTTCGATGTTCCTAAATTCCGGGCGGGCTTTGGTGTTCCGGATGAATACGACCCGATCGGCGCCATTGCTATCGGGCATCCCGCCGAAGGCGACCGCAAATCAGGATCGCTGAAGCGTGGCCGGCGGAAGCTGGACGAGGTGCTCCACCGCGGCCGCTGGCAGCCAAAAGAGTAGGCCGGAAAACGGGTTGCGCCACGACCACCGTTTGCTAGACTGCCTCAGCACTTCTGTGTTCGCCCCGGCATTGTGTAGAAATCGGTACGTCGTTGGCCCAACCCGCTCCAGCCAAGGGACCATTCGGTCGCATATCCGACACCTATAGCCGTAATCGTGCGCTGACCTGGGCGTGCATTCTCATTTTTGCCAACCAACTGGGCTTTGGCAGCATCGTTCCGGTGGTGCCGCTCTATGCCCAGGAGTTCGGGGTTTCGGCGACAGCAATCGGCCTGACGATTGCCGTCTACGGGGCGGCCCGCTTCCTGATGAACGTGCCGACCGCCCAGATTGCCGACCGTTTTGGCCGGCGACAGGCGCTGGCGGCCGGCGGCACAATCACCGTCGTCGGGAACCTGGTCTGTGCGCTGGCTGATACCTACTGGCTCTTTCTCGGCGGGCGGTTCATTGCCGGCGCCGGTGCCGCCATGGTGATTACCGGCACCCAGATCGTGGTGACCGATATGTCGGTCATCTCCAACCGGGGCCGGATGATGGCGGTCTACCAGGGCACGTTCATGTTTGCCGTTGGACTGGGGCCATTGCCCGGTGGCTTTCTGGCAGAGTATTTCTCGCTGTCAACACCGTTCTTCATGTATTCAATCCTCGGGTCGGTCGTCGCACTGCTGGCATGGTCGCGCATTCCGGAGACCCGCTCGCGTGATGCCGATGGCAAGGTGGTGGCCGGCAGCGGTCTACCGGTGGTGCAGCAATTACGGATACTGACAGCGGAGACCGGCTTTCTGCTCGTCTCGATTGTCTCGTTTACCCTGTTCTTTGCCCGCACCGGCGCGATCTTCAACCTGGTCCCGACCATCGGCGACAACCGCCTGGAGATGACGCCGGGCCAGATCGGCATCGGGCTGGCAATGATCTCGATTGTTGGCCTGGCGCTGGCCTATCCCAGCGGGATGCTGGTGGACCGTTTCGGCCGGAAATCGGTGATTGTGCCGGCAACGCTCCTCAGCGGGGCATCGCTGACGATGTTCGCCTTCTCGACAAACATCCTCTGGTTCATGCTGTCCTGTTTTGTCTGGGCGATGGCGATGGGTGTTTCCGGTCCGGCTCCGGCGGCGTATGCGGCAGATACTGCACCGTCCGGGATGACCGCCTCGGCCATGGGCACCTTCCGGATGTTGGCCGATGCCGGCTACATTGCCGGGCCACTGCTGCTCGGTATTGCCGCCGATGTCCTGACAGTCGATACCGCCCTCTACCTCACCGCCGGCATGGTCATCATCGCCGGTGCCATCTTCGCCATCTTTGCCCCCGAAACCTACCGCCGCCAGAAGTGACCCCGCAGGGGTAACCGCTGCATATCCCTCGTAGGGGGAGGGGCGCATTGCTATGCGTCCGCCGGCAACGAATGCCCGTCTAATCAGGAACGTGTCCCTTTCATAGTCATCCTGAGCGAAGCCCATTCGACTGCGCTCAGGGCAGGCTACGCGGAGTCGAAGGATCTCTGTCCACCGAACGTCAACTTCTCCAGCAGCGCTGTTACATACCGTTCGACACGACGTCAACACGGCATGGAAAGAGATCCCTCGACTTCGCTCGGGATGACAAATAACCGGAGTCGGGTTCTGTCCGAACACCGATGGCGTTTGCGGCGGACGCATAGCGATGCGCCCCTGCCTCTGCGGGGGAGTCCGGGTATTCGTGGCGCTGCTGGTGTGGCACTGTGCAGATTGGACGTGGGAGAAACGAGAAGGGACCCGCCGCCCCCTGGCAGCGGGTCCCTTCTTCGTTGTTGGCTGTGCCAGTTGATCTAGCTGGCGAGTTCCTTGAGTTCGTCGATGAAGATGCGGTTCCAGGCCAGCATGTTGTCCCAGCGGAAGCGGGAGGAGTTGGCGCGGACTGCGGTGCGGGTTTCATCCGGCATATTCTCGTAGCTGCGGTTGACGCCTTCGAGATCCGGGTTTTCCTGGGCAAAGCGACGGGTTTCGTCTGCCATCTGCCGGGTTACTTCGGCCGGCCGCTCGATGAAGTGGCCCAGTTCGTTCCAGTCCTCGTCGTAGACAACAAACACCGGAATGGAGCGGTATTTGCCTTCCTTGAGGTACTGGTCCATGATGTCGAGGTTGTCGTCGCGCTTGAACACCTTGACCGTCAGGCTCGGGACCTGCTTTTCAAGCTTGGCGATAACCGGCAGGAACTGGATAACGTCGGTGCACCAGTCTTCGCCGATGGCTGCGATCGAGAGGGGCTTGTTCCGGAAGAATTCGAGATCCTCCTCGGTGAACTCGTTAGCCTCAATGTTCTCGATGAACTTCTCCTTGTTGACTTCCATCTCCTCGATGAACTGGTCAACCGAGAGCCCTGATTCGAATCGTTCCCTTGAAATGCCCATAGGTTGGTGAACTCTTTCTACTACAGCAACAGCTGCAGACGTTGAATCGTCTCAACCTATGGTAACCGATTGGCTGGCTGATCTATTCCGGGAAGGGTTTGCCACGCCGGGCAAAAAGGTGGGGCCGCTGGGACGGCCCCGGGTACAGGGAGGGAGGGAAGAGTTATGCATTGGGTGTGGTTCTTCCGGAAACCGGAGCGGTCAGCGGGTCAGATGTTGCGACATCACTGGCGAGGCGTGTATTCGCAAGGAACGCGTAATTGCGTTTGACACCCGGCCCGCATGACCGTTCTGGTATTCCGGGAGAATTGACTGACGTTGTTCCGGAGAACATCCATCCGTCGAATTCCCCACAGTTGCGGCGTAAGTTGTGTCACCCTCGCGGGGAGCAGGTTGTGCGTTACCCGCGCCTGACGCCCCACCTCGGTTCGTCCAGGCTCTGAACGTTCCGTCTAACGTCACTGCCAGAGTCACTGTACGTACGCCACACTGTTATTGTACGTACACGTTCCAGTTTGTCAAGAGGGTTTGCAGGCAATTTCCGAAATTGCCTCCGTACGTTCGCGGTTTTGGCATTCTGTAGCCAAAATCTGGCCGCCGGATTGTGTCGAAATGGTCAAGGTTGGCCGTCAGATCGCCCTGATTGATAGAGTTCGCCAACGTTGGACCTTCGATCCATGCTCCTGTCCAGTCTGAACTTCCGGAACCAGAGGTATGCCGATGCCGGTAACGACCCCCGTATTCCTCACTGGTGAAAACCTCGCCTTTGCCGAAGTGCACAAGCAGGTGCCAGACCACCTGACTGCCCATGCCGGCACAATGGAGCAGGGCATCTACCAGGTTGCCGATTGCTTCTTCGTCGCGGTTGGCTACGGCAATGCCAACATGACGATGGTGGTCGGCACCGATGGTGTGCTGATTATCGATTCGCTGGAGAATGCCGAAGCCTCGGCAGAAGCGCTTGCCGACCTTCGCCGCTTCTCCGACAAGCCGGTCAAGGCGTTGATTTACACCCACAGTCATCCGGATCACAGTTCCGGTGCCCGGGGGATTCTCGACCCGGCGGATGTTGAGCGTGGTGCTGTCCAGATCATTGCCCACGAACGCTTGCTGGCCGGGATGTATGGCAACCCTGCGTTGGGGATGATCTCCCCGCTTCGGCTTGCCTATTCGTTCGGTTGGGATCTTGACCGGGGAGCCGATGGCTGGGTGGAGGTTGGACTCGGCCCGCTTCTGCGGGTCGGCTCTTCCGGCTTTCTGTCCCCGACCCGGGTGTTCAGTGGTTCACTCGATCTGGAGATTGCCGGCATCCGCTTCCGGTTGCAGGAGGCGCCGAGCGAATCTGACGACGAAATGGTCGTCTGGTTTCCGGATCACGGTGTGTTGCACTCTGCCGACGTTATCCAGGGGGAGTGCCTTGCCAATCTCTACGCCCTGCGGGGCGCGGTCCGCGATATTCCGCAGTGGATTGGCGCGGTCGATATGTTGCGCGGGTTCAATGCCGGCGCGCTGATCTTTGGCCATGGCCGTCCGGTCACCGGGCAGGAGGATGTTGCCAGTCTGCTGGCCGCTTATCGCGACGCGATGCAGTACATCCACGACCAGGCGATCCGGCTTGCGGCCCGGGGATACACGCCGGATGAACTGGCGGAAGCCTTGACCGAACTGCCGCCTGAGCTCCGCGACCACCCCTGGCTTGGCGAGTTCTACGGCAGTGTCCGGCAGATCGTTCGCCAGATCTACGTGAACCTGTTCGGGTGGTTTGAAGGCGATCCGACGTTCCTCGATCCGTTGCCCCGGAAGGAGCGTGCGGCACGGTACGTTGCGGCGATGGGCGGGCGAGATGCTGTAATCTCCAACGCTTCCGATGCGCTCCAGGATGGAGACCCGCGCTGGACCGCCGAGGTCCTGACGCATCTTCTCCGGGTCGATCCTGATGACCAGGATGCCCGCCGGTTGAAGGCCGATGCATTGCGCCAACTGGGCCACCAGACAGGCAACCCGATCTGGCGCAACAACTATCTGATGGCTGCCCGTGAGATTGACGGGACGCTGGACCATGCCAGGCTCATGGATACCCTGCGCTCGCTGGCGAATCCTGACGTGATCCCGACAGTTCCCATTCCGCTGTTGTTACGTGCATTCGTCACCCGGCTGAATCCGGAGCGATCCGCCGGGGAACACCTGCTGGTCGCAGTGCACTGCGATGATAGCGGCACCAGATACCGGGTTGAGGTCCGTCACCGGGTGGCGGAGATCTCACGGGATAGTGATGCTGCCGTGCAGGTTGAAATCCAGACGACCGAAGCGGTTCTGCGTGAGTTGCTGGCCGGGCGGATGGGCTGGGAGACGGTGATGGACAGGCAATCGGCAACGATCGTCACCGGTTCGCCTGATCTGGCGGGACGGTTCTGGAGCCTCTTCGACCCACCCTCGCGGACGTTGCCGGCGCTGGCCCTGCGCTAGGCAGGCAAGCAGTAACCCGGTCTCGCAGTGGAGAGGCCATGCCTCTCCCGTACGAAGGTTTTGGTGGGCCTTACTGGTAGACCCGCACCAGAATGTCGCTGGGCTTGAAGCCGTTGGTGGCGTTCTGGTCGTTGGGGCTGGCGCAGATAGCGACCAGGGTGTCCATGTGGGCACGCAGCAGCACGGCATCGTTGCGCTCGGAAAGCGGTTCGCGGATTTCCAGTTCACCACGAGCCTTGAGCCCGACGTTCATGAACCAGTTGACGCCATCCGGGATATGGGTCGGGTGGTAGTTCCGGCGGGCAAGCCCGGTGCGGAAGTTATCCATGCAGTTGAAGTGATCCTCGATGCCGTAGTTATCGCGATACATCTGGGCGTCGCACGGCGGCAGCAGGATGTCGTGCCGGCCAACCGAATCCTCAAGGATGGTGAACATCTTGTTGTTGCGGTTGGAGTAGATGCTGTGGTCCTTGATCAGCATCATCGAGCGATTCTGGGCACGGGTATTCGCTGGCGAGAGGAACTCATCCAGATCGTGGAGGTTGAACGCGACCATGACGGCGACCTGCTTGCCGAGCATGTCGCTGATCTGGAGAAACTGGTCGGCCTTGACGTCGAACACGCCGGCCTGGCTTGGGCGGATTTGCATTGCCCGCCGGGCCATGCGGCCGGCGAGGATTCCCATATTGATCGTCATCGTTGCTACCGAACTCCCCGGTTCCCCTGTGCCACATCGTCAACTGGTCGGATTATATCCCTGCGGTCTTAATCGTTGCCGTTTGGTCCGGTGTATTTGCCAATGACCAGGCTTGCATTCTGGCCACCCAGGCCGAACGAATTGCTGATCGCCGCGCGGATATCCATCTGCCGCGCCTCGTTCGGAACGTAATCCAGATCGCATTCCGGGTCCTGATTTTCGAGGTTGATCGTCGGGTGGATTCGTCCCTCATGGACGCTCTTGATCGTGATGGCCGCCTCGATTGCCCCGGCTGCGCCCATGGTGTGGCCGATCATCGACTTCGGCGCGCTGATCGCTACCCGCCGGGCGTGTTCCTCGCCGAGAGCGAGCTTGATGGCCAGGGTCTCGGCGACATCTCCCAGTGGAGTGCTGGTGGCATGTGCGTTGACATAGTCAATCTGGTCTGGCCCGATACCGGCATCACGCAAGGCTGATTTCATGGCTAATGCCGCGCCACGGCCTTCCGGTTCGGGGGCAATCGGGTGATAAGCGTCGGATGATGAGCCTGCTCCCAGCACCTCGGCGTAGATGCGTGCCCCGCGTGCCAGTGCGTGTCCGAGTTCTTCCAGCACCACCACCGCAGCGCCCTCGCCGATGACAAAGCCATCGCGTCCGGTATCCCACGGACGGCTGGCGCGTTCCGGTTCATCGTTGCGCGGGCTGGCCGCCTTCTGGACGATGAACGAGGCCACGAAGAGTGGAAAGACGCTGTGTTCCGATCCGCCCGCCAGCATCAGGTCAGCATCGCCCCGGCGGATGGCGGCAGTGGCATCGAGAATGGCCTGGGCCCCGGTGGCGCAGGCGGTGGAGACGGTCGAGTTTGGCCCGACCATCTGGAATGCCTGGGCAATGTGATAGGAAGCCATGTTGTGCGGGAAGGTCGTCATGAAGTGGGGCGATACCCGGCGGACGCCACGCTCTTCCAGCGTTTTGCCCATTTCGACGATCTCGGACATCCCGCCGGCACCGGTGCCGACAATGACACCGGATCGTTCGCGGTCGTAGGTTCCTTCGCCCAGGCCGGCATCGGCAACAGCCTGACCGGCAGCGGAAATGGCAAACCGGGCATACCGGGCGACGTTGCGGGCTGCCTTGCTATCCAGCCAGGGAAGTTCGGGTGTTTCCTTGATCTCGCCGGCAATTTTCACGGGATATTCGCCGGTATCCCAACGTTCGATTCTGCTGATGCCGGACTCACCGGCCAGTAACCGTTGCCAGGTCGTGTCGATTGTGTCTGCAAGAGGAGTGAGCGCTCCGATGCCGGTTACGACAACCCTGCGGCGTTCCTGTTCCACGCTTTGTTCCCGCTTTCGCCTCGCCAGATACCTGCTCAAGAATGAGGCGATGGTACCAGAATGCGCCGTTTGACGGCCTGCCGGCTGTGGCATAGTTGCCGGGCAAAACGCCGTACGCCCGGATCAGGAGATTGCCCGGCATGAATATCACGATCGGTCTCGACCCCATCCTGCTTGAGGTTGGCGGAATTGCCATCCTGCGCTGGTACAGCCTCGCCATCACTATTGCGATCTTCACGGCGGTCTGGCTGATCGACAAGGAGTTCAAACGCAAGGGGCTGGATACCAGCAACTACGGCGGAATTGCGACCTGGGCAATCGTCATGGGGATCATCGGCGCCCGGTTGTTCCATGTGTTTGATGACCTCGACCGCTATCTGGATGACCCGATGCGGATTATCCAGATTCAGCGCGGTGGACTGGCGATCTGGGGTGCGGTGATTTGTGGCTTTCTGGGTGTGGTGATCGGCACCCGGATCTACAAGGTGCCGCTGTTGCCGGTGATTGATGCCGTTGCGCCGGGGCTGGTGCTGGCCCAGGCGATTGGCCGGATTGGCAATATCGTCAACGGCGATGCCTGGGGAGCTGCCGCCCCGGACGCCTGGTTTACCTTTACCTATACCAACCCTGATTCGTTCATCCCTAACCGCTTGCTGAATGTCCCGACCCATCCGTATCCGATCTACGACATGGCGCTAAACCTCGCGGTGTTCGGCCTGATCTGGATGCTGCGCACCCGCAACCTGCCGCATGGTGCGCTGTTCTGTGTGTATCTGGTGGTTTACGGCATTGGCCGGGCACTGATTCACGGTCTGCGTGAAGAGGTGATCTGGCTGTTTGGCCTGCAGCAGGCACAGGTGTTTTCGATCTTCGGTGTCCTCGCCGGCGGCATCGGCCTTGCCATCCTCTACTGGCTCCGCTCCCAGGGCCGCGAACCCGCCGGTCCGCCACCACCTGCAGCGGCTGCGTAGGGTAGAGGCTTCTTCGTCATAGGGACGCATCGCAATGCGCCCCTATCCCTTCGCGGGGAACGTCGCCGTAATTCGAATCACGCAACCCGGTTGGGCTAAGGGATTGTGCACGGGCGAACAGGCCGGTGTGAACAGAGATGGCGGGGTTAGCTTGCCTTCGGTAATGTGAACGCTTCCTGGACGGCGGCGACGAGGGTTTCGTCGGGGGCCATGGTCAGGTAGCCGTTGCCGTCCGGGACGGTGTCGATGACGGTGACGCCCCAGGATCGCAAGGTGTCGATCGAGCGTTGGGTTTGCGGGTGCGACCGCAGGGGAGGGTTGACCGAGACGGCCACGATGACCGGGGTGCCGCGGCCGATCGCTTCGGCGGCCATGGAGAGCGGCAGGTTATCTGCGATGCCCTGGGCGAGTTTGTTCAGGGTGTTGAATCCGCACGGCGCCACCAGGAAGACACCTTCCTCTGGCCGGGGCAGGATCACCTCGTCGAAATAACTGTCAACCATCCGGTGGCCCGGTACCAGGGCGAGTTCCCGTGGGCTGACTATCCGGTGCGAGTTGGGCGTCTGGACGGTGATGATTGCCGGCGCGACAATCTGCAGTTGTGGAATAAGCGCTGGTATCCGGCGAGCGGTTGCTGCACCGGATACC
The DNA here is from genome assembly GCA_964462545.1 of uncultured Thermomicrobiales bacterium. Lineage (GTDB taxonomy): Bacteria > Chloroflexota > Chloroflexia > Thermomicrobiales > CFX8 > CAYWXR01. Next base: position 16,353 of record CAYWXR010000019.1, read on the forward strand.
AGCAGATAAAGCACATTGAACGTGTCCATGAACCGGGTCATCACCTTCCGTGGAACATCTGCTGTCTACGGATGTGATCGTACTCCGGTTTGTGGTCCGACAGTAGCCGGTGGGGTGGTATCCATGTCCTGCTCGTTGCCGGTTGAAAGGCCGATCAGCGGGCCGGCCATACCACCGAAGAGGACACCGGTTGCGGCGCCGGCCAGTAACATTTCCGTCGAGGTGGCGAAACTGTTCGGGACGAAGATTGCGGCGGCCGACCCGGCAATGATGCCCACAGCCAGTCCGCCAACCAGTCCAACCACAATTCCCTGGTTCTGCCGGTCAACTTCGGTGTCGGATGCCTCGGCAGCATCGGTGAACGCCCGTTCCGGCATGGCATAGACCGTCCCCAGCACTGCGCCGTAGACAAGGTGGAGGATGAGGTTACCGAGTGCCGGCAGCGGACCGGCATCCAGGTCGATTCCGAAGACCCCGGCACCCACCAGCGGGAAGAATCCCACCAGCGAAAGAAGCCACGGGGCAAGCGAGAAGGTCATCCCGCGCTGCCATCCGGGACCGGAGAGTCGTGGCTGTACAACGAAGCCATAGATAACGGCCCAGATCAGACTGGCAAACAGGTTGATGCTGTAGGCCGCCAGCGGGATATCCCAGGCACTGTCGGTCAGCGAGTTGTTGGTCAGGCCATAGAACCAGCGTGCCAGGATATTGCCGTTCTCGTTGGCGAATGCACCGGTAAAGGCGAAGCCAACGATGAAGGTCAGGGCCATCACAATCATGGCGCAGAACCCGGCGACCACGCTGTTGGTGAATATTCCGGCACGGTTTGGCGGGGCATCATGCAATTGCTGGCGGATCGAGGTCGCATTGCTACGTGTCCGCTCGCGTGCCGGGGCGGGTTCTGGCGGGTTGTTCATGATCTCCCGCTGGATGAAGAACCCGACGAGGACTGATGAGAATGCCAGGATTCCATTGCCGATGCGTCCGCTGGAGATGTGATAGATCGCGGCTGCGATCCCGACAGCAAGCAGCGCATAGAACCCGATGGTGCGAACGTTGAGACTCTGGCTCATTCCTGCCTCCTTCGAAAACATCGAACGGTGTTCGATCGTGTCGAAACGAATGAAAAGGCGGCAATCAGACGGCCAGCCATCCCGGCCGTCGTGCGAATACCTGTCTTCCGTTGCGCGTGCTAGTTATGACTATACAGCGAATGCAAGAGGCAAACGAGAGCCGATATATGCCGGTCAGCCTGGTGCAGCAGCATGACGTTCCTTGCCGGGAATGACGTATTGCATCGTCTGACCGGCGAAATCAAGGCGCGGGTGAACTACCTGCCAGCAATGGACTACCTGCAGAACACGGATGCAGTGTGATGTTCTGCACGCTGTTACCCGGCGTGGAACTCGTCGCTGGACCACCAGCGACGGGAGCGGGAGACGTTTTCACAGCCATCGGCGGTGATCAGGATATTGTCTTCCAGACGCAGTCCGCCGGCCGGGTGACGGTAGATCCCCGGCTCGGGAGTCAGGAACATACCCGGACGCAGAATGGTCTTGTCGCCGGTGAAGAGGACGGGTGGTTCATCGCTGGCGATGCCCAGGCCGTGACCGCAGTAGGTGCTTGGCCCGCCAAAGTGCATCGACTGATAACCATCCAGCCCCTCGGCGTGGGCGATTTCGTCGCAGATATCCTGCAACTCCTCGGCCCGCACGCCTGGTGCGGCATGGTCGATGATCGCATCGAGCATTTGCTCAACCGTCTCGAAGAGGTGACGCTGGACATCGTTGGCCGTGCCGGCAACAGCCGAACGGCAGATATCCACACCGTACCCACGATAGGTGCCACGAATTTCCATCTGGGCCATATCGCCGCGTTCGATGACCCGGTTGGTTGCGAAGGGGCGGATCAGCGGTTCACCCGAACGGAAGCCCCCGCTCTGGCAGGCCGGCCAGGGATCGGTGACGCCATGCGCCCGGAGAGTATCGACAATATCGGAGATCACTTCGATCTCGGTGCGGCCCGGACGGAACGCCTGCATGGCGGTTTCGGCGGCAGCATCGGCGATGGCAGCACCTTCCCGCAGGATCTGTTGTTCCACCGGGTCCTTGATTGCCCGCATCGACCAGAGAATGTCGTCGGCAAAAAAGAAGTTCACACCGGGCAGGGCGCTGACAATGTCGTTGTAGAGCAGGACCGAGAGGATTTCCTCGCCGACAATACCCCAGCGATGGCCATCGGCAAGCCCGTATTCCTTGAGCACGGTCGCCAGGCCGCGCGGCATATTGGTATCGATTTTCACCCGGTCGATGGTGACATCCGGTTCGTAGTAGGGCGAGGTGACAAGCAGGGTTTCGATGTCATCTACCGGGATGATGATGGCGCAGTGGCCGCGTCCGCGCTGCTCGTACATCGAGGGATGCGAACCGGCAATCGGCTGGTGGTTTGCCAGGTAGAGGCCATTGCCAATGCGTCCGGGGTCGCGGGAGATGACGATCAGCCCGGCGAACCCGCGTGCACTGGCCTCGATTCGGCAACGTTGCCGGCGTTCGATATACACCTCAAGTGGTACCGGCAGATTTGCCCAGCGTCGCTCGGCCATGATCCCGCTCTTCCTGCTGCAATTCAATGTTCCCGATAGTCCGGATGGACGGCATGCCGTTTACAGAATAACAGCGTCTTCGTGGAAGTCGAGTCTGCCGACGACTTCACCGTCGGAGATTTCGCCGGTTTTCCGGAACCCCAGGCTGAGATAGAAGCGTTCGGCCACACTGTTGTCCGGCGTCCAACTGATCTTGACCACCTGGCTCCTGCCTTCGGTCCGGAAATGCTCCAGCAGGGTGGTCAATGCAGTCCGGCCGTAGCCCTTGCCCTGCTCACGGCCATCCACCATCAATTTCCAGATCCAGTAGCAGCCATCGTCCGGGTTGATGCTGAACTCGACGAACCCGACCGGATCATCTCTGGCGTAGATTGCCCGCATTTCGATTTCCGGATAGAAGCTTGCTTCGGCGATGGAGTACAGGTTTGAGGAAACGAAGGTGCTCTGTTCTTCGGGGATGGAAAGGGCGATGACTGCCTTCCAGTTGTCCAGGGTGATCTCGCGAAGGGTGACCGACATCGTGTGCCCCCATCTCGGTAGCGGGCCGGCGCGATTGCATTGCCGGGCGTCGGATTCCTGATACGATGCTGGCTACCAACAGCAAGCCAGTCGGCAAAGGCAGTCTATGCGTTTGCGTCGAATACCGTTCACCGCAATCTTCTGGGGCCTTGTCGGAATTGCCGTTCTCGCAGGGCTAGTCTACATGGAGTGGTCGCGAGATACGGTTGATGCGGTCATTGTCTCCCGTCAGGAACGCATCGTCCCGACGCTGACCGGTTCATCCTGGAAACGGCATACCGAGGTGCTTGCCCGGTATGCCGTCGAGCGGCGCGTCTACGAGCGCTGGATCCGGGTCGATAGCCAGGAGTATGACAAACTGTCGCGCGGCGACACGCTGGCTGTGCGCTATGTTCAGGTGAACCCGGACTGGGCCTACGCCAAAGGGCAGACCGTCTTCCACCGGGTATTGCAGGATATCGACCTGCTCCAGGTGCTACTGGTGCTTATTCTCCTGGGTGGTGTGGTCTATCTCTGGCGCCTGAATCGACGGCAACGTCTGGACCACTGGTGGCTGCGCCGGCGTTCACCGGCACGCAGGTTGCTGCTGGTCGGGGTGGTATTGCTCTGGGTGCAGGTTGTCGTGGCCGGTTATCTCACCCCGTCGATTCCAGGCCTCGGAACCGATGACCGCACCGTCAGCGGCGAGGCGCGTATTCGTTCAGTTGTGACCATCACCCAGTTCGGTGGAGGGCATCGTGATTCTCGGGGCGGGTTGCCAATCGGCCTGCCGCAGGGCTTCCACCGTCTGGAGTTGAGCTTCATCCCGGAAGGGTGGACATTGCCGGTCATTGCGGTCGATGAAGTTGACGAGGGCACCTTCGATCACCTGTCCGGTGGAGCAGTGTCGATCTGGTACGACCCGGATAATCCGCGCAACGCGCTGGTTGAGGGTGGCGTTCGTTCTCATCAATGGAAGAACCCGCTCATCACCCACGGGGTCGTCAGCCTGGTTGTGGTGTTGGTTCTGGTGGTGCCGCCGGGCGTGCGCTGGTTCAAGCATGGCTCGCCAGTGACGCCTGGTGGCTAGAGATTACCGGCTCCCTAGAAGTTCAGGTCGTCCTCTTTCCTGGTCTCCGGTGGTGACTGGACGTTCGGAATCCGGGTGGTAGGAGCATCCGGCCCGGGTGCATTTGGCCCGGTGTAGGCGGCTGGAGCAGCCGGGGCTGGCGCCTGGTTGCGCCGTCCGCGCAGGAACAGGAAGAGGAACAGGCCCACCGCGCCGAGAATGAACAGACCCAGCAGACCGATGATCCCGGCGATCAGCAGCCAGTTTCGCTCGCTCTCGGTCTCGGAAACCGCCGTGAACGTCTGGACGCCCGTCAGCGGGATTTCCCACTGAATCCGGCCATCCGACATGACGCGGCCATTGGTGTCTTCCGTCACGATCTCGCCCGGCATCCGGGCGGTATAGGTCATGGTGATGAAGCCGCTCAGCATCTCCGGCGTGACGCCTTCTTCCTCCGTGAATTCATCACCGAACAGGTTGTCGCTATCGACGGTGATATTCAGGGTGTGCTTGTTTCCATCCCGGGTATAGCTTCCGGAGAATGCGGTGACCGGTTCTGCATCATCGCCACCGGCGGTGAACATGTCGTTCAGTATCTGACCCAGGTTGGCGTTGTCCTCGACCTGCTTGCTGAGACGGACTCCGAGATGGCGGTCGGTGTCGATGGCCTCGGCTTCATAGCCCTTCTGGCGAGCGCTCTCTGCCGATTCTTCGAACTCTTCCATGTCGAACTCGCTGGCCAGTTCACCAAATTCCTCAAGCGATTCACGCTCGATGGTGACGGTGTAGGAGTGCAGCGCGCTGCCATCTTCCTCGAACGTGCTCTCGATCTTGACTTCATAGCAACTGGTCAGGAGGAGCCCGACAGCGAGGCACAGCATGAGTCCCGGCAGAGTTTTCCAGCGCATGGGTTCCTTGCCTTTACTTGCATATTTCCGGAGAGGTCACGCTGCGTACACTAGCACAGCATCTGGCCCCTGACTATCACCACTGCGCACCATTTCGGCTACATGGCTACAATTGCCCGCGGTAGAGACGTTGTCGTGCGTGGGGATTCGGGAGTTCCATTTTGTCAGTATTGCTAAAGCGCGCCGGTCTGCTGGCCGTCGTGGGTGTGATGTTGCTGGGTGTTGTTTTGCCGGCGATGGCCCAGACACCGGCCGGGCGCGAACTACAGGTGACTTCGGATGAGGTTGTCCTCGAGTTTGAAACGGTAGCCGGAGATTTCTTTCAACCCATTCAGGTGGTGAGCGCCCATGACGGTTCCGGACGTCTGTTCGTCGTCGAGCGGCTCGGAACGGTGCGCATCGTCGAGAACGGACAGGTATTGCCGGAGCCGTTCCTGGACGTGGAAGACCAGGTGCTGGCGACTTCCGGTGAGCGTGGGTTCTTCTCGATCGCCTTTCACCCGGATTTCGCCGACAATGGCTATTTCTACGCCCATTACACCTCCCGGCCGGATGGCAATGTGGTGATCTCCCGCTTCGAGGTCTCCGACGAAGATCCCAACCGGTTCGACCCGGAATCAGAGTTCGTGCTGCTTTCGGTCGATCATCCACACGATATCCACAATGGTGGCGGGCTGAAGTTTGGTCTGGATGGCTACCTCTATATCACCATCGGTGATGGTGGCGGCCCGGTTGATGGCGACCCGGAAGGTGATGCCCAGAACCTCAATTCGCTGCTCGGCAAGGTGCTCCGGATTGACGTCGACGGCGGCGATCCCTACGCCATTCCATCAGATAACCCGTTTGTTGGCCGCAACGACGCCCGTCCCGAGGTGTGGAGCTACGGGCTGCGTAATCCTTGGCGGATCAATGTCGACCGTGTGACCGGCGACCTGTTCATCAGTGATGTCGGCTCGGGCAGCACCGAGGAACTGAACTACCAGCCAGGCAACGATCCCGGCGGTAACAACTATGGCTGGCCGGTGCTTGAAGGCTCGCGTTGCTTCCCGTTCTGGGTTGATTGTTACGATCCGGACTCGGTGCGGCCGATCATTGAGTATGAGCACGATCTCGGTTGTTCAATCTCCAGCGCCCAGGTGTACCGGGGCGAGGAAGCCGCATTCATGCAGGGAACCCTGATCTTCGGCGACTGGTGCAGTGGCCGGATCTGGATGGCCAACAAGGATGCTTCCGGAGCGTGGACGGCAGATCAGCTTTCCGACAGCGGTTTTGGTATCACCTCGATTGAGGAAGATGAGAACGGCGATCTTTACCTGACCGACATGTGGGAAGGCCAGCTGGTGAAGCTGATCTTCCAGGAAGTCGACTCCGGTCTGGTGATCGATGCGATTGATCCGCCCGGTGCCATCGCCGGCAGTGAGGACCTGGAACTGACTGTCACCGGCAGCGGGTTCACCACGGAATCGGTGGTGCGCTGGAACGGCTCGCCGTTGCCGACCACCTTCATCAGCGAAACCGAACTGGTCGCGGTGGTGAGTGGCGAGGATTTGGGATCGCTCTCGAACGTCGATATCACGATCACCGTTGCCAATGGCAATGGAACCGGCAAGGTCTCCAACGCGGTGATCTTCGCGATCAACGCGTTCGGCAACAGTGCGTTTGAATCGACCTGGCGGCGGACGGACAAGGTGCTGGTTGATATGGAAACCGAACGCACCTGGATTTGGGGGCCGCGGCCGATTACCAATCCGCGTTCCGAAGACTATCTGGAATCACCGGGCAACGAGCGCGTTGTCCAGTATTTCGACAAGTCCCGGATGGAGATCACCGACCCGGACAAGGACGAGGATGATCTCTGGTATGTCACCAACGGTCTGCTGGTTGTCGAGATGATGTCTGGCCAGATTCAGGTGGGGGATAACACCTGGATCGAGCATGAGCCGGCCGAAATCAATATTGCCGGCGACGATACTGACCCGAACGGTGTTACCTATGCAACCTTCGCCGGGCTGTCGGGGTTCCAACCGATTCCTGAGGGCTGGAAGCTGATTCAGACTATCGACCGCGACGGCACGGTCTCCAGCGACCCGTCGCTGGCCGAGTTCGACATCACCGCCGGCCCGCTGGTTGAGGAGACAAACCACCGGGTAGCATCGGTTTTCTGGGAGTTCATGGTTTCCGAGGGGCTGATTTACGACGGCGATGAACAGACTGAGGGCCGGTTGTTCGTGAACCCGTTCTATGCCACCGGCTTGCCGGTGACCGAGGCGTACTGGACGACGGTTGAGGTAGCCGGTATTCCGAATCTGGTGCTGGTGCAGGCCTTCGAGCGCCGGGTGCTGACCTTTACCCCGGACAATGTCCCTGAGTGGCAGGTCGAGGCCGGCAACGTTGGGCGGCACTACTTCATCTGGCGGTACGGCGAAAACCTGCTGCCCTTCAACCGGTAGCGGTCAGGTTCCCATGCAGAGGTAGGGGCGCATTGCAATGCGCCAGCCGATGACGACATGTGCGATCAAACGGGGGTACCGTTGACAATCCCCGGTTGTCGGCTCTGATCGAACGCTGTTGGCCCTGAACACACATGCATTCGATGCGAACCTGTTCCTTTCCCGGGTGTATTGAGGAGTTCTGCTGATGTCGATCAACCGTCTGCTGATCCCGGTGATTCTGCTGATGCTGGTTGCCGGCGGGGTAGTTGTCTACCGCGGCGGGAGTGATCGTGGGGCTCCCGTTTCACTGTTTACCCCGGGCAGCGCTGCCGGAATCACCGTCACGCTGGATGAGGTGTTGACCGGCTTCACCCATCCGGTGCATGTCACCAATGCCGGCGACGGGACAGACCGCCTCTTTATCGTTGAGCGACGCGGCCAGATTCTGGTGGCGGTCGATGGCGAAGTTCAGCCCGAACCGTTCCTGGATATTCAGGATCTGGTTGGTAGCTGGTTTACCGAGCAGGGACTGTTCAGCATCGCGTTTCACCCGCAGTTTAGCGAGAACGGGTATTTCTACGTCTTCTTCACCGCCGCTCCCGAAGACGAGGAAGTCAGCCAGGCCGGTGACAACACGATCGCTCGCTTCACGGTGATGGCAGACAATCCCAACCGGGCAGACCGCGACTCGATGAAGGTGTTGCTGGCGCTCCCCGACCGCGAGGTGAACCACAACGGTGGCCAGTTGCTGTTCGGGGCAGATGGCTATCTCTATGCCGGCACCGGCGACGAAGGCGGTTGGGGCTGGAGCTTTGGTAACTCACAGGACCCCGCCAGCCTGTTCGGCAAGATCCTGCGTCTGGATGTCGATGGCGGTGACCCTTACGCCATTCCGGCAGATAACCCGTTCGTTGGTGACGATGCCTACCGTCCGGAAATCTGGGCGATGGGGCTGCGCAATCCCTGGCGCTTCAGTTTCGATCCACAGACCGGAGATATGTTCATCGGCGATGTTGGCGAACTGGATTGGGAAGAGGTCAACCGTGTGCCCGGTGGCGAATCCGGTCTGAACTTTGGCTGGCCGGTGGTCGAGGCGCATACCTGTTTCCCGGCGGACGAGGAGTGTGATCCGTCGCCCTTCGAGCCACCGATTATCATCTACTCCCATTCGGAAGAGGAGGAGATGTACGGCTGCTCGGTTACCGGCGGGTTTGTCTATCGCGGACAGGAGTTCCCCTTCCTGGATGGCGTCTACGTCTTTGCCGATTGGTGCAGCGGCCGGGTCTGGGGCGCAACCGAGGTTGATGGTGTCTGGGAACCGCACGAACTCGGCCGGTTCTGGATTTCGATCAGTTCACTTGGCCAGGACGAACAGGGTGAGCTGTACCTGACCGACATGATCAACGGGAAAATCCAGAAACTCCGGTTTCAGGCAGCACCCGGAAATTGATTCCGCTGATGGGCAATAATCGGAAACTGAGGCTTGGCATAGTCAGCCTTTCCGGATTGATATTGCGCCCGACCGGTCATCGCGACAATGGAGTGAGCCGTTCTCTTCTGTCTCACCAGGCACACTTCCTGCGCCGGAATGACACGGAGATACATACGAGGAGGAACCATGGGGACGGAATGGACCAGGCGACGCTTCCTGACGGCATGTTCGGGACTGCTGGCCAGCGCATTCCTGTCAGCCTGCATCTCGACCGACGGCGAGCCTGAACCGAAGGACATTACCATCGCCCCTGGTGACATCCCGGCTCCCGGCGAGAAGCCGCTGCACATGCAATCCGACCGGCTCTTCCTGATCAACAACGAGGATGGCCTGCTGGCGTTTTCATCGCGCTGCACGCACCAGAGCTGCAATGTCGACTGGCGTGAGGAAGACGAGCGGTTCCGCTGCCCGTGTCACGGGAGTGTGTTCAACCGCAATGGCGTGGTCGAGGCTGGTCCGGCCCCGCGTCCGCTCGATCTCTATCGCGTGAGTGTCAAGGAGGATGGCTCGGCTGTCGTTACCACCGGCCCGGTAACCCAACGCCGGGAGTATTCACCTGACCAGGCCGTTCCGGTTTCCTGATCGCTTCCTGTGCGATTGACGTTCGCCATCCGGCTGCTGATCCCGCTTGCGTTGGTGCTTGCTGCCGGAGTCCGTCTCGGTTTCCTCGACGGTGGCCGGGGCGGGATGCTGGTGCTGCTGACGGCAACCGCACTGGTTGGGCTCACCGGGTGGCTACTGACTGTCCGGTTTGACACCCACAATCCCTGGGACATCCGCGTACTGGATGCGGCCACGATCAGCCTGGCGATCATCGCCGGTTGCGGCCTGCTGCTGGGCACGGTTGGCCTGCTCCACCTCCACTGGATGCTGCTTGCGGTCGCGTTGATCGCGGTGCTGGCACTCCTTCGTCCGGGTGACAGTCAAAACGCCGGTGCATTGCATCAACCACCTGATGGTCCTCGCTGGTCTCTGAACGATGTGCGGTGGCCTCATGCAGTGCTGGCCGGGTTGGTGGTGTTTGGTGGTGCGCAGGTAGTCCGCGACCGCGGCCTGTTACCTCCGGTCGGGGATGCCGCCGCCTATCATCTGCCCTTCGTGGCGGAGTGGATCCAGCATGGCCGTCTGGTGATGCCGGTGCCGGCCGCGGGCGATCCCTCGCCACCGTTCTATCCCCTCAACAGTTCTCTCTGGATGCACTGGATTACCGCGCCATTTTCCAGCGACGTGCTGGTGCGGTTTGTCCAGGCTCCGTTTCTGCTGCTGCTCTTGCTGGCGGTGGTCCGTCTGGCGCTGGAACTGCGGATTCCGGTATCCGGTGCGTTGACAGCCGGCCTGCTGACCCTGACCCTGCCGGATGTCTTGCGCAGTCTGACGATCGCCGAGAACGATCTCATTCTTGCGGCGCTGCTGGTGGCAGCAACGGCCAACCTTGCGCTGCTCTGGCGGCAGCCGACTCTCTGGCGGGCATCAATGGGCGCGATACTGTTGGGAATGGCTGCCGGCACCAAGGTGCTGGCGATGCCCTGGGTGGCCGCGCTCGGACTGGCGTGGTTGGTGATTCTGGTCCGTCGCCTGGGTTGGAAGCCGGCAATCCGGATTGCCCTGACCGGTGCGGGAATTGTCGTGCTCTTAGGGAGTTACTCCTACCTGCGCAACATCATCGTGATGGGCAACCCCTCGTATCCGGCGAGTATCAGCATCGGTAGCCGGGTGCTGCCGGGGTTGTACACGGCTTCCCGCGAGTGGCGGGTGACGCATCCGTTCTACCCCTTCGACTGGGCCGGATTCTTCAGCTTTGGCAAACGGCACTTCTTTGGCTGGACCGTGCCGCTCTGGATACTGCCGGGGCTGGCGCTGGCGGCAGTGGCAAGCCTCCGCAACCGGAATGTGGGAGTGCCGGTGCTGGCTGGTTGGACCGGAGTTTCGCTGGCGCTATTCTGGTTTGTCGTGCCGTATCACTTCGACCGCTTCCTCTATGCGACGCTGGCCTGGGGAATCGTCGCGGCGGTCGGGGGCTGGCAGATGCTCCTTCCCGGGCGTAGCTGGTGGCCGGCGGTGATTGCGATACCGCTCGGGTTGGTGAATGTCGCCAGCCTACCGGTCGATTCCGGAGTCTGGCAGCGGCCAATCTGGTTGATTGGCGGGTTGGTGCTGGTGTCGGGCACGGTGGCAGTGGTGCTCTTTTTCCGGAAGGTTCCCCTGCCGCGGGGGAGCATGGTGTTGGCCACCGGTGCCGCGGCGGTGTTGCTGGTGCTGGCGTGGCCGGTTGTCGAGGATCGTTACGAGGCTCAGCGCTACAACCAGTGGGGCCGTTTGCAGGGCTTTCTGGGCAGCCAGCCGGAATCCTGGCGCTGGCTCCGCGAGCAAACCGCTGGTGACCCTGCCACGATTGCTGTTGCCGGCACCAATGCCACCTGGGCGCTCTATGGCGATCGTCTGGAGAACCCGGTGCTGACCATCTCCCGGGATGGCGTGGTGCAATCCTATGATTGGGGCCAGCCATCCCGGCGGTCCGGACCACCTGATCGAGCCCAATGGCTGGAAACCGTTACGAATTTGGGGGTTGACTATCTCTGGATTACCGCTGATGTTTCCTTCGGTGAATGGCCGGACGAACAGGTATGGGCCAGCGATGCCGGGTTTGAACTGGTGATTGATGAGACCGATCTGCAAGTCTGGCGGGTTGAACCGGTCAACTGACATAGGGGACAATAGCGACTATCAATATTGTCCACCGCTTGAAGGCACGCAGCCGTTAATTGCCACCAATCGAATGGTGAGAGAGGTTCTGGAATGGCTCAACGCGCAACCAAGGAAGATTTGCCTGGCATTACCGGGGAGACGATCTCCGACCCGCCTCTCACCGCGGACGAACTAGCGGTACTGGAAGAGGTTCAGCGCCGCGTACTCTGGCTCAGCACCAACATCATCCACCACGCCAACAACGTCCGCGAAAACACAGATGGCGCAAAGGTCGGCGGACACCAGGCCTCGTCCGCATCGGTCGTCTCCATCCTGACTGCTCTCTATTTCAACCAACTCCAGCGCGGCGATCGTGTTTCGATCAAGCCGCACGCCTCACCGGTTTTCCATGCCATCCAGTATTTGATGGGCCAGTTGCCCAAACGCTATCTCACCACCCTGCGTGAGTATGGCGGCATCCAGGCCTATCCGAGCCGCACGAAAGACCCGGACCCGGTGGACTTCTCAACCGGTTCGGTCGGGTTGGGAGCGGTGGCTCCGTTGTTTGCCGGCCTCGGGCATGCCTACGTCAAGAACCATTTCCAGGATGTGACATCCAGCCGGTTTATCGCCATCATCGGTGATGCCGAACTGGATGAAGGCAACATCTGGGAAGCGATCATCGAAGAGGCGTTGGCCCCGGTAAGCAACTGCCTCTGGATTGTTGATCTCAACCGGCAAAGCCTCGACCGGGTTATCCCCGGTATCCGGGCTGCACAGTTGAAGGCACTCTTCCACGAAAGTGGCTGGAATGTTCTCGAGGTCAAGTATGGCCGGGCACTGCGGGCGGTCTTCGCCCGGGAGCATGGTGAATACCTGCGCCAGGCCATCGATGATATGGACAACGAGGAGTACCAGACACTCATTCGCCTGGATGGTGCGACGCTGCGCAAGCGGTTGGCTGATCGCCCGAACGGTCGCTACGTGGTCAATGCGGTCGAGGATATTCCGGATGACGAACTACCGGGTCTGATCGCCAACCTCGCCGGCCACGACCTGCAGGATCTCGTCGAGGTGATCGCCGAGGGTCTCCGTCCGAAGAACGGCCCGACCGTCATCTTCGCCTACACGATCAAGGGCTGGAACCTGCCGTTCTTTGGTGATGCCCTCAACCACTCTGCACTGCTCAATGCCGCCCAGATGGAAGAAGTGCGCGAAAAACTCGGCATCGCCAAGGGCGAGGAGTGGGAGCGCTTCCCGGAAGATTCTCCTGCCGGACGGCTCTGCCGCGAATCGTGGGAACGCATCTACGCCGACGATGTTTGCCCGCCGCCGGCCGTGACGCCGGACATGATCCCGGAGCATCTGGATCACAACCGGACGAAGCAGACATCCACCCAGGAAGCACTCGGCCGTCTGCTGACCCGCCTTGCCGATCTCGAACATGTCGGCGAACGCATCGTCACCACCGCGCCGGACGTATCGGTCTCCACCAATCTCGGTGGCTGGATCAACAAGGCCGGGGTCTGGTCGGCGGAAGAGGCGCGCATCTATGCCCAGGAAGGCACGATGCAGTTGCTGCGCTGGGAGCCAAAGCCCAGTGGCCAGCATATCGAACTCGGCATCTCCGAGATGAACCTCTTCATGATGCTCGACATGCTCGGCCTCTCGCACGAACTGAGCGGGCAGATACTCTTCCCGATCGGCACGGTCTATGACCCGTTCATCCTGCGAGGTCTGGATGCGCTGATTTACGGCGTCTATTCCAATTCGAAGTTCATCTTTGCCGGCACACCTTCGGGTATCACCCTTTCACCCGAGGGCGGCGCCCACCAGTCGACGATTACCCCGTCGGTTGGTATCGAATTGCCGGGCCTCCGCTCCTGGGAGCCATGCTTTGCTCAGGAACTGGAGTGGATGCTGCTGGATGCACTCCGTGAGTGCTGCGACCGCGAGGATGGCCTTTCGACCTACCTGCGGCTTTCGACCAAGTTGATCGACCAGAGCCTGATCACGCCATCCATCGAACGCTTCGGCATCGATGAACTACGGCGTCAGGTACTGGCCGGCGGATATCGCATGGTCGATGCCCGTCTCGATGCACCGGATACCGATCCGCGCGATACCGTCCAGATCGTGGCGACCGGTGTGATGATTCCGGAAGCACTGGAAGCGGCCCGGATGTTGCACGAGGAAGGGGTGGCCGCCAATGTGCTCAACCTGACCTCGCCGCAGTTGCTCTTCCAGCAGTGGCGCAAGCTGAAGCGCTGGCAGATTGGTGTTATCGACGGTGAGAAGCCGACCAAGCATCTGGAAACGCTGATTCCGGCCAACGAACGCAAGGCCCCGATTGTTACCGTCCAGGACGGTGCCTCCCACGCCCTTGCCTGGCTCGGCAGTGTCTACGGAACCCGGGTCATCTCCCTCGGCGTCGATGCGTTTGGCCAGTCCGCCTCCCGCGACGACCTCTACCGCCACTTCGAGATCGACCCCCAGCACATCGCCGCCGCCGCCTTTGCGGCGCTCGACGAGCAGTAATCCGCATTCAAACAGGGGCGACGCTGAATCAGCGTTGCCCCTGTTTTGTTATCCCGGTCCGCCGGTGAGCAGCCAGGTGGCGATCCAGAAGGTGGTCATTCCGGAGGCGAGGGCGACCCAGAGGACGGGCCAGCGCAGGACGACCAGGACGGCGACGATGACGCCGATGACCCGGGCGAGCAGATCCGGATTGCCGGGGCTGACCCCGGGGACGATCAACGCAGCGAACGCGGCAATCGGGATATAGCCGAGAAACCGGTTCACCGCCGGCGGCAGTGTCCACCGGCTGATGGCGAATCCACCAATCCGGGTGATGTATGTCACGACGGCCATCGCCAGCACCAGCCAGATGTGTTCCATCAGTTTCGCTCCAGCATTGCACCTGCACCGGCCGCCAGTACGGTGGCGATCACGATGGTGTTGCCACTATCCACCACCATTCCCGCCAGAAGCGACGTCACGACGGCTACTGCAACGACGATCAGTTGCAACCGGGTCTTGAGCATCGGGACCAGTAGCCCGACGAAGATCAAGGGGAACAGGAAGTCGATTCCCAGACTTTCCGGGTCTGGCAGGATCGACCCGAGCAACACACCGGTGGCAGTCGATAGCACGTAGACAATGTAAAAACTCAGGCTGACACCGAAAAAGAAGGCGTGGCCACCCCGCCCTTCAAGATGGTCGCGGGTGGTGATGCCATAGGCTTCGTCGATCAGCAGAAAGGCGAGCACCGGGCGTCCGGGACGGGTGTTGCGTTCCAGTTGCCGGTCGATCGACATGCCGTAAAGGATGTGTCGCAGATTCAGGAAGAAGGTGGTGATGGTGATCGCGATGATCCCCGCTCCGCCCGAGAGGAGCGAAATGGCCACCGCCTGGGCTGCGCCGGCAAAGACGAAGGCCGACATCGCGATGGCTTCGAACGAACTGAAGCCGGCGGCAACGCTGCTCACCCCGATCATGATCCCGAACGGGATAACCCCGATCCATACCGGGGCCACCTGGATCACGCCGCGCTGGAATTCGCTCCGGTAGGTTGGGGCCTGAATCGCTTCCGAATGAGTTGCCACAGAACGTCCCTTGTTCCATTCCCTGCGAGCGCAATCAGTTGCACCCGTGTGACGGTGTTGGTTTCGTGTCGAAGTCCATTTTCCTGAAATGAACGTATCTGCAAACATCCATTCACCCAATGGACCTTTTGGATTGCTGTGTCATCGCTACAATGGACTGCATGAACATTGCAGGGATCGAACTGGTCAGAAATGGAAACCGGCCGCTGTATCTTCAGCTCTGTGATGTGCTGGAGCGGGCGATTGCTGCCGGCGAGTTGGCGCACGGTGATCGGCTGCCGGCAGAACGCGAACTGGCGGACTTGCTGGGGATCAGCCGCACCACTGCGGTCAATGCCTACCGTGAACTCGAATCGCGAGGTCTGGTGCGCGGGTTTGTCGGACGCGGCACCTTTGTTACCGGCGGGCCGGATACGTCTGGCGCGCCCTTCTCGTGGCGGGGCAAGGTGGCGCGGGGGGCGTTACGCACCGAGGACCCGGTGTTGCGCTGGATGGTGCGGATGTCCGGCGATCCCGAGGTCATCTCCTTTGCGGCGGCCATGCCAGCCTCGGAATGTTTCCCTGTCGATCGTTTTCAGGAGATGCTCGAACTGGCATTGCGCCGGCGTGGGCCAGCCGCGATGGAACTCAGCCCGACTGAAGGCCATCAGGACCTGCGGCGCACCATCGCCGGGTGGGAGGGTGTCCGGCCGGAACAGGTGTTGATTATCTCCGGTGCCCAGCAGGGTATGGACCTGGTGGCACGCTGCCTGATCGATCCCGGCGATACCGTTATCATTGACCGTCCCGCCTATCTCGGAGCCATTCAGTTATTCCGGGCTGCCGGTGCGCACCTGGTTGCCTGGGATGTTGGCCGGGCGGATTTCGACGAACTGGAAGACCTGATCGTCCGCTACCGTCCGAAACTGATCTACACCACGCCGACGTTCCAGAATCCGACCGGCGGCACGATGTCATTGCCGGATCGTCGTACCCTGCTGGACCTGGTGACACGCTACCGGATTCCACTGGTTGAAGATGATCCCTACAGCCGTCTGTCGTTCGATGGCAAACGTGTGCCGACGCTGTATCAACTGGATGATCACCAGGTGGTAATCCATCTCGGCACGTTCTCCAAGATCTTCTCCGGGGGGCTACGTCTGGGGTGGTTGCTGGCATCGGAAGCGATCGTCGATCAATTGGGGTTGATCAAGCAGCGCAACGATGTCTCCTCGCCCACCCTGAACCAGCTGGCCGTTTCGGAGTTCCTGAAGCGGGGCTATCTGGACGAACACCTGGTGGTCCTGCGGGCAGAACACCGGCGACGGTATCTGGCGATGGTCCGGGCTATCGAACAGTACATGCGACCGGGTGAACTGTCGTTCCAGCCAGTTGAGGGCGGGATGTATCTCTGGGGCCGTCTGACCTCCGGTATGGATGCAGCCACCTTGCTGCGTGCAGCCAGCACCGCAGGCGTGATTTACACCAGCGGTGAGGCGTTCTATGCCGATGGTGGGGGCCGCGACCGGTTGCGGCTCAGTTTTTCCTGTGTGCCGGTGCCGGTTATTGAGACCGGAATTGCGAGGCTGGCGGCTTTGCTCGATCAAACGGGCGGCATGGAACCGCCGGTCGGGACTATACCGGTCGCCAGGTGAACTCCCGGTCTTCCGGGCGTCCTGCAACCCAGGGGGTATTCGGTTCGCCAGCCGCTGCCAGGATCTCGGCAGACGCCGATGCGGTCGAGATCTGCACCGCATTGCCGGCAATGGTGACCAGTCTGTATTCAGAGGGGTACTCGGCCATCGCGCCGGTGGCACACTGCAACCAGCGCTCGCCGCTGGTGATGTGGTGATAGTGGTTGTGTCCGCAGAAGCAGATAACGGTTCCGGCCCGGTTAGTCAGATTGGTGAGGATCTCCTCACCGTTCAGGACATGACCGGCATATTTACCGTTGTTGGTCTCGACATATGCAGACTGGGAAACCAGCGGGTAATGACTAACCACCACCAGTAAGGCTGGCGACAAGCGGTCGAGTTCGGCCAGGGCTGCTTCGACCAGTTGGCTGTCGGGAACGGCCAGTTGGACGCCTTCCGGGCTGAGGGCAGCGTCATTGCCCCACTGTGAATCCAGTACCAGCAGCGTAATGTCATCGCTCAGCCCGAGTTTGGATCCCCGGGTAATACCAGGCCGGAAATGCTCACCAATGGCGGCAGTGAACCGGGCAGAGGCTTCCGGTGTTTCGCGGTCGTGGTTGCCTTTGCAGGCAACCCACGGTGCGTTCAGCCGGGCAAGGCAACCGGTGATAACCCCGAGTTCTTCTTCAGACGCATTCTGGGTAAGGTCACCGGCAATCAGCACCAGGTCAGGGTTGGCCTGGTTGATTGCGTCGACCGCCGGGTTCACGATCGTCCGGCCATCTGCCACCATGAGCGGGTTCTGGAAGCCTGTCCCGACCGTTCCACCCATGTGCAGGTCGTTCATCACCGCGATCGTTACTGCCGGCAGAATCGCCATCGACTGGTTCTCCGTTCGTTGATCATTCCTGATGGTTTGTTTCCCCGATGCGTGCCGGTACTGTACAGGATAGACGCCGTTTCTCAATAGATGACCGGGATCTATTGCAAGGTGTTTGCCGTGACCATGTGCTCCCCCGCATGTAATGCGCCACTACCCCGGGAGATTGCATGAGAAAGGTGTGACAATCGGGAATAAAACGGGGCGGGGTTCGTTACATGATGGTGAGTGGGTGAAGGCACTCGGTCGTCGCCGGAACATCTCATCACCCCGGATGGTCATGGCGAGGTCGGTAGAACGGCCAGCGATCAGATATTTGTGCTTTCTCCTCCTCCTAACCTCCTTTCCCCCGTCTCCCGGGCCGACCCCATCTGGTCCGGGAGATGCCCCCATAGATCCCTACACCGACGGCAAACCTGATCCCCGCTTGTAGTAGCCATGCTGGAATCCGAACCAGCAGAGGAATGCAATGTTGCCGCGCCAGGGTGTCCAGTGCTCGGCAATCTCCCGCACCTCGGCCTCACTGGCATTGCCAGCCATGCCCCGGAAGACGCCAATCGCCGAACGCAGTCCCATATCACCGGCCGGGATCACGTTGCGCCGGCCGAATGCACGCATCAGGGTGTATTCCGCAGTCCACCGGCCAATGCCAAGCTGACGCTGCAACACAGCAAGGGCAGCTTCATCGTCGAGCGGTTCGATTTCGGAGAAGTTCAGGTCCCCGTCCAGCACCGATTGGGCGAGGGCGACGATGTAGCGGGTTTTCTGCCGGCTGAACTGGATCTCACGCAACTCTTCCTGGGTCAGGGTGATGATTCGCTCCGGCTGCGGAAAGCGATAATAGGTTGTTCCCTTGTAGGTGATCTGTTCGCCATAGTTCTCGACGAACCGGCGTTTCAGCCGGTAGGCGAAGGCGATGTTGATCTGCTGGCCGAGAATCGCCCAGACCATCGCTTCGAACGGTGAACCGGTCTGGACCACCGGCAGCCCGCCGAACATCTCGACCAGCGGCCGGGCGAACGGCTCATCAAGCGGCAGGCCGGTGCGGTCTTCAACCAGTTGAAATTGATGGC
This sequence comes from uncultured Thermomicrobiales bacterium, assembly GCA_964462545.1. Taxonomy (GTDB): domain Bacteria; phylum Chloroflexota; class Chloroflexia; order Thermomicrobiales; family CFX8; genus CAYWXR01. Next base: position 35,210 of record CAYWXR010000019.1, read on the forward strand.
GGACATGGGCCGCTACTGCTTCTTCAGAGATCGTGCCGGTCAGGACATCGGCAATCACCCCATCCGCTGCCGGACGTACCTCAATCAGTGCAGGTCCGTCCGGGCCATCGAGTGCGCGACGGTAAACCGATCCTTCGACGACATCGAGAATCTCCTGGTCTGACCGCGATAGATAGTCCAACGCCAGATCAAACCGGAACGGCTCTCTCGCCGGCAGGAAGATACCCATGTCTGCCCCCTTACCCTCGTCTGTCCCTGCCCCCAACGATACGCAATCGGGATCGGGCTGTGATTTCTTCCGACATTTGCGCAGCACCAGACGGGCAAACCATCCCGGCCAGCGAAAAACCGATGCCAGTTCCGTCGCATTGTACGGGCAAGACTTGCGGTTGCCGATTCAGCAGCATCCACGCCCCGAAGATTTCACTGGTTGGGGCACGGTCCCCGAGCAGTGAACACGACATATTCCGGTCAGGGAGTAGTCCTTCACCTGGAATGGTGATTCGATGGCCGCTTTCTGATGTTATGTGTGGTTGTTGTCCGGTGCCCGTAGCCAATGTCGCTTTTGTCTCCGGTGTGGAAAGTGTCTGATTCTTCCATCAGACAACCTTGTCTGTGCGGTTTGCTGGCAGTCGGGTTCTGTATAGAGCTGTTTGCTCTGTGTTATTGTCAACATTCCCTATACGCAACTCATCTTTTCAAAATGGCGAAAGCGCGTAATAACCTGGCCATCTGGTTCATAAAACGAGTATTGACAGAGTATTTCGTTATCGGTTACAGAATCTGGTGCACATTGGTACGTTGCCTCACGGCCCGTGTGTCGAGGGTTGCAAGGCGCAACAAACCGGTGGAGAAGGCGGCGTCCAGCCTTGTGCAGCATCAGGCCCGCACAACGTATAGCCAGATATGACGCGCTTGTCCGTCTCCGGGATTGGCCGAGTAGGTCCGCGCGAAACGTTGTTTCGCATGACGTTTGACCAGGGTGGTTAGGACAGGAAATCGAACGTGAACCATTTCCAGAATCGACTTGCCCGGCTCCAGGCAACGATGCAGCAGGATGGAATCGACGCCATATACCTGAATTATGGTGCGGATTTCACCTGGATCACCGGCCTGACGGCGCCGATTTACTACGAGATCATGAAGACAAAGGGTGACTGGGTAACCGGCGTGATTGTGCCGGTGGACCGGGAACCGGTGCTGGTACTCCATCAGTTCTTTGCCATCGAACTACCGGCAGACCTCTGGATTGAGGATGTCCGCATCCTCAAGGCTGGCTCCGATCCGGAGGCGTTCTTCGCCGAGGTAATCAAGGACCTGAACCTGGATGGCAAGACGATCGCCGTCGACAAGATGCTCTGGGCGCAGTCGCTCCTCGCGCTGCAATCTTCGGCTCCTTCGGCCCGGTACCTGCCTGCAACCGATGATTACACCGATGCCATCCGGGTGGTGAAGGACGATCACGAGATTGCCCTGATGGAAGAGGCTGCCCGCATTACCGATCTGGCACTTGCCTCAACCGTGGCAGTCATGAAGCCGGGCATGACCGAGCGCGATGTGGCGATCGAGGTCGATTACCAGATCCGCAAGCACGGTGGAGATGGACCGTCGTTCTACCCCGGCATCATCGTGGTCGGGAATGGCTCCAACCCCGACCGGCACATCTTTACCCGCAACACTCCCCAGGTGCTGGAACCCGGCACAACCGTCGCGTTTGATTTCGGGGTGCTTTACAAGGGCTACTGCTCGGATTTCGGCCGTTCTGCCTTCATTGGCGAACCGAACCCGGACGCCTTGCGTGCCTACGAGTCGATCACCCGTGCCAACCAGGTGGCCATGCAGGAGATGGGCGATGGCCGGATCTCCCCGGCGGGCCTCTGCGATTTCGTCAATGATCTGGTGACCGCCGACGGGTTCGGTGAGTACTACATGTACTACGGCCTTGGGCATTCCATTGGCTGCGATGTCCACGAATCCCCGTGGATTCGCCCGGAGTCGGTCGAGCCGATCCGCAAGGGCATGTGCTTCACCCTGGAACCGAAAATCTGGAAACCCGGTGTCTTCTATGTCCGCTGCGAGGACGTGGTCGTAGTCGGCGAGACTGCCGGACGGTCGCTGACCGCATATTCCTACGACCCGATCATCATCCAGTAGGTCAACAGGTGAGCGTTGGTACTCACCAAAGCTGAGGAACGAATGGCATCGACAACAGACAACATAACGCTTGGGTCGCAAAAGGTGCGCTCCCAAAGCCAGACGGCAATCGTGTTCCGTCAACTGCGTCGTAACCCAACGGCAGTGATCGGCGCGACGATTGTTGGGCTTCTCATCATTGTGGCGTTGGCTGCGCCACTGATCGCTACGCACGACCCTCTCAAGCAGAACTTCCGCGATCCGCTGTCTCCGCCATCGCGAGAGTACTGGTTCGGGACAGATGATGTTGGCCGGGACATCTTTTCACGGGTGATCTTCGGTTCGCGCATTTCGTTGCGGGTCGGGCTGGTTGCGGTTGCTGTCGGCGGAAGCCTCGGGGTGTTGTTCGGGCTGATTGCCGGTTTCTATTCCGGATTGGTCGACAACATCATCATGCGGTTTATCGACGTGCTGCTGGCATTCCCCGGCCTGCTGCTGGCGCTGGCCATTGTTGCCATCCTCGGGCCGGGTCTCTTCAACGTGATGATCGCGGTCGGGATCGGCAACATTCCGGTGTTTACCCGTATGACCCGGGCAGCGACGCTCAGTGTCCGGGAGCGTGATTACGTGTTGGCGGCCAGGGCCACCGGATGCACCGACGCACGGGTGATGTATCGCTATGTTCTGCCCAATGCCATTGCCCCGGTCATTGTGCTGGCAACGCTTGGCGTTGCCGGGGCGATTCTGACCGCTGCCGGTCTCTCCTTTATCGGGGTCGGGGCACAGCCGCCAACGCCGGAATGGGGTGCCATTCTCACGCTGGCCCGCCAGTATCTCCAGCGCGCGTGGTGGTTCACGCTCTTCCCGGGGCTGGCGATCATGATCACGGTTCTTGCCATCAACATGCTCGGGGATGGGCTGCGCGATGCGCTGGATCCGCGCTTGCGTGTCTGACATCCGCACAACTATCCGTGGGGGCAGAAAGGAGCCAGCGGACACAGGAAACCACGATCGTCTTGTTACCGAATGACTCAACAGGTTGACGTAGAGCCAGCACATGCTGACCGGAGGGGGATAGCTGGCTGGACGTTACTCGACAGGAGAAAGACCTTGGATTCCCAGGAAAATACCATGTTCTCACTCGCCGGGACGACCGTAGACCGCCGCCGCTTGCTTCGCTACATGGCCGGCGCCGGTGCTGCCCTGGCGGTTTCCCCGCTCATTGCCGCATGTGGCGATGACGACGAAGAGCCGGCAGCAACGCCAACCAGCGCTCCTGCCGGTGGTGATGAAACGCCGGAAGCAGATGAAGAAGAGACTCCGGATACTGATGAGGATAGCGACGAAGACGCATCCGGTGACGAGGACGATGATGCCACCACCGATCCCCCGGCTTCCGGGGGCACGATCACGGTGAGCTACGGCAATATTGTTGCCGATACCCTGAACCAGAAGGTGAGCAATCACACCCAGTCACGTATGCAGGCTCGCCACGTGCTCGACTGTCTGACCTTTGTTGTCCCCGAGACCGGTGAAGTCAGCCCGTGGCTGGCGGAATCGTGGGAGGTGTCGGCAGACAGCACCGAATACGAGTTTGTCTTGCGGCAGGACGTGACCTTCCACGATGGCACGCCGTTCAATGCCGAGGCAGTCAAGGCCAACTTTGACTATGCCGTGCGCGAGGATATCCGCCGGGGCTGGGCCTATGGCGCTCTCGGTGGGGAGAACTACGGCGGCACCGAGGTCATTGACGAGTTCACGGTGAAGGTGACCTTCTCGGCGCCGATCGGTACGTTCCTGATCTTCCTGAGCGATGGCGGCCTGGGTATTGACTCGCCGAAGGCGCTGGAAGAGTATGGCGATGACTACGGCGTCACCGCGCTGGTTGGCTCGGGGCCGTTCAAGTTTGTCGAACTGGTCCTGCGCGACCATCTCACCCTCGAACGCAACCCGGACTACAACTGGGGCCCGCCGATGGCGGACCACTCCGGCCCGGCATTGCTGGACAAGGTGGTCTTCCAGGAAGTTGCCGAAAACTCCACCCGCGCCGCTGCCCTGCAATCGGCAGATGTCGATATGGCCCAGTTGGTGGCATCCCAGGCATCGCAGTTTGACAGCGTCGATTCGGTTGAGATTCTTCTGGTCCCGAAGGCCGGCACGACCCGGTTCTACCTGATGAACATCACCCGCGAGCCGCTGAACGACATCAACGTCCGCAAGGCACTCCACCATGCGTTTGATGCCCAGACCTTCATCAACCTGCCGGTGCTCTCCGGTATCGGTAAGCCGGCCGTCGGCCCGCTGCCGAGCAACATGGTGCCGAATGGTGACCTTTCCCGCCTGGAAGCCCACTTCCTGGAATATGACCCGGAGAAGGCTGTCCAGTTGCTGGAAGAAGCCGGTTGGGAGATGGGTTCCAATGGCATCCGGGTCAAGGACGGGCAGGAACTGATCCTCGACATGGTGGTTGCCGAGAACGCGATCCCGGAAGTCGAACCGTTCGATGGCTTCCTGAACGAGATCGGTGCCAAACTCAACATCCGCTCCGGCGACTTCAACTTCTGGGTGGATACCTACCTGCAGGGTGATTACCACCTGTCGCTCTTCAGCGACAGTGGCTACAACGCCCCGGGCATGCTTCACCAGTTCTTCCATAGTGAGGGTGTCTACAACGCCATCGGCATTAGCGATCCGGATGTGGATGCTGCCATCGATGCGGCCAGAGAGTCTGCCGATGCCGGCGAGCGCTGGGAGCATCTTCTGACCGCCATGGAAGGCATTGTCCAGGTTGTTCCAGCCGTTTGGGGCTGGGAAGACCAGTATGTCTTCGGCATCAACACCCGTGTCCAGAATCCGGGCTTCAACGAAGTCGGCTATATCTGGCTCTACGGAACGTCCGTCAGCGAATAGGTTCACTCCAGGTTGTGACCGGTTGCCGGAAACCCCGGCAACCGGTTGCAAACGGTCTCGTTGGAAGAGAATGCGGTGCTACGCTACACACTTCGACGGCTACTCCTGACGATCCCGGTGCTGCTCGGGGTCCTGGTGCTGACCTTTTCGATGCTCCACCTGATCCCGGGCGACCCTGTCCGGGCAATGTTTATCGATGCGGGCGGTGCCTCGCAGGACCAGATCGACCAGCTAACGAAGGACCTGGGGCTGGACCGGCCGTTGCCGGTGCAGTTCTTCGATTACCTTGGCAATGTGCTGCGGGGTGATCTGGGCCGGTCGTTGCGGTCGAACCAGCCGGTGGCCAGCCAGATCCGGGATAACTTCCCGGCCACGCTGCAGTTGACCTTGTCCGGCATGGGGGTTGCCCTGGTGCTTGGCTTCACGCTGGGCATTATCGCCGCTTTGAACCGTGGCAAATGGATCGACAACGTCACCATGATCTTCAGCCTGAGCGGGGTTTCGGTCCCGAGTTTCTGGCTGGGACTGTTGCTGATCTATCTCTTCAGTGTCCGGTATCACTTCATCCCGGTGGTTGGTGGCCCAACCTGGAAGGCGCTGATCCTGCCGTCCATCGCGCTTGGGTTGCAGGCGTCTGCTGTGATCGCCCGGCTGGTGCGCTCGAGTCTTCTGGAGGTGCTCAACGAGCCGTATATCGTCACGGCCCGTGCCAAGGGGTTGTCCGGCAGGGTGGTGCTGGTGACTCACGCATTGCGGAATGCACTGCTGCCGGTGGTGACCATTGTCGGGTTGCAGTTTGGCACGTTGCTGAGCGGCACTGTCATTGTCGAGACCGTTTTTGCCCGGCAGGGTATTGGCCGGGTGCTTGTTGAGGCACTGCGATCCCGGGATTTCCCGACAGCCCAGGGGACGGTGCTGTTCATCGCTGTTGTCTATGTCTTCGTCAACCTGCTGGTTGACCTGTTGTATGGCGTGATCGACCCGCGAATCTCGAAGCCCTCCTGACGCACGGGCGGTTCGCCGGTGAATTGACCAGAAATGGAGAATGCTCCCCTTATGAAACGATCAGAAGAAGACGGTAATGGTTCGACCGGGTATCTGACGATTGATCAGTTGCTCGCCATCCGCCCGGTTGGTGGCACCGAGGCGCCGCAATGGGCGCCCGATGGCAGCGGGATCATGTTTGCTTCCGGCATGGGTGGCAGCCCGGAACTCTGGAGTGTCTGCCCTGAGACCGGCACGCTCACCCGGCTTTCGGTCGGGATGGGCGGTGTGGGCCACCTGGCCACCTTCCTGCCGCAGTGGTCGCCGACAGGCGAGTATGTCGCATTTGTTTCTGCGAAGACCGGTGTCGACGAGATTTGGTTGTGGCCGGCCAATGGTGGACCGGTGACCCAGTTGACCCACCTCGGAGCGCGGGTTGAAGCGTTCAGTTGGTCTCCGGATGGCACGTCCATTGTCCTGGCATCCAACGCCTATGGTGCGTTCGATATCTTCGTGGTCGAGGTGCCGACCGGTAATCACCGCCGGCTCACCGATGGCCCTCTCTACGATGTCTATCCACGGTTCACCCCGGATGGGCAGCACATCCTCTATGTGGAACTGAACGATTCCTGGACTGACCACGATGTCATCCGGGTCGGGGTTGATGGCTCCAATCCGGAAGTCATCCTGAAAGACACCAACTTTTTTGACTATCACTACGGACGCACGTTCGGTTACCCGAATGTGTCGCCGGATGGATCGACCTTCCTGTTCCGGTCTGACCGCGATGGCTGGATCAACATTTGGGCCGCTCCGGTCGATGGTTCCGGCGAAGCCTGGCAGATCGCGCCGGCAGCGGCGGATCAGAGCGATGCCGTCTGGTCGCCGGATGGCACGCAGATTGCCTACATTGAGAATCACAACGGCACGCTCGACCTGCGGACGGTTCCGTTCGCTGCCGGCGCGGTGGGTGGCGAGCCAACCATCCACGTTGCACCGGATATGGGCGTGTGTGGCACCCCGGCCTGGTCACCGGATGGTTCGAAGATTGCCTATCTCTTCGGTACCCCGCTCTCGCCGAATGACATCTGGACGGTGGATGTTGCCAGCGGTGAGCAGAGACAGTTGACCCGCTCGATGCTCGGCGGGGACGCCGCGAAGCGGCTGGTCAAGCCGGAGAAGGTAGCCTACGAGACCTTTGATGGCCGGACGATCAACGCCTATCTCTACCGGCCGGCCCATCGTGAACCGGGTCAGCGCTTCCCGGGCATCCTTTGGGTGCATGGTGGCCCGACCAGCCAGTTCGCCGACACCTGGCAGGCGCAGGTGCAGTACTTCGTCTCCCAGGGCTACGTGCTGCTGCTGCCGAATGTGCGCGGCTCCTCCGGCTATGGACGCGAGTTCGAGGACCTCAACAATGGAGACTGGGGGCATGGTGACCTCAAGGACGTCCTTGCAGGCGTGGACTTCCTGAAGACGCTGGATGATGTTGACCCGGAGAACTTCGGTATCACCGGCACCAGCTACGGCGGTATCCTGTCCATGGCTGCCGTTGCATGGGCACCTCCGGGCGTCTTCAAGGCCGCCATCCCGTGTTCCGGCTACGGCGATTTTGTCCACATGGCCAACGAGCAGGAACTTCGCCACATCAAGTTGCTGGAGTTCGAGTTTGGCAAGTTGCCGGAGGCCGCAGACGTCTACCGGCACTGCTCTCCGATCTACGATGTTGCCAACGCCACCACGCCATGCTTCGTGCTGCACGGTGAGGGGCGCTACCCTGGCTCGACAGCCGGTCTCGACTTTGCGCTGGCGCTGGAGATGAACTACAAGCCGGTCTGGTACAAGACCTATCCGGGTGAGACCTACTATGTTGCCGGCGCTGCCAACGTGAAGCAGCAGTTGCAGGATATGAAGGCGTTCTTCGATCTCAACCTGAAGGGTATCCCGCATAGCCTGCCGGAAGGTGTCCGCCCGCACACACACCTCAGTGGTGTCGTGACGGCTCCGCGACGCATCTCCACCCAGCTTCGCCCGGCTACCGGTGCCCCCGCCGGCACCCCGCCACCGGACGTTGCCAACTAACCACACTTCCGCCAGGCTCCGGCCCGGTGCCTTCCATTCAGGAGCACCGGGCCATTTTCTTCTTATCAACCCTGAACAGACTTCCATCCGTATATCAGACAACGGTTGCGATATCGGAAGGGTTGCTTGTGGAGGTAGATGCTCTCCGTCGTCAGGTAAGGAGAGACCAACTTCACCTGTCCTCCCGAGCGAGGTCATGTCAGGTGGGTGGACGGGGTGAGATAACCCTGCCGGGGGATGCGTCCCCTCCTGCGAGATCCCTCGACTGCGCTCGGGATGACGAACTACCGGGCCCGGTTCTTCATTTCAGCCCAGGACATTGACTGCGGACGCTTTGCAATGCGCCTCTACCCCTGCGGGGAAGGTGTGGGCACGGCAAGGTTTACGAATCTTCTCCTTGGTCCCGGGTTCTGTACTTGGCCAGGATGTCGTCGAAGCCTGCCTGGAGGTCTACGCCGGTGCTGTTGGCAAGGCAGAGGAGGACGAAGAGAAGGTCGGCGAGTTCTTCCTGGAGGGCTGCCGGGGATTCGGTGTCCTTGATGCGTTTCGGGCCGTAGTGCTGGTTGATGGCCCGGGCAACCTCGCCGGTTTCCTCAACGAGACGGGCAAGGTTGGCCAGCGGAGGCCAGTATTCTCCCTGCCAGTATCGATCTGCCCATGCCTGGATTTCCTGTTGCAATGTGGTTACCGGCTGTTCGGACACGCTTCGACCCTTTCCTTGTCTGCGAGTTGGGGTACCCTCTCATATGATCGTGCTAGAGTGAGCATACGAGTTCAACATATCAGCACGAGATTGTCAGATGCCTGATCGGGATAGAGAGGCCATGAGTTCACGCCCGTTGCCGGCAAAACAAGAGAACGCGGATAACGACCGCCAGCCAACCGGCGGGAACATCCAACCGGGCGACGAGGGGCGCTGGCTCTCGATCGATGCTGCCTGCAAGATTCTCGGTGTTGATCAATCCACCCTGCGACGCTGGAGTGATTCCGGGAAGATTCCGGTGTTCCGGACGCCTGGTGGTCACCGGCGATACAGCGAGGATGATTTGCGTTCCTTCATGCAGGGCGAGCAACGGCCACGCCGGCGGATGAGCCGGCAGTTGCTGACCAGCATGTCGCTTTCCGGATACGAACGCGACTACCTGCACGAGGCGAGCAGCCACTCCTGGTATCACGCCTACGATGCCGCCACCCTGGCCGAACTCCGCCCGCTTGGCCGGCAGATGGTGGACCTGACCATCCGCTATATCAGCGGGCGTGGACAGCGTGAGGAGATTCTGGAGCAGGGAGAGGCGATTGGCCGGCGCTATGGTTACTCTTCAGCGCGGGTTGGCCTTTCTACCGTAGAGGCGCTGGATGCGTTTCTCTTCTTCCGGAAGCCGGTGATCCATGCCGTGATTCGCTATATCGAGGAGGAAAACCTGGACACCCGCCGGGCCGCCCGTATCCTCAGCGAACTCTCGGATTTCACCGACAAGGTGCTGATGGCAACCATCACCGCTCACCAGGAACACGCCGGAAAATAGGCAAAACACCCCTTTTCAACCCGTGTCAGTTAGACACTTGAGAGTCATTCCTGCTAAACTAGTTGGGTGCATAGGTTTGCACAGATTTTTGACTCGATTTTGCTGACCGGTACGTCTCGAAAGGTAGTGATCGCGGGTGACGATCCTGTTACTTGGCGTGAATCATGAGACCGCCCCGGTCGCGATTCGGGAACAGTTGGCGATTGCCGCGGATGAACTGCCGGAGGCACTTGCCAGACTTGGCCGCCAGGTCGGCGAAGTCGCAATTATTTCCACCTGCAACCGTACAGAGATTTACGCAACCGACCCGGAGCGCAATGCCCCGGTGTTGAGTGCGTTTTTTCATGCCGCCAGTGGCTCGGAACCGGGCACGCTGGATAGCTGCCTCTATCTGCGTGAGGGCAGTGCGGCTGTCCAGCATCTGATGCAGGTAGCCTGCGGGCTGGACTCGATGATCCTTGGCGAACCGCAGATTCTCGGACAGGTCCGGGATTCATGGAAATCCGCCCATGAAGCCGAGACACTGGGACCGGCGCTGGATGCCCTGTTCCGGGCTGCGCTGAATGTTGGCAAGGAAGCTCGCACCACCACGGCAATTTCGCGTGGTGCGGTTTCGGTGTCGCACGCTGCGGTTGAGTTTGCCCGGGAGCGTCTCGGGGGACTTTCCGGCCAGAGCATTCTGGTGGTCGGTGCCGGGGAAACCGGTGCACTGGTGGCGCGAAACCTGCGCTCGCATGGCGCCGGGCAGATCATGATTGCCAACCGGGGATTCGAGCGTTCCAGCGAATTGGCCGGGGTGCTGGGTGTCCAGGCGGTGCGGTTTGAGCGCCTGCGCCAGGGGCTGGGTGTGGCGGATATTGTTATTTCCTGCACAGGGGCCACCGAGCCGGTCATCACCCGGGAGATGTTGGAAGCTGCGTTACAGCGCCGGCAGAACCGGCCATTGCTGGCTATCGACATTGCCATGCCGCGCGATATTGATCCTGCCGCGGCGGATTTGCCGGGGCTTTCGTTGCATGATCTTGATGACCTGCATTCGCGGATTGCTATCAACGACGAGGTACGGCGTGAGGCTGCCGCATCGGTGGCGAAGATGGTCGAGCGCCACGTCGAGGAGTTCCTGGCCTGGGAGGCCGGTCATCAGGCAGGTGCAACGATTCGTGAACTGCGCGAGCAGGCCGAGGCGATGCGCACCCATGAGCTGGAACGCATGCTGCGCCGCATGCCTGACCTCTCCGAGCGTGAGCGGGAGATGGTGGATATTCTGACCAAGACGATTGTGAACAAACTGTTGCATCCGCCAATTGCCAGCATGCGTGATCCCGAGCACAGCCTGGCCAACACTGCCAGTGTGCGCCGGTTGTTCGGGTTGCGAAATGATCCGGTGGTCACCGGGGAGATGACACGGATTGACCTTCCTGGCCAGCAACGGGCGGCGGATTAGCAGCGCAGACACCGTGTTTTCCAATGGCGTAGGGGCGCAATTCATTGCGCCCGTTTCAATTCCACAGGGTTCTACAGGGCGCAACGAACTGCGCCCCTGCGAAAAACAAACGGCCCATCGAATCGAAGACAGAAAGCAGGCAGCGTGAGCCAGTCAGCGAAGTTGTTTGAGGTTGCCCGGAGATTGATGCCCGGTGGTGTGAACAGCCCGGTGCGGGCGTTCCGTTCAGTGGGTGGAACACCACGATTCATCGATCGGGCTGCTGGCCCGCGGGTGACCGACGTCGATGGCAACACCTATATCGACTACGTTGGCTCCTGGGGCCCGCTGATTGCCGGCCATGCGCACCCGAAGGTTGTTGAGGCGATTCAGGAGGCAGCCGCAAGAGGCACTTCCTACGGCGCACCAACAGTCGGCGAGAATCGCCTGGCGGAACTGGTGATCGACCGGATGCCATCGGTCGAACGGGTCCGCTTTGTGACATCCGGCACCGAGGCTGCCATGAGCGCCGTACGTTTGGCACGTGCAGCAACCGGCAGGGAGATGATCGTCAAGTTCGATGGTTGCTACCACGGCCATGCCGACAGCATGCTGGTGTCGGCCGGTTCAGGTGTACTCACCCTGGGGCAGCCGGATAGCCCCGGCGTGCCGGAAGCGGTCGCCCGGACCACGCTCTCGATTCCGTTCAACAGCACCAGCGCCATTGATGAGGTGTTTGCCGCGCACGGCAGCGAGATTGCCGCGGTGATCCTTGAACCGGTCGCCGGGAACATGGGCGTTATTGAGGCGGAAGCGGGCTATCTCCAGTACCTGCGCGATGTGACCTCGAAGCATGGTGCGCTGCTGATCTTTGATGAAGTGATCACCGGGTTCCGGGTAAGCCGGGGCGGTGCCCAGGAGCGCTACGGCATCACGCCGGACCTGACGGTGATGGGCAAGGTGGTCGGCGGTGGTCTGCCGGTTGGTGCCTATGGCGGCCGGGAAGACCTGATGTCGCTGATTGCGCCGGTTGGTCCCGTCTATCAGGCCGGCACGCTGGCCGGGAACCCGCTGGCGACGGCGGCCGGAATCGCCACGCTGGAACTGCTGGATGAGCCGGGTGTCTATGACGAACTGGAGCGACGAGCCGCGAAACTGGGTAATGGTCTGCTGGACGCTGCCCGGGCAGCAGGTCTGCCGGCAACCGCCAACCGGGTTGGCTCGATGATGACCCTCTTCTTCACCGGCGAAACGGTGCGTGATTATGAATCTGCCAAAACGTCGGACACCGCTCGCTACGGTCAGTACTTCAACGCACTGCTCGACCGCGGCGTGTACGTTGCGCCGTCGCAGTTTGAGTGCGGATTCGTTTCGCTGGCACACACCGATGATGTGATTGACGAGACGCTGGCTGCTGCCGGCGATGCGCTCCAGTCAATCGCCAGCGCATCGTAGGGCTGTCCGGGTTAGTTCAACACCACCTGACATACTCAACGCAGTGAGGGATCCGTAGCCACCAGGGCCGCGGATCCCTCACTGCGTTCGGGCTGACAATTGCGCGTGGACGTTCGAGATCAGTACAGGTCTGCCGCCTCATCCTCATCGTCGTCACAGCCAGTGTTCCCGGCTTCGGCGACATAGGTGGCAGCATGGTCCGGCTCGTCAGGGTACCCGGATGGTTCCCCGGCGACTACTTCGGCTTCATAGGCCGGGTATGCGGCGACTGGTTGCTGGTAGTGCGGCTCTTCCGGTTCTTCCTCATCGGCACAATCGAAGGTCAGCGCCAGTTCGGAATGGTCGGCGTAGCCATTGCCGGCCGGTTCGTCATGCGCCGGCTTGAAGTCCAGGTCTTCCTGCTGCTGGTAGTCATCCGGCTTGTCGTATCCCTCGGGTTG
>CAYWXR010000019.1:48262-54200 GCA_964462545.1 uncultured Thermomicrobiales bacterium
GAGGTCGTCGGTGGCGGTAAAACTGGCCGGATCGCGCTCGGCGGTGATGTCGGGCAGTCGGACCTTTGCGGCCGGTGCCAGCACGGTGTTCTCGACCGGAGCGTCCAGGTTCTTTTCTGTCTCGCCAATGTATCTGGAGACACCTGGAACCGGTTGCCGGTTAACGATCTCTCGCATACCGAACGCCGGACTATCCGGGTCACCGTGCTCTACGGCTCGATCCCCCAGGATGGCACGACGGAAACGGCCAATCAAACGATCCATGACAAACCTCCTGATGCATACCCGGCGCTCTTGCGTCCGCGATTGTTGGGTTGCTCACAGTATCGACACAACCTGGTCGGCCGGGTGTGTTCGCCTTAACACCCAGGAGGTTATCTGGTTGCTCCTGCCTGGCGATTAGAAGTCGCCGTCGTCATCGTCCTCATCGTCATCTTCATCCTGCTGGAGAAACAGGTCTCGACGGATTTCCAGGTCGAAGGGCAGGGTTCTGCCAGGTCCGACAATCTCCGGGAATGATGAGCTATCGATGGCGATATCTTCCTCCCGGGCATCCTCGTTTATGATGATGAGCGATGAGGCGCCTTCATCGCCGGAGGACCACTCCAGGCGGAAACCGTCATCGTCTTCGTCATCATCATCTTCTTCCAGCATGATGGGCTGGGCGTCCTCGAACGTCAGGAGAGATTCTTCCGGCACCTGCTCCTGCTCCGGTTGTTCCTCGAACGCGAGCGGTTCTTCTTCCGGTTCGTCGGAGGATTCAGACCGGAACAGCCGCAGGTAGTCTTCCCGGTTGATGACCTCGAAGCCGTCTTTCAGATCCTTCGGTTTTTGAAACTTCTCCATGAGTGGTGCTCCTGATTGGTAGGGGATGCGGGTACAAGCGCGACATTATCCCGGTCAGCGTTCCCGGAACACCGCGCAAACAGTGATACAAACGGATAGCAGTGAGCATCCCTATCGTCGGTGAAAAACTGGTTACTGTCAAGCCATGCGTCGTGACGTGGTTAGCCCAGGTCGAAATCGTCCGGGTCGTCGAGGTCATCGTTGTCAGCATCCACGGTCGTGAAGCGCTCGATTTCCAGGGGCTCCTGCTCGAGGGTGACCTCCAGGTTGGCGAACTTGTCGTGGGAATCCTGAACGTTGGTGCCCTTGCCGAAGAGCGCATCGGCCTCATCGAAGGCTTCCATCTTTGCCCAGGAAATGCCCTCGATCTCGACCTTGAAGGCTTCCCAATCAATGCCCGGTTTCCTTGCTGCCTCGTCTCCTGAAGAAAAGTCGATCGGTTCTTCGGGATCCTCCTCACGAAATGGTTTCCGGATGGTCATGGATGGCCAACCTTTCCCTGTTGAATTCAACGTTGTTCTGACCGGGATCATATCCCGTTGGGCGGGTGCAGGGTGTTGCGTGGAATACAGCAAACCTGTTTTTCGCATCACGGTGAGGGATCGTATCCGTATCTTCACCGCTTGACGGGTGCATCAGGTACTGCTTGAATGGATAGTACAAGTGAATCTCGGAGAGCACGGGGGCTTGGGGAGCCAGGCTGAGAGGATAGCCAGACCGCTATCGACCGTTGGGACCTGACCTGGGTAATGCCAGCGTAGGAATGTAACCGGCACCATCAACAGATGGTGCAATCGCGGACATAGACGACGCTGGGGCTGTTGAAACCGGCGTTTTTTGTTTGTCGTCGGACTGCTGCTCCACCGGACTTCCGCACAGACTCCCTCCATGCCCCCGCCGCTCCATCTGGATGGAATGGCGTTTTACGTTGATCGCTCCTGCCACACAACTTCCCGCAACCGGCGCACCATTGCTGACCGTGCGCGATCTCGGCCTGCATTTTGGCGAGGTCGAGGCGATCCGGGATGTGAACCTGACCGTCGGGCGGGGCGAGTTTCTGGCACTGCTTGGCCCCTCCGGTTGCGGCAAGAGCACCTTGCTCAACATCATCGCCGGGCTAATCCATCCGGATCGCGGTGCGGTGCTGATTGATGGCGTCGAAACCGTTGACCGTCTCGGCCGGTTTGCCTACATGCCGCAGCGTGATGTGTTGCTGCCCTGGCGGACGATTCTGGAAAACGCCACCCTCGGTCTGGAGGTGGCCGGCGTCGCCAAAGGTGAAGCACGTCAACGAGCGGTTGAACTCCTGCCACGTTTCGGGCTGGAAGGGTTTGGCAACCACTATCCGGCCGCCCTTTCCGGGGGGATGCGTCAGCGGGCGGCCTTCCTGCGCACCGTGCTGGCCAATCAACCGGTGTTGCTGCTGGATGAACCGTTCGGGGCGCTTGATGCCCTGACCCGCCGGGCAATGCAGGAGTGGCTGCTGGACCTCTGGAATGAACTGAACCGCACGATCATCATGGTGACCCACGATGTCGAAGAGGCGCTGCTGCTGGCCGACCGGGTGGCGGTGATGACGGCCCGGCCAGGCAGGATCAAACTGGTGGAGCGGGTACATCTCCCTCGGCCCCGGAATAGCGCAATGATCGGCGAACCGGAGTTCGTGCAGCAGAAACTCCAGATTCTTTCGGCATTGCGTAGCGAGATGACCCCGATCGGAGCGTCATCATGATTGAAACAACTGACCGGCAGCAGGCAGTAGTCGAAGAGCAGGCAACCAGACGTCGCCGGGTGGACACCTGGACACTGGTTGGCTGGATTCTGCCGGTGGTGCTGCTGGTAGTCGGGCTGGTTGTCTGGGAAGTGGGTGTCTGGATCACCGATACTCCCCGCTGGTTCCTGCCGGCGCCGTCGGAAGTGCTGGATGAGATGCTCGAATCGCGCTGGTTGCTCTGGGGTCATACCCGGACAACCCTCAGCGAGGTGCTGGTCGGGTTCGGCATTGCGATGGTGGTCGGTATTGTCAGTGCGGTCGGCATTGCATCCTCACGGGTGGCCGAGCGGACGATCTATCCGCTGATTGTGGCCAGCCAGGCGATCCCGATCATTGCCCTCGCCCCGATCCTGCTGATCTGGTTCGGCTACGGGATGACCCCGAAGGTGATCGTGGTCGTGCTGATCTGTTACTTCCCGATAGCGATCAATATGGCCGACGGGCTGCGCTCGGTTGATCCGGACGCGGTAGCCCTGTTGCGGAGTATGGGGGCCAGCCGGCAGCAGATCATGACGATGGTGCGGATTCCCGCTTCGTTGCCGTTCCTGCTCTCCGGGTTGCGGATTGCCGCGGCTGTCTCGGTGATCGGGGCGATTGTCGGCGAATGGGTTGGTGCATCGTCCGGTCTGGGCTATCTGATGACCCGCTCGGCGTCCTCGTTCCAGACCCCGTTGCTCTTCGCTGCGGTGGCGATTTCTGCCCTGATGGGCATGGTGATGTTTGTGCTGGTGGTGCTGGCAGAACGGATTCTCGTGCCGTGGCGGCATGCGGATCGTAAGCGGTAGGCCGGTGTTTGAAGCCGGCGGTCGAATGGAGAAACAAAACATGGCACAACGAGTGAAACCGCATCCACTTCGCTGGCTGTCCTTGCTGGCGGTGGTCATGCTGCTGGGAGCGGTCCTTGCTGCCTGCGCAGATGATGAGGACGAACCAGCCAGCGGTGAACCGGACAAGATCACCATCGCGCTGGACTGGTACCCCTGGTCGAATCACACCGGCCTCTACCTGGCCCAGGAGAATGGTTACTTCGAGGACGAGAACCTTGAGGTTGAGATCTATGTGCCGGGCAACCCGGAAGATGGCCTGCGGGTCGTTGGTGCCGGTCAGGACGAGTTTGCGATCTCCTATCAGACCGACGTGCTGCTTGCCCGTGGCGAGGAGATTCCGGTGCAATCGGTTGCGGCACTGGTGCAACACCCGCTGAACTCGATCATGGCACTCAAGAGCAGCGGCATCGAGACCCCGGCGGACCTCGCCGGCAAGCGCATCGGTATGGCCGGTGTGCCGAGCGACGATGCACTCCTCGGGTCGGTCTTGGCTTCTGTCGGACTCAGCTTCGACGATGTCGAGATTGTCAATGTCGGATTCAACCTGATTCAGCCACTGCTGGCCGGCCAGATCGACGCGGTGATCGGCGCCTACTGGGTGCACGAATCGTTCCTGGTCGAGCGCGAGGGCGAAGAGGTTAACGTCATGCGCCTGGAAGAGTGGGGCGTGCCGGACTTCTACGAACTGGTGCTGGTCTCCAGCGACGACATGGTTGAGAACAACGGCGACATCATTGAGCGGGCAATGCGGGCGATCATCCGTGGCTATGCCGATGCCGAAGCTGACCACGAGGCCGCGCTGGACATCCTGGTAGAGGTTGCCCCGGAAACCGACCGCGAACTTGAAGAGAATGGCATCGTGTTGCTGGCCCCGTTCTGGACCAGCAATGGAACGGTCCCCTTCGGCCAGCAGACCGAGGACCGCTGGGTCTCCTACGCCGACTGGCTCAAGGACAACAACCTCCTCACCGACGACGTTGACCCGCTGGATGCCTTCACCAACGAGTTCATCGAAGCGGCGCATGAGAGCCTGGACGACTAGGTTCCGTCTGTCCTTCCCATGTGATCCCGTGGGCCACGGATGGAGCAACTCTGTCCGGGTTGTCATCCCGGACGGAGTGAGGGGGCCGTGATTTCAGGAAGTTGATTACCGGTCGGCGGCGGCGATCCAGCCCCAGGTGGCGCCGGCGAAGAGGCCGATGATCAGGCCGACGATGGCACCCATCGGGCGGACATCGGATGCCTGCTCGACCGGCGCGCCGGTGATGCTCTCGATAACCGGAGAGATGAAATACGGCCCGATGGCAGCACCGATCAGGGCAAACACAAACCCGCAGGCAGCGAGGACCATGATGGTGTTCAGGGCGTTGGTGCCGGTGTCGCTCCGGAGTAATGGTTCCGGCGTGTCCCAGACCTCCGGGTCGGGAAGTAGTGGGTCGGGTTCATTATCCGGCATGGTGGCGGGTGCAACCTCTTCGGCGCCGGGCACCTGCATGGTGGGGTCCGGGATACCCGGTGAGCCGCAGGCAGGGCAGCGGGTTTCACCGGCCGGGAGGATGGTTGCACACCATTGGCAGGCCCGGTCGCCGGTTGTGCCGGTACGGGTAGCTGCCTGGATGCGGGCTTGAAGTGGGCCGGTCACGAAGATACTCCACCGTTCGGAACGAAAGACAGATCGCTGGCTACCGGTTTACTGTCGGGTGACCGTTGTCACAACCGCCCGAAGGTCCCAAGAGCGTCATTGCTCCGGATAGGGCACAATATGCCGAGCGGAACGTCGTCGACCAATCCGGACCGGGGGGATAGTTGTCAGTTCGTTTCTACGCCATGGTTGCCGTTTTTTGTGCCGGGTTTGTTGGACTGGGTATTGAACTGGCAGCCGAACGGTTGCTGGCTCCGGCTTTCGGCACGACTTCCGAACTCTGGTCGATCGTTATCGGCATGACGTTCGCTGCGCTTGCGGCCGGATATTCGGTCGGCGGGCGGATGATCGACCAGCGGCCGACACATCGACTGCCAGCCCTCTGCATCACGGTCACCGGTCTCTGGGCGCTGTTTGTCGCCTTTGCCGGCCCGCCAATCGTCCGGGCCATCCAGGAATTCACCTTCGATTTTGGTGGCGTGCCGCTGGGCACATTCCTCTCGGTGCTCATCCTGATTACGGTGCCACCGTTCCTGCTGGGCATGGTGACGCCGTCAGCGATCCGACTGGTGGTGCCACGGGTTGGCCAGACCGGCCGCGCTGCCGGGACGATTTTCGCCCTGAGCACGGTTGGTTCGTTGCTCGGGACGTTCACCCCGGTGATTGTCCTGATCCCGCGGATTGGTGTCCGCAACACCTTCCTGACCATGGCCGCCATCGGCATCATCGTCGGTGTTGCCGGTCTGGCCGGCATGGTGAAGTCCACCGGCCAGACGGATTCCGCCCCCTCCGGCAAGCGGTTGCCCCAGTCCTGATTGTTGTCATACCGTCGCATGAGGTGAGATCCCT
>CAYWXR010000020.1:0-5974 GCA_964462545.1 uncultured Thermomicrobiales bacterium
TCGTCCGGGGGCCTTTTTCGTTGGGGTTGGGAGGGGGATTCCCCCGGAGGTAGGAGCGCATTGCAATGCGCCCCTACCCCTGCCGGGAGCGTCAGGTACGAGGTGGCAGGGGATAGCAGTTGCCGGTGTCGGGGCGGACGGAGTGGTCGTGGTTGGCGATGAGGACGCAGATTTCGGTGGCGTCGTCGGGGATGTCGTCCGGAGTAAAGCCATCGTAGGGGCTGGGGCCGGCATAGAGTTGCCACGGACCTGAACCGGGCGCACCGGCCTGGTCCGGTGGGACAGTGTTCACAAAAAAGTGAACGTGTGGCCGGGCAAACTGGGCGGTGTGCGGGTCGTCGATGCCGTCCGGGTGGAGGATGTCCAGTTCATACATTTCGAATTCGATGTGATAGTGCTGGTGTTCCTCGTGCCACTGGATATCAAGAATGTTGGCGTACTCCACTCCCGGTGGAACCGGTGGTGTGCGGGTTGGCTCGACGGTTGGCGTCGGCGTTGCGGTTGGCTCCAATTCCGGTGTGTTGGTTGGCGGTGCCGGAGTCCAGGTAGGTGGCGGGTTGGTAGCGGTCGGCTCCGGAGCACGTACAACCTGGGTGTTTTCCGCGGCGGCCGCAGGCGTGGTGGCGGTTGGTTCCGGTGCACCGGTTGCTGTCGGGGCAATCGATGCCGGTTCGGTTGCGGTTGCCGTGGCAACGTCGCCAAGCGTTCCTGCCAGATCATCGGGGTCGTCTTCATCATCGCCCAGGAACTGAAAGAGCAGGAAGGCGACGAGTCCGACCAGCAGTAGCGCAGCGATGGTACCGCCAATGGCAATCTGACTGAGCGGCAGGCGTGATCCACCGTCGTCGTTTCCACTGCGCCCGGCGGTGACCGGTGGTTGTGCCGGCGGCGGTGAGGATGGCGGCAAGGTCGGGTTGCTGTTCCCGGTAAACGTTGGCGGCGGTGTCGAGGGGAACGTCTCTTGTGGCAGCGGATTCTCGAACTGGCCAACCATGCGCGCGCCGGCGGCACCGCTGGATATTTGGGTAATGTCTGCCAGCGGCGGAGCGGATTGGGGCGGTGCTGCCTGGGGTGGGTGCGAGATCGGCACCGGTTGGCTGAATGACGCCGGCGGAATGGTTTGCCCGGCGGAACCCGGATCGGCCGGTGGTGGTTGCGGTAGCGGGTTTACGGCGATGGTGGCATCGGGCACCGGCGGCAATCCCGGACTTTGCTGCGGCAGGATGGTCGGGGCATACAGGGCGGGGTCCGGGCGGGCTGGTCGTACCTGACTGGCGGCGAGCGCTGCACCGAGGGCGATAGCGTGCTTCGGGTGGGCATCTACCGCGACCGGCACACCGGTGGCTTCCCGAACCATCTGGCCCACCAGCGGGATGCGGGAAGACCCACCGACAAGGAGCACTCTGGCAATATCAGTGGTTTCGACGTTGCCGCTGCGGATAGCTCGCATCAGCGCGGCGATGGTTTCGTGAATACGAGGGCGAATCATTTCCTCGAATTCACCACGGGTGATCCTCACCTCGGTCTGGATGTTGGGCAGCATCACCGGGATGGTGGCGTCGGTGTCAATCGAGAGGGCTTCCTTGGCCTCGCGGCAATCATCCCGCAGGCGGGCGACGGCAGCGACGGTCGAGGGATCGACCGGATCAAGTTGCTGCCAGGCGGGGCCGATGGCCTGGACGACATGGGCGAAGATGGCTTCGTCAAAGTCGATACCGCCGAGTCGTTCCATGCCTTCCGGTTCGCCGATCTGCTCGAAACCGCTGGCGGTCTTCCGCAGGAGCGCGGCGTCAAAGGTGCCGCCACCGAGGTCGTAGACAGCGACAATCTGGCCCGGTTCAATCCGTTCGCGAATGGCGTAGTGCATTGCCGCAGCGACTGGTTCGGGGATGAAACTAACCTTGCCGATTTCGGCCATGCGGACAGCCTGCTCCAGCAGGTCCAGTTTGTAGGGACCGTAATTTGCCGGGTGGCTAATGACAATATGGTCTGGTTCTTCGCCCTGTTGTTCAACCACCTGCCGGACAATGCCCGCAAGGAGATGGGCCATCAGCGCTTCCGCTCCGTAGGGTGTGCCCCCAAGCAGCAGCGGGGTGGGATCGCCGAGACGCCGCTTGAACTCCCTGGCGGTGCGCATTGGTTCGGTAAGCGAACGTCGCACAGCGGCATCCCCGATAAGCACTTCACCATCGGAGCGCAAGACGACAACCGATGGAATGGTGGCAGCCCGATTGCCAAGCGGAACTATTTCGGTGCGGTCTCCCTGAGTTATTCCTGCGGCAGAAAACGTCGTACCGAGGTCAATTCCAAGTGCGTACCCCACGGCCGTTGCCCCTCGTTACCGGATATTTGCATGATCGGTCTGCAGTGTATGGCTTTACGAGCCGGCACACCGAGGCTATGCTCACGCAAGATATTTGTGCCGACATGCTACAGACACTATAGCCGGGGTATCGATTTTTCTCCAGTGGGTTGGTTTATTGACTCCGGGTACCCTTGTGTAACCGTAGCCTGGGAGATTGCGTGGCACGCACGTTGATTGCAAGGTGAGGGTTCGTTTCCGGTATGAGCATACAGCCGGACCGACGGCAGACATCGTCACCCGATCCGTTTGTCTATGCACGGGATGTTGCGAAACTGGGGGTGGATGCCTGCCGTGCCTACGATCGCCCCGATTTGCGTGCCAGGGTGGAACTGGCGGTTGAACGTCTGGCCCGTCCCGATACCGTGGTGTGCGTGGTCGGGGAGTTCAAACAGGGCAAGAGTTCACTGGTAAACGCGCTGCTCGCCGAGCAGGTGTGCCCGGTTGATGATGATTTGGCGACAGCGGCGATAACGGTGTTGCGATATCGTGAGGCCCCCGAACTGGTGGTTCGCCGTAGTGGTGAGGATGGGCAGGAGACCGAGCGGGTGGATTGGTCCTTGCTGGGCCAGTTGGCCACCGAGAGCGGCGAGCGGGAGCAATCGCACAAGATCGAGATGCTCGAAGCCGGTCTGCCCAATGGTCTGCTTGCTGCTGGCCTGACGTTGGTGGATACACCGGGCGCTGGCGGAATGGTGGCTGGATATGCGACCGCGACGCTGACGTTCCTGCAAACGGCCGACGCCATGCTGTTCGTTACTGACGCCTCGGCCGAACTTTCCGCCCCGGAGATCGAGTTCCTGCAACAGGCGCAGGATCGCTGCCCGCTGGTGATTGTGGTGCAGAGCAAGATCGATCTGTATCCGGCCTGGCAGCGAATTGTCGCGATTAATCGCGGACACCTCGATCGGGCCGGCATCACGGCGCGGATTGTGCCGGTTTCCTCAGCGATCCGGGAAGTTGCCCTTCGTCGACAGAGCGAGATGCTGAACGCCGAGAGCGGTATTCCCGCGCTGCTGGATGTTCTTCAGGCCGAGGTGCTGGACCGGGCGAGGCTGGTAGCGGCCCGGCGGGCGCTGGGTGATACCCGTTTCGCGGCCGGCCAGATGATTGCTGCCTGCGAGACCGAACTCGGTGTGCTCGAAAACCCGGAAACAGCACAAGAGGCGCTGCGCTTGCTCGAAGAGGTGACCGGGCGGTTGAACTATCTGCGGGGACCGGCCGCGCGCTGGAGTGTGCTGCTGAACGACGGTTTCGCTGCGATCAACCAGCAGGTGGACTACCAGTTTCGACGCTCCATGCGGACGCTGTTGCGGACTGTTGAGGAGAAGATCGAGCAGACCGATCCCGGATCGACCTGGGATGAACTGGGCGAGGAACTCCGGAGCGATGTTGCCCGAGTGGTCGATGAGACATTTGCCCGGTTGACCGGGGATGCAGACGATCTGCGGAAGCAGATTATCGACCTCTTGCAGGATGAGTTCACCGACATCGAGGCGGTGGGCCGGACAGCCACGCAGGTTGATGTCAGTTCGATGTGGACTGATGCGAAGATCGAGACCCTGTCGCTTTCCGGGCGGGTGTTCCAGGGGCTTGGCGCTGCACGCGGCTCCTACATGGGGCTGCTGATGGTCGGGATGGTCGGCAACTTTATCGGGATAACCGTGCTTGGCCCGGTGTTGCTGGGTGCCGGATTGTTGTTTGGCGGACGGCATCTGGCGGAGGAACGCAAGAAGCAACTCCAGAAGCGCCGGCAGCAGGCGAGGACGTTTGTCCGGCAGTTTATTGATGATGTCCAGTTTGAGGTGGGATCGCGGATTCGTGAATCGGTGCGGGACTTGCAACGGGAACTTCGCGACCACTTTACCGAGCGTCTGAACGAACTGGTGCGCACCTGCACCGAAACAGCAAACGCAACCCGCAAGAGCCTGCAGGAAGACCAGTCCACTCGTGAGCGGCGTATTGCCGACCTACGCACCCGGGTGGAAAAGCTCACCGAACTTCAGCGCCGGATTGACCGGGCGGAAGGGATGCTGCCATGAGCGCCCACGACGCTGTGCTGGAGATGATCGGCCGGTTTTGCGATGATGCCCGGGCGCTCGCAGCCGGCACACCAGCGGATGAGGAACTTTCCGCATTACGTGAGCGGCTGTTTGGCCCTCTGCGGGTGGCGATTGCCGGGAGGGTCAAGTCGGGCAAATCGACCTTGCTCAACGCGCTGGTAGGCGAGCGCCTGGCACCGACAGATGCCGGCGAGTGCACCCGGATCGTGAGTTGGTACCGGCAGGGCCTCAACTACGACGTTCACGCGGTGCTGCACGATGGCGAAACCCTCCCGCTGCGCTTTCGCCGGGATGATGGTGCGCTGGATATTGACCTGGAGGCGTTGGATACGGGGGATATTGCCCGCCTTGATGTGCAATGGCCAACCAGCAAACTGGCCCGGATGACGTTGATTGATACACCGGGCCTGGCCTCGCTGCATGATGAACACTCCGCCCGGACCCGGGATTTTCTGGCGTTGGAAGACGACGAACGCCGGAGTGAAGCCGACGCTGTGATCTATCTGATGCGGCACATGCACCGCTACGATAGCGAGTTCCTGGAGACGTTCCTCGACCGGTCGGTCAGCGGGACATCGCCGCTGAATGCTGTAGCGGTGCTCTCCCGTGCAGACGAGGTTGGTTCCGGTCGGTTGGATGCGCTGGATTCTGCCCGCGCCATCGCGCGTCGCTATAGCCAGGATGAGCGGATTCGCGAACTGTGCATCAGTGTCCTGCCGGTGGCGGGCTTGCTGGCCGAGACCGGGACCACGCTGCAGGAACACGAGATGGCGGCGTTACGGGAGATTGCTGCGCTGGACGAAGCCGATCTGGAGTTGATGCTGCTTTCGGTTGACCGGTTTGCAGCGCCGGACGCGAGCCATCTACTGGTCGAAACCAGGAAGATGTTGCTGGACCGGTTGGGGCTCTTTGGCGTGCGGTTCTGTGTGGCGGCGATCCGGGAGGGGCGGGTGAATTCCGCGCCCGAACTGGCCAGACTGCTGGTGGATGCCTCGGGGTTGGAAGCCTTGCGTTCGGTGCTGGAGGGACATTTCTTCGCCCGGGCACGGATGCTGAAGGCCCGGTCGGCACTGACGACGCTGCGCCGGATAGTCCGGTCGCTGGAAGCGCACGATCCGGTTCGGGCGCAACGGTTGTTGCTGGCAATCGAGCAGTTTGAGGCATCCACCCATGCATTTGCCGAGTTGCACCTTGCCCATCTGGCGATGGCCGGGATGGTGCGGGTCGGGCCGCAACAATTGGAGGAACTGGCCCGGTTGACCAGTGATGGGCCGGCGGCAATCCGGGTGGGGTGCGCACCGGATGCCGGGGTGGAGGAGGTCCGCCTGGCGGCCCTCGCCGGCGCGGAACGCTGGCGCACCCTTGCGGCCAACCCCCTGCTCGATCGTGAGACAGTCGACGCCTTTCAGATCGCCATCCGTAGTTACGAAGGTATTTACGCCAACCCTGTCTAACGAGGTCCCGGGGGTTCGATCAGGCCCATGCCCCCCCGTCTGGAGAGATCTCTCCACTCCACTCCGCTACCGCTACGTTCCGGTCGAGATGACAA
>CAYWXR010000020.1:6074-49843 GCA_964462545.1 uncultured Thermomicrobiales bacterium
TGACGGGTTCAACTTGTCATCTCGACTGGAGCGAAGCGGAATGGAGAGATCTCGGTGCATGCCAGCTAATGGTTTGTACGGGCCGATGTCCCCCGTCTGGTGAGATCTCTCCACTCCACTCCGCTTACGCTCCGTTCCGGTCGAGATGACAATAACAGGTTCCGCTTACGCTCCGTTCCGGGTGAGATGACAGGTAGAGAGGCCGCTACCGCTCCGTTCCGGGGGAGGTGACAAATGGAGGGGGCCGGCTGCGCCTTGGGCCGGGTGGGGTGGCGACTGGTGGGGGCGGCTGCGTTCCATTGTTGATGAGGTGGAGTGAGGGTTAGCGGGGGGATTCGGTGGCTTTGCCGCCGGCGTACCAGGGTATGGAGACGGTGGTGGTGTCGTCGATGAAGTAGGCGAGGCAGTCGGGGAAGACCTTGAGGTAGAGCGGATACTCGCCGGTATCGAAGGTAAGGTGGAGGTCGTAGCCGGGAAGGCGTACCTGCGAGGTGACGAGGGTGGCATCGAGCAGTTCGGCGATGGTGGTGGTGATCGTGTCGTCGGAGTCGTCCCACCCGCAGAGGACCTCGTCGTCGCTGTCCAGTCGCCAGGGACACTCGATAATCAGCCACGATTCGCCGTCGTGGTCTCCGGGCGCCACCTGAAGCAGTTCACCAAAGTCGATGATCAGTTCGTCATCCTCGCCGATGCTGATCTGGGAGCAGCGCAGGCCGTGCAGCATCTGGACGAGGTGGGCCTGTCCCTCGACGGCCTTACGCGTCATGGAACGCTTCCCAATCTACCGGAATATCGTCGCCCTCGACCCACCAGGAAACCGGCAGGTATTCATCGTCTTCGTCGTCCGCGAGTTCGGCCGCGAACTGGTTGGAATCGCACGGGAATGAGCGCAGGGTATACCCATTGCTGAGATAGAGGGTGAGTTCAAAGCCGGGATGGTCGACGGCTGTGCGTTCGAGGGTGTTGCCAACGAGGTGTTGCAGGTCGTCCGGAATGGCGTCCGGATCGATATCGCCTGATCCGGCAATGACCGCATTCCCCCGCTCGGCCCGCCAGGTTCCATGCAGGACGATCGTCCGCCGGATATCGGAATCCGGGGCAGGACCGAAATGGAGAAGCAGGGAATCTTCCTCAACCAGGATGGCGCTGCAGGTCATGCCGGTGATAACGGGAAGCCATGATTCCTGCGCCTCGTAGGCCAGCAGGGTCATGGTGTTTCTTTCCGACGACGCATCTGTACCTTGAAGCGTTCGCCCGGTTTCTGGTCGAGGAACTTGATGGTGGTTTCCAGTTGCCCGCCTTCCAGTTCCGGATCGCGGAGCTGGAGTTGACCACCGATACGGTTCAGTTCGGCACGGGTGGTTTCGATCACCACACGCACCAGGGCATTTGGCCCCTGGGGTGGCTCAACCGTGATGTTGGTGATGCCGGGATTCAGTGCCCGCAACCGTTGGGCAATGCCGGTGAGGTCGAGATCCCGCCCTTCGCTCATTCGGCCCTCGCTGGCTGGGTGAGACGGGCGATTTCGCCGAGGAACGAGAAGGCTCCGGGGCCAAGCGCGGAAATCAGCGACTGGATGCTATCAGTCAGGCGGACAATGCTGCGTGAGATGTCGATGTCAGGGGTTCCAATCATTTCGGCGCCGTCGGCCAGTAGGTAGGCGAGCGGGACATCGGCATCGGAGATGGCGATCATTTGCTCGGGGTGCAGCCAGAGGAAGAAGGGGTGCTCGGACTCGGCGACAACCCGCGGCCGGGAATTGAGCCTGCCGGCATAGACGGCGACGGCAACGACTGATTCGTAGGTGTCTGACCAGGGTTCGAAGGCTGGTGTGCCATGCCTGCGGAAGACCATCGCTGCCGGGCCGGTTTCGCCGACAAAGCAGAGCGGTGAGACCTGATCGGGAGAGCGGATCACCAGTGTCTGGTGGAGATCGAGCAGGCGCAGGGTGCTGCCGGTTTCCTCGTAGGCTTCGCGCATGACGGCCTGGACGAAGGTTTCGCCGGGTTCGACCCAACCGCCGATGCCGGTAATCGGTATGACAGAACGGGTGCCGATGGGATAGGGTGGCCGGGCTGCGACCAGAAACCTGCCCTCGTCGGCAACCAGCAAGCTTGCGCCGCTGCCATCATCGGGACCCACCAGGTCTGCCGAAACGGCGCGAGCGGTCATGGTTGCATCGATGTGTATCACCGCTCACTCCTCTCTCCGCCCCCTAATCTTCCCACTGATGTGCCAATCTGTCGATAGTAACTCTTGCGGGGGCGTCTGTTATGGGCGGTTTTCAAGGAAAACGTACCCGGATTTCCGGACACAAGGACGGCCGTGCCGGTATACCGGCGCGGCCGTGAAGGTGTCTATTCGCGGTCGAGCAGGCGGCCGCCGGTGCGCATGAACCGGAGGGAGCCGTCGGTGTTGCGGATGAAGTCGATCCGCATGCCGTGGCTTGCCCCGGTGGTAGCGACAAATTCGTCGTCGCTGATCGGTGCGGCCCAAACCGGCGGGAGTTCCTTCTCCTCGCCGGAGCGCCGGTCACGGGAAACGGAGACCATTTTCAGTTCGCCATTGTCAACCGAGACGGTGGTTGTACCGTTCGGATGGGTGTACTTGCCGGCGAACTGTTCGAGTTCCTCCGAGGGGCGCTCGATTGGCGTTGGTGCCGGCCGGTAGACGCCGCAGTAGTGGTGAATGGCCCACTGGGCTATCGGGTTGTTGACCGCCCAACCCTGGTTGCCGTTGGTCAGGACGGCGACGGCAAATTTCTGGCCGGGCACGATCGAGAGCCGGGCCTGGAAGCCGTTGGTTGATCCCCCGTGGCCGATAACCAGTTCACCATCGATGGTGTTAAGGTCCCAGCCGATGCCCCATTCGTCGGAGAAGTTGGCAGCGGTGGTCTGGGTCTCCTGCATGGCTGCAACCAGTGCGGAATCCAGCACCTGTTCGTCGCCGACCTTGCCGCCGTTGATGTGGAACTCGGCGAAGGAGAGCAGATCGTTGACATTGCCGATGATGCCGCCAGCCGGGTTGACGCAGCGTGGCAACTGGTATGGCCGGGCAACTTCCAGTTCGTCGGCACCCGGTTTGACCTGGGTGTGGCCGACGCTGTTGGGATAGGTGATGGCTTCGGTGGCGAAGAAGACGCTATGGTCGAGGCCAAGCGGGTCGAAGACGTATTCCTTCATTGCCGCTTCGAAGGTGGTATCCAGCAATTTCTCGATGACTGCGCCGGTGAGGTTGAACCCGCTGTTGCAGTAGGCCCAGAGTTCACCCGGTGCAGTGAGTTGGCGGACATCCTTGTAGGCGGCGACGGCGCGGGTCAGGGCGTCATCGCCGGCACCGTGATCGTCGAAGACATCACCGAAGAGTCCGCTGGTGTGGCTGAGGGTGTGACGCACGGTGATGGTGTTGAGCGCGTCCTCGTCCTTCAGTTCCAGATCTGGCAGATACTCCTTGATTGGGGTATCGAGGTCGAGTTTGCCTTCCTGGACCAACCGCATGACCAGCGTAGCGGTAAAGACTTTCGAGATCGAGCCAATCTGGAGGAGCATGTCCTCGCGCATTGGCAATTCCGTATCGATGTTGGCTGTGCCGAATGCGTGGAGCGAGCGTTCGCCATCCTTGAGGATGCCAACGGTCACGCCGGGGACCAGCCATTTCTCCATCAGGTGCAGTGCCAGGCTCTCCAGGTTGTCGTAGCTGGTGATGTCCGTGGCGGGGTTTTCTCTGTCTGCCATGAAGGACAGAATACCTTTCTCTTATTTCGACGACTGCGGGTCGAATGCGTCGCGCAGGCCGTCGCCGATGAGGTTGAAGCCAAGCACCGTGACCGCGATGAAGATGCCGGGGAAGGTGGTGATCCACCACTGGTCGCGCAGGAAGTCGCGTCCCTGGCTGAGCATGGCACCCCATTCCGGCATCGGCGGCTGTGCGCCGAGTCCGATAAAGGAGAGTGCCGCTGCCGAGAGGATGGCGCTGGCGATACCGAGCGAGGAGAGCACGATCAACGATGAGATGACATTCGGGAAGATGTGCTTGATGAGGAGACGGTGATCGCGGGCTCCCATTGCCCGGGCTGCCTCCACATAGTCGAGTTCCTTGGCGGATAGTACCTGAGCCCGGACCAACCGTCCGTATGACGGGATTGACCCGATACCGACGGCGATCATGACGTTCTGGATACCGGTACCCAGGACAGCGATGATGGCAAGTGCCAGGAGCAGCCCGGGGAAGGCGAGCATCACGTCAATGATTCGCTGGCTCACCATGTCGAACCAGCCACCGTAGTAGCCGGCGCCGAGTCCGATGATGGTACCGACAACGATAGCGATGCCGACGGCGATCATGCCGACCTGCAGCGAGATGCGCGACCCGTGGATGATCCGGCTGAGGATGTCGCGGCCGAACTCATCGGTGCCAAACCAGTGTTCCGAGCTTGGCGGAATGAACTGGTCCAGCAGGTTTTGCTGGGTCGGGCTCTGTGGTGCCAGCCACGGTGCGAAGATGGCCAGCAGGATGAGCAGCCCGATGATGACCATGCCAACGATGGCCTGTTTCGATTTCTTGAGTCTCCGGAAAAAGAGTTGCCGCTGGCTGACTGCAGCGCGCTCTGCAAGCGGTGTCCGGGTTGTTGCTGGTTGTTGGATGGCTTCTGCCACGCCCTTATCCTCTCATCAGCCAGGCGTTACGAGTAGCGCACACGTGGATCAACAAATCCGTAGAGCAGGTCAACGAACAGATTCACGAGTACGTAGATGGTCGCGACCAGCAGGACGATGCCCTGGATGAGCGGGAAATCCCGGTTGGCGAGTGCGTTTACCGCCAGCATGCCGATGCCGGGGTAGGCGAAGACCGCCTCGATAACGAACGCACCACTGAGCAGACCACCGACTTGCAGGCCAAGGATGGTGATGATCGGGATGAGCGCATTTCGCAGGGCATGGCGCATGACGACGATCGTCTCGCGCAGACCCTTCGCCCGCGCAGTGCGGACGTATTCCTGGTTCAGCACTTCCAGCATGCTGGAGCGAGTCATACGGGCAAGCACGGCTGATGCAAGTACGCCGAGGGTGACAGCCGGCAGGACCAGATGTTTCCAGGTGTCCGCCCCGGCAACGGGGAACCAACCTAACCTGACCGAGAACAGCATCATGATCATGAGCCCGAGCCAGAACCCGGGAATCGAGACGCCAAGAATGGCGATAAACATACTCCCGAAGTCAATCCAGCTGTTCTTGAAGACGGCGGCAACGATGCCGGCAAGGATGCCGATGGTTGCTGCGACAGCAAGGCTGGCAACGGTGAGCTTGATCGTGTTCGGCAATCGATTGCGGATCTCTTCAGTGACTGGCCGGCGAGAGCGATAGGACTGGCCGAGATCGCCTTTTGCCAGGTTGCCCATGAAGGTGAAGTATTGCTGGATGATCGGTTGATCGAGTCCCATACTCCGTCGCAGGTTCTCGCGCTGTTCCGGACTGGGTGGGGCCTGATTGGCAAACATGATGTCAATCGGGTCGCCAGGCACCAGACGTGCCATCGAGAAGACGAGGATCGAGACGCCGATCAGAACCGGGATCGTACTGACGAGCCGCTTCAACAGGTAAGCAAGCATCGACACCCCCAAAATGGTGCTGCCGCCCGGAGAGTCACTCCGGACGGCAGCCAGTAGCTCTACAGTTCCTTGTAGGCGTCCATGAAGGTGGCATAGCCCTGCGGGCCAAGGTGGAAGCCCTTGATCTCCGCGCGGGTTGCCCACACCGAAACGCCACTCCAGAGCGGGATCGCCGCTGCATCTTCGAGGACGAGCTTGGTGGCCTCAAAGTAGTGCTCTGCGCGCTCTTCCAGCACCGAAGTCAGGCGAGCTGCCTCAACAAGCTCCTTGTACTCCGGGCGATACTTCTGGTAGAGGCCCAGTTGGCCCTCACCGTCAGTCATCATGTAGAGCAGGTCAGATTCCGACCAGCCCCAGCCCATGAGGTCGAGGTGGGAGTTGTTCTCCGGCAGGCGGGCCAGCACGGTCGCGACTTCCATCGTTTCCAGCTTGGCGATGATGCCGACTTCCTCGAGCTGTGCCTGGATAACCTGGGCAATGCGCTCCTGGGTGGTTGCATTCCAGGTCCAGAAGATGACTTCGAGCGGCTTGCCGTCCTTCTCGCGGACGCCGTTGGAGTTGAGGGTCCAGCCGGCTTCCTCGAGCAGTTCGCGTGCGCGGTCCGGGTTGTATTCGTACCCGAACTCGTTGATGTCTTCGGTGTAGCCGTAGTTACCGGTCGGCATCAGGCCGAAGTTGCGAACAGCAAGGCCCTGGAGGATGCGGTCGATGATGGTATCGGCGTCGATGGCGTAGCCGACGGCCTGGCGCAGGCGGACATCATCGAACGGTTCCATGAATTCGAGTTCGCCGTTGTCGTCAACAATCGAGAACTCGATGAAGGCGATGCTGGTGGACTGCTGCGGGATGTGGAGTTCGTAGTTGGAATCGTCCTCGAAGCGGTTCATCTGCTGGGCCGGCATGGCCAGGAAGTTGATCTCGCCGGTTTCGAAGGCAGCGATCTGGGTCTGCTCTTCCGGGATGTTGCGGTAAATGATGCGATCGAGGTACGGGGCGCCCTTGTTGGTGTTGAAGGAGCGGTGGTTGACATAGTTGTCGTTGCGGACCAGGGTGATGCGCTCGCCCGGGATCCACTCCTCGAACTTGAACGGGCCGCTACCGACCGGCTGGCGGCCGAAGTCGTCGCCCAGTTCCTCGACAGCGGTCGGCGACAGGATGCCGAAGTAGGCCGAGGAGATGTTGCCGAGCAGCGGCGAGAAGGCGCGGTTCAGGTTGAACTGCACGGTGTAGTCGTCGATAACGACGGCTTCGTCGATGGAATCAACCCAGCTGGCGGTCGGGCCACCGGTGGCAGGATCGATCACGCGGTTGAAGGTAAAGGCGACGGCTTCGGCATTGAGCGGGGTGCCGTCGTGGAACTCGATGCCTTCGCGGATGACGAAGGTGTAGGTGAGTCCATCCTCGGAGACTTCGTAGCTCTCGGCAACAATCGGCTCGAACTCGAGGTCCATGTTGCGGGCGATCAGCGTATCGAAGATCTGGGAGAAGACCTGCCACGAGATCGAGGCATTGGTGTATTGCGGGTCGAGCGTGTCAGAGTCGCCCGAGCGTCCCCAGATCAGGTCGCCACCGACAGAAGAGCGGTCGATGTCGCCATCGTCGCCTGCCGGGGTTGGTTCGTCGTCGCCGGAGTCTTCGTCCTCGTCCGCATCTTCATCTTCGTCGGCATCGCCCTCCGGGGCCTCGGTGGCCTCGTCGTCGCTATCCGCCGGCGGGGTAGTTGCGGTCGGTTCGTCTTCGTCATCATCGCCACAGGCTGCCAGCAGCGGGGCTACGGCGACGGTGCCGAGGGCAAGCAGGCCCATCCGGAGACCGGTACGGCGTGAGATCGACGTTGCCAGCAAGTTTTCCTGAATTTCAGGGTTTGACATATAGATGATACTCCTCAGTATTCCTGATCCGGTTGCAGATCCATGACTGGCCGGTTTCCCCGGCCATGAGTGCCATTCCGGGAACTGGGTCGGTTCACCTCCTTAGCTTTCTGTTTGCAGGGCCCGGCTATTTCATCGTGGAATTATCGGTATTGACGTTGGGAAACAGCGCGTAGGTAAGTTCGAATGATTCTTCGTCCGGGTCGTGAAGTGCGATGAACTCCTCTTCAAGGGCGGCCAGACGACGGTGGAACTCTGCGATTTTTTCCGGGCTTGCCTTGATCAGCCGCCGGCTGACACGGGTCAGCGCCGGGCGCTGTGCGATGCGGCCGGTTGAGAATGCATTGCGAAGGTCATCAGCCGCGGTGGTGATGGCGTTGGTGAGGAACGAGACAACCGGTTCTGCCGGTTCCGGGTCTCCACCGTGGAGCAGGGTAGGTTCGATCCGGAAATAGCGGCCGGTGGCACGGTAGTACTTCTGCTGGATGCCAGAGGTGATCACGGTGTCCACGACTTTGATCATGCCTGCCTTTTCCAGTTCCGAGATGTGGTAGTAGCGCGTGTTTGACTGGACCTTGAGCAGTTCGCCGACTTCCTTGGCGGTGCGGGCTTGGGGAATGAGGCATTCCAGAATGCGCATTCGCAAGGGGTTGGCGATTACCCGCAACTTGGCGATGGTGTCGACTTCATACACATCCAGCGGTTCGAAAATGTGATCCCCCACCGTATGTTGCCCGTTCATACAAGAACGTTTGAACGTTCAAATACATTTGAGGGAGAGTCTAGTTGAGGCGGCGGATGGTGTCAACCAGTCAATGCCGCTATGCATATCTAACCATATCCGGGAACGTCATCCTTGCGCGAACATGCGACCGGGAATCGTCGCTTCAGCGCATCTCTTCATAATGTACGGAGAAGACTGCGAAATGGATGGATGTGCGGGATCGCAGGAAAGAAAACTCCCCTGGCAGGACGGGCCAGGGGAGTGCATTCGACGCGTGAATTATCCGGCAAGCTTGGCCAGAACGTCGTCGGGATCCGGGTGTTTGCCGGTTTCCTTCTTGGAATGGAGAACGGTGCTTCCGTAGGTCACTTCGTGGACTCCGCCGCTACTCGGGATGAGGCGAACTTCGGAGACCTTGTCGATGTGATCATGGAGAATCTGCTCCGCCAAACTGGCGGCTTTTGGCAGATAGCCTCAGGAGGTGCAGAACTCGATGGTCACCGTTTGCTTCTCAGCCATGGTGGCTCCCTTCCGTCTTTGACGCGGCCATCCGGCCGCTTCTTTCACGTATCACCCGTTGTAAAGGAAAGCGGCACCGGCGTCAACCGGGGAAGGTACAGCGACGGATCGAGATATCTGCCCCATTGTTACCGCAAGGCGGCCAGGACATCGTTCGGGCTGATATGCCGGCCGGTGGCCTTGCGGGAGTGGATCAGGGTGCCGTCGACCGATATCTCAAACGCGCCATCTGAAGATGGCAGCAGTTTGACCTCGCTGACGGCGTTTGCATGGGTACGCAGGATCTGTTCGGCCAGGCTGGCGGCGCGTCCGAGATATCCGGAGACGGGGCAATATTCGATGATGACGGTCTTGGCGGAGCTCATTTCAGGCATGTCCTCTCAACACGATCTGTAGCCACAGGCTGGGTACTGGCACCCGGGTATCTGCTTGCTGCGCTCGGTTCATTGCTCGAAATATCTCATATCCAAAGGAAGGAACGGTGCGCGGATGGTGTCGCAACGGTGCGCTCGCCCGGGCTGCCGCGCCTGGGCTGTTCGTGGTGGTGATTATTGTGTGGCCCATCGTTCTCCGGCAAACACTGCGCCGGAAGAGGGCCGGAACGAGCGTCTTGAACGTTCAAACCTGTTCGCCGAACTGGTGCGCTCCGGCCGCCATGAGGAACTTGTTGAGCGGACGATCCAGCAATTGATAGATGCCGGCAGCGGTGACCTCTCGCTGGAGCAGGAAATCGCCTCGTTGCGACTGGTGTTGCGCCGGGTGATGGCAGTCGATGCACTCGAGGGCGACCCCGGCAGGACGGCCCAGACGGTCGCCCGGCTGGCGAATGCGATTGCCTACAACGTCCGGGCACAGCGGGCCATTTCCGGGCAGCTGGCGGATGACCTGACCGGGGCGTTGACGGTCATCCTGACCGAGATGGGTGTGGGAGGTGCGTTATGAGTGAGCGACCTGCCGACCGGTTGGCCCGGATGGTGCGCGAGCGTCACACCGGTAGCAACATCGTTGATTTGTCGCCGGCGACCGCACACGAGGCTGTCACCCGGCAGATGGTTATCGACCTGTCCTCGGAGATCGGTGATCTTCGCCGGCGGGTCGATTCGCTCTTCTACCTGGTTATCGCGGCAGTAGTCGGTGATGTGCTTGGCCGGATATTCGGGGGTGGCTGGTGAATGGTGGAACGGCGTTGCAACGTGGGTTGCGGATGGTACATGACGATCCCGGTCTGTTCAGCCGGGCGGTGCTGCCATCTCGGGCATTGCGGGGCTACCAGTTGCCGCCAGCCAGAGCGATTGCGGACAGCGTGTTCCGGGGGCTGGGGCGGGAGTTCGCCGTAGTCTTCAGCCGGCAATCGGGCAAGGACGAAATGCTGGCCCAACTGTGTGCCCTGCTTCTCAGTCGCTACCGGTTGGCCGGTGGCAACATCGTCATCGCCCTGCCGTCCCTTCGACCCCAGGGCATCATCGCCCGCGACCGTCTGCTGGAACGCCTTCGGAACCCGTTGACCGGGCAGCAGGTGCGGCGACGCGAAGGGACGATCATCGAGGTTGGGGCGGCCAGTGTGCGGTTTCTTTCGGCAGCACCGGGGGCGAACAGCCGGGGAAACACGGCCAGCCTGCTGCTGGTGGCAAACGAGGCGCAGGATATCGAGCCGGATATCTGGGACAGCGTGTTTGCGCCGATGGCTGCCTCAACCAATGCGACGACACTGTTTCTGGGTACGGTCTGGTCGGGCACGTCGTTGCTGGCCCGTCAGATGCGACTACTTGGTGACCTTGAACGGGTGGAAGGCGCCCGCCGGGTCTTCCGGGTTCCGTGGCGTGAGGTGGCGGGCGAGTTGCCGGTCTATGGCGACTATGTCCGCCGCCAGATGGCGTTGCTGGGCGAGCAGCATCCGTTCATTCGTACCGAGTATGAACTCGAGGAACTGGATGGTGCGGGTGGGTTGTTTCCGGCTGAGCGCCTGTCGATGGTCCAGGGGTCCTTTCCGGTGGCAGCCGGTCCGGAGGACGGTGCTGTCTACGCCATGGCGATCGACGTTGCCGGCGAGGAAGAGCAAGGGCTTGAGGGGGAGCTGGTGCGCCGGGCGCAACCGCAGAAGGATTCGACCGCGGTCGCGCTTTTCCGTATTGTTCCCGGTGAGCAGCCACGCTTCGAGGTGGTGAGGTGGTACCAGTGGACCGGAACCCGGCACACTGCGTTGCATGACCGTATTCAGGCGCTGGTGCGGCGCTGGAATGTGCGGCAGGTGGTGATTGACGCCACCGGGGTTGGTGCCGGGTTGGCGTCGTTCCTGCGCGAATCGCTGGGCGAACGGCTGGTGACGCCGTTCGTTTTCTCCTCATCCAGCAAGAGTCATCTTGCCTGGGAGTTCCTCGGGTTGATCGATTCCGGACGTTTCCAGGTGTTTGATGCCACAAATGCCGGGCCAGAGCAGGTATCGCTGGCAACGCTCTTCCTCCGGCAGATGGCCGCCTGCCGGTATACCGTGTTACCGGGTCCTGGTCGATTACTTCGCTGGGGCGTTGATGATGCCCGCGTTCATGACGATCTGCTCATGGCAGCAGCACTGGTGGCAGTGTTACAACGAAGAGACTGGCGTCCGCGTGCTGCGCGGGGCCGTTGAGCCTGCGTGATGGTTCCATGGAAACATACGCTGGACAGGTTTGAGAACCGGGCGCAACAGAACAGAAAGCGGGTTGGTTGTGGCAGTGCTGGTTACCGGCGGAGCCGGGTTTGTTGGTTCACATCTTTGCGAACGGCTGCTGAACGACGGCCACCAGGTCATCGCAATGGACAATCTGGTGACGGGTTCGACCGCAAACCTCGCAACCATGATGGACCGTGAGGGCTTCACCTTTATCGAACACGATGTCATCGAGCCGCTTCCTGATCTGCCGGCCCTGACCCGGATCTATCACCTGGCAAGTCCAGCCAGCCCGCCGGTCTACCAGCAGTATGCGGTCGAGACGATGCGGGTAAACAGCGAGGGGACCTGGCGACTGCTTGAACTGGCACAGGCCAACGGCGCCAGGTTCTTTTATGCCAGCACCTCCGAGGTCTATGGCGATCCGCTGGAGCATCCGCAACGCGAGGAGTATCGCGGCAATGTGTCGACCATCGGGCCACGCTCGATGTACGACGAGGCAAAGCGGTATGGCGAGGCGATTACTGCTGAATATGCGCGGAGCCGTGGAGTCGAGACGCGGATTGTCCGGATCTTCAACACCTATGGCCCCCGGATGGATCCCGCCGATGGCCGGGTCGTAACCAACTTCATTACCCAGGCGCTCCGCAACGAACCAATCACGATCTATGGTGACGGAACCCAGACCCGCAGCTTTCAGTATGTGAGCGACCTGATTGAGGGCATGGTCCGGTTGATGGAATCGGATTATCCCGACCCGGTGAATATCGGCAGTACCTTCGAGCACACGATGCTTGAACTGGCCGAGCTGGTGATTGAGCTAACCGGTACTACCGCAGGCATTGTCTACCGGCCGCTTCCGGTGGATGACCCGAAGCAACGCCGGCCGGATCTGACGGTTGCCACCCGGGAGCTTGGCTGGGAGCCGGTCGTTCCGGTGGCCGAAGGTCTGCGGCGGACAATTGAATACTTGCGGACCGTGATCTGACCTGCCAACCTTTCCCCCTTTTGCATAACCATGCAGGCTGGTTGTTTTCGGATTACTGGTTGCGGTACTTCCGGCAGCGGCTCTGAGCGTTCTGGTACTTCTGTACGCTGACGCATGGGCCACCAGCCGGTATCGTCAGTGCATTGGTCCTGATTGACATGTGCATCCGAGGGGTGGAGAAACGATGAAGGTTCTGGTCACAGGCGGTGCCGGATACATTGGTAGCCACACTGCTAAAGCCCTGGCACGAGCCGGCCATGAGCCGGTGGTATTCGACAACCTGAGCGCCGGTCACCGGTGGGCTGTCCGTTGGGGGCCGCTGGTGGAGGGTGACCTTGCTGACAAGGCACTGATCAGCCGCGTCCTGGCTCTCTACGAGATTGACGCGGTCATCCATTTTGCCGCCAGCGCCTATGTTGGCGAGTCGATGGACAATCCACGCAAGTATTTCCGCAACAATGTGGTCAACACCCTGAACCTGCTTGACGCGATGATGGACAACCGGGTGAAGACGATTGTCTTCTCCTCGACCTGTGCCACCTACGGTGATCCGGAGCGGTTGCCGCTCACCGAAGACCACCCGCAGCGACCGGTCAACCCGTATGGTGAGTCCAAGCTCTTCGTGGAGCAGATGCTGAAGTGGTATGGCCAGGCCTACAACCTCAAGTGGGCAGCGCTGCGCTACTTCAACGCGGCCGGTGCTGACCCGGAAGGCGAGATTGGCGAGAACCACACCCCGGAGTCCCACCTGATTCCGGCCGCCATTCAGGCCGCGATGGGACGCCGGCCGTATCTGGAAGTGTTCGGCACCGAATATCCCACAAAGGATGGTTCGGCGGTCCGTGACTACATTCATGTTTGTGACCTGGCTGATGCCCACCTGCGGGCACTCGATCACCTCTGGGATGGTGGCGAGAACCTGGCCCTGAACCTCGGCAGCGGCGATGGCTACTCGGTGCGCGAGATCATCAGCGCAGTCGAGCGGGTGAGCGGGCTCTCTGTGCCGGTTCGCCTGACAGTGCCGCGCCCGGGAGACCCGGCAACGCTGGTGGCCGACCCGAGCGAGGCGCAGCGGGTGCTTGGCTGGGCGCCGCAGTTTGAGGGCATCGAGGGGATCATCGGTACCGCATGGAACTGGCACTCCCGTGGTGGCGTCGGCCGTGAGATTCAATTGCCGCGCCCGATTGCCCAGGTTGCGGATGTTGCGGACTAATGCGTGGCCGGGTTGGGTCTGTTTTCCTATATCGGGCAGATCAACGGCTGATGTTAGATAGTGGCTGGAATCATGAAACCGGGGAGTGATACTCCCCGAACACACAGGAACCGAGCTCCAGAATAAGGGAGTCATAGTGGCGAGCAGCCAGGTAGGCACGACATGACAGAACTGACCATCTCCGAGGCGATAAAGCTTGCCCGTCGCTGGTGGTGGATCCTTGTGCTGCTGCCGTTGATTGCCGGCGTTGCCGCCTATGCCATCAGCAGCGCGATGACACCGATGTACCAGGCGCGCACGGTGCTGCTGATTGAAACCAGCCAGGCATCGTCCGGAGCGAACTACAACGACTTGCTTGCGGCGGAACGTCTTTCCCGCACCTACAGCGAGCTCGCCACCACCGACGTGGTGCTCGACCTGACCGTCGAGCGGCTGGCCGACCCGGACATTGACCGCGAGGCGCTTGCGAACATGGTGTCGGTTGCGGCTGTCCAGGACACGCAGTTGCTCTCGGTGACAGCCCGGGATTCCGACCCGGAACGTGCAGCGGTGGTTGCCAACACGCTGTCTGCCGTCTTTACCGAGCAGGTACGCGCCCAACGTTCAAGCGATGTGACCTCTGAAGGCCCGCTGGCCGACAGCATTGCCGAAGTTCGCGGCCAGATCGAGGACACGGCCAACCGGATCGCCGAGCTGGAATCCAGTGACAACGCCAACACTGCCCCGGTTCAGACCGAACTCCAGCAGTTGCGAACGCATCTCAACACCTACCAGGCCACCTATGCCGGGTTGCTGGAAATTCAGCAGCGGTTTGAACTCGCGGTTGCTGAATCTGCCGTCCGTGTACTGATTGCCGACCCGGCTTCACCGGGGACGACACCGGTCAGCCCGCGGACGACGATGAACATCGCCCTGGGTGGTTTCCTCGGGTTGATCCTGGCTTCCGGTGTGGTGGTGTTGCTGGGCTACATGGATAACACCGTCAAGACGGCGGATGATGTCCAGCGGATAACAGGACGCGCTGCAATCGGCATGATTCCTGGTCTCGAGGCTCCGACCCAGATCGAACCGCTGGCCTTCCCGCGATCGGCTGCGACTGAGGCCTATCGGGGATTGCGGACGAACCTGCAATTTGCCTCGATTGGCCAGCATTTGAAGGCGTTGACCTTCACCAGTTCCGGCCCGGGCGAGGGCAAGTCGACGACAGTGGTTAATCTCGGCGTGGTGCTGGCACAGAGTGGTCTGCGGGTGATTCTGGTGGATGCCGACCTGCGCCGTCCGACGCTGCACAAGCGGACCGGCATCAACAATCGCGCCGGCCTGACCAACATGCTGATTGCCGAGCCTGGCTCCGAAGTCTTCCTTTACTGCCAGAAGACGGACATTCCGTCGCTGCTGGTAGTGCCGACCGGGCCATTGCCGCCCAACCCGGCCGATGTGCTGAACTCGCCGCGCATGGGCGAGATCATCAACCAGTTGAAGGCACGGGCCGACATTGTGTTGATCGACACGCCGCCGCTGGTATTCAGCGACGCCCAGATCGTCTCCGGATGGAGCGATGGGACGATGCTGGTGACCCAGGCGGGCCGGACACGTTCGAATGACCTGCGCGAGGTAACGCTTGCCCTGGAGCAGGTGGGGGCGAACATCATCGGTGTGGTGGTGAACCGGGTGAACTTTGGCCGGGCCGAGTATCGCCGGCGGGAGTACTACACGACCTACTACAACGCCGATTACGATACGGCCAACAGTGCCGCACTTGCCGAGCAGCAGACCCCCAAACGCAGGTGGTTTGGTCTCTCGCGAGGCTAGCAGCCTACAATCAACGAACTGTACGGGCGCAACA
This sequence comes from uncultured Thermomicrobiales bacterium, assembly GCA_964462545.1. Classification (GTDB taxonomy): domain Bacteria; phylum Chloroflexota; class Chloroflexia; order Thermomicrobiales; family CFX8; genus CAYWXR01. Next base: position 21,491 of record CAYWXR010000020.1, read on the forward strand.
CGTTGCGCCCTTTTTCGTGCCCGGCGGGGATACGGCCCCCTTCTGCGTCGGGACGGCAAGGGAGCGTCGGTTGTTCTGGTTTGGCATCCATGGTGGTTGCGCCGGACGCATTGCAATGCGCCGCTACCCCTTCGCGGTGTTTAGCCTCGAGGGAGGAGGCGGCCCAGGGCGCGGTGGAGGCGGGAGGGGGGCTTGAGGGCATCGGCTTCCGGTTCGGGGAGGATGGCGGGGCGACCGGTGAGGACGCGGACGGCGTTGTGCTGAACCAGCAGGGCACGTTCGGCGCCAGCGAGTTCCTGATAACGGGCGATGCCGCCAGCGAGTAGTGGCTTGCGCTTGTCCCGGCGGTGGCCATCGCTGGCAATCAGGTGAACCATTCCGGCTTTCGCCAGCAGTTCAGCAGTTCGTAGCGAATCCGGCCCGTCCTCGCCGAGCAGGCTGGCGGCATTGACCTGGACCGGTATGCCGGTCGCGATCAGTTCCAGCAGGACACGCGGGTTCTCCTGGACAACCGGGTAGCGCTCGGCGTGGGCGACGATCGGCATTACACCGGCCATTTGCAGGGCATAGAGCGTGGTGCTCACGAGCGGAGTCCAGGTGCTGCTGAACGAGAACTCGATCAGCAGGTAGCCATTGTCGTTGATGGTCTGGAGTTTGCCGGCGCGGTACTCCTCCGGCAGGTCAGCGGAAAACTTCACCTCACTGCCCGGGAGGATGCTGATTGAAAGGCCCGCGTTGCGTGCCTGCAGTGTCAGCGCCTCGGTGGCGTAGCGAATGCGCTCAGGGTTGGCGCGGGCAGCGTGTGGCGTGGCGACGATGAACGACGTACCATCCTCGCTGGCCATACGTAGCATCTCCAGCGCTTCCGGAACGTCTCTTGCACCGTCATCAATTGCGGGAAGAACGTGGGTATGGATATCAACTCGCTGTCCAGCGATCGGGTGCTGGGCTGTATCCGGCATCAATCCCCCGAGTGTGGTTGCAGCCCGGCTCCGGATCGACGGGCGAGTCGTGCGGCTGGTGTCCCGGCCGGCAGTGCCTGCTGCGGACGAAGTTCCTCGCTGGATTCACGCCCTCTCCGGACAAGGCTCCAGGAGACGCCAATGATAATCCAGTGGGGAATCGCGTTCTGCGGGCTTTCAAGGAAGACGTCGGTTGAACCGTTCATCAGGGAGACGGTGAGGTAGACGAGGCAAATCCAGGTGATGTCGCGTTCCACGACGCTGCGTAGCGGATCACGGGCAACTTTCCAGAGGCTGGCAAACACCATCACATGGAGCAAGAGCCACAGGGTAGCGACGATCCATCCTCCCTTACCGAGGACGTTGATGAAGGCATTGTGGGGATTACGGAGGACGTTTACCCCCTCTGTCTCATCGAAAATCTGGAACCCGTAGCGGTTGGCGAGGTTGTCACCCCATCCGGTGCCGACGAGGAAGCGCAGGTTGGTGGCTGCATCGTTGATAATGGCGGTCCACCAGCTGAGGCGCCATGACTTGTTCTCGGCAGTGGTGGCGTCGAGATCACTGGCTCCTTCTGAACTGACCAACGAAATGGCATTGGCCATGAACTGGCGGGCACTGATTTCGCGGTAACCCATGCTGATGCTGACGTCGGTAATCAGCAGAATCGCGAAAATCAGCAATGCTGCGACGATGGCGATCACCATGCGTTTTGTGGGGCGCCACATCATGATCAGGAACGCCAGAGAGACACCCAGCATTGCGGAGCGGCTGCGGGCTGCGGCAAAGAGAATCAATCCTGCTGCCCAGATGGCGTATTTCGTCTTTAGATAGCCACGCATCCAGGCGACGAGCATAACCACCAGCGGCATTACCGCATCGGTCGGCTTGTACCAGAGAATCGGCACATCTGTGCGCGGGAAGAACGGCAGAAGGTGCAGGAAGTAGACGAACCCGGCAATCGAGAGGGTTGACCCGATCAGCACCCAGGGAGCGATCCGGGGGAGTACCTCGGTCAACGCCCGCTCCAGCACCGTCCCCGGCTCACGGGCGCGCTCGATCAGGACAAAGGTGATGTAGGCGTAGGCACCGTAATAGATCATGGCCAGCCCGCGGAAGACTTCCAGCAGCGGTTGATCCAGGATGAGGAACGAGAAGACTGCCTGGGCCAGACACATGGCGAACAGGAGCAGGAAGACGAAGAAGTGCGGGTTCCTCGGGATCGGGATCGTGCCGAAGCGCACCAGCGCCAGCAGCCCGACCACCATAACGACTTCGCCGATGTAGAGCGGGTAGAGGCCGATATAGGCGAATGCCTTGCCGAATGCCCAGTAACCCGCAACGAGAATGACGAGCAGGGTCAGTACAAACCAGCTGGTTTGAATATTGACTTGTTCCCTAGCTCGGGCGACCATGGGCCAGGCTCTCCATCGATGTTCGGGGCACTACCTGGACGTTTTCATAGACTTCCTGCATTTGCTGATACCGGTGCGACCAGAGGTGTTCCTTGCGGACATTCTCCCAGGCCGCGATGCCTCGTTGCCGGCGCAATTCCGGATTGGCCACCAGTCGGCCCAGTTCCTTCGCAAGGTCATCAACAACGGTTTCCGGATCGGTTACCTCGATCTTTGACACAGCATCGTCTGTGAGTGTACGTAGACCGTGGTGGTTGAGGGCAACCCCCGGAAGTCCTAATGCCATTGCTTCCAGCACCACGGTCGGGAAGGTATCCCGCAGACTGGTGAAAAGGAACACATCGGCCGACTTCAGCATGTCCGGCACAGTTTTATGAGGAACACTGCCCCAGAATGTGACATCTTCCTCAACCCCGACTTGCCGGGCGAGGCTCCGCGAGGCTTCCTTGAGTGAACCCTCGCCAATAATCCAGAGCTCTGCTTCATGTTCGGCGCGCATCCGGGCAAATGCCTCGATAGCCAGCCCCGGTGCCTTGCGGGCTTCCAGACGGCCCAGCCAGAGGATGACCGGCTTGTTCCGGGCCGGACGCTCGGGATATTCAGCGGGAACCCAGTGATCATCAACAGCCGAATCGTGGATCAGGTAGACCGTCTTCGCACCCAGTTTGCGAAGGGCAGCATGGGTATCCAGGTTGGAGGCGATGGCTGCGGCGCTGTTCCGCACGGTGAGCCGTGCCAGCGGGTTCAGCCCGACCGTCGCCACCTGCATGTTGCGGATGGCTTCCTTGATCCAGCCTTTGGTCCCCAGATGGCGGCGCATGTTGAGTGGAGCTTTCTGCCCACTGCCCACCGGCCCCCAGATGAATGGGCGGCCCAGTGCCCAGCCGAGTGTCGGGCCGGTCATGGTGATCCAGGAAACGTGGTGGACGAGGTCAAAGTGCTCCTTGCGCACCAGTTTGCGGGCGGTGGCGTACATCCAGAACTGCCAGAGCACGTACTTGGTGTGAATCCGGTGTTCGCCGGTTTCTTCCGGCCAGTTATCGAGGAACCGGGGAATCTCAACGGTCTGCACGCGGATGTTCGGGTTCGGGTGTTCTGCCAGATGCTGGTTGATCGACGCCAGGCCGCGCGGGTGGGTCAGGACCGTGACTTCATGTTCCCGGGCAAGGCCCGCAACCCAACGCCATCCGATTCCGGCCTCCGAGCCGCGTGTCGGGTCGCATGAGTAGCTGAGGAGAAGAATCTTCATGGTGTTCCTGTCTCTCGATGGGTGCGGGAAGGCGTCTGCTCCTGATCAGGCTCAGGAGGTTGTGCGAATCAACATCTTGGCCCTGCGCAGCGCAGCATGGCCCACCGTGGACCTTCGCAGGAACGAGGTGGTTACGCTGTAGAGCCGCGTGTCGAAGACCCGGTTGGTCAGTGCCAGACGGTTTCGGGCACTCATCCAGCGATCGGCATAGGGCGTCTTCATCCGGTATTTCCAGTAGTCGCGGTCATAGCGGTGCAGGCTGCCGCCGTTCCAGGGTTTGAACGGCCCGTTGTAATGGGCGATTGCCGGGTTTTCCGGGAGGACATAGCCATCCGGCATGATCTCCACCTTCGGGCCGCGGAACTCACGCCGCTTGACGCAGTAGTTCCAGTTCTGCCCGAAGTTCTTCCAGCGACCGACCAGAATGGCGTTGAGCGCGTCCTGGTCGTTGTAGAGGAGTTTCTCGCCCTGTTCGTAGATGTATTCCACGCAGCGCCGGCCAATATCCTCGGAGCGCCAGCGTTCGAGGTTTATCATCAGCACCCCGGCGTTGAAATATCCCGCATCGGGCGGCATGCCGAGGCGTTCGTTCGGCGAGAGTTCGCCGTATTCAAGCGCGGCTGCCAGGACCACGTCGTCAATATCAAGGTCCAGCAGTTCCTTGATCGAGCCGCGGATGATAGTGTCGCAGTCGATGTAGAGCAATCGCTTGAGTTCGGGTTCCAGAATCTCGCCAATCAGCAGGCGGTAATAGGTCGAGGTGGACTGGATATGGCTGACCTGCGAGGTCATGCCCTGCATCATGCCTGGCTCCACCTTCACCCAGTCCAGTGTGAAATCCGGGTGAATCGCGTGCAGACGGGGGGCGAAGTCAAAGAAATCCTCATCCGGCTCGGTGGCCAGAACCCGGATGTCAAACGAGAGGTCCCGGTTGTTTGCCAGCATGGAATAGATCGAAACGTATGCGTGGACCCAGAACTGACGGTCCGCAGCGTAGATGATGGTGTAGCGATTGCGATTGTCAGGCATCGGGTGTCCTGTCCTTTCCTTCCGGTGTTGCCGTCCGGACCCGGATGAAGGCGTCGAGCGAACCGGTGTCTTGCCTGGTGACCACCGGTCCATCCCTGTCCAGGCAAGCCATCTGGCTGTTGATCAACGTCTTCATGCTTTCGACACGGTGTGCCCTTCGCTGGTCCGGGCTGTCGCCATCCAGATGAACGGTAGTTGCTTCCTGACATAAAGCACGATGAGAATTGCAGTCAGGTTGATGCTTTCCGACGAAACAAAGGCAATGGCAGCGCCGGTGTGCCGGTATTGCATGGCCAGGATGACTGCAACCGGGATGTGGATCGCCCCGATGATGACCGAGATCCACATCACGCTCCGGTCCATCCCCAGCGGGATCATCCATTGCATCACCAGCGGTTTGGTGACACAGATAATCGGCACCAGGACGGCCAGAATCCGGAGCAGCGGCACCGATGATTCAAAGCCCGGCCCCAGAAGAATCCGGATGATCAACGGTGCGAATACATACAGGATCCCGGCAATGAGCAGGCCGCAGGCAAGCATGCCGGCGGTGGTGAGCGTGACGACCCGGGCAAGGCGGTTTTCGTCCTGTTGCGCCAGTTGGCTCGACCGTGGGAAGAGCGCCAGGGTGATCGGTTCGGTCATGGCGAGGATGGCCCGGATAACGCGGTCGGCGCCGGAAAAGAAGCCAACATACAGCGGCGCTGCGACCATACCCAGAATGACCGGATTGCTCATCCAGTAGGTGCTGGAAGCAATCCGGCTCAGCGACAGTTGCCGGCCGTCGCGCAACGATCCCAGGGTGATGGAAAGAGTTGGCTTGCGAAACGGGATCTCCCGGTAGATCATCACGTAGGCGACGATCATGATGACCACGCCGCCGCTTCCCTGCAGGAAGAGAGCCAGCCAGCCATCTCCGGGATTGCGCACCAGCGGGAAAACCGACAACACGCTGACGATACGTAGCGGGATGTCTATCCGCAGAATCCGGGGTACCTGTTCGGTTCCCTGGAAATAGAACATCGGCATCATGCCGAACCCGAACGACCAGTAAAGTGCCAGCCAGAGATACACGCCCATCTCGCGAAACAGCGGGATGGTGAGCTGCAATGCCCCCAGAAACAGTGCGCAGAGCAGGGTCAACAACAGCCGTGTTCCCAGCACTCCGGAAACGATGCTGGCCAAACGGTCGGAATCATCCTTGCTCCGGGCGACCTCACGGGTGGCCGAGATAGTGAGCGAATAGTCGATCACCAGGATGAGGTACATACCAATCGCCAGCGCAAGTGACAGCACACCCCACTTCTCCGGCCCAAGGACACGGGTCAGATAGGGGACTGTCACCAGCGGGAGGAGCAGGGTCACCATCCCGAAGCCGAAGTGGGCCAGGGCGGTTTGCACCAGTGGCATGCTGGTCAGGCGGGCGACAATGGATTTCATCCGTGCGCTCCGCGCCACGCATTTCCGGGGCCGCTATCCATACCGGACCTCGGGAATTGGCCGGCCGGTGACAACCGGTTCGGTCCGGCGTAGGCCGGCGAACTGCAGGGCAACCAGCGCGACGTACCAGGGGTTGAGAATCAGGTAGCGCCGCCAGAGGCGCTTCGGATTCTGGACAAGGCGGTAGAGCCATTGCAGGCCGGCACGTTGCATCCAGGCCGGCGGTTCGGAGACAGTGCCGGCGTGATAGTCGAACGCCGCCCCGACCGCCATGACCGGCATGTTCAGCAAGTCGCGGTATTCGAATGCGAAGACTTCCTGGCGCGGGCAGCCAAGCCCGACAAAGGTGATCTTCGCGCCGGACTCGCGAATACGCCGGGCGACTTCCAGTTTCTCCTGCTCGGTGGTTTGCCGGAATTTGGATGGTTCGGCACCAGCGATGATCAGGCCGGGGAAGCGCTGTTCCAGGTTGGCCGACATCTTGCTGATGACTTCCGGCGTGCTGCCGTACAAATAGATCGGCACACCGCGTTTGGCGGCAGCCTCGGCAACCTTGAGCGTCAGCAGCGGGCCGTAAACGCGATCCTTCAGCCCGGTCTTGTGCAGCAGGTTCAATGCCCAGCGCACCGGCTGACCATCCGGCGTTACCAGGTTAAACTGGTTCAACCGTTCACGGTGAACCGGGTCCTGGACACCGGTCATGACCCCATGGACCGCCAGCGCCGTAACAGAGAAACCCCTGCCGGCTTCGGCAGCATTCAGGATGGCGTCGACAGCCCCTTCGTAATCTACCGCGTCGATGTTGACGCCAAGGAGGTTGCGTTTGCCGTCTCGTCGCATGCTTGCCACCTGTCCCGGTTTGACTCGTAAATTTCGGTAAGAATCCGCTCGACGTTGTATTCCATCTTCCAGTTCGGATAGTGGGATTCGAACCGGCCGTTATCGCCAATCCACCAGATGTGGTCGCCGATGCGGTTCTGATCGCTGTAGGTCCAGGAGAGTTCGCGTCCGGCGATTTCCTGGCTGAGTTCGATTGCTTCCAGCACCGAGCAGTTGCTGAATCTGCCACCACCGATGTTGTAGACCTCGGCCACACGCGGGGCCTTGTAGACCTCGTAGAAGGCCTGGATCAGGTCATTGCTGTGGATGGCATCCCGCACCTGCTTGCCCTTGTATCCGAAGACGGTGTAGGGCGTGCCGGTCATCGTGCAGCGCATGACATAGCCGAGGAAGCCGTGCAGTTGGGTAGCCGAGTGCTTCGGGCCGGTCAGCGTGCCGCCACGGAAGCAGGCGGTCGGCATATCGAAATAGCGGCCATATTCCTGCACCAGAATGTCAGCGGCTACCTTGCCGGCGCCGAAGAGGCTGTGCAGGCACTGGTCGATGGACATGTCTTCCCGGATGCCATTAACGTAGGTGTGATTCGGATCGATCTCCCAGCGCTTTTCAAGTTCGACCAGCGGCAGTTCATTCGGCCTGTCACCGTACACCTTGTTGGTTGAGGTGAAGATGAACGGTGCATTCGGTGCATGGTGGCGGGTTGCTTCCAGCAGGTTGAGCGTGCCGACCGCGTTGATATCGAAGTCGGTGAACGGCTCGCGAGCTGCCCAGTCGTGCGATGGCTGCGCGGCAGTGTGGATGATGACGGCGATGTCGCTGCCGTATTCACCAAACAGCCGCATGATGGCATCCCGGTCACGGATGTCGATGTCGTAGTGGCGGTAGCGGTTGCCAAGCTGTTCGGAGACGCGCTGGACATTCCAGCGGGTAGATGCTTCCTCACCGAAGAAGGTCTTGCGCATGTCGTTGTCGATGCCGACCACATCCATGCCCAGGTTGCCAAACCAGGTGGCGGCTTCAGACCCGATCAGTCCGGCAGAGCCGGTTATCAACGCGATGCTCACCAGGGGAACTCCACTTCGTTGTGTTGCGAACAAACGAACTGCTCTGTCGATGTTTGCAAGTGTCCGCCGGGGAGGGCTAGACGTCGACAGACAAACGTACTAGATCCCCGCCATCCTGCTAGAACGCTCCACCTCGCGAGAGCAGTGCCCGGAAGGTGAGCAGGACAATCTTCAGATCGAGCATGAACGACTGGTTGACAACGTAGTAGATGTCGAGGTCGGTGTGCTCGTGCATCGGCAGGTCACTGCGGCCGGTTACCTGCCACCAACCGGAGAGCCCCGGGGTTACCAGGTGTCGCTGGTGCTGCCAGTCTTCATACTTCTCGACGATGCTCGGCATCTCCGGCCGGGGGCCGATGAAGCTCATATCGCCCTTCAGAATATTGAAGAACTGTGGCAACTCATCAATGCTGGTGCGGCGCAGGAACTTGCCGGAGCGGGTCACCCGCGGATCGGTGCGGGTCTTGTGCCGCTTGCGGCGATCATGCAGCGGGGTCGGCCCGTTGGACTTGCGCCGATCCGGGATCATGGTGCGGAACTTGTAAATGGTGAACAGTTCGCCATTGCGTCCGACCCGTTGCTGGCGGTAGATGATCTGTCCCGGCGATTCCAGCCGGATGATCAGCGCAACAATCGCAAACAGCGGCGCCAGGGCAATCAGCAGCACTGCCGCGCCGATGATGTCGAACAGTCGCTTGAATACGAGGGTGTAGAGCACCCGCCGCAGTGGCTGCCCGGGGGCAGAGGCCTGGAAAGCCAGCCAGCGTCTGGCTTCGTCATCGAGGTTATGGACTTCCGGCCAGGTCCTGGCTGGCGGGATGGTCTTGTGGTCTTGCTGCCTGTCGTTGACCAACACGACCGGCATTCTCGTGTGTACTCCGGATGCTCGTCGCTCTTCTGGTTGCATCACCGGTCCTCCGTCTCCTCCATGACCGGCTCCCCTGGCGTATGGTTCGCATATGCCGAGAGGGGATCACACTCGAGACGGAAAAACCGGCTCGACGTGTGCCGGCCGGTTGCACCACTAGCTCCACACGGGTGAGGTGCCCAGATTGCAACCCGTGTTTCATCGCGTCCATATGATGGATTGTTCTTCCCCGGGGGCGGGTTAGCGCGATCCGTAACTGCTCCCCGGGACAATGCATTTTTCTGATTTGAGATTACTATGAGACCTGGTACTGCGTAAGGGACCTTTGTCCATCTCTACGAGATATGACTCTGGTACCGTCGTACTTTTCCATAGGAGTTGATTAGCGTGCTGCTAATTGCGTTGCCGACCATACATGCCGGATACCGGGCGCGATTATACGAAAGTACCAGAATGGCGCAAGGCGTGTGCCGGGCCGCTTCACGGTCGCTATCCTAGAGACCGGAGTCAGCGTGCAATCTGGCCGGTTGAGTGAACGGGTGTGTAATGCAGTCAGGGATCCGCAAGACATTGGTTGCTCTGGCCGCGGTTGTGCTCCTCGCCGTGTTGACCGGCGGATTCTATCTGTGGTCAATCGACCGGCAATACGACAAGGCCCGCAACCAGGCTGATGTGGTGAAGTCGCACTTTGAGTTTGAAGGCAGCGGACCGTCGCTGGATCAGCTCCCGCAGATTACCGGTGATCTCTCCCGGCTTGAGGAAGACCTGCGTGAACTGGACCGCCGGGTAGAGCGGCCCCTGATTGGCAGTCTGGTCAAGAGCGCGCCGATTGTCGGCGAACAGGTGCGTGAGTCTCAGGAACTGCTCGACCTTGGGATTGAACTCACCTCAATCTCTCGAGAAAGCTCCGAAATTGCCAATCAGATGAAGGAAGCACTGGAAACCAACGGGTTCATGGGTGATGAACCGCTGGTTGGCCCCACCTGGCTGGATGTTGTCAACGAGCACTGGGACAAGATCTACGAACTGGAAGCCCGGTTCGATGCCGCATTGCAGGCACGCGCCGAAATCAATGAGGAGAACCTGCCCGGCCGGGCACTGGATACGCTCAACACCCTCGATGGTTTGCTCGAACGTGGCGAGAACCTGCGTGACGAGTATTTCCACCTGTTCCCGATGCTCAACGCCGCCTTCGGTGCCGACGAGGAAGTCCGGTATCTGATCCTTCTGCAGAACGGTCAGGAGATCCGGCCGGGCGGTGGGTTTGTCGGTACCTACGGAACGATGACGGTCCTGAACGGTCGGATTACCTCGCTGGAAATCAGCCCGATCGGGGTTATGAACCGTGCCTATGAAGAGGCTCGCGCCGAGATTCTGCCGTCGCCGGCCCCGATTGCCACCTATCTCCTGCAGACCGAGTGGTTCCCGCACGATGCCAACTGGTCGCCGGATTATCCTTCGGTCGTTGCCCAACTGAACGAGATGTATGCCAGCCTCGACTGGCCACCACTGGCTGGCGTCCTGGCGGTGAACGATTCGGTAGTGGGTGATGTGCTGGACATTATCGGCCCCTATCAGATCTCGATGGACGCCCGCACCGAGACGGTGACCTCGGACAACTTCATGGACCTGATCCAGTCGCTGCGGGGTGGTGACGAAACCCACAAGGCATTTGTCGGTGTGCTTGGCCGCTCGATTATCGATCAGGTCCTGGAAGCGGACTTCGAGACGAAGAAGACGATCTTCTGGAGCCTTCGGGATAGTGCCAATGACCGCGAGGTGCAGGTGGCCATGTCTGATCCAACCCTGCAGGAAGAGGTGGTCCGGCGGGGCTGGGATGGTGCACTGTATCCCGATCCGGACCTGGCGACAATGGTCTTCACCATTGCCAATATCACCGGCAACAAGGCCAGCCCGATGCTTTCATACGATGTCTATCTGGAGATGAAGCCCTCACCGGAGGAAGGGATGCGCCGGGTACGCTGGACACTCGAACTGAAGCATCTCGGCGATCCGGATGGCAGCCTGGAGTTTAACGGGTTCCACCGCACCTGGTTACAAATCTTCCTGCCGGAAGATGCCGCATTTGATTTCAGCACGCTCGATCCGGAGCCGGAAGACATGGTTGAGGATCCGGGAGCAATGGCCTGGCATATCGAGTTGCTGACCGCGACAAAGCAGCAGCTGACCATCGAGTATGACCTGCCCGATGACGAGAGCCAATTGCTGCTGCGCCGGCAATCCGGTCTGCATGATGTTCGCTATCACATTGATGGCGATACCGGTTCCTGCTCGCCTGACTTCCACGGTGAGTTTGAACGGGACCTGCTGTTCGACTTCACCACCTGCGAGGTGACCGAGTACATCACTGCCCGGCAATAGTGCCCTGGCTGGTTTTCGGGGGATGGGTCTATTCGGCCTGTTCAGGCGAGATCCCTCGACTTCGCTCGGGATGACAATAGTTCTGGCTCGGGATGACAGTAGTTTTGGCTCGGGATGATAGTAGATCAGGCTCGGGATGACGGTAGATCCGGGGCGGGATGATGGTGAAGCCCAGGCGGGATCGGCAAGGAACCAGCGCAAGCAGAAGGGGCGACGCCTGGCGTCGCCCCTTGCTGTGTGTGGTGGATGAAGGTGCGGATTATTCGTCGCGCTCTTCGTCGTCGGGGAGGAAATCCCATTCGGTCTTGGTGATGCCGAGGACGACCTGGCCGTCATTCACGTGATTGACGGTGTCAGCCGGGACGCGCTTGTGCTTCTTGAAGAGCAGGCCGTGTTCGACAACGATCTGCATCACCCTGGCCGTTGAGGTATCGTGAATCATCTCGTGCAGGGAGCCCAGTTTGCTGCCATCTGCGTCAACGACATCCTGGCCGAGTTCCAGACTCATTAGAGCCGGGTTGTCCTCAACAACGCTGGTGTCTACCGGGGTAACACTACCTTCGGACTGAAGCAGCGAAGCTCGCGGCACTTCGCCAATGAGGGCACCGTTCTCATCGACGACCGGGATGTTGTCGACGTCAACATCGCCCAGTTCAGCGCTGGCATCCATCGCCCGCATGTTGCTGCGGAGCACCGGGAAGGTGGTTTCCATATAGCTTGATACCGGAGCATCGGCATTTGCCGTGCGGATATCCCGCCACTTGACAACACCAACAGGGGTGCCGTTCTCCTCAACGATCAGCGAGCGAAGTGTTTGCGCTTCCATGCGTCGCTGGGCGTTGCGGACGGTTTCGTTCGGATCGATGGTATCCAGATTGTTCGACAGAAGGTCAGATACCATTCCGGATTCACTCAAATGCTCAGTCATTCTTCCGTATCCTTTCACGTTCTTGCTGTTTCGGCTGGATGCCGGGGCTGGCGATCGGACCGGTTAGACGAGGTTGCACCGGCGTGTGGCAGGTGCTCACAGCCCTTCCACATGATGCGGACCGCCGGGGTGGCGAGTCCCTCTCCGGATCGCGTTGCAGCCATCCGACAAACCAGTGCAAATTCAGAATATCACGGACAAATTCCGGTCTGGATATAGATCGTTCTGATATCATCCCCGGGCTTTGGAGAGGGTGGAGCATGACGTTGACCATACGCCCGGCCTTGCCGGAAGACTTGCCGACAATCACAGCAGTGTGGATGCGGGCAGAGAAGATGCCTGATGATGTCAGCCCCGGTGTGCCCACGGTGTTGCCGCATATTTTGGCCACCGGCATGATGGTTGTTGCCGAGGAAAATGGAACCATCGTCGGGTTCGGCAGTTCGTTTACCCGGAGCAATGTGCGCTTCATGGGGCAGTTGTTTATTGACCCCGGGAGCCAGTCAGGTGGCGTCGGCCGTGCGCTTATGGAAGCGGTAATGCCCCACGATGGCGCTGAACTCGCCACCATTGCCAGCCCGGATCGCCGGGCGGTGTCGCTCTATACCCGTCACGGGATGTTCCCGCTTTGGCCGGTATACGGTCTGAAGGCTGACGTCGCCAACCTGCGGGCGATGCCTGCATCACCGGTTCGGATGGTCCAGGCAGACCGGAATGACCCGGCGCTGGTCCGGATGGATGCGGAGATCGGGGGCCGGCATCGTCCGGAAGACCTCGACTACCTGTTCGACGACCGGGGCGGTGTTTCGTTCTGGATGGAACGCGACGGGGCGAGGATCGGCTATTGCATCCTGCAGGTGTTGAGCAACAGCGCGGACGGGTATGAGGATGAAGGCAGTGTCCGGATTGGCCCGCTCGGCGTGCACAATGCCGTCGACATGACGGACTGCATCCGGGCAGCGGTTACTACGGCACTCGATTACGGGACCAGCATTGATGTACTGGCCCCCGGCCCGGGGGATGCCTTCAGGATACTGCTGGATGCCGGATTGCAGATCCGGTTTGTCGACACGTTCATGTCGTCGAACCGTCCACCGTTTGTGGATGCGCTGCGCATGGTGCCCGGTAGCGGCGGAACGTATTAGCCGGATTCCGGACTATTCAGCCGGCGCTTCTTCAGGCGCCGGCGTTTCCTGAACGAACTCCTCGACGTTGGCCAGTTCCTCGGTTTCACGATCTCGCCGGGGGCGCTTGTGTTCGCCTTCAAGGAGTTCGCGGCGGATGATCTTGCCAGCCTGTGACTTCGGCAGGCTCTCGCGGAACTCGATCAACCGGGGGATCTTGTATTTCGCCAGTTTGTCGGCGCAATACTGAAGCACCTCTCGCCGCGAAAGCGTTTCTCCCTCGACCACGACAATGTAGGCCTTGGCGACCTGCCCGCCAACCGGGTGGTTGACGCCGGCGACGGCCGCCTCACTGATCTTCGGGTGGGTGTAGAGCACTTCCTCGATTTCACGCGGGTAGACATTCTCGCCGCCGGTGATGATGACATCCTTCTGCCGGTCGACGATCTGGAAGAAGCCGTCCTCGTGCATGATCGCCACGTCACCGGTGTAGAGCCAGCCATCCTCATCGAGGACATCGCGGGTCTCCTGCTCCCGGTTCCAGTAGCCCTTCATGACCTGGGGGCCACGAACTGCGATTTCACCGCGTTGGCCGACCGGGACCGGTTCACGGGTTTCCAGGTCAACGATGCGTGCTTCGGTATCCGGCACCGGCAGTCCAACGGTTCCCAGACGGGCACGGCCATCGAGCGGGTTGGCGTGGGTGACCGGTGATGCTTCGGAAAGACCATAGCCTTCCACCAGACGCCCGCCGGTGAGTTCCTCGAACCGCTCGTGGACATCCGCCGGCAGTGGCGCACCACCACTGATGCAGAGGCGGATGGATGTGAGCGCCTGCTGCCTGGCCGGGTTGTTGGCGGCGCCGTTGTTCAGGGCGTGGTACAGCGTGGGGACCCCCGGCAGGATCGTTGGTTGGTGCTCGGCGATAACACCCATCGTTTCGGTCAGGTCAAACCGCGGAACGAGGACGATCTTCGCGCCGATGTTGATGCCACCGTGCAGGCACAGTGTGCCGCCATAGGCATGGAAGAAGGGCAGCACTGCCAGCACCACTTCCTCACCATCGCGGGCCTCGACCATGAGGGATCGCGCCTGAAGTGCATTGGCGACGATGTTGCGGTGGGTGAGCATGGCAGCCTTCGGCAGTCCGGTGGTGCCGCCGGTGTACTGGAAGAGGGCAACATCCTCGCGGGAGATGTGCACATTCGGCTGTTTGTCCGATGCGCCGGCCATCAGTTTGCGGAACTGGTGGATACCCTTGTCGGGTTGATGGGCGATCCGGATCATCTCCTTGCGGAACTTCACGGGATAGAGCAGACGCTTGAGGGTCGGCAGGTAATCCTGGATGCCGGTGACGATGGCTGTCTCGATCTCCCGCCGCGCGATGATTGGCTCAACCTTTTCCCACATGCGGTCGAGTACCACGATGAAGCGGGTTCCGGAATCCTCGGCAAGGCTGGCGATCTCCCGTTCGACCAGCATCGGGTTGACTGCTGCAACAATGCCGCCGGCCTTGAGGATGCCGAAGTGGGCGATGACATATTGCGGCAGGTTGGCCATCACCATGATGACCGGTTCACCCGGTTTCAGCCCGAGTTCGATCATCCGGTTGGCGAACTGTGTCGAGAGTTTGTCCAGTTCCCGGTAGGTGAAGGTGTTGCCGTAATAGGCCAGCGCCTGGTGATCCGGGAATCGCCGGACGGCATCCGCGAGCAAATCGGGCACAGTCCAGTCCGGATAGTCAATCGAGGCTGGTACCCCGACCTGGTACTGCTTGATCCAGGGTTTTTGATCGTAGATGGTGCCGTGGTCCACTGCTACATCAGAACGCTGGTCGTGCATGTTCTCCTCCATTGAACCTGGCCCGACACACTTGATACTGGATTGGATCGTGTTTCCCTAACATTGTATGTCATCCCGTCCAGACCCTTGCTAACCCTGCACCCGCGCTGATCCGGGCCGGTTTGTCCTGCCCGAACCATCCTGTATTTGCCGTTCAACTGCAAGGAACCAGGCCTGAAAGCAGGGTGTTGACATGAGATGGTGTCACGTGTAAGCTATTTCTGACATGTAAAGGAGGGTGCTGACATAGACCCTGTAGCCTTGACGGGAGATGAACTGTTGAAAGTGCTGGCGGCGCTGTCGAATCCGCACCGGTTGCGAATCGTTGCTGCGCTTGCCGACGGCCGAAATTATGTGAGTCAGCTCGCCCGTGAGCTCGGGATCAGCCGGCCGCTGCTGCACCTGCACTTGCAACGACTCGAAGGCGCCGGGTTGGTGTCGGGCGTGCTGGAGCTATCGGAGGATGGCAAGGCGATGAAATTCTTTGAAGTAACACCATTCGCAATCAGCCTGACTCCAGAAGAGATCAAGAGAGCTGTCTTGACGCTGACCGAAGACGGCGCGAAAGCGGAAGACCCGAAGGGGGGATCGTGATAACCGACGGATTGATACTGATCACTGCCCAGGCAGCCGACCCGGAAGTAAATGAGGTCTGGAGCGGATGGGGCAGTGTGCTGTTCACACTGGTGGTTCTGACGCTGGTCACGTTCGCAATCTGTTTTGGAATCTGGCAGTACCTGAAGACCCGCCGGGCCACACTCGAAAGCCGGGCGGAAATTGCACGGGAGGAGGCGTACCGACGTCTGGCCGAGGAAGCAACTTCGGTCCAGAACCGCACCGCCGCGGAATTGCACCAGTTGACGGAAGGCATGGCCGATTTGCGGGTGCGGGTTGCGACGATTGAACGGGTTTTGCGTGAAGTTGAGTAATGTTGACCGGTTCCGGTAGCCCCTGAAAAGGGGGGCAGGGCCACCAGACGAGTGCTGCAACATTCGCCAGTGGCCCCAATACCCGGACTGGTCCTCGCGGGGAAGACCGGCTATCCAGAGTATCCGACCAGAGGATATGCTGTTTCTTCCCCACTTGCCACCGATGACGCAAACCAGCCTGGCCCCCGCATGCCGGGGAGCTACCTGTTGTCGTGCCGATAGCCTCAAAGCGGCACGCAGCAAGGTGGGGATATCCCCACCTTTGATTTGTCAGATATCCCCGAGGTCATATCGAGCAATGCGAGATAGCCTCGGTGGAGTACCGGCACCGGGGGCTGCCGGAGGTGTTTCGACGCTGATGCACCACGGCGCAACGAAAGCCCATTGGAGAAGAACAGAGAGGTTCCGATACCATGAAACGAATCGCAGGATTCTGTTACGAAAAGCGCAAGCTGGTCGTCGTTGCCTGGCTTGTCCTGCTGGTCGGTCTGGGTGCGCTCGGCGCCCTGGTTGGCGGTGATTTCCGCAGTGATTTTTCCCTGCCCGGTTCAGAATCCCAGGAGGCTCTGGACCTGCTGACAGACGCTGGCTTTGTTGACCGCGGCGGTGAACAGGGGCAGATCGTCTTCCGCGCCGAAAACGGCGTGCACGACCCGGCTGTCCGGGAAACCATGGAAGCGATGTTCGAAGACATTGGCAACAATGTCGAGAATGTTGTGATTCTGAGTCCGTATGATCCCGCCGGTGCCCGCCAGATATCTCCGGACGGCACGATTGCCTATGCCGAGATCAGTTTCCTGGACGACTTGCAGGAAGAGATTTCGGCTGCGAGCGAGGCAATTCTGGAGCACCGTCCGGCGGAGCAGGAAGGCCTGACCGTCGAGTTTGGCGGTGCCTACTTTGCCAGCTTCTCAGAGCCATCATCCGAAATGATCGGGCTGATTGCGGCCGTCATCATTCTGTTGATTGCGTTTGGTTCGGTGCTGGCCATGGGCCTGCCGATTGGAACCGCACTGTTCGGCATCGGCTGTGGCATCTCCCTGGTGATGCTCTCCACCCGTTTCCTGAAAGTTCCTGATTTCTCGACGGCAACTGCCGCGATGGTCGGGATTGGTGTTGGCATCGACTACGCACTGTTTATCGTCACCCGCTACCGTGAAGGACTGGCTCGTGGGCTGAGTACCCGTGATGCCGTGGTGATGGCGATGAACACAGCCGGTCGGGCAGTACTCTTTGCCGGCGGAACCGTGGTGATCTCGGTGCTCGGTCTGCTGCTGCTGAACCTCAGCTCGATGAGCGGCGTTGCGGTTGCAATCTCGCTGGGTGTGCTGATGACGATGCTTGCGTCGCTCACCCTGTTGCCGGCATTGCTGGGGCTGGTTGGCAAGCACATCGACCGCTTTGGTCTGCCGCACCGTGCGCAGCGGCACGACAACCCGCGTGCCTCGATCTGGGTTCGCTGGAGCCAGGTCATCCAGCGCCGGCCGGTTGCCTCGTTGCTGGTGGCGCTGGTCGTGATGGTTGCCCTGATGGTGCCGGTGGCAGATCTCCGGCTTGGATTCGGTGATACCGGAAACCGTCCGGAAACAGACACCAGCCGGCGAGCCTATGACCTGCTGGCAGAAGGCTTCGGGGTTGGTTCGAATGGCCCGCTGGTGCTGGCAATCGACCTGCCGGGCCGGGCTACTGATAGCGAAACGCTGGACCGGCTTGCCGGTGCAGTCCAGACAACTGATGGTGTCACCTATGCCGGTGAACCGATCGTCAGCGAGGATGGCCAAACTGCTGTGATGATGGTGGTCCCGGATTCCTCGCCGCAGGATGCCGCCACCCAGGACCTGATCCACACCCTGCGGGATGATGTGATCCCCGAGGCAACAGCCTCGAGCGGGGTGCGGGTACTGGTCGGCAGTTCAACCGCGGCTGCGATCGACTTCGCCGAATACACCCTGAACAAGATGCCGATCTTCTTCGGCGCAGTGCTGGCCCTGAGCTTTGTCCTGCTGATGGTGGTGTTCCGCAGTCTGCTGGTGCCGCTCAAGGCGGTGGTGATGAACCTGCTCTCCATCGGCGCGGCCTATGGTGTGCTGGTGGCGGTCTACCAGTGGGGTTGGGGACTCTCGCTGCTCGGTGGCGGCAAGGAAGGTCCGATCGAGGCCTGGGTGCCGATCATGCTCTTCGCAGTGGTGTTCGGTCTTTCGATGGACTACGAGGTCTTCCTGCTCTCACGGATTCGTGAGGAGTACGACCGAACCGGTGACAACGGTCAGTCGGTTGCCGACGGCCTGGCACTGACCGCCCGGGTGATTACTGCAGCAGCCGCGATCATGGTCTGTGTGTTCGGCAGCTTCGTCTTCTCGGCAGAGCGTGAGTTGCAGATGGTCGGCTTTGGTCTGGCGACCGCCATCCTGGTGGATGCGACGATTGTCCGCCTGGTGCTGGTGCCGGCCACGATGGAACTGCTGGGCGACCGCAACTGGTGGCTGCCCGGCTGGCTCGACCGGATACTGCCGCATGTCCAGATCGAATCTGCCCCGGCACCGCGTCGGACCGAGCCGGTGCGCACTCCGGGAGGAAACTAGCATGCTACCGGTCCTGTATCTGATCGTCGTGGCGTTGGTAGTGAGTCTGACCGTCGGACGTCTGATGCGCGGGGCTCGGTTTGCGCCGGTGTTTCTGGTCTCCCTGTTCGGAGCGTTGGCCGGAATGATCTCCGGCGGTGCAGTGGGCGCAGTCGTGGATGTTCTGACCGGTGGTGGCGCAGCCAGTTTCCTGTTCGGTGCGCTGGCTGCTCCCTTTACCTCGGTAGCCGCGGTCCTGGCCGGCGCGTTCTTGCGGGCGCTGGCACCCCGGTAAGCGTTTCAACGGGCGTCAGGAGGGTGGTCGCAACGGTGCGGCCACCGGGCGCCCTCAATCCGGAACAGTAACGGTTCCGGCCCCTCACGGACGATGAGGAAGGGTTTTCATGAGATCACGTTTGGGTTGTCTGATTGGCGTTCCGGTCCTGCTGGTTGGCTTTTGTGTCTTCGCTTCGCTGGCGGTGACGTTCCTGGTGTATTCCCGGGCCTCGACGTCCAACGTGGGAGACCTCGCGCTGGAAACACCACTCCGGATTCCGGAGTTGCAGGAGCCGGTAGTCGACGAGCAGGGTCGCAAGGTCTTCAATCTGGAGTTCATTGAAGGCGAAACCGAGTTGATCCCGGGCAAGCAGTCCGGGACATGGGGACTGAACGGAACCTATCTCGGCCCGACGCTGCGGGCAAGCCAGGGCGACGAGGTGGTCGTCAACGTCACCAACGGGGCTGGCGAGGAGACGACGCTTCACTGGCACGGGATGCATCTTCCGGCATCGATGGACGGTGGCCCGCACCAGATGATTGATCCGGGCGAAACCTGGTCACCGCACTGGACGATCAACCAGCCGGCTGCAACGCTCTGGTATCACCCGCACCCTCATGGAAAGACTGCCTCCCACGTCTACCGTGGCGCTGCCGGGATGTTCCTGCTGGATTCACCGGAGGCGGATGCACTCGACCTGCCGGATACCTACGGGGTGGATGACATACCGCTGGTGGTCCAGGACAAGCGGTTCGAGAGTGACGGCGAATTGCACATGGAAGGCGGGTTCTGGCAGTTCATGAATTCGGTTGGACTGCTGGGCGACAAGATTCTGGTGAATGGAACCTACTCGCCGATGTTCGAAGCGACAACCGAACTGGTGCGCTTCCGGGTGTTGAATGCCTCGAATGCCCGCGTCTACAACTTTGGTTTCACCGACGACCGCCAGTTCCACGTTATCGCGTCGGATAGCGGTCTGCTTGAAGCCCCGGTGCCGGTGACACGGCTGCAACTGTCGCCCGGAGAGCGGGCCGAGATTGTGGTTCGTGTCTCGCCGGGCGATGACGTGATCCTGCGGAGTTTCGCACCGGACCTGGACTGGAACTTCATCCTTGAGCGGTTCAACGGTGGGGATGACACCTTCGACATCCTTCGGTTGCGCGGTGCGGCAACGCTGGAAGCATCGGCGCCGCTGCCGGGGCGGTTGGTGGAGATTGACCGGCTCGATCCCCCTGATGCGGACATCACCCGGCAGTTCGTTCTTTCCGGGCAATCCGACATCAATGGCCAGTCGATGGACATGGAGCGGATCGACGTTGCCATCGAGGCCGGCAGCACCGAGATCTGGGAAGTTTCCAATACCGGTGGGCATTACCACAACTTCCATGTCCACCTGATCCACTTTCTCGTGCTGGATATCGACGGTAAGGCACCACCGGCCCACATGCAGGGCTGGAAGGACACGGTCTTCGTCGCGGACGGATCAACGGTCCGCTTTATCGCCCGGTTCGACGGGCATACCGATTCTGAAGTGCCTTACATGTATCACTGCCACATCCTGCGGCATGAGGATAGCGGCATGATGGGCCAGTTCGTGGTCATAGAGCCGGGAACGGAAGCGCCATCCCGGATTGATCTTGATGGTGACGGGCATCACCACTAGCGCTGCATCGAACGAATCTGGAGGTCTCAATGGTGAGTCCCGGGCGACCCTGGTGGTCACGAATCGGCGACCTGTTTCTGTCGCTGGGGTTGCGCCTGCAACCTGAAATCTCTATCGCGATTCCTGGCCGGCGTACCGGGAAGGCGCGCAACGCTCCGGTCACGATCGTTACGCTGGGCGACCGCAGCTATGCCGTCGGGAATACTGTCAATGCGAACTGGGTGCGTGATGCCCGTGCGGTTGGCTGGGGCCTCCTCACCACCGGGCGAACAACTTCTCTGGTGCGGCTGCACGAGGTTCCGGAACGTGATCGGCTGCCCGTATTGATGTGCTACCAACGACATTTGCCCCACAACGGCCAGGCGTTCCAGCTCCCGAGGGAGCCGGACGCCTGGTCTTCTGTTGCAGCATGGTTTCCGGTGTTTGAACTTGACCGGAGCCCGGTCGGTGCCCCGTCCGCTGCCAGAGCGGTTGAGACGCGGCTCGTGCCGGCCGGTGCGGGTGATTAGCCCGGCTGCGAACGCAGCATGATCGTCGGGCGGTGGGGCCGTTTGACGGCTTCCTTCGCCAGGCTGAGCGCAGCGGCCCGGGCGGCATCGCGGAAGGCGATTGCCGGCGGTGATTCCGGCTCGCTGAGGGTGATCGGGTGGCCAATGTCACCACCCTGCCGGACGTTGATGTTGAGTGGGATGGCGCCAAGCAGCGGCACGTTGTAGCGCTGGGCGGTGCGTTCACCACCACCGAACCCGAAGATGTCGGTCTGTTCGCCACAGTTCGGGCAGACAAAGTAGGACATGTTCTCGACGATACCGAGGATCGGTGCCTTGACTTCCTCGAACATCTGGATGCCCTTGATCGCGTCGGCCAGGGCGACATCCTGGGGCGTGGTGCAGATGACGGCGCCGGCGATCGGGATCTTCTGGACAAGCGTCAACTGGACATCACCGGTACCTGGCGGCAGGTCAATGATCAGATAGTCGAGCTGGCCCCAGTCCACCTCGTTCAGGAACTGGTTGATGAGCTGGGCGACCAGCGGGCCACGCCAGATCAGCGCCTTGTTAGGGTCCATCAGGAAGCCAATCGACATCAGCTTCACGCCAAACGTTTCCAGTGGAACGATCTTGTTGTTGTGCATGGTCGGCTTGGCGCTGGTGCCCATCATCAGCGGGATGCTCGGGCCATAGACGTCGGCATCGAGCAGTCCGACCTTTGCGCCGTCGCGTGCCAGGGCAACTGCCAGGTTCACGGCGACGGTTGACTTGCCGACGCCACCCTTGCCGGATGCAACGGCGATAGCGTTCTTCACGCCGGGGATTGCTTCCTTGCCGGGAGCGCCGCCAACCGGGCGGATGCGGGTGGTGACGTTGATGATCACCTGTTCGACGCCGGGTAACGCACCAACCCGTTCGCGGATTTCTGATTCAATCCGGGGCCGGGACGGGGTGACCGGAGTAAGCATCTCAAGGTCTACCGTGACCGTGCCGTTTTCGGCGGTGACGCCCTTGATTACTTTCAGGTCACCGAGCGATTGTTCCAGGTCGGGATGCTGGACAGGGCCAATGGCATTCAGGATGTCTTCCCGGGAGATGGTGCTCATGTATGTGCTTGCCTTTCGGAAGAGGGTGCGCGCAAAACGGCTGATTGATCAGCCATTGACATATGGCCGAATTCTAGCACCGGTGTCATGGTCGCCCTCCCGGCGGGTTGTTTATGCTGTGGGGATGAAGATCGGAAACGTTGTGCCGCATATGCAACACCACCGTAGGGGCGCAATTCAAAGCATCCGTTTGACCTCTCAGTTCCTGGTTGGGCGCAACGATTTGCGCTCCTACGAAGATAGCGACCTGCCGAATGACTGACCGGTGGATCATGCGGGCGTTGCGGGGGGAGATCCGGTGGGTGACGGTGGGGTTGCACCTGGCGGTGATTCTCGGGTTGCTGGGGTCGATGGTGGTGGCCTGGATTGCCCGGGATTACTTCAACCGGGGCGTGGCGAGCGGGCCAGACCTCGAGCCAATTCCCTACACCGACGTCAATCCGATGGGAGTGAATACCTTTCTCAACGAGGAAGCCGACCCGGAGAATGTCGAGCGCTCGCTGGACATGATCGCCGAGGCGGGGTTTGGCTATATCCGGCAGATTTTTGGCTGGTACGAGATCGAACCCGAGCAGGATGTCTACATCAACGTCTGGGGCGAATCGACCTGGGCGAAGTATGACCGGATTGTTGACCTCGCGGTAGAGCGTGATATCGAGATCATCGCCCGTCTGGAAAAGCCACCGGCATGGGCACGCGCCGGTCAGGAGCGGGCAGACCAGTTTCCGGATGGCCCGCCGAACGACATCGAGGACTGGACCAACTTCATCGAGCAGGTCGTCACCCGGTACAAGGGGCGGGTCTCTCACTACCAGATCTGGAATGAGCCAAACCTTGAAGGTGAGTGGGGCGGGTATCCGATAGATCCCGCCGGGTATGTGGATCTGTTGAAAGCCGCCTACACCACGGTCAAGGCGATCGATCCGGATGCGGTGGTGTTGCTGGCCGGGCTGGCGCCGACTGACCAGCGTGGCCCGGTTAACCTGAACGAGTTCCTCTTTCTGCAGGGTGTTTATGACGCCGGCGGCGCGGATTATTTCGACATTGCCACGGTCATGGTGTATGGCTACGGCTACTCGCCCAACGACCGGCGGGTCGAGTTTGAGCGGAATAACTTCTCCCGGCCAATCCAGACCCGTGAGGTGATGGAGCGGAACAACGACGCCGGGAAGCCGATCTGGGCCGTTGAGTATGGCTGGGTATCGCTTCCGGAGGACTGGGCCGGCAATCCATCGCCCTGGGGGAGGCCGGTTACGCCGGAACAGCAGGCCGAATATTTGCTGGAGGGCTATCTGCGCGCCCAGCGCGAGTGGCCCTGGATGGGTGTGATGGCGGTCTGGGGGTTCCGCTGGGTCCGTCCACCTGACCATGAACACGAACAGGCCAATCCCACGCGCGGTTTCGCGCTGGTGGAGCATGATTTCACACCGCGGCCGGCCTACCTTGCGCTGCAACAGGCGGCCAACCGGATCCAGTTGCGCCATACCGGTGCCTACACCCTGACCGAGGCTGAACTGGAACTTTTGAACAATGGCGTCAGTCTGCCGCTGGCGTTCTCCGGCGAACGTCTGGACCTGGTGGTTGAGGGTGGCAACGGTGGCCAGTTGCGCGTCACGCTGGATGGCCACGAACAGGAACCGGTAACCATCCCCGCAGGCGAATCCTCTCGCTTGACCGTGGTGGAAGGCCTCCCGGATCGACCACATCAGGTAGTGGTTCAGATACAGTCCGAGCCAAGTTCCACCCCTCCGGAAGGGTCGATGATTATCATCTCCCGTGAACCGGTGCATAGCTGGATCTACCCCTGGATCTTCGCCGGATTGGCGCTGGCGTTGCTCGCCGTTTGTGCGTCATTTGGCTGGGGTCTTTTGCGCGAGCAGCGGCGAAAACGAGTCTGATTTTCGCGCGCGTTCCTCGCTGGTCTATATCCTCCTCAAAGGAAATTCAAAGATTCATGTGAAAGACTGGGCCGTCGGCTGACAAGGTCGGCCGACAGGCGCTGTGTTGCAAATGGCAACGCCAATGCCACTGGCGACACATATTGCGTAGATTACAAGCGGACTAGATCCGCAACAATCTATGCAAAGGCGCAACCAGTGACGTGTTCGTTCGTTAGAATGGACACAGGGAGGTGCGCAGATATCGTGAGTGCAGGAAAGCTGCCATCAGGCAGTTCGGGTGTAACAGCGAGAATTGTCCCAATTGACCACGAACGAATGTGGTGAACCGGAAGCCGTTGATACCGGCCCGGAGGACAGCCATCTCAACGCTCGCCCGGCCCGCAATCCGTCACCTTCCGAAGCTGGCCTGTGCTCCGAAATCGAGCACCACTCAGCGCAAAGAGGAGAGAGAAAGGAGGGCAGCTACGGGGGAAAAGGACAACCGTCCTGAACACGATCGCCACCTGGCGCTGCCGGCGACGATAGCCGCGCCGGACGGAAAAACCAGGTGCAAAGAGCGCGTAAGCGCACTCGATACAGTCCTTTCGGTTATCAAAGGGAGTAACGATTGAAGAAGCCAGCACGGTTTCTACGGGTCTTCGGTGCAATGGCCATCATGGTCGGTCTGCTTGCAGCCACCATGGTTCCGGCAGTTGCGCAGGAAGATGATGGGGACACCATCGGCGTACCGGGATTCGACATGCTGTTCCAGAATGTCGATCCGGCCACGCTCGCCGGGGATAACACCATCTATTTCCCGTGGGTAGCCAATGACGACGACTTCGGTCTTGGTCCGGCCGATACCTCCATTTCGGTCCAGAACCTTGAAGACCGCGACAGCCAGATCTGGATCTACACCGGCAACGGTGATGGCACCTGGAGTCTGGCCACCACCGCACATCTTTCCCGCTACGCCAGCAAGACCTTCACCGCCGCCCAGCTCGGACTTGCGTCCGGCGAAGGTGCACCGGTAGCGGTCACCGCCTTCCACCTGATCGCCGGGGAAACCCTGCCAGGTGTACCGGCCGGTGGCTTTGTGGCGGAAACCCCGATCATCCTCAGCAACCCGCTGGATGGTTCGGAAGGGCAGGCTCAGGTCCTGGCCTGTGTGGTGAATGCCTACACCTCTGACGGCTCGCTCGGCTCGCCGTATCCGTTCATCTGGACACTTGATGTGGCCGAGGTGGATCCGGAAATGGTTGATGGCATCACGACCGAGACCGATGAAGACGGCAATGTCTGGGTGACCTGGAGCAACCAGGATCAGCTGCAGGCACTGCTTGACCTCGCCAACGAAGGTGCCACCCAGCTGGTGAACCCGTTCGGCGGTCTCAATGCTGACGGTGACTGCTTCGACGTTGTCGATGGCGGCACCTCCAGCATTCTCGACTCCGTTGCCATTGGTGGCGTTGCCAAGCAGGAAGCTGAAGCAACCGCAACCGGCGGCGATGATGACGAAGCAAATGGCGAAGACGAAGGTGCTGAAGTTCAGCAGATTGCAACCACTGCAACTGCCGTCTCCGGCTACAACGCGCTGAACGGCGCGGAAGTCTATCGCTTCGACCAGTGGTACCTGCCGATCGTCCAGACCAACTGTGGTCCGGGTGGTTGCTGGGACTCTGTTCTCCGTGTCGGTAACGTCTCCGGCCAGAATGCAGCGGTGACCATCCGCTTCTTCCCGGCAGATGACGGCTCCGGCAGCCTCCAGACCGGCTTCCAGATCGAAGCTCTGGTCAATGGTGGCGACACCTGGCATGTCAGCCTGAGCGACTACGTGCCGGAAGGCTGGGTCGGTTCGGCGCACATCTACACCGATGGCCAGGTCTTCGCAATGGTTGACCGCTTCAAGGTCGGCTACAACATGTGGGTGACCAACTCCGGCTCGAGCGCTGACTTCGAGAACATCGCGCAGATCGAAGGCCAGCAGGGCGACTACGTGCTGTTTGCTCCGCACGTGCTGCTCGACTACTTCGGCTGGAACACCGGCATCAACGTTGCCAACCTCTACGAGGGTGACAACAACGTTTCGATCCAGTACTTCAACATGCTGGGCAACTCGACCCAGGTCCTGAACCAGCGCCTCGCAGCGCATGGCATGACCTACTTCTACGATCCGAGCGTTGGCGGCCAGAACGTCAGCGATCAGGACGTGGCAACTGATGCCAATGCCAACGTTGTTGGCTCGGCTCTGATCTGGTCGGACTACCCGGTTGCGGCGGCGATTGACGCCACCAAGTACCCGGAAACCGATCCGAACGGCGGCGTGGATGTCTTCCAGGCAACCTCCTACTCGGCGACCCAGAACGTCTTCGAGTGGCAGGCTGTGCCGCTGATCCAGAAGGGCAATCCGACTGACGGCTCCGGTGCGACCTCGGGTATCAACATGATGAACCCGAACTCCCAGGCCGTTACGGCGAATGTCTACTTCGTGAACCCGAGTGGCTTCAATGCCCAGAACTTCGGCACCAGCAGTGTCACGATTCCTGGCTTCGCCAACGGTTTCGTGTACTCGCTGTGGCAGCACAACCTGCCGAACGGCTTCCAGGGCGCAGCCCAGGTTGTGGCCACCCTGCCGATCGTGGCAGTCTCTGCCAACGTGAACTACGACGTCGATGGTGACGGCTCCGCCCTCTTCAACGCCTTCAACCCGTGCGGTCTCTACCGCGTGGTTGCCGGCTGCGAATTCGGTGGCCCGCTGGAACCGACCGACGGAACCGTCATCAAGACCTTCGTGGACCAGAACGGCGACCCGGTTGAGGGCGTCCAGTTCCAGATCACGACGGTTGATGGCGCCGAAGAGCCGTACACCCGTGACGGTATCTCCGGTGAAGACGGTAGCGAGACCTTCGAGAACGTGCCGCTTGGCGACTACGAACTCTATGTGCTCTCGGTGCCGGATGGCTACGCACCAATCGACCCGAGCGAGCCGCAGGAAACCTTCACGGTTGATGGCATCGAGCCGGTCGAACTGACCAACACCCTTGAGCTGCTGGATGGCGGCACAGTTACGGGTATCGTCAATGTGACGGTCCTGGACGATTCCGAAGGCGTTGAAGGCATCCCGGTTGTGCTCTACAACGGCACCTGTGCTGCCCTCGTCGAGGACATCGAAAACGAGGTTGTCGAGTCCGAAGGCTTCTTTGACGGAGCCGCCGAGACTGATGTCGATGGCCTTGTGACCTTCGAAGACGTGGCTGCCGGCGATGTCTGCGCCGTTGCTGATGCTGACGAAGATGGAAACATCGTGGTCGGCACCGACATCGGTGTCCAGGGCACGGCAGTGGAAGGCGAAGTTGTGGAGATCACGATCAGCCTCACCGACGACAACACCGATGAGCTCGGTTCCATCCTGGTGACCACCACGGTTGTCCAGGAAGTCCCGACCATCGTGGTTGACGTCGCAGCGTTCGCTGGCGAGTGCTCGACGATCGACACGACCGATCCGACCACAATCGATTCGGCTGTCTTCCAGGGTGCAGTTGATGAAGTCACCGGCCAGGTTGATATCGCTGACCTGGAACCGGGCACCTACTGTGTCTTCGCTGACTTCGACGGCGATGCCGGCTTCACCTTCCAGCCACTTGATACGCTGGTTGGTGTTGAGGCCGTGGTGACTGCCGGTGCAGAAACCCCGGCTGCAATCGATCTGCCGGTTGTTCCGTAAGTAAGCAAGGATCAATAGACCCACTGAGGTCATGATTCTGGATGACGCCTCCGGTTTGCCGGGGGCGTCATCTTTTTATGTAGCAACTCTGATACGCATTTCTTACGCAATTCTCAGTAAACGATTACCTGATACACAGGTATAGGTAGCATGACGGATCTATACTTGTTTCACGTGTCTAGCTCCATCGAAAAGTCGTTCTCCCGACAATAGAGGCAGACACATTCGCGAATGAGGCCCCGGGTCACCCAACCGGGGTCTCGCCGCGTCCGGGGAACGGCAGTTGTTTTCCTGATGTGACAGTTGAAGATGTACTGCCGGGCGCAGGGCAATGTCTCCCTACCCCTGCCAGGGGGATGCGGTGAAGGTGGATTGTCATCCCGGCCGGAACGACGTGGGGTGGAAGCAGGAAGAGCTAGCCTTCCGGGAGGACGATGTATTCCTCGTCGAATTGCCAGTCGGGGAGGAGGCCAATCTCGACCTCGAGACGGGGGGAAAGCGGATCGATGCGCTTTTCCAGGGTGATCGAGACGGCGTAACGGTCGTCGATGCCGAGGGCTTCGCTGAGGGCGTCGAGGG
>CAYWXR010000021.1:0-47931 GCA_964462545.1 uncultured Thermomicrobiales bacterium
CCGCGAAGGTGGCCGAACCGTCGGCGCCGGTGTCGTGACGAAGATCATCAAGTAGTAGAATAATTTCCCTGACCGGCCTGCTTTCGACGGGTCCGGCCGGTGACCGGATAACAAGGTAAAAGACGTGAGTGGCCCCGCCCGGGGCCACTCGCAACCGGAAGGCAGGTAGGATATAATGGCAAAGAAGGGCAAGGCTGATCGCCTGGTCATCACGATGGAATGCACCGAGTGCAGGGAGCGGAACTACACCACCGAGAAGAACCGGCGCAATGACACTGGTCGGCTCGAGTTGAAGAAGTTCTGCCCGCGATGCCGGGTGCAGCGCCTCCATCGGGAAACCCGGTAATCAGGGTCCCACTGGACGCAATAGGGTCGTAGCTCAATTGGTAGAGCAGCGGTCTCCAAAACCGCAGGTTGCGGGTTCGATTCCTGCCGGCCCTGCCCCCTCTCTTTATACTTTGCTCGGGGGCAACAAGCAGTTGTTGACGCGGCAAAGGTTGAGCAATGGAGCTCTACCTTCTTTTTTGCGTTGAAGCAACGGATCTGCCCCTCACGAATTCGGGCAGCAATGATGCGGTGGTGTTGAGGTGTCCCGCAAATCGGGAGAAGGTCGGATGGCAACGAGGACAACGAGCAAGGGTGGCGAGAAGCCGAGCCGGTTCAAAGGCTTGCAAACTCTCGTTCGGGATACATCGTCCGAGATCAAGAAGGTCACCTGGCCCGACAAGAAGACGACCCAGAACCTGACCATTGTTGTGATTGCGATGGCAACCGCACTCGGCATCCTGCTTGGCGGTATCGACGCAGGGCTTGTCCGCCTCTGGGAAGCTATACCGTCCTTCTAGCTCACGGTTAGGAACTTGCTGGCATGGCACGCTCACTACGGGAACGACTACTTCAGCGCGCACGCGAAGCCGAAGGTGTCGAGGAAAATGAATCTGGTGCTAAAGGCCAGTGGTATGTCCTGCACACCTATTCCGGCTACGAGAACAAGGTGCGCCAGAACCTCATGCATCGCGTCGAATCCATGGATGTTGCTGACCGTATCTTCGAAGTGATCGTCCCGACCCAGGAAGAAATCGAAATCAAATCCGGTCAGCGCCAGACTGTTCAGCGCAAGGTGTTCCCCGGCTATGTTCTCGTCAACATGGTGATGGATGACGACTCCTGGTACGTTGTGCGGAACACGCCCGGCGTCACCAGTTTTGTTGGTATGGGCGATGAGCCTACCCCGCTTTCCCAGGCAGAGGTCGATTCCATCATCAGTGGCATGACTGCGGAAGCCCCGAAGGTCAAGGTCTCGCTCGCCGTTGGCGACACGGTTCGCATTATGGATGGACCGTTCAGCGATTTCCGCGGCGCGATCGACGATATCCTCCACGACAAGGGCAAGGTCAAGGTCCTTGTTTCGTTCTTTGGCCGGGAAGTACCGGTCGAACTCGACTTCCTGCAAGTCGAGCGCGAAGTCTGAGGCCGGTTCGCATCGGTAATGCGATCTGACGATCCCGGGCGGGTGCCCGAAGTGATCAGGGTTGGAAGGGAGCCAGTTCAGGTTGGCTAAGAAGATCAGGGCGTATATCAAGCTCCAGATTCCGGCGGGCAAAGCCACTCCGGCGCCGCCGATTGGACCTGCCCTCGGCCAGCACGGTGTTGCGATCATGAACTTCTGCAAGGAGTACAACGAACGCACCGCCAGCCAGGCAGGGCAAATTATTCCGGTCGTCATCACTGTGTATGAGGACCGATCCTTCACGTTCGTTACCAAGACCCCGCCGGCTGCTGACCTGCTGCGGCGTGCTGCTGGTATCGACAAGGGCGCAAGCCGCGTGAATACCGAGGTTGCCGGTCGGGTGACTGCCGACCAGATCCGCGAGATTGCCGAGCTCAAGATGCCGGACCTCAACGCGGTTGACCTCGAAGGCGCGATCAAGCAGGTCGAAGGAACCGCCCGCTCGATGGGTATTGCCATCCAGTAGGGACCGGTTTGTGTGGGAGGGATGCCTGTCATCCCGGTTGCACCAACGTAAGGAAATATTGAGATATGGCCAAGCGCGGCAAGAAATACTCCCAGGCGCTCGAATTGCTTGAGCAGGACGTGTTCTACACTCCTGAAGACGCCATAGCGCTGCTTCGCAAGATGCCGGCAGCGAATTTTGATGAAACTGTCGAAGTCCATTACCGGCTCGGCATTGACCCCCGCCAGGCAGACCAGGCTGTTCGCTCCACCGTTTCCCTTCCACACGGCACCGGCAAGACCGTCCGGGTTCTCGTGTTTGCTGTCGGTGATGGAGCGCGCATCGCAGAAGAGGCGGGTGCCGACTACGTCGGTAGTGATGACCTCGTCGCCCAGATCAACGGCGGCTGGCTTGAGTTTGACGCCACCATCGCCATGGCAGACCAGATGAGCAAGGTTGGTGGTCTCGGCCGTATCCTGGGCCGGCGTGGCCTGATGCCGAACCCACGAACCGGCACCGTTGTCCGCTCACCGGAAGACCTGCCGGATGTTATCCGTGATCTTAAGGGTGGCCGGGTCGAGTTCCGTAACGACCGCACCGGCGTCGTTCACAGTGTCATCGGCAAGCGCTCATTTGATGACAAGCAGTTGCTGGAGAATCTGTACGCCTTGACTGATGCCATCCAGCGCAACAAGCCGACTGCGGCAAAGGGTGTCTTTTGCCGGTCGATCACGATTACCAGTACAATGTCTCCAGGCATTCCGCTTGAGGTGAACGAAACACTCGCTGCCTCTGGCCAGACTGCCTGATACAACATAGCGAGTTCACGCGCCGAAGACAGCCGGCGTCCCGCAAGCGGGACTTAATCATCCGGCCGAGGAGTGCGGATAGCGATCCTTCTGATTGCTCAAGGTATGACTGTTCATGCCCCCGCTGCCCTCATGGCGCGGGGGCATTTGTATTCGATCCGATAGAGGTTTTCGAGAGGAGGTGAAAGAGCCCTGCCTACACCAAGAAAAGAAGCATTGGTTGAGGAACTGACAGACGCCCTGGGACGCGCGTCACTGACCATCGTCACGGACTACCGTGGCCTGAAGGTGGCCGATCTCCAGAATCTGCGTTCGCAGCTCCGACCGCACAATGCAGATGTCAAGGTTGCCAAGAACACACTGGCACGCATCGCTGCGCGCGCAAACAACCTGGAAGTTCTGGAATCAGAACTGGTTGGCCCGACAGCCCTGGTGCTTGCCTATGATGATGTGGCCCAGCCGGCAAAGATCGTCAACGATTTCGTCCGGACATCGCGCATCCTGCAGGTCCGCTCCGGACTGCTGGATGGGCAACTGGTTGCTGCTGGTCGCATCGATGAAATCGCCAACCTGCCAAGCAAGGAAGTTCTCCTCGGCAAGGTCGTTGGTGGCATGTCGTCTCCGTTGTACGGAATCGTCGGTGTGCTGGCCGCACCGATGCGATCGCTCATGTACGTGCTTCAGGCACGACAGAGTCAGTTGGAAAGCGCCTGATCGGCGGTTCGATAACGTTATCGCAGTACATTCAGCGATAGAGAAGGAAACTACACCATGGCAATCAGCCAGGAGAAAATGGACGAAATCATTCAGTCGATCGAGGAGATGTCGGTTCTGGACCTCTCCCAGCTCGTCAAGGCTCTCGAAGAGCGCTTCGGCGTGACCGCAGCTGCCCCGATGGTCGCCGCTGCCCCGGGTGCCGGCGATGGTGGTGCTGCTGCCGCTGAAGAAGACGAGCAGACCGAATTCGATGTCATCCTCACCGACGTCGGTGCACAGAAGGTTCAGGTCATCAAGGCCGTGCGCGAGCTCACCAGCCTGGGCCTCAAGGAAGCCAAGGACGTTGTGGACGCTGCTCCGAAGGCCGTCCGCGAGGGCGTCACCAAGGAAGAAGCCGAAGCAGCCAAGGCTCGCCTCGAAGAGGCTGGCGCCAAGGCCGAAATCAAGTAGGCAACCGACCCGAAACTTGCGGGAACACAGCCTATTGGGGCGTGGTCCCGCGGGTTTCCGGGGCCGGAATGGTAGTGCCCCTGTGATATACTCGGGCCGACGGGGCGTGGCGCAGTCCGGTAGCGCACCGGTATGGGGTACCGGTGGTCGGAGGTTCGAATCCTCTCGCCCCGACTCTCCTTTTTTCTGTCACATCTTCGATTGCGGCGGATACAATGCCAGAATGGACCGTTGGATTTGACGGACCGCTGGTGTGATTCAGGCAACATACGATCGCTAGAACGAGGCCAGGTCAATGACAGACAGGTTCGGGCGATGATGCCCCAAACAGTACGAATTCTCATCGCCGATGATGAGTCGATCATCCGAATGAATCTCCGCGAAATGCTCACCCAGCACGGCTATGAAGTGATTGCCGAGGCCTCGAACGGCCAAACCGCCATTGAGCTCGCCAACAAACTCAAGCCGGATCTGGTGATGATGGACATCAAGATGCCCGGAATCGACGGTGTGACCGCCGCCGCCGAGCTGGTGTCCAACCGTGTTGCTCCGGTGGTGTTGCTTACTGCCTACTCCGAGCGCTCCTTGATCGGCCAGGCGAAAGAAGCTGGCGTTTCAGGCTATCTGGTGAAGCCCGTGCGCGATACCGAGCTGACGCCGGTGATCGAACTCGCGCTGGCTCGCTACCACCAGTTCCTCAACCTGGAACAGCAGGTATCCGACCTGCAGGAAGCGCTGGAAACCCGCAAACTCGTCGAAAAGGCCAAAGGTGTACTCATGGAAGTGCACGGCCTGACCGAATCCGACGCGTTCAATCGCATGCGCAAGACCAGCATGGATCACCGCAAGTCACTGCGAGACGTTGCGGAAGCCATCCTGCTGGCCCACGATGTGGAGTCCGGGTCCCGCTGACCCGATTCGAAATCAACACCTGATTACAAGGCTTTTCCCTTGCTCGAAAGCCTTGATTCATCCTGTTCATTGCGCGAGATGTTGATATCCATGCCTGGAAGACCGTCGAGGCTCTTCAGGTTGTTCCATGCAACGAACTTTGTTTTCCATTCGTCACCGTGCCCGCGCCTTTGATGCAGCGCCCAGCGGACGAGTTGCCTACGCTCCTCGACAAACTCCATCCTCGGCACACCGAAGCCACAGGAGTCGCTGATCCGGGTGACGTCAATGTCGATAATTGACCGCAGGGTCAACTCCAGGTCAGGAGTCAGGTCGAACGCCGTCAACAGTTCCTGGAAGTCCGGATCGCCGGACTGTAGTACTCGCCCCGTTCCATGTAGCCGTAGCACCTTTGGTGGACCTTCGAATGCACAGAACATGAGCACGATCCTGCCATTCTCCCGTAGGTGGGCGACCGTCTCGATGCCGCTTCCGACCAGGTCCAGAAAGGCAAACCGTCGCGGTCCCAGTTTACGCAGCGTGCCGTTTCCACCTTTCGGAGAGACATTGATGTGCCCATCAGCCTGGAGCGGCGCTGTCGCTACGAAAAACATCGGCTGCCGGGCGATCCATGCTCCGATTGTCTCGTCAACTTCGTCGTACGTGCGTCCCATAAAGCATCGATCCCCTTGTTCCAGAATTCAGGCAAACCTGCCGAATACGGCGCAAGAGGATCGTAGCAGAGGAGGCTTCGTCGAACCCGAGGACGTTGAAATGCGAAACGGGCGCTAGCCAATTACTTCCCGGTACAAGCGCAACCAGTTTTCGGATAGTACCTTCCGCATTTCTGTATCAGTCAGGCCGGCGCGGCGTAGCCCGTCGACGATACCGGGATACTGGGCTGGCGTCTGAAACCAGTCCGGCCAGCGAGGTCGACCGGGATTGGACGGTGAACCGGCACCGTAGTCGTATTTGCGGGTCCAGCGACCTACCCGCATCCAGTCGGTGTCCTTTT
This sequence comes from uncultured Thermomicrobiales bacterium, assembly GCA_964462545.1. Lineage (GTDB taxonomy): Bacteria > Chloroflexota > Chloroflexia > Thermomicrobiales > CFX8 > CAYWXR01. The sequence continues at coordinate 5,838 of CAYWXR010000021.1, forward strand.
GGGTGCCGTTGATGCTCTTGTCACTACCGATCGCAACGTGGTCGATGCCGATCTTCTCGATCGTCCAGAGCACCATCTTGACCCACTCATTGATCGTAATGTCGGCTCCACCGGAAATGTTAGGGTACATGGTCAACCCGAGCACTCCGCCACGGTCGACCAGTTCATTCAGCACTTCGTCCGACTTGTTTCGCGCATGGGGAAACAGCGTTGCCGGGTTGGAGTGGGTGATCGCCACCGGCTGCTTCGACGCCCGGATGGTATCGAGTGTTGTTTGTTCGCCGACATGGGAGAGGTCAATGACCATGCCGACCTGGTTCATTTCCTCAACAACCTGATGGCCGAATCGTGACAATCCACCATCGGATGGCTCGTAGCATCCGCTGCCAACGAAGTTCTGGTTGTTGTAGGTAAGCTGGACAACCCGAACTCCGAGGTCTGCGAAAAGCTCGATGAACCGGATTCTGCCCTCGAACAGGTCCGAGTTCTGGAATCCCAGCATGATGCCGACGCGTCCGCTGTCGATCGCTGTCTGGATATCCGCGGTGGTGTTTGCCAGCAGCGCAAGATCAGCGTTTTCACGTACGGTGTCACGCCAGGTGGCGATGCTATCCATTGCCTCATAGGCGTTGGACCAGAATCCGCAGGTGACTGTCGCGCAGCAAACACCGCCGGTAACGAACTCTTCGAACACCTTCCGTTCCGGATGGCTGGTGGTAAGCGCGTCTATAACGTTCACGTATTGTTCCTGCCAATCATGTACACGAAGACTTGCTGAATCGTCTCCTACAGTTGCCGGAGCCGTGGGTCCAGCGCGTCCCGGAGACCGTCACCAAGCAAGTTGAAGCCAATGGTTGTGATCATGATTGCAAGACCCGGGAAAAAGGAAATCCATGGAGCAAGCTGCATGTACTGGCGACCATCGTTGATGATCCGACCCCAGGTTGGTACATCCGGCGACACACCGAGCCCGAGGAAGCTCAAACTGGCTTCGACGAGAATGGCGTACGGTAGATACAGCGTCGTCATCACAATGATCGGGCTCAGTACGTTTGGCAAGACGTGGCGAACCATGATCTGAACACTGCCGGCACCATTGGCTTTGGCTGCCTCAACATAATCCAGTCCGCGTACGGAAAGCACTTGCCCACGGACCAGGCGCGCAAAGCGGGGCGTCAAGGCAAATCCCAACGCGACGACAACGCTGGAAGTTCCCACTCCGATAATGCCAACGATAACGATTGCAACCATCAGGGAAGGGAAGGAGATCAACACATCGATCAGGCGACTCAACACGTTGTCAACCCGACCACCGAAAAAGCCGGCAATCAGACCGAGCGTAATACCGAAGACGGCCCCGGCCAGGAGGGACAGAATTCCGACCTGGAGTGAGGCTCTGGTTCCCCAGACGGTTCGGCTGAATACGTCGCGGCCGTAGGTGTCGGTGCCGAAGTAGAACTCGGAACTTGGTGACTCCAGTTGCTGGAGGCGATTGTGCTTTACCGGGTCATGGGTGGCAATGACCGGCGCAGCGATGGCAATCACGGCAATGAAGAGCAGCAGGATCGTTCCGGTGACACCGAGATAACTGCGCCAGAGCGAGAACCGCTTGATCCGCTCCCACCTCGAAAGCTGAACCTCCTTGCCTATCTCTTTGGTCAATGTATCTACCCGGGCACTGGTAGGCATGTTCTGGTTTGCTTCCATGGCTAGCCGATTCTCACTCGCGGGTCGATGACCCCATACAGGATATCGGTGATCAAATTAATCAGAATCACCGCAATCGCAAAGAAGAAGATGGTTCCCTGAATCATCGGGTAGTCTCGCTGGGATACCGCAGCAACCAGCAACTGGCCAACACCTGGACGGCTGAACACGACCTCGATGACTACCGATCCACTCAGCAGGATCATCGTTTCGATTGATGTCATGCTCACAATTGGTATCAGGGCATTTCGAAAGGCATGGCGAATAACCACTGCGCGTTCATTCAGACCCTTCGCCCGGGCAGTTCGGACGAAGTCAGCACGCAGGATATCGAGCATGGCTGATCGTGACATTCTGGTGAGCACAGCAGCCTGCCGGGCCCCGAGCGCTATTGCCGGCAAGGTGAGGTGGTGGAGCAGGGAGGGAATGTTTCCTCGTTCACCTGCACCGGTGATCGGGAACCATCCGAAGTAGACTGCAAATACATAGATCAGAATCAGACCGAACCAGAATGAAGGCATCGAGATCCAGGCTACTGATGAAAGCACCATCATGAAGTCGAGCCGGGAGTTGTGACTGATGGCCGAGATGACGCCGGAAATCACACCGACAGTGACGGCAATCAGCAGCGACATCAGCGCCAACTGCAGCGTAAAGGGGTATTGACTCAGAATCGTGTCAGCGACTGGTCGGTTGGTACGGACTGAGTTACCGAGATCACCAGTTGCCACGTTCCCAAGGAACGATGCGTATTGCTCCCAGATTGGCTTGTCGAGACCCATCCGGACCCTGGTGGCCTCCAGGAGTTCCGGCGTAGCGTAATCACCCAGCCAAATCTCTGCCGGGTCTCCCGGAGCAAGCCGGACAAGCACAAACGCAAGGGTAACGATGATCCAAAGCGTGATCAAGCTGACAATGAGCCGTCGAAAGAGGTAAGGACCGAGATTACCCACGGTGGTAAACCTTCCAGCGTTCTGGTGATCTGTTCACAAATCGTGTAGCTTGCAGGAGTGTGTCTCCTTTCAGGTTGCCCGGGAGAAAAACAACAACCGGATTGAGAGACCCAACCCGGTTGTTGCTCGTTCAGGAGCGTCTAGGCTTCTCGTGCGTACTGGAACGGGAAGATACCGGTATACGGGTGCGGGATGATGCCATCAATGCCGTCCCGTGCAGCGATAATCGTCTTCCAGGTACCAGTGGTGATCACAGGCACGTCCTGGGCGAGGACTTCCTGAATCTCGTGATACAGCTCGGCGCGACGATCCGGGTCCATTTCGGTTCGGGCTTCCTCAATGATGGCGTCCAGGTCCGGATTGGAGTACCGGGTCCGGTTGCTTGGGCCATCAGAGTGGAAGAAGTCCGAGCAGTAGACGTCCGGGTCAAGACGGCCGACGCCAGTCGGATAGCAGTTCCAGTCGCCTTCGCCCTGGCGCTGCGTCCAGACGGCCTGGTCGTCAACCGTGATCTGAATCTGGATGCCCAGTTCGCTCCACATGTCCTGAAGGATGAGTGCCATCTCTTCATACAGGCGGGCGGCGGTGTACCGCATGTGGATCTGAACCTGGCTCGGGTCCGGATATCCAGCCTCGGCGAGCAGCTCGCGCGCCTTGTCGAGGTCGTACTCGTACTGGGTGATGTCCTGGGTGAAACCAATGACCGGTGGCGGGAGAACGCTGTGGTTGACCGTCACCATGCCGTTGAGCGAGGCCGCGATTTCTTCCAGGTTGGTTGCGTGAGCAAGGGCTCGGCGGACCAGGACATTGTCCGTCGGCGCCATATCCGTCTGGAGCTGTGCCCAATACTGCCAGACACCGTCGGTCTCGAAGAGGTTGATCGAGTCGTCCTGCAGGATCTGCCGGTATGCACCAAGACCCCAAACCGGCAGCACGTCCAGTTCGCCGGAGTTCATGGCGAGGAGGGCCAGGGTATCGTCCGGGATAATCGGCAGAACGATAGTGTCGAAGTGCGGGGTGTCCCCGTAGTAGCCCTCGTGGTACTTGAGGGTGATCGACTCGCCCTGCAGCCACTCGTGCAGGTAGTACGGTCCGGCGCCGATCGGATTGAAGCTGAGGTCATCACCAAGTTCCTCGAGTGCCTTGGCGGAGGTGATGAAGCCGGTCTGCCATGCGAGAGCGGTCGGAAGTGCCGCGGATGGCGACGACAGGTTGAAGATAACGGTCAGGTCATCCGGTGCTTCCACCGAATCCACAAGCGCGTACTGGGCGCGTTCGCGGGAGCCGTTGTCCGGGTTCTTGTGGTATTCGATGATGGCCTTGACATCGTTCGACGTGACCGGGCCGAAATCGTGATGCCAGGTCATGCCTTCCCGCAGGGAGAAGGTATAGGTCAGGCCGTCATCGGAGATTTCCCAGCTTTCGCACATGTCCGGTTCCAGGTCGAGGGTGCCCGGGCGGAAGCGGATCAGCCGGGTGAAGATGCTCTCAGCCATCAACCGGTCGCCGGCGATCGAGAGATTTGCCGGGTGAAGGTCAATGATGTCACCGGTCGTGGCAACCCGAAGGGTGCCGCCTGCCGGTGTATCGCCGCCAGATGGCGCTTCGGTCGGCGCCTCTTCTTCTTCGTCCTCTTCCTCTTCCGATTCATCGGTCGGCGTCGGTTCGGACGTTTCTTCCTCTTCTTCCTCCTCCGGAGCCTCTTCGGTTTCTTCCTCATCAGGTTCTTCCGTTGGCGTCGGATCGGAAGCCGCAGGTGGCGTGGTTGCCGTTGGCGAATCGTCCTCGTCATCATCGCCGCAGGCTGCAAGCAGGCCTGTGGCTGCGATGGTGCCGGCAACGCCAATCATCAGGGTTCGGCGTGTCAACTTGACATCGTTCATTTCGAATCTCCTCCTGAACAATCTGTCATGAACGCGCCCCACTCAAGCAGGACGCGTCCTGGCTTGTTCACGACGTTTACGGGCGCTCCACCTCAATGGAGCCGGACTTCATCACCATCTTGATGCGGTTGAGTTCCTGGAGCGAGGCGATATCTGCCAGCGGGTCGCCATCGAACACGATGAGGTCTGCCCACTTGCCGGCCTCGAGCGTTCCGGTGTCCTTCTCGATGCCAATAACTTCAGCCGAGGTCTTGGTGGCAGAGACAATTGCTTCCATTGGCGGCATGCCCTGCTCGACCATGAGCTGCAGTTCCATTGCGTTGCGGCCCCAGAGCTCGCGGAGAGCAAGGAACATGTCTGTTCCACAGCCGATCTTGACGCCAGCCTTCCGGGCGCGGGCAAGAATGTCCGGCTTGGAGGCGTTCATGCGCTTGCTCTTGGCGGTGATGTGCGGATCTGCGCCACCGGAAACACGGCCGGCAACACCGAAGTCAGACCGAACCGAGAGGGTCGGAACCAGGTAGACACCCTTTTCGGCCATCTCGTGCAGTGTTTCGTCGGTTGCGTACGGGGCGTGCTCGATGCAGTGCGCGCCGGCGGTAATTGCGTTCTTGACTGCCTGATCGGTGTGGGCGTGAACAGCAAGGCGCTTGCCGACAGCCTCAACCTCATCCACCATCGCTGCGAGTTCTTCAACGGTGTGGTTTCGCCACCAGATCTCGGCAACGTGGTCGCCACCACCACCGGAGGATGCCGTCTTGATGAAGTCCACACCGTTGCGGAGCAAGGTGCGGACCTGCTTGCGGATTTCCCACGGGCCGTCAGCGAAGGTGCGGGGATCGCGCGGGAAGGTCGGTGGGAGGCCAAGGTCAGCGTGTCCTGCGGTCTGGGTAACCCAGCCTGCGGCGTATACACGGGAGCCCTTCATCAGGCCCAGGTCAATGGCCCGCTTGACAGCCACACACTCGACGCCGCTCCAGTTCATGTAGCCGGCAACGTCGCGAACGGTGGTGAAACCGGCTTCGAGCGTCAGACGGGCGTTTCGTGCTGCCCAAAGCGTCAGGTACTGCGGAGTGGACAGCATCATCGAGTTCAGCGCGTTCGGGTTGTGGGGATCGGCGACGCTGACCAGGTGAACATGGATATCCATGAGGCCCGGCAGCACCGTCTTGTCGCTGGCGTCAATGAACTGGGCACCTTCCGGTGCATCCTGGAAGCCATCCTCGACCCCAGTGATGCGATCATCCTCGATGACGATGGTGACGCCCTTTTTCGGGGTGCCGCCATTACCGTCAATGAACGTGCCGGCATGAATAACCTTGGTTCCGGTGCCAATCGGTGGGATGGGAAGAACAGCCATGAATTTGGGTCCTCTCTTTGCAAGGGCGACTTGATGTGAGGCCGTCGCCGTCGCAATTCGTCCTCAGTCCAGCGATAATCTCAGAATGTCCTGTTGGCGCCTGTTCCTTTCTGTTATCTCATCGCTTCGTTACCAACGAGTGACGACAACTTTCTTGCGTGTGTAGAACTCGATCGCGTCAGTTCCATGCGGGTGCAGGTCGCCGAAGAACGAGTTCTTCCAGCCCGTGAACGGATAGAACGCGAACGGCTGGGCGACCCCGACATTGATTCCGGTCATACCGGCTTCGATGTGCTCACGGAAGTAGCGAGCGTTTCTCCCACTGCTGGTGAAAATGCTGGACATGTTGCCGAGTTGGGACTGGTTCGCCTGGGCTACGGCCTGCTCAAGAGAGTCCGCGTAGGAAACGGCAAGCACCGGGCCGAAAATTTCCTCGCGTGCTGCAGTGATCTGTGGTTCGACATCGGTCAAGATTGTTGGGCCCAGGAAGAATCCGGGATTGGCAGCAAGGGATCGACCATCCCTGATCGCCTTTGCACCTTCCTCGATCCCGAGCTGAACGTGATTGGCTACCCGGTCGCGATGATCGCCCCGGACAAGGGGGCCAACATCCACGCCTGGCTGATCACCAGGGCCCACAACGAGTTTGTCTGCGCCATCGGCAAGTGCCTCGATAAACGCATCCCGGCTCTTGCCGACCGGAACTGCGACACTACCGGCAAGGCAGCGTTCGCCGGCATTGCCAAACGCCGAGTTCAGCACCGCCGGGATGACCAGATCGAGATCGGCATCCGGCATGATGATGAGGTGGTTCTTGGCGCCACCTGCTGCCTGAACGCGCTTCCCGTTTGCGGCGCCACGGGCGTACACCTGGCGCGCCACGCGCTCCGAGCCAACAAAGGAGATGGCGGCGATGCCCGGATGATCGAGCATTGACTCGACGGCATCCTTCCCACCGTGGACGACGTTGAGGACACCTTCCGGGAACCCGGCTTCGAGGAAGAGTTCAGCAAGACGGATTGCCCCGAGCGGAGTCTGCTCCGACGGCTTCAGAACAACGGTATTCCCCGAAACCACAGCGAGCGGGAACAGCCAAAGCGGAATCATGACCGGGAAGTTGAATGGCGGAATGACGCCAACGACGCCGATTGGATATCGGTACAGGTCCTGATCGACACCGACCGAAACATCCCGCAACGTCTTGCCCTGGAGCAGGGTCGGCGCCCCGCAGGCAAAATCCACGACCTCGATACCCCGGCGAACCTCGCCACGGGCTTCATCCAGTGTCTTGCCGTGATTGACGGTAATGAGCGCCGCGAGTTCCTCGACGTTCTCTTCAAGAAGTGCCTTGAAGCGGAACATAAGCTGTGCGCGTTCCATGACAGAAACACGTGACCATGTTGCAAACGCTTCGCTGGCTGCCTTGACAGCCAGGTCCACTTCCTGTGCTCCCGACATGGGAACCTGATTGATTACCTCGCCGGTTGCGGGGTTGAAGATATCTGCTGTGGCAACTTCTGACGCGACCCACGAGCCGCCGACGAGGTTACGGATTTGCTCTGTTGCTTTCGGAACCTGGAGTGCCATGGATTTCACTTCCCGATTTCACCTGGAGATGAACGCTGCGTTACGCGCCCATCTGCTTGTAGCCAATCGGGAACTGTTCGCCCCGATCGAATCGACCTGCCTCAAACTTGCGAAGATCCACCGACTCGGCCTGGCCCTTGTGGATGCGTTCGGCAAGGCACTTGCCAACGAACGGGCCGAGCTTGAAGCCGTGTCCGCTGAATCCGGCCGCGATGAACAGGCCGGAGATGCCTTCAATTTCGTCAATGACCGGCTGGAAGTCCGGCGTTTCGCCATCGACACCTGCCCAGGCCTGATAGACCGGCGCGTCCTTGGCAGCCGGAACAATCTGCTCGAAGACGCTGCGGGTCTCGACTACTGCCGAATGGACCGGATAGAGCGGCACATCGTCCGGGTTCACCGGTTCATCGAAGTAGACGCGGGCGCCGACCAGCAGACGGTTGCCCGGGTTCATCCGGGAGTACAGGTCAAGCGGACCGTCGGAAATGGTCGGGGTCAGACGAGAAATCTCGACCTTCGGCGACAGTTCGAAAATCTGGAGGAGACGCTTGACGTACACCGGCACGGTCGTTCCCGTGTATGCAGCAACGTTGGAGGCCCAGGCGCCAGCGGCATTGAGGACAGCCGAGGCTTCAATGCGTTCGCCTCCGGCAACCACGACGCCGGTAACGGCGCCATTTGCCGTGTCGATACCCTCGACAGCCTTGCCTGGTACGGTGATCACGCCGGCTTCTTCAGCGGCGGCAATCAAAGCGTTCATGAACTCGCGCGGCTGAACGTGAGCTGTGTCCTTGTCGTTCGCGAAACCGCCGCTGATGGCATTGACGTCAACAAACGGATGCAGTTCAGGGATCTTGCTGATCGGGATCATCTGCGTGTCGATGCCGACTTCGCGGACCATCTTCACGTTTTCTTCGAGCCAGCCAATCTGGTCTTCAGCGACTCGCAAGAGATAGCCGTTGTTCACATAACCAAAGTCGATGGCTGACTTTGCTGCGAACTCCTTGAAGATCGCGTGGCTCTTAATTGCCATCTCAACCAGCATTGGATGGCTGTAGTGGTGACGCAGAGAACCTGCCGAACGGGGAGACGCGACGCCCCCGAGAGGGCCCCGGTCGAGAACTACGACCGTGGCATCCGACATCTGCCGGAGGAAGTATGCGGTCGAGAGCCCGATGATTCCGGCTCCGATGATCACCACATCCGCTTTTCGCGGGAAATCGCTCATTCTTCGCAGTCCAATCTCTTGCGAATCACCTACAGCCAGGCGACAACCCACCTGGTATTAGCTAGCTCGCGTCGCTGGTTACGTAGCTCATCGGATCGAGGTCGTGTCCATCCGATCTGGAGAGCCACGGAGCCAGACTCGCGTACAGCACCTCTGCTTCCGGCTTGAGTATCTCGATGAACCGCCGGATGTTTTCTTCGGTCATGCGAGCTTCCGGTGTAAACAACCCGAGCGATAAACCCCGGGCATTGGAACTCCCGACCGGGACGGCCACCCCGGCGCTATCTGGTACCTGCTCGGCAATACTGATGGCATAGCCTTGCTGCCGGACCTGCGCAACGCGCTCGCGCAACTGGTCTATCGATGTCGGGGTGTGGCTCGTAATCATGGGGTAGTCAATCGACCGCATCTCCGCCTCGGCGATGTCCGGATCAAGGGACGCGAGAATCGCATGACCCAGCGCACCACCATGCAGGTGATATTTCCGGCCAACCTGCGCCACAAACCGCAAGGGATGCGGGCTTTCCATCTGGTAGATCGGAACACGCGCACCGTCAATCAACGTTGCAACGATGACGGTTTCCTGCGCTTCTCGCCAAACAGCCTCGACACTTCGAGCGATATGCGTAAAGATTGGCGTGCCCGCCAGATACCGGGCGGATAACTGGAGCAGCGCCGGGCCGAGTGTGTATTTTCCGGTCGATTGTTCCTGGATAATCATTTTCGTTCGTTCCAGCGATACCAGAATCCGCTGGGTCGTTGTAACGCTCATCGAGAGCATCGCTGCCAGTTCCCGAACCCCCTTGCTTTCGGTGTTCTCTCCGAGCACCTGCAGAACTGACATTGCTTGTTCAACGACCTTGACTCCACTTTTCTCGTACGACACTTGAGGCATCCCATCGTCGAAAGTGGTACGGCGTTCCGGCACACTGTACCACATCGTAAACCAGTGTCAACATTTCACCCGCGTGAAATGTTCGCAACACTTCGCCGGACTGGTGGAAACATTCAGGATTTTGCCAGAGTTGGAAAAATCCGTCTTCATCTGCCAGATTGCAGATCAGGCATATTTCGCCTGGCACGGTTAGTTGTAACAAGGAACAAGCCAATAAAAGGCTAATCCGGCGAGATAGTAGCCGAATTGCCCGTGTCGAAGGCAAGAATCTGGTTGGAACTATCCAGTCCGAAGGCAAGGGGAAGCGCCGGACACAAACTGTCAGAGCAGCGTGGCGAACGGAGTTCGTCTAACTGGCAGATACCTTCGCTTGAGGAAACAAGATCGCCACCGGGAGCGAATTGCGACCCCATTCTTCGAGGTTTTCGCCTTTCCGGTAGTTGGCTACCAGGAGCGCACGGGCGCGCGCATCGTGGGGAGAATCAGGGGAGACCACGTTTGCGAGTCCCTGGCGGGTTTCGCCCCCGAGTTCAACGCTGACCTGTGGATCGGCTATCAGATTGCGAACCCAATCAGGACGCTCGCGGCCTCCAGCCATCAGGTACATCAGGTCGCCCTCGACGGCAAACCAGATCTCGATTCGGTGCGGTGAACCGGTTTTTCGCCCGGTCGTGGTCAGGTAGGTGTAGGGTTCATCGGCGGATGCCGAAAGCCATTCCGAAGCCGACGATGAGTCGCTTGCCCTTGGAGGCTGTACCTTTCGATAGTTCGTTGATGTTGTGCACCATACACCAAAAGGGGCCGAGGCGAAATGCCTCGACCCCTTTTGATTCCGGCTCGCCGGCCGGTGTTATTGGGCGGAAGTGACGGGATTCGAACCCGCGATCTCAGCCTTGACAGGGCTGCGTGTTAGGCCTCTACACCACACCTCCATCGAGCAGGAAGAATACCATCGGGATAGACCGTTGTCAAACAGAATTCGGCGTGGATTTTCCCAGCAGGCGACGGAAGAGCATGCGTTCATCGTCGCCTACCAGTCGCACTGTCGCACCGATAGCGACAAATGTCAGTGTGGAAGCGGCAATCGCGAGAATTGCCTGCTCACGCAGCACCAGCGCGACCAGCGAAGCACCGAGGCCGGCAACGGTAGGACGCCACGAGCGGCGAGCAATTCTCCAGGGATCAATTCCGATTCTCGCTCGTACAGCGACGACCACCAGTACGACGAAAATGACGACCTCGGTGAGGATCGTCAACGCCGCAGACGCCCTGGCGCCATAGAGCGGAACCAGCACGAGGTTGGCGCCGAAATTGAACAGGACGGCTGCAACAAATGCCGGCACCAGACGCCGCTGTTCGTTGGTGGCAACCAGCAGGTACTGGATCACACCGTTGATGAACGACAGCGGTGCGAACCAGATGAGGATACGCAGCAGGAATGCGGCCTCAGGCAAGTAATCAGATCCGGCCAGTACACGGATGGCGAATGTCGATAGGGCAGTGAGTCCAAAGACCAGCATCCAGGCGATGGTTACCAGTGTGTAGGTCGTCACCTGGCCGGCTCGCTCGAGAGCTGCAGGGTCTCCGGACCGGCGGGTCATCAACGGGAATACGGCAAGCGTTGCGTAGGCCGGGATGACGGTTGCGAGGTTGATGAGTTTGTAGGCGGCATCATAGACGCCGAGCGCCGCGTCGCCCTTGACCGCGGAGATGATAAACACATCAACCCGGAAGAACAGACTGACCAAAAGGCCATTGATGAGGAGTGGCCAACTTTCGCGGGCGTACCAGACTGCACGCTCGCGGTGTAATCGCATGGTTACCTGGAGATTGACCATTGATCGTAGCGCCCGGTGAAATGCAGCGGCCGAGAGGCCCGACGTAATCAACGCAGCCAACGCAACACCGGGAACGCCGAGTGAACTCGCTCCCAGGGCAACCGCCAGTGGCGCTCGTGCAAAACTGACGAAGACGTTGATGGCGGCGGCAATCTCCATCCGTTCCAGACCATTCATGGCGGCGTTGACAGACTCGCCATAACTGGAAGGAACGATCGACAGGTAGAGGATGATGATCGCCAGAGCGCTTGGCACGGCAAGAGTATCGAGAGTCAAAGATGCCGTCAGGTAAACCGCTACCGGTATAGCTGTGACCACCAGAACAACCCAGCGGAAAATGGTTGTTTCCCCGATGACCTTGCCCGCTTCGGCCGGGTCACGGGCAACCTCCCGGGTCGCCAGAAGCGCCAGACCGAAATCGGAGAACGTCTTGATGTAGAGCCAGACGACGACAGCAATTGCGTATTGGCCGTTGCCGGTGGGGCCAAGCAGGCGGAGCAAGGCGATGGCAACAGCAAGATCAACTACCCTGACGATGATCTGGGACGCAATCGGGATCGCGCTGTTCCGGAATACCCGCTGAACCTGGTTTCCTTGCTGCCCTCCGGTGAGGCGATTCATCCGCGGGGAAACCAGGATCACGCCGGCGGCGGAAAGCACCGTCCAGATCAGCAGCAGCGTAATGCCTGCAGGTGAATCTATGAATGCAGCGAGTTCAGACGCCACGGACAGCCAGAATAAGAACGGTAAGACACATACCGATCAGGATCGCGTAGGCGACCGCAGCGACCAGAATCACACCGAGTTTCGGGTACTTCTTGAAGAGACTCTGTTCCCCGGTTTCTTCCGGTTCATGTTGCGGAGTTGGTTGCTCGTCCACTATCCCTCCAACGCCGCCTGATAGGCGAGCCGGGTGCGTCTGGCCGTCTCGGCCCAACAATACTTCTCCGCCCGCTCTCGACCCTGCTCGCCCAGGCTCCGGCGAGCCTCCCGGTCATCGAGCAGGGCCAGTACTTCGCGTGCAAGCGAATCTGGATGATCGATGTGCGCGTACCTGGCAACGTCGCCGCCAGTCTCACGAAGCACCGGGATGTCGCCGGCGACCACTGGAACTCCCCGCCCCATTGCCTCGATAACCGGCAGCCCGAACCCTTCGTACCGTGATGGATAGATCGCAATCGTCGCGCTGCAATAAAGCGCTTCAAGCTGGTCGTCTGACGGCGCCTCGACGAACTCTACCTGTGGGGATTGTGCCGCTTCCCGGATGCGTCCGGCGATCCGGTCTGCCTGCCAGCCGATTCTGCCGGCAATGACCAGTCTGGTCTCCGGGTATTGCTTCCAGATCAAAGGCATGGCATCCAGAACGAGATCGTGGTTCTTGCGCGGTTCAATGGTGCCGACCATCAGGAGAACAGGTGAATCTTCATCGGTTCGCCCTGATGCGGAAGACGGGATGGTTGCGCCATTCGGGATAGCCCGGACCTTGTGTTGCACCCAAGGGTAGGCGTCCACCAGTTCGGCCGCGACGCTGGCTGAAACCGCAATTACCTGGTCTGCACGTTTCAATGCGCGAGGGACAGCCGATGCGAGATACCGGACGAGCGACGGCTCTCCATACTTCGCGGCCACAAGATAGGAAAGATCGTGGATGGTCACCACTGACGGCATCCTTGTTGGCGGCAGCACAAAGTCCGTTCCGTGATACAGGTCTGCCTTTCCGACCAGCAAGTCCAAAGGGATTGGTGCTTTCAGACGTTGCCACGCGATGGTGGCCCATCGTTCGGGCAGTGGCAGGCGCTTGTATTCTCGCCACTGGCCCGGCGGCATTGATCGTTCGAGGCGCTCAATCTCATGCTCAGTGGCGGCGCTGACGACCGTGTAGCGGTCGCCGTGCGACTGGATCAGTAACGCCCGCAGCAGTTCACGAGCGTATCGACCGACGCCGGCAAACTGGGTGGCGGCTGGAGTTCCTTCATAAACGATGCGCACAGTCAGCTACTTTCGCCTGGAGACGAGATAGAGCACTCCGCCGATCACAATAACACTCCAGTAGGCAATGACGCGGTCCATAATGGCAATTGATCCGGCATCTGCATCTCCCACCGAGAGCAACCGGAGCGCAATTATCGTGCCACCTTCAACGACTCCGAGGCCGGCCGGGGTGATCGGTACCACCGTCAGCAGGCTTGCCAGCAAGGCTACCAGTGTGGCCGAGGCCGGTGTCAGATCGACGCCGAATGCAGCAGCTACGAAGAACATCCGGGCGCCTTCCAGCAGCCAGACAATTGCAGTCAAGGCAATTGCGCCTGGCATGCCGGGGCCCCGCAGTGATGTCGTCAAACCGTCGGCGGTGCGCACGTAAATGGGACGAATCCGGGCCGGCACCAGGCGGACCAGTTGGGCGCCGAACAGGTGGAGTGAGGCCAGGCCAACAAGCCCAAGACCGACCAGGACGACCCCGGTGATGACCGGAACCCGGATAGATTCCGGAACCGTGCCGTGAAACACAAAGAGGCTGGCGAGCACGAGCAGGCCGACAAGGGCGAAGACGTCCATCACCCGTTCGGCAAAAATCGTGCCGACAGTGCGGCTGAATGACGGTCCGGCGTGCTTCTTGAGCAGGTAGCCACGATAGGCATCACCCAGCTTTGCCGGAACAAGGCAGTTCACAAACCAGGAGAGCACATACATCTCGGAAAGCACACGGAGTCCGGGCATTTCTTCAGCGTAGTCGCGGGTGATACCGGCGTTGTCCATCAGGTAGCGCCAGCGGAGTGCCCGGAGTGGAAACGACCCGTAATACATCGCGAACCCGAGCAAGAGGTAAATCGGATCCGAATTTCTGATGTTGCGCCAGATATCGCCAAACTGAAGGTCGAGGTTGCGGAAGATGAAGAAGATGAGCGCAAAGGCAATCAGAAAGGAAACGATCGTCTGGGGGGATCGCAGGCGACGGCCAATCGAAACGGGCTGCTGATCGGGTTCGGATTGATTCGGGTCCGGAGGAGGGCTACCACCACCGGGCATGGAATGTGCGCTGTTGCCTGGATCGGTCAAGAGGTGTGCTCCATGCCTGTCTGGCTGTGCGATTTCCACTGGCGGTGTGCTGCTATTGCCAATACCCAGACTGCTCCGAGCTGAATGTTCATATTCAGTACATGCAAGTTTTCGAACACGTGATGAATGGCCACACTCGTCATTGTGCCCAACGCACCGAGGGCAAGCATACGCTCAAAGCCTGCCGGTGAGTAAAGCACAACCGACAGCGCCACAATGCCTAGCGAAACGATCAGCACGGTATAGGCAGCGATCCCGGCCAGTCCAAGTTCGGCAAGGACATGGATGTAGAAGTTGTGGGCATGTCCCCGGCTAAACCGGAACTCTTCGCGGACAAAGTAGTCACGATACTCAATATTGAAGTGCGCTGCACCAACACCGGTTACCGGGTGGTCGGCAAACATCCTCATGCCGGCTTGCCAGTGGGCCATGCGTTCGGCCGCAGCGAAATTGTCGTCGGTAATGGTGACACTCGCGGCATCAAATGGCCGGAGGTCGGCGATGCCGGACGCAGCTCGCTCGGCAACCGAATCCGGAACGATCGCAGGGCCACCGCCAAGGATCAGTATCCCGACGAGTGGGGCAGCCAATAGGGCGCCCCATCGTGCCCACCGGCTGAAGAGCAGCCCGGTGACCAGACCACCAGCCAGGATACCCAGCCATGCTCCGCGCGAGTAACTGGCGACGACGCCGCTCAGGGTGATCAGCGCAGCTCCGCCGAACGCCAACGGCAATGCGACAGCGATGGCAAGGTCCAGACGTTGGCGGTTACTTGCGACTGTTCCGTTTCGTCTGGCAGCGATGTAGGTGCGTAATGTCGCCGGCACCTGCATGGCCATCCAGACAGCCAACCAGAATGCCGGAAAAAAGACCATCTCCAGATATCCGGCGTAGGAGTTTGGATGACCAAAGGTGCCGAAGGCTCGGCTCCCTTGTGTTCCCACCCGGAAGCTCTCCGGTCCGAGCGCGAGAACGCTCTGGGTTACGCCGTAGGTAGCCTGAAAGACGCCACCGAGCGCCATAATCCCGACGAACGCCAGTATTCGCCGTCGCGAGGCTGTCACCAGAAAATGAGTAAAAACAATGAACGCGACCAGCCCGATCATCCATCGTCCGAACTCCGCGCCGGCGGCGGTGATTGACGATGCCCAGACCATCGAGGCCCCGACGATGCCGACGAATGCCACATACGGAATGAGCAGATGCGAACCCTCGAGCCTTCTGCGGTCGATCAGAATGGAGATGACATAACCGCCGACTGCCAGTGGAAACATCGCGCGGGTGATGGTCAGTGATTGTCCGCCGAGCGGAAGGGCTCCGAATTCCTGGGCCGAGACACTGGCCAGCAGAAAGAGCGCACCAAGCCACGGAAAACGGAAAAGGGCGATGACGGCGATGATGCCGCCCAGCAAGGCGACCAGTGCAAACGGGCCGGCAGCGTTCAGGATCAGCAGCAGGAGTACAGAGAGAAAGACGACCGTTATCCACGCGGTCGAACGCCTGAACGGTCCCAATCCGGTAATAATGGCGGATTGCACCTCAGCCATTCCTCAGCGGTTCTCCCCGGTCTGCATTCCGATCAAACGCCAGCCATGCCAGGAGCCAGGCGCTCATTGCAAGATCGTGTCCAAAGTATGCGTTGTCGATCAACCCGTGAATCAGCGACGCGGCAAGGGCAACCACCGCCGCGTAGGCGATCGGTGCGGACGGGCGTCGTGCCAGTGCAGACCTGAAGACGATGACCAGCGCAATGATGGCGAGGATCGCCCCGACGATTCCGAGTCTGATCCAGGAATCTGCTATCAGGTTGTGGGCGTGGGCGGTGAAACGTTCATCCCAGGCCGTCGGCAGGATGTATCGAGGCGCGTAGGCATAGAGAAACTGATCCGGTCCGTAGCCGAGAATCGGCCGGTCGCGGATCATCTGGATGGCTGAAGTCCAGATATCGAGCCGCAGCGAAACGCTTCCTCCACCGAACGCGCTCAACATTCTGTCGCCTGCCAGTAACACTGCGACAAGGCCGGTTGCTGCGACCGTACCGAACATCACCATGCGAGTCCTCATCGAGGTATGAATAGAGAGCAGCAAGGCCAGACCTGCGAGCGCAATCATTGCGCCGCGCGAGAAGGTTCCGAACGTCGCAAGGCTGATCAGCAGCACCGGTGGCAGCGTATATTTTCGCCAACCTGGCTGGACGATCAACAGCGCAGTGGCCAGCGCCAACGGCCGCACCAGGAACAGTGCAAGGGCGTTGGGATGCGGTAATGGACCGCTAAGCCGGCGAACGTTGTCCGCCAGTACACCACCGCCTGACACCACGTCGAAGAATGCCAAACCGGCCGCCACCGAACCGGCCGCGATCAGCGCAGCGGCAAGTAGCGTCCTCTGGGTTGCTTTCCGTGCGAACAGGATAAGCAACGCAACCAGAATCAGCGGTTCGACCAACGTCCAGCGCACCTCACGGATGCTTGCCGATCGTGCGTCCGGATCAAAGGCGAAGAGAGTTGTAGCAATGCCGGCGGCGAACATGGCCAACAGAAACCAGATAAGGCGCGACCCGAACAGATTCCCGGCGAGTTCACGAATACCCTGCCACCTGGCGTTGGTTCGCAGGATGACGATCACCAGCCGGACCAGTCCACCGATTGCTGCGGCAACAAGCAGCACTTCGGACGCAGCCAACGACACTGTGCCGAATGTCAGCGGTGCATAGAAGAACGGCAGGGAGACGATTGTCGCGACAATGATTCCGACCGGCGACACCAGTGCCATTCCGGAGAGCGCCAGCAGAACTACCGGCAAGGTTGCCAGTGGAGCGGATGAAGGCAAGCCCACGATCAGGCATATGACAAGGCCGGCCAATGCGATCCCGACCGGCAGTCGAGACTCAGACATCACGTGAGAAAATCCGGGGGTGTTCAGACCCGTCCTGATCAGGACGGTCGAGTCCAATGCGTAGCCGGAGATCGTCGACGGCGACACTCAGCACCACCGCCAGACCTGCGACGGCCGCACCGATCAATCCGAGCGACCCAATCGTGCCGTGAATCCCGGACTCCGTGCGTCCGGTGACGAACAGTCCGGAAACGGTTACCTCGGTGCCGGCAGCTACCAGCGTGAGCGTGTGCCGGGTTGCGGGAAGGCCATCAATAGCAAGAAACGCAGCATCACGAGCCTGGGAACGTTCCATATCAATGATCCGGTCCGGCGCGGAGGAAGTGTCCGGTTGCTCATCATCGACCCAGACTCCTAGTTGTCCACCGTCTGGCGAAGCGATCCCGATGACCCAGACCTCTGTTCCTATGAACTCGGTGGTAAACGACGAGCCGGGTGTTAGCGTTCGTTGATACTCCACCGGGCCAACCGGTGTCAGCGTCCAGTCTCCAGACCACTTGATGAGTGGACTGATTGCGTTGTTGAACCCTTCCGATAGCTCGGGGTTGACGCGGTTCCCAAACGACAGTGACTGTACAAAGGCATCGGCCGGCGCGTTGATGTCCGGTGCCGCCAGGAACACTGCTGCCTGGCCGCGGTCGTGGAGCAGGTTCCAGATACGTTGACGTATTTGCTCATCGAGGCCCGGCGTAGGAGTAATGCGGACTGCGGCGTAGGTTTCACCGCCAATTGTGTCGAAGAACGTCTCGTCGAGGTCATCTGGTGCGATAGCGTTCTGTAGTCGGAGTGGCGCCCCGATCGAGACGGGGGCAAGCATCTTTTCGCGGGAAGACGTTGGCGGCAGGTAATCCAGTTCGGCGAGCACATGCGTTTCCCAGGTCGCCGATGAATCCGCTATGCACCCACCCAGGTAGGTGATCCGCTGGGCATACACCTCGGTCAACACCGCCACTGCCGTTTCGGCCAGCACCTGCTCTTCCATCGCCGAAATAGGCCGGCGCAAGCAGAAGGCGACCGGAGCATCGTCGGCACCTGCCAGCAACATCTCAACTGCCTGGTGCGCGACGTGGGACATCTGGGGCGTGTTGAATGCTGCGATGATGTCGCCATCCAACGGAATGATCACCAGGGGCACCTGCGATACATCGGCGGCTTCAAGCCACTCAACTGCCTGCAGCGACGAGAGTCCGGTGAGGTCCACCCCGACGCCAGCATGGCGATTGAACGGCAATGGGTCGTTCGGGACACCTCGCAGACCGGCCCCGGCTGTTCCCTGTTCGGCGAACGCCAGGAGTACATAGGAAAGTGAGGCGAAGATAGCCACCAGCCAACCGCTCCAGTACAGCAGGCGACGCTCTCCTGGTGTTCGGTACGGGATGCTCATGCTGCCACCGATGCCGTTCGCCGGCGAAAGAAGAAACTACCGGCCAGTCCGGCTATGGTTATTCCTCCGCCAGCCAGCAGCCACAGGTAGTTGACGGCGTACGAAACGGTGAAGTAGTCAACCGACAGCTGCGAATCCTGATTGACCTGGATGACCGCTACCCGGTCTTTGGCTGCGGCGGCAGATGGATGGTCAAGCAGGCCGGATGTTACTCGCAGCATTCCGCCGGATTCAGGCAGATCAATGGTTCGGGAGCCAGATTCCCCCTTGATCGAGACTGTGATTGTCCCGTGGTTTTGGTTCGGAAGCAGGTGCAGATCGAGTGCTGACCCGCGGAACCTGATTTCCAGCCGACCGGACCCTGCTGATTGCACCGCATAACCGTGAGGAGAGTCAGCATTTCTGATGACCGGCCAGGCGCCGAACGCACGTGTAGATGCTTCGAGCAGCCCATGATCGCCTTTGCCGGCCGAGGTGAGGGACGAGGCGAGGCGCTGCACCGCGCGGTAAACGTCGCGAGGGGTGAACTCGACGTCAACCATCCTGAAGTAATAGTCCGAAGCGGAAGGAGAAATGTCGCCCACGTGCCGGAAGTACCAGATATTGGCGACGCCGAACCAGTCCCAGTGTTCGCTGGCATAGCGGATACCATCGGCGGTCCAATCGGCCTGTTGGGATTCTTTCACCCGTGACCAGATCAATGCATCCTGCGGGAAGTCTTCGGGAGATGCGTTCCAGCCATATTCGTTGAACCAGATCGGTTTGTCGCCGTCGCCGTTGCGGACTGCCAGTTCGCGAAGGAGTTCGACCCGCCGGACGTTGAGCACTCCGAAATCAGGTTCGGCGTCATACGGTTCGGAAAGCCCGTACACATTTGCGCTCATGATGTCGAACGAATCGGCAATGCCGTGATCATAGAGAGCCTGCCAGTACACAAATTCATCCGCTGCTCGCGGACTGTTCTCGGTTGTCATGGCCATCGGCGCGCTGAGGATAATGATATCCGGGTTGGCCTCTCGTGCGCGGCGCGCTGCTATTTCCAGCAGAGAAGCATACCCGGCAGGGTCAATCGCCCCGCCCCATTCGCGGGCGAGATTTGGCTCGTTCCAGATCTGGATGTACGAGATCCGGCCGCGATACCGGCTGACAAACTCATGGACAAAATTGCCGAAATCCTCGAAATCGCTGGGCGGGGTCGCCGGCGTGGTTCCGGCCGGTCGGGCCCATTCCGGAGTTTGGTCCAGGCGAGCAATAATGCGAATACCGTGCTGTTCGGCGAGATCAACAATGTTGTCGAACTTTGCCCACGAATCCTGCTGGTAGCGGGCGTCCCAGTGTTCGCCCCGGGCAGGTTCGATTTCGTTCCAGGGAAAGCCCTGCCGGATCCATCCGGCGCCGAGTTCGGCCACCATTTCCAGCGTGCGTTCGCGCTTCCATATCTCGACTTCGTTTGCAAGGAACGTATTCACGCCAATCGGGTTTACGTTGGCAAACGCAATCTCACTATGTCGTTTCGGAGAGGAAGGCTCCGAGGTCTGCCAGGGCTCCAGACGCCAGGCTGACCAGAGCGTCAGGAGTATGCCGATGACCGCCAGCAACCGAAACGCAGTGCCGGCAAGCGAGGCTGTCAGTCCGGCACGCCGGCGAGATGCTGTTGGCTCAGTGCTGTCTGTTGCTTCGTCCGGTTCCCTGTCAGACAAGCCATTGTCCTTCGTACATCGTCCGCCCTGATTGGTGGCTCGGTGGAGCCACTGGCTCCGGTACACTTACCGGCAATCAACAAGGAGCATGGATGGAACCGAAAGCCGCACTCGGAATTATAGGTGGAAGCGGAATCTACCGCCTGACTGGCCTGAACAACGTTCAGGAACTGGAGATTGATACTCCCTTTGGTCGACCATCCTCACCGATCAGGATTGGCGAGATCAACGGGGTGCCGGTCGCGTTTCTCAGCCGACACGGAGAAGGGCACGTGCTGTTGCCATCTGAAGTTCCCTACGCGGCCAATATATTCGCGATGAAGATGGCCGGCGTAGAGCAACTTGTTTCTATCAGCGCGGTGGGCAGTCTCCGCGAAGAGATCGAGCCCCGCAGTTTCGTGGTGCCCGATGACCTGATCGATCGCACCATCGGACGCCGCCGGACGTTCTTTGGTGACGGTCTGGTGGCCCATGTTTCGATGGCTGATCCGTTCTGTCCGGGACTCTCTTCCATTGTTGCTGGAACAGCCGCGCAAGGTGGTCTCGCGGTAACGACCGGCGGCACCTACGTGTGCATTGAGGGGCCGCAGTTTTCCACCCGGGCCGAGTCGAACGTTTACCGGTCGTGGGGCGCGAGCGTTATCGGTATGACTGCCATGCCGGAGGCACGTCTCGCTCGTGAGGCCGGGCTGTGCTACTCCTTGCTGGCGATGGTGACGGATTACGATGTATGGCACTCCAGCGAGGAACCCGTTTCGGTTGAAGCGGTCGTTGGCAATTTGCACGCCATGACGGACGCGATTAACCGTATTGTTCCCGCACTCGCTTCTTGCACAGCGCCATGTGACGCCGGGTGTGTGGATTCTCTGGCCAACGCGATTATCACCAATCCTGAAAAGGTGGATCCACGGACCAGACTTCGATTGGAACCTCTGGTTGGCCGATTTCTCCCGGATTCGGATGCTTCCGCGTGATCCGCAGGTTTCGCTTCACCGAGTTTCAGTTACTCATCGTTCCATCGGTGATGACGATTATCGGGTTGCTCACGATCTTCCTTGCATCTACCCGTGACCTGGATTGGGACTGGCAGGATATCTGGGTATCGCTGGCGTATATGGCGGCGGTTGTCGGCATTTCTCTCTGGTTCAGCATCACCGGATTCCGGGGCGACCAGGTGCTGTTTCCGCTGGTGGTCGCCATTTCAGGGCTTGGTTTACTGGTGCTGCAACGACTGTCCCCGGTACTCGATGAAACCGGGTATGCCGGGATGGTCGAACGCCAGTTGATCTACCTGGCGGGCGGGCTTGCCCTCTTGCTCGGAATGATTACCTTCGTCCGGCGGCTCAACTGGCTGCGGCGTTACAAGTACACCTGGGCATTGCTCGGCATCGGCTTGATGATCGTCACCATGATTTTCGGTGTGGAGATCAACGGTGCCCGGCTCTGGCTTGATGTCGGGCCGGTGACGATCCAGTCGTCGGAAATCGTCAAGATCATCTTTGTGGTGTTCCTCGCCGGATACCTGGCCGAGAACCACGAGTTACTTGTTTCCTCCTACCGGATCGGGCGAATCTCATTGCCGCCGATTCCCTATCTGATGCCGTTGGTGCTGATGTGGGGCGTCGCGATGCTCATTGTGGTTGCCCAGAATGACCTGGGGACCGCGCTGTTGTTCTATGGCATCTTCCTGGCGATGCTCTACCTCGCCAGCGGCAAGTTGATCTATGTGGCGACCGGGCTGGCGGCATTCGCCGGAGGTTCCTACGTGGCATACCAGCAGTTCAGTCACGTACAGACCCGCGTTGCAAACTGGCTGGATCCCTGGGCAGACCCGTATTTCGCAGGCTACCAGCACACCCAGTCCGAGTATGCACTTTCCGCCGGCGGGGTTTTTGGCACCGGGTTTGCACAGGGTCAGCCGGGGCTGATTCCGCTGGTGCATACCGACTTCGTCTTCAGCGCCATCGGTGAGGAACTGGGCCTTCTCGGCACATTTGGAGTTTTGCTGCTGTTCATGTTGCTGGTGGTGCGTGGCTTCAAGATCGCGCTGGAGGCCCGCGACCTGTTTGGCCGGTACCTGGCAGCCGGCCTGACATCAGTCCTGGCCATCCAGACGCTTGTCATCATCGGTGGCACGTTGCGACTGATTCCGCTGACCGGCATCACGCTCCCGTTTATCAGTGCCGGTGGCAGTTCATTGCTGACCAACTTTGTGATCGTGGGGCTGTTGCTCCGGATTTCTGACCCGAAACTGGCTGGCTGATGGTTATTCGATTCATTCGCGCGCTCGCCACCCTGGCGTTTCTCGGCATTGTTGGTTGGGGAATGTTTTCCACCGACGGATCGAACGAAACCACCTGGTTGCTTTGCGTGCTGGCCGCCGGCGCCTGTCTGCTGATCGCGATGTGGCCGATCGGCACCCGGAAACTCCCGATTTTCAATCGCACGATGATGCGCTGGAGCACCATCGTGTTGGCCTGTTTCATCATGATCAGTATTCAGCTGGTCAAGATCCAGATCGTCGAGAGCGAAGATACGTTCAACCGCATTGTCGTCACTGAAAATGGCGAGGTGTACCAGAACGCCCGGGTTGTGATGGGACAGGCGCGGCAGGTACGCGGCTCGATCTATGATCGCAATGGACAGTTGCTGGTTGGTTCCGCACAGCGGGACGACGGCACGTGGGAACGGACCTACCCGGAGCCATCAGTCGGCCAGGTTATTGGCTACTACTCACCACCATTATTCGGGGCAAGCCAGATCGAGGCGAGTTTCAACGACTACCTTTCCGGGACGTCGGGTGGAAATCCGGTCGTCGAATGGTTTGACGGTCTACTCAACCGCCAACGCCCCGGACATAACCTTGAATTAACGTTGGACCTCGAACTCCAGAAGCGGGCAGTTGAACTGCTTGGTGAGCGAAACGGGGCGGTGGTGCTGATGGATGCGTCAACTGGCGAAGTCCTGGCGATCACCGGCTATCCTGCCTATGACCCCTCCAGGTTGTATGCCAATGTCGGACAGCAAACCGGGGAAGAGCTTGACGCGATCAATGAGTACTGGGCGGAACTTGTCGGAAACCCGGATGGGCCACTGGTGTTCCGTCCGACCCAGGGGCTGTTTACTCCCGGATCGGTCTTCAAGACGATCACTGCAACTGCTGCCCTGGCTGAAGGCGTTGCCAACCCCGGGACAATCTACCGGAATGAAGGCGCGCTCGAAGTGGACGGCCGGATCATCATCGAACTAAACCGGCCGGACGAGTCGAAAGTCGACTGGTCGCTGGAAGAATCGTACAGCTACTCACTGAACGTCGTGTTTGCCCAGATCGGCCTGCAACTGGGTGCAGAACGTCTATGGGACTGGGCCGAGCGTTTCGGAATGCTCGACGAGGCACCGTTCGATGTGCTGACCGACGCCGGACAACTTGCCTCATCATTGTCGGCTTTGCAGGATTCCCAGGCACTGGTGGCGGACACTGCGTTCGGACAGGGAGAAATTCTGACGTCACCTCTCGAGATGGCGATGGTTGTGGCCGCAATTGCTAACGACGGCAATATGATGCGGCCGCGGTTGGTATCCACCGTAACCGATGCCAATGGCAAGACGTTGGAAACCTTCCGCCCGGAAGTCTGGCGCAATGTAGTTTCACCGGACATTGCGGCCCAGATGCGCTCCCTGATGGTGGCGTCCGCGGACTACGGCTACGCCTCTGCCGCCTGGGTTGACGGAGTCGAGATCGGAGCAAAAACCGGTACTGCGGAAACCGGTCAGGATACGTCGCACGCCTGGTTTACCGGCTATGCTATGGACGGCAACCGGAAACTGGTGGTGTCGGTGATTGTTGAACACGCTGGGTCGGGTGGAACGCACGCACTGCCAATCGGTCGCGAATTGCTGATCTCCGCATTGGCCCAGGAGCGTGTTGTTGACTGAACCAGGTATTCCAGCCGTTAACGTTGTCAACTGGATGTTGGCATTCCTCCCGATAGCCGTCTTGCTGATTCTCCTCGTTGGCTTCAACTGGAGTGGCGCCCGAGCAGGTGCCGCTGCCTGGTTGACCGCCTTCGGCGTCGCCATCTTCGGCTTTGGAGGAGGAGCATCACTCCTGGCATACTCGCAGGTCAAATCAGCGTTGCTCTCGCTCTGGGTGCTCTACATCATCTGGGCGGCATTGCTGCTCTTTCACATTGTCGATGAAGCCGGCAGCATCAAGACGATCGGGCGCGGGATTACCAGAATTACCAGCAACCGGGTGATGCAACTGATCCTGCTGGCCTGGATCTTCACCACATTTCTGCAAGGAATTGCCGGGTACGGGGTCCCGGTTGCGGTCGTAGCGCCACTCATGGTCGGGATGGGATTTTCGCCGGTCGCGGCAGTCGTTACCACCTCGGTCGGTCACTCATGGTCAGTAACCTTCGGGTCGCTGTCGGCGTCGTTTCTGACCATGGCTGGTGTCACCGGTATCGCCACCAGTGAGCTTGGGTTCGAAAGCGGACTGCTGCTCGGCATCGCCTGTTTCCTCTGTGGTTTCGGGGCGGTCTGGGCATATGGTGGCTGGAGCGCCGTCAAATTCGGTGCAGTGCCGCTGCTGATCATTGGCACCGTCATGGCCGGCACCCAGTTCGGCATGGTGGCAATCGGAACCTATCCGCTCTCTGCGTTTACGGCTGGTTGTGTTGGTCTGGTAGGCATTACCGCACTCGCCCGGATGCCGGTGTTTCGCAAGGCGGAAGCAATTGGTGGCGAGGAGTTGAGCGAGCCGCCGGAGCCGGTGGTGCCAATTCGTGAGGTGCTGCTCGCGTTCTCTGCCTACATCGTGCTGGTCATCGTTGTGCTGTCCGCCAGTTTCATCGGCCCGCTGGACCGGCTACTAAATGCAGTCGAGATCAAACTGCCCATCCCTGAAACCTCCACCTCGTTTGGCTGGATCAACGAGGCAACTGCATCCTTCCGCACGATCTCGCCGTTCGGCGACGCAGGAGCGCTCCTGATCTATGCCTGCATCATCGGCTACGTCATCTTCCGCTACACCGGCAAACTACAAGCAGGAGCCTACCGGAAGGTGGCAACCCGGACGATCAACGCCGCTCTGGGGTCGAGTCTGGGCATTATCACCATGGTGGGCATGGCATTGATCATGATGGATAGCGGCATGACCTACATGTTGGCGCGAGGCATGGTTGACGTTGCCGGCCCGGTGTTCCCGTTCATGTCACCATTCATCGGTGTGTTGGGGTCGTTCATGACCGGCAGCAACACCAATTCGAACATCCTCTTCTCGGCCCTTCAGCGGGATAGTGCAGTGTTGCTGGGTCTCCCGCCGGCAGTGCTCCTTGCGGCACAAACAACCGGTGGAGCACTCGGCAGCATGATTGCGCCGGCGAAGATCATCGTTGGTTGCAGCACCGTCGGACTTGCCGGCAAGGAGGGCCCGGTGGTGAAGGCCGGGGTGCGTTACGGGTTGATCATCACCGCAGTTATCGGGGTGATCGTCCTGGTCTGGAGCTGGCTGGTATGAGTATGCCGTCGAAGCGTACCCGGAACATCTGCCTGCTGGTCGGCATGCCGGCTGTTTCACTGCTGCTCTATGCAGCAGCCGAAGGTGGTCAGCAGGGAATCATTGTTGCAATGCTTGGCGTGCTTGCGGCGCTGATGGTGGCCACAATCCTCAACGGCTAGTCAACCAGTTTTCCATCCTGGCCGCTTCGGATCGAGATCCCCGGATTTCGCGTACGAATGGGCAAAATGGTATAATTTACAGGTTAGGGCAGGATGGATGAGACGTGGGACGGTTGACAGAAAACGAGTTCGAACAACTCGTGGTTGATGTGCTTGATTCGCTACCGGAAACGTTCCTGAATGTCCTGGACAAGCATAACGTTGATGTCGTTATTGAATCCCGGCCGACACAGCGGCAACTGGACGAATTAGGCATCACCAGCGGCAGCCTCTTTGGCCTCTACGAGGGGATTCCCCTCACCCAGCGGGATAGTGGGTACACCATTGTACCGCCGGACAAGATCACCATCTTCCGGGACGTGATCGAGGAAGCCTGTTCGAGCGAGGAAGAGATTGCCGACCAGGTCCGGATCACCGTGATCCACGAAGTAGCGCACTATTTCGGGATCGACGAGGACAAACTGGACGAACTGGGGTGGTCATAGCGGCGGGAACGACGGATGTGGAACCGGAGCGACGATCAAGAATCCGTCCCTGAATCTCCGGAACGCCTGCCGGGGGTGATCGACACCATCGGCATTGGCTACGAAACCCTGCTTTCCCGGCCATGGCTGATTGTTCCGCCGGTGCTGCTTGATCTTTATCTCTGGCTGGGTGTTCACATCACCTCCCGGCCCCTCTCGCTCAGTCTGGCCGGTTGGTTGCGGAAACAGGACCTCACGTCCGGTCGGGTTGCATCGTTTGTGGAGGACACCTGGATTGACAACGTTACCGAACTGGCGGTCCTGAGAATGCCCTCTACCCGGTTGCCATCGTTTGTTTCCACGTTGTCAGGCGATGCCTGGCGTCTGGAGCAACTGCAACCATCGCTTTCTATCGGTTCGTGGAGTGTTGTCGCACTTGGACTGCTGATGCTTGTGGTTGGCCTACTGATTGCCTCCGAGTATTTGCAGGCGATTGCATCGGCTGTCTGTGGATTGAAACGGGCTCCGGGAGCAGGGGCCGGCCGTGGAGCGATACGCCTGGCGAGTTGGTACCTTGTCATCGGGGCGCTTGCCTTGCTGGTGTTCTGGCCGGTGCTCGCGGGCCTGGTAGCTTCCGAAATGGCCGGGGCTGGAACGTCAGTCTGGTTGTTTCTCCTGCTGTTCCTGCCGGCGTCGTGGGCATTTGTCCTGTTCTTTTTCTCGATCCAGGCAATGTTCATCGACCAGTCCGGCCCGCTTCAGGCCCTACGATCCAGTTATCGGGTTGTTCGCAACGATAGCTGGAATGCATTGGGAATGATCGTTGCATATGTGTTGCTGACGACCGGCTTTCCTCAGGTATGGAGAATGCTGATCGAGCAGCCAGCCGGCGTGGCGGTGGCGATTGTTGGACACGCCATCATCTCTACCGGAGTGATTGCCGCCACCATGGTGTTTTATCGGGACCGAATGCGGCGCATATCCGCAGCAGGTCATGCATAAGAGGGGTTGCCTGCATCGTGGCACAAGTTGTTGAAACCAAGAAGGAAACCAAAGCGCCGAAGTATGACGCCAACAGCATCCAGGTCCTTGAAGGTCTGGAAGCCGTCCGGCGCCGACCCGGCATGTATATCGGCAGCACCGACCTGCGCGGCCTGCACCACCTGATCTACGAGGTCGTCGACAATGCGATCGACGAAGCGATCGGCGGGTATGCTACCAGGATCCTGATTACGGTCCACAAGGATGGTTCCGTCACCGTTGAGGACGATGGCCGCGGCATCCCGGTTGGCAAGCACCCGAAGGCCAAGAAGTCGGCTCTCGAGGTCGTGATGACCATTCTGCACGCCGGTGGCAAGTTTGGCGGCGACGGATACAAGATGTCCAGTGGTCTCCACGGCGTAGGTGTGTCGGTTGTGAACGCACTTTCCGAGTGGTGCCATACCGAGGTGCGCCAGAACGGTGGACTTTACAAGCAGACGTATCATCGCGGTGTGCCGCAGGCACCGGTGAAGAAGGTCGCCAGCATTGATCCCGATGAGCACGGCACCAAGCATCACTGGCTTCCGGACTCCCAGATCTTTGAATCGCTGGATTACAACTTCCAGACGCTCGCCCAGCGCTTCCGGGAGATGGCCTACCTGACGCCGGGGCTGCGCATCACTTTCATTGATGAGCGCGATGACCAGGAAGCCACGTTCTACTTCGAAGGTGGCATCACGTCGTACGTCCGGCACCTGAACAAGACCAAGAACCCGATCCACCCGCGGCCGTTCTACATGAAGCGCGAAGTCGGCGATTACATCGTTGAGGTCGCACTCCAGTACAACGCCAGCTACGGTGAATCGACACATACCTTTGCCAATAACGTCAATACGGTTGACGGTGGCACGCACCTGAGTGGCTTCAAGTCTGGCCTGACCCGGACGATCAACGACTACGCCCGGAAGAATGGCCTGATCAAGGAGAACGAGGTCAACCTGAGCGGTGATGACGTCCGCGAAGGGTTGACGGCGATCGTTAGTGTCAAGCTGCCGGAGCCGCAGTTCGAGGGCCAGACGAAGGGCAAACTCGGCAACGCTGATATGGCCGGCGCCGTGCAGTCGGTTGTCAACGAACTGCTTGCCCAGCAGCTTGAGGAGAATCCCCAGGCTGCGAAGCGGGTGGTTGAAAAGTGTCTGACCGCTGCCCGGGCACGGGAAGCGGCTCGCAAGGCACGTGAGCTCGTGCAGCGCAAGGGGTCGCTTGACACGTTTGCCCTTCCAGGCAAGCTGGCGGACTGCAGCGAGAAGGATCCGGCCAAGTCGGAGCTGTACATCGTTGAGGGTGACTCGGCAGGTGGCACGGTCAAGCAGGGGCGTGACCGGCGTTACCAGGCCGTTCTGCCACTGCGAGGCAAGATCCTGAACGTCGAGAAGGCACGTCTGGACAAGATGCTCCAGAACCAGGAAGTCCGGACGCTGATTACCGCGCTGGGAACCTCAATCGGCGACCAGTTTGATATCAGCCGGCTGCGCTATCACCGGATCATCATTATGACTGACGCTGATGTCGACGGTGCACACATCCGGACGCTGTTGCTGACCTTCTTCTTCCGGCACATGGAAGAGTTGATTACTGCCGGCCACCTGTACATTGCCCAGCCGCCGCTGTACCGGATTCAGAAGGGCAACAATGTCCACTGGGTCTATAGCGATGCCGAACGTGACGAGATCATGGCGCAGTACAAGGGTGAGCGGTTCGATATTCAACGCTACAAGGGTCTGGGCGAGATGAACGCCGATCAGCTCTGGGAAACGACGATGGATGTCAATAACCGCACCTTGCTCCAGGTGACCCTGGAAGACGCCATCAGTGCTGATGAGACCTTCGACATGCTGATGGGTGCCAGTGTTCCGCCACGCAAGCGGTTCATTCAGACCCACGCCCGGGAAGTCGAGAATCTGGACCTCTAGGCCACGAAAACGCAATCAAACGCAGCACAAGGGCGAGGCAAAGCCTCGCCCTTTCTCATGCCGTTTTTCGGCATCCAGGGCCATTTCGTGCGTTCCACAAAGACAAGAAAAACACCGCCTGCCGATACATCGGGGGCGGTGTTTTCGGGATACTGAAATATCCAAAAGGGATGGGAAGTTATTCCTCGCCGCTGACGGCACGCTTGAGCTGGGTGCCCGGGCGGAACGACGGGCTCTTGCCAGCCGGGATAACAATGCGCTCGCGGGTCTGCGGGTTGCGTCCCTCACGGGCAGCGCGCTCGGTGATCCTGAACGAGCCGAATCCGGTGATGGTCACTTCTTCGCCATTGGCCAGGCTGTCCCGGATCGAGTCAAAGGTTGCGTTCACGACCGCCCCGGCGACACTCTCCGGCTGGTTGGAACGCTGGGCAACATCCTTGATCAGGTCCTGTTTCCGCATTATTACTTCCTTCCTTCTCCAATGGCCGTGCCAGAATGAAATCGGACATTCGGCCCGTGCCTCCGCGGCACTATACCATACTGTATCAGGTTTTCGATGGTAGAACCCGCGTCCGTACGTCCAAAAGTCATGGGCCCACGGGGGTACGGACGTCCATCATCCGGTAGAGGAGGATCGCTGTTGCCGTGGAAACATTCAGCGATTCAACTCCCGGGTGCATTGGAATTCGAACAGTGGTGCCAACTGCTTCCCGGGTGGCTTCACGGAGTCCATGAGCCTCACTGCCAGCAACCAGAATGAGTGGAGATGTCCAGTCCACTTGCCGGTAATCCATGTCGCCTCCGGCGTCTGCCGCAACCGCCAGGACACTATCCGGGTCGCGGAAGCATTGATGCTTCAGCATTGCGATATCCGCAACCGAAGCGACAGGAATGGCAGTAATTGCGCCGGCTGATGCACGGACTGTTTTCGGGTTGTATGGGTCCACACAACCTGGAAGCAGGGCGATGCCATCCACTCCGGCCGCCGTCGCCGTCCGGATGATGGTGCCCAGGTTTCCGGGATCACGCACTGCATCCAGCGCGACGATGGCGGTGGCCTGTTCCGGGAGCCGTTGTTCCGGAATCCGCGCGACGGCGATAACCGGCTGAGGGGTCTCTGCGTCGGACACAGACTGGAACAGCGCGGCGTCAATGGTAACGATACGTGCGTTGGTCTGTTCGAGAAGATGAACGAGCGCCGGGTCCAGATGGTCCCGGCGCTCGGTGTCAATCAGAATGGTCTGGAATGTTGCCTGATTCTCGATCGCCGTCTGGAGCGCACGTTCGCCTTCGATCAGGTAAAGCCCTTCACGGTGGCGTGCCCTGCGACGGGTAGCGATCTGTCGAACCAGTTTGACCAGCGGATTCGCCGCACTCGAAATATGGTCGGTGCCAGAGAATCTGCCGGTCACGCTCTTGCTCCCCTAAAGGGCAGCACGGGCGACGTTGACGTACTCGCTGAACGCCTGTGGATCGCGGACAGCCAGATCGGCAAGGATCTTGCGGTCGACAACGACTCCCGCCTTGTTCAGCCCGTCAATGAAACGGCCATATGGCATGCCATTTTCGCGGGCTGCGGCGTTGATCCGGATAATCCAGAGCCGGCGCATCATCCGCTTGCGGGTTCGGCGGTCACGATAGGAATACTGCCCGGCCCGCATGACCGCTTCGTTCGCGCGCTTGAACAGGCGGCTACGTGTACCGCGATAGCCTGACGCCCGTTCGAGAATCGCCTTGTGCCTGCGGCGTGACGTGACGCCGCGCTTGATTCGTGCCATTCGCTCTCCACACCCTCCAGTGGGTCACCATGTTGCGTTCAGATCGAGCAAGGCCCTATCCGTAGGGGAGAAGCCGCTTGATTCGCTTCTCGTCCTGCTTTGCAACCTCGAACATCTTGTCAAACATCCGGCGTGTGCGCTTCGACTTCCGCCTGCGCAGGTGAGACTTGCCGCCCTTGGCGCGCATGACTTTCCCGGTGCCGGTGATCTTGAAGCGGCGCTTGGCCTGCTTGTTCGTTTTCATCTTCGGCATGTCAGAACTTCTCTTCCCGGTGCTCCCACGCGATCCGACGGCACCGCTTGCCGGCGCCGTCGTCCGCTACTGCAAACTCAGTTGGCGACCTGACCAGGAGAAGACGCTACTCGGTGTCTTCTTCGCTACTACTGCTGCTGCTGGTCTTGTCTTCTTTCTCGACCTTCGGACTGAGCAGGATCGACATGTCCTGTCCCTCGGACCGTGGTTGCTGGTCAACAATTGCAACATCGGTCAACCGGTCGATCATTCCCAGCAAGAGATCTCGACCGATCTCCTGATGGAGGTTTTCACGCCCACGGAACCGCACGGAAATTTTGACCCTATCCCCCGCTTCAAGGAATCGGCGTGCGTTACGGGCCTTGGTATCCACATCGTGCTCGCCAATTTTCGGTTTCATCCGAATTTCCTTGAGCGCGACTGTCTTGGCTTTCTTGCGGCTCTCGCGTTCCTTACGACTCTCTTCGTACCGGAAGCGGCCGTAATCCATCAACCTGCAGACAGGCGGCACGGCGTTTGGCTGGACTTCGACGAGATCAAGACCACGCTCGCGCGCGGTTTCCAGGGCTTCACGAGTCGGGATAACCCCGATCTGCTTGCCGTTCTCATCGATCAGCCGCACTTCGCGGATACGAATACGTTCGTTAACTCGGACTGGTCTTGAGCTTATGGAAGTCCTCCCTGCCTGAATCGTCGGATACGCTCGCGCCTGAACACAGCGAAGCACCGCGTCAGATGCCGCAACGGTAAGGATAACAAAGGTAAAGTCAACCTTTCAATCCATCCCGGAGCCAGTTTTCGCATCTACCGGCTTCTTTATTGTGCCATGATCAGGGTATCCCCTGCCTGAAACACTACCTCCCAGCCAATTGACTCCAGCGCCAACCGGGAGGCTTCAACATCCCGTTGTGGCAGTGAGTCGCAGGTTGAACTGCCAAGTCGTTCCTGCGAACCGAGGATCAGGTAGGTCGGAGCAGGCGAGAGGGTTCCATCAAGCGCCATTCCGTTCAGCCACTGATTGATCGTTGTCTGACGAGTTCTGATTCGTTCGCCGATCGGGTCGTCCTCGCCGCGTCTCCATTGACTCTGGTGTCCGGCCCACCCCAGTATTGTGGGAACACCGGAGAATGCAGAGAACCGGTTGTGCGGCAGACCGGCGGTGGTTTGATACGAACATCCCGGCCCCTCAACGATAACCGCATCATCCGGGGCGTGTTCTCGTAGCCAGGCAATTGCCGCAGCATCATCCGGGTTGGTTCGCCCCATCCATGCCGCCCCGTCAAGTCCGCGTCGGGCCTCGAAGCCATCGGTCCAGTCCCGGGCTGAAATTGGCGTGTAGGGCAGGGTTATCAGGACAATCAGGGCGACTCCCGCAAGCGAAACCAGTTTCTGCTTTCCCGCATCAGCCAACCCGATGCCCACCATACCCGCGGTCGCAATCGCCAGGACGGCCCACGCCTGGAAATAGAACTTGAAGACGGTATTCATCCGGTCGCCAAAAGCATCCTGAATGTAGATGAACTCAGGCACCAGAATCAGGAAGAACCCCGTAGCAAAGAGCGCCGCGACGATTCTCACCGGCTGGCTGGACGAACGACATGCGATGAGGAGTGATCCGGCAAGCGGTATGCCGATCAGTACGATCGCTGGAGACCAGACGAGTGCAAGGATCAAGGCAACGACCATTCCGCCAATGGCGAAGCGGCGTTGTGATCGGCTCAAACCGGGGAGGTTGGAATCGCGGCACACTGCGAGCCACGCGAACACTGCAGATGCAACTATCCAGTGGCCGTGGACGGTGAGAAGTTCACCCCATCCGGATGGTCTCCAGACGACTATGCCCAATGTAGTGACGACGGTTGATATGACTGGGATTCCGGTCAGGAACTCCGGAACATCTGCTTCGTTCAAACCAACCGGAGCGGTGAAGTCGAGGACAAACGGCGTTGCCACCACCAGCGCGGCTGCCGAGGCACATACCATGTTGGTAAGGATCTTGCGGAGATCGAACCCGGTGCAAACGGTGAAAGCAACGACGAGTAGCAACATCCCAAGTGGCGCGTCCCAACTGTTGGAGACATACAGCAGTCCGACCACCCCGCCGGAAACTGCCACCCGCGGCAAAGTCAGGGTTTCACGAGCCAGCATGAACCCTGCTGCCAACGCCACTACTGCCAGCAACAGTGGATAGGTGAGGACGTGCGGGTGGAGGTCTCCCAGAATGAATGAAAACGCAGGAAACTCGTTGATAGTGCCCCGTTCACCCGGTCGTCCGTGCACGTTGTGGTCGACAATGATCCGGGAAGCCTGCCAGCCGACACCCTGATACCAGAACGTTGTCTCGAACAGGCCATCCCGTTCCACGAATACACGCCGGATAGTCTCGAGATTGCCGGCCCAGAGCAGCATGAAGGTGGCGACGAACCCGGTACTGGCCTGCATCCAGCGCCGGCGCACCCCCGCTTGCCAGGCGAGGCGAATTCCAATGGCGGCCGCGACGGTGCCGGCTGATGCGAACAGGGTTGCCAGAGCCAGGTTGAATGCCAGGCTCGGCGGGATGCCGGCAAGTTTTGCGATGCCGCCGATCATCTGATAACCGAAGTAGTAGTAATTAATCGTTTCTCCGGCATACCAGGGGTCGGGGGCGGGCACCTCCGCCGAGCGGACAATCGAACTGAGGAACGCGATCTCCATCGGTTTTTCGGTGTTCATGATGTGCGGGTTGTACGAGCGGAACAATGCATAACCGAAAAACAGGAGCAGCCAGACCGCCTCGAACAAGGCCAGTTCACGCCATGGAAGCGACCGTTCAACGCGAAGCTGTAGCGCCCATCCAAGCGTCGCAGCTCCCGCCAGCGCCACCAGGAGCACAAGGCGTGTAAACGGGAGTCCGAGCATTGCTGCCGGCCACCAGACTATTGCCGTCAGGAAGACCATACCCAGCGGGCGGATCAGGGCAATTGCGGAATCGCCGAGTCCCCCTCCCAGCCAGAGTGTGAGTGGCAGGAGCGCCACACTGATGGCGGATACTACCGCGAGCCAGCGGAGAATGGCCTCGAAATCGGTCATTGTCCCACCGCACGAGGCAAGCGTGGGAAGTCCTCGACCTCGTAAATGGTGGTATGGGCGGACGTGAACGCGACTTTCAACCCGTGACCGATCAGCAGGTCGAATGCATCCAGACCTTCGGCGCTGGCGTAGGGTTGCGGGTTCTCCGGGGTATTCCAGAGGCGTTCAACGTCGCCGACAATGACGTAGCGCACGTTGTAGCTCCGCAGCATCTCCAGTTTCCGGAGCGGATCGGTTTCGTTGTAGATCATCCGTACCTCGGCCATCCGCTGACTGATGCCCGAGCCGTAGCGCTGCTGGTATTGATGGCGGTCCCAGCCGAGGACAGCCGGCAGACCTGTGCCGCTCGATATCCGTGCACCGTTCCCACGATACGGTCCAATCGATCCTTCAAGGATGACCGGTGTTCCTTCTATCTTGTTTAGCCATCTGATGGCGTCCAGGTCGCCGTTGAACATCATCACGTCGCCAGTGCCATTGTGAATCCAGCCATTTCGCATCCAGGCGTAGCCATCAAGGGTGAGGCCTCCGGGAGAACTGGTCATGTTCTGGCTTAGACGAGCCGGTGTGCCCAATAGCGGGTAGAG
Source organism: uncultured Thermomicrobiales bacterium (assembly GCA_964462545.1). GTDB lineage: Bacteria > Chloroflexota > Chloroflexia > Thermomicrobiales > CFX8 > CAYWXR01. The sequence continues at coordinate 41,115 of CAYWXR010000021.1, forward strand.
CGACCCGACCACCGCAGCAGTGACCAGCGCGACCAAGACAATCGCACGCGACGCATTCTTCCTGCTGAACCCAGCGCGCGGCCACTGAACCGAGCGCATAGCAAGGACAATCAAACCGAGGGCCAGTAGCACCCACGCCTGAATCGAGAACTTGAAAACCGAGTTCATCCGCTCCCAGGGACTGTTTCGGAGGTCATCGGCAACGTAGATCAATTCGACACCAACGAGGATTGCTCCGGCAGCGGCCACCAGAATCCAGGGAATTGCACGGTACGGTTGTCTCCAGGAGGTGAGGCCCGGAAGCATTCCGCACAAAGTGATGACGCCGGCGATTGCCACGGATGGTATCGATGCGGCGAGGAGCCCGCTACCACCCGCGAGGACGATCCCGACTGCCAGCAAGATGCGATTGAGCCTGTCTATCTGCGGTGCAGTTGGTGCGGCATACAGGAGTACCGTTCCGACTACCAGAACCGGCAAGAACCATCCCGAAGGCATTGATCCCCGCACAAAACTGATGAGTGCTCCCAGTCCACCAAGCCCGGCAAATGCCGCCGGGATCAGGATTGCCGGAGAATTGAGTGGGGATGAGAATCTGCGTCGAATGGCGGCCCCGGCAAGAAGCCCTCCCAGGACGACCATGAACGTCCCCCAGTGTGTCAGGAACTGCCCGGCCGGCGAACTCTCGGACGCCCGGGCAACGCCATCGACGACGCTGTAGAAGCGCGTGTGGAACGGTGCAAACAGGAAGAACGACACCAGCACAGTCAGCACGCCGTACCCGGTTCCCGTCAACCAGTAGCTTCCTCCTCTGAGCGCGCCCGTATAGAGGAACGCACCCACGGTGAGGGCTATTGCCATCGGAGCATCCCACGAGTTGGTAACGGTAATGGTTCCCAGCACCAGGGCAATCGCTCCGGATTGCAAAAACGAGATTTGCTCCTCGGGGAATCGCCGGACATCAAGCACCATCGACGTCAGCAGGACGATCAACAAGACATAATGCGGCAGGTTCATCAGGTGCGGGTGCAGATCTGCCCAGAGCACGGAGAAGTAGGGGAACTCGGTGATCACGTAGTCAATGACCCGTGTGCTGTGCCAGAAATCGAACAGGTCCGTTACGGTATTGCCATGCCGGAGGACCTGGAAGAGTGCATCGACGTTGCCAGCCACTGCGACGAAAAATGCAACCACCAACCCGGAAACCGGCACTCCGGCCATGATCCAGCCTCGTCGGGTGCGACTCAGCAATCCGGCGAAGGCGACACTTTGGGCGACCAGCAGTGCTCCCGCCGTTGCCACTCCCAACTGGAATCCGTGGGTGATACCGACACCGGACAACCGGATCAGCGACGCGACCAGATGCCAGCCATAGTAGTAGTAATTGATAATCCCGTCGGCATACCAGGGATCATATGGCGGAAACTCGGTCGATCTCGCGACCGCACGCAGGTAGGCGAGTTCGAACGGTTTTTCGCCACCGTAGTATGTCTGCCAGAAGTCAGGATAGATTGCCCGGAGCAGCAAGAAGGCAAGGAACACGCCGGCAACCAATGCCAGGCTGGCCAGGTAGTTGCCCAGCGAAGGCAACATGGCTGACCGTCGAACCGCAGGTGCAAGGACAACCGGAATCCAGCAGACGAGGGCGACTGCTGCTGTGATTGCAGCGACGGTCCAGGCTGTTGCGGGCCACAGTTCGAGGCTGGCTCCGATCCAGACCAGCCACCCGATCAGCACGATCCCGATCAGCCGTGAAGATAGCGTTCCGCGGTCGGGGCTTCGCCGCAGCAACCCTGCCGCCAACGGCAGGACGCTGACGCCTACGACTTCAATCGCCAGCAGCCAGAAGAACGCAGCGAACACTCCGCTACGAACGCCGGCGGTGTTCCAGTTAGTCTGGTCGCTTGTGGAGATCTCTTCAACCGGACGATCGAGCATCAGCCACTTGTCAACCGGGTAGCGCGTCGGTTGCCATGGCTGATTGATCGACCAGAGGAATCGCTCGCGGAACTCGCCAGCCGTGAGCATCTCGGAGCGCTGATAGATGCGTACATGAGGATGGTCGTACACCGTGAAGCTCTCGTCGGCGTTACGGTCGTCATAGGTGATCCCGAAGAGTTCCGGTTGCACCAGCCCTTCATACACAAGTTGGAATCCGAGTTGCCCGGCATCCAGCCGGCGATAGAACTCGTTCTGGACCGCATAGCGCCAGGGCAGATTGTCGACTGAAGCGACCAACCGGTTGCTGGACAGGACGATGTAATCGACTTCCCGCAACTCGTTATAAAGGTAGGCGACCTTGTCTTCCGGCATCTGGTCGCCGTACATGTCGAGCGTGCGGATGTCGTAGGGAATCATGGGTGAATAGATCGTCCGGATGGGCAGCGGATCATCCCACGATTCGGCGGTAAGCACTGAACCTGCCGGGATGTTCTCGAAAATCCAGTCCGACGCTTCAAGCCGGGTATGTTCGTGGGAATAGATCGAGAGAAATCCGGCAGCCCATATCGCCGTTGATGCCAGCACTGCCACCGTTGCGGCCTGGCCAGCAATCCGGAACCGCGGATGGGAGATGACCCAGACGAGCAATCCTGCCGCGAATACCGTCAGCACCGGAAAGATCGGCAACGAGTACCGAAGAAATCGCGCCTCGGTGGTAAGCGTAACTGGCAGGTAGGCAAGTACCCATAGCACCGGGATCGCCAACTGGAGATGCCGCGAGGTGATCGCACGCCAGGATGCCCAGATTGTTCCTGCAAGCGCTGCCAGCAGCAGGCCAGGGCCCATCGTGTAGGCGAACATGTTGCGCAGTTCGTAGATGCCAGGCGTCAGCCCGACAAACTGGCGAGTGTAGGGGATGTCGAACTGTCCCCGGACGATCCGTGCCTGGAGTCGGATATCCTCAACGAAAGGCCGGATTCGTATCAGCGCATATGGCTCGAACATCGTGAAGAAGAGCAGGGATACCAGTCCTCCGGCAGCGGCAATGCCAAGCACATGCCGGCGATCCTCACTCTTCCAGAAGACGTAGGCATAGGTTGCCAACACCGGCGCAAGCAGCGCCGGTACGCTGGCTTTCGTGGCAAACGCCATGCCGATGACTGCACCGGTGGCAAGCGACCATCCGAGCGTTGGCCGTTCAAGAAAGCGCATCAAGAGGTAGAGCGTGGCGGTGACGAACAGTGTCAGCCAGGTATCAACTGCAAAGAAGTGGGCGAGTTGAATTGCGAGCACGCTTGAGGCATACAGCATCGATGCCAGCAATCCGGCGGCCACGCCAAAGAGTCGTCGGCCGATCAGGAATACCAGCGCAACGGTCAACGTATCGGCCAGCGCTGTCAGGGTCCGCCCGACACGATAGAGATCGCGGTAACTGTTCCAGTCTCGATCGCTGAAGAGGTTCAGCGTCCAACCGGCGGCTTGCTGGACGGCAATTGGAAGCGTCCCGTAGGCAAACGAGAGCGGGTTGCCGTTTTCATCGTCCCGGCGAGGATTGATCGGGCTGGTTGCCGGATTGAAGATTGAACCGATATCGCGCAGATGCGGCACCTCGACACGATTTGCCGAGACCATTGCAATGAATCGTTCGTCAGGGTGTTGATAGGTTCCCTGATCCCAGTTCTGACCGTAGAGACGCAAAAAGATCGCGATGGCCAGCACCAACGCGAGCAGGAAAAACTGGCCATGCTTGTTCAGTAACGTCCTGTTCATACGGTACTATCTTACTGCCCGTTCAATTGACCGGAAACTCCCGTCTCCCTATACTCATGGGGAACTCAGGATAGCCTATACGTTCGCGCATTGCCGGCCGATGGACAGATGAGGAACTGAATTATGATGCGAACCCTCAAGGTGATTGTCGGCGGTGAAGGCAATGTCGGCAAGACCTCGTTGATTCGTCAGTACGCCAAGGCCAAGTTCAGCGAAGCGCGCAACATCACCCTGGGAATTGACGTAACAACTCAGGAGTTTGATATCGACGACCAGCGGGTGAAGCTGGCAATCTGGGATATTGAAGGGCAGGCCGGCAATCGACCGAACTTCTACCTTGGAGCGCAGGCTGCGATGCTGGTATACGACGTCACCGAGGAAAGTTCGCTCCAGGCGCTGACCGAGTGGTACGCCCGCTGCAAACGCTATTGCCCGGATGCGCCGATTATTGTGGTTGGCAACAAGATCGACCTTGGTCTGCATTTCCCGTCCTCCTGGCCGCGCGCGTTTGCCTACTATGCCAAAGGTCAACACGGATTTCTCTCGGCCAAGACCGGTGAGAATGTCCACCGCGGGTTTGAAATCCTTGCCCGTGCCGCAATGGAGCACGCCGGAGTTGGAACCAAAGGTTGAGTCACCGGATCATCTTTCTCGGCTCCCCGGAGTTCGCCGTTCCCTGCCTTGACGCACTTGGAAATGACCCACGCTTCGAACTGGTTATGGTGGTCAGTCAACCGGATCGACGTGCCGGGCGGGGGCGCAAGTTAACCCCTCCGCCAGTCGCACGGTGGGCAACTGCACATAATGTGCCTCTGTATCAACCAGCGTCGCTTCGAGACCCGGAAGCCATCGAACATCTGGAAGCGCAGCGCCCGGATGTCCTGGTAGTGGTGGCCTACGGTGAGATCCTCAATCGTCGTGTGCTGCGTATGGCACCACACGGAGCACTGAACGTCCATCCGTCGCTATTGCCGAAGTATCGTGGCGCGGCGCCGATTCCGGCTGCCATCCTGAATGGTGACGCGGATACCGGTGTTTCGATCATGCAACTGGTCCGAAAACTCGATGCTGGCCCGGTGCTTCACCAGACTGTTGTCCCGGTTCCAACCGGTGCAACGACCGGGTCACTGACCGAACTGCTGGCCAACGTTGCCGCCGATCGGTTGCCTGATGTGGTTGCCGGCTGGCTGGACGGTAGCATCACCGCCGTCCCGCAGGATGAAGACCTTGCGACGTTCACTCGTGAATGGACCAAGGACGACGCCCGAATTGACTGGTTGCAGTCTGCAGATGCCATCGAACGACTCGTGCGTGCTGCAACGCCCTGGCCAGTCGCCTGGACAACGCTCGGCGGCTCTCGTGTCCAGATTCGTGAAGCAGCGCTCGCTCCGGATTTCAGCCTCGAAGCCGGAGAACTCACGCATGACTCAGGCAAGGTACTCGCCGGCACCGGTTCGGGGGCGTTGCAACTCGTCACCGTCCAACCGGAGAGTCGCGCAGCAATGCCGGCAATCAACTGGTGGCAGTCCGTTGCCCATTTTGACCCCCCGAGGTTTGATACCCCTTCCGAATAGCCTTTTGCGTACAAGAACAGTTATCCGCAAAACACATACAGGGGCCTTCTCCCCTGTGTTGCGGATGCCCGCTGCGCTGTAATCCACTTCGGGCCTTCTGCATGACGAACTGGTCTAGAATGGTGCACCCGGAAACCGCAGATCATTGAAAGGACGCAGACGCATGGCTGTACGGGAGAAACCGGTCCTTAGCAAGGACGAAGCACTCGCCCTGCACGAAGACGCACTGGTCATCGATACCCAGCAACCTCCGATTATCAGTGGCATCGTGTTCACGCCCGGTATGAAGGCAGCGCTGGAGGAACTTGCCGCCCAGGGTCGCACACGGGCCGAGGCTGCGCCGGTTCTGGAAGCTGTCCTTACCCGGGAGATTGCCGAATCAGAGGCAGCGCGCCAGCAGTACCTGGACATGTGGGAGCAATCCGGGGTGACGGTCGCCTGCGGCACGTTCTCGGCGTTCGACAAACTGGCAACAGCATTTGAGGGTGCCGTCACCAAGATCGCCAACGCCCAGTCGATCGTCCACTCGCTGCGTGACCACATGCTGATTGCCCGCACCGCTGCCGACATCGAGCGTGCGCATGCAGAAGGCAAACGCGGTCTGGTAATCGACTTCCAGAATACGCTGGCAATCGGTGATGAACTCGACCGCATTGATACATTCCACGGCCTCGGGTTGCGGATGGTGCAGCTCACCTATAACCTGCGCAATCTGGTTGGCGACGGCTGCACCGAGCTCTACCAGTCGGGATTGACCTGGTTTGGCCAGGAAATGGTGAGCCGGCTGAACCAGGCGAATATCCTGGTTGATGTGAGCCACTGCAGCGAACAGGTCGGCCGGGATGCCATGGAAGTCTCCACCGCTCCGGTGATCGTCTCGCATGCTTCGAGTTCGGCTGTTGCCAACCATGATCGCGGCAAGAGCGATGAGTTCGCTCGTGCCATTGCCGAACAGGGCGGCTACTTTGGTGTGGTGGTCATTCCCGGATTTATCAGGGAGACACCCGGTGCATCGATGGCAGACGTTGTGAAGCAAATCGAGCATCTGGTAAACGTCTGCGGTATTGACCACGTCGGTATTGGTACCGACAAGGCTGGTCCGGGTCCGCGCACCAGCAACATGATTGAGTTCCCGTCCAGCATGCCTGCCGGGTTGCCGGGCGATTTCAACTGGTCAGGATTCCGCATCGATTACCATCGTCAGACACCGGAATACAACATGGATGGCTTCGAGAAATTCGGCGATTGGCCGAACATTACGGTGGCACTGGCCGAGGCAGGATTCAACGAAGAGGAGCTGCGGAAACTCCTGGGATTGAACTATCTTCGTGTCTTCCGGGAAGTCTGTGGTTGATCGGTAGCCATAACCGCGATCAGGAGACAGCCGTTATACTTGGCGGGCGTGTGTGTGGACATGCCGGTCATACCGGCGCGTGTTTCAGAGAGTTGGAGCAGGAATGGTTGTTCAGGTAACGGACAAGATCCGCGGCGGCGAGGCCGTGTTGCGGGTGCTTGAGGAGAACGGCGTCGAC
>CAYWXR010000022.1:0-44071 GCA_964462545.1 uncultured Thermomicrobiales bacterium
GCCTCTCCCGCTGGCCATCAGGCCAGCAACATCCACCTCAACCTGCATGGATAAGGAAACTGGCGTCAACACGACAAGGGAGAGGCATGGCCTCTCCCCTACGACCCGGGCATCAACCGCTCACCGGCAACATCCGGGGAGCTCAACCAGAGACATCGATGCCTGTTTGTCATCCCGACGAAGGAGGGTTCCGTATCCCCGGAGACAACGGATCCCTCAGCGCGTTGGGGAAGACAGGCAACGTGGTCGGAACAACTCCAAGCGACATAATGTCACGGCCGAACAGCGGCGATTAGATGTGCACAGGTCAGGGAGTGGGTGAAGTCGAGGCCATCCTCAATCGACCAGACGCAGGAGAGGATGGACTGGGCAAGGCCCCAGCAGCGGACAACCGATCTGTCAAATCCAAGACCTTCCGCGAGTTGGTCGATCCTGCGAGCGATGACCTTGCCTGGATTGGGCATCCGGAGCAGACCGGGGATCGGGTTGTAGAGAAAAGCCCCGAGGTCGTAGCCAGGTTCACCGACGATACCTTTCGGATCAATCGCCAGCCATCCGGCCCGTTGAGACGAAAGAATGTTGTCGTGGTGCAGGTCGCCATGCAACAGGTGAGGACCACGCCCGTGGCGCGGCAAGTCCCGGAATGCTGATTCCGCTTCCTCAAACAGGTGGGAGGGTAGCGGCCCTGTTCTTCCATCGAACCTCCGGCGATGCTCTTGCAACTGGTTTGCACGATCTTCAACCGTCAGGAAGGTGTGGACCGCCGGAGGCTGTTTCCAGAGCCGTTGAAAAACGTCAATAGCAACAGCAGTTGCGCGCTCATCATCGTCCAGAGCAAGCCCTGCAAGCGGCTCTCCGGGTACAACCTGCTCCAGCAGCATTGCCTGCAAGTCTGATGCCCAATCGAGCAAGTGGCAGGTGGCATCGCCCCCGAATGCAGCCAGTGCTGCCGCCTCGTTTCCGGCCAGAGGATCAGGGCAGAGCACCTTGAGGACTACTGGCTCGCCTGCGGAAGTCCGGGCTGATACGACGTAGTTGTAGGAAAGATCAAATGGCGCGCCGATGTTCACGTGCCAGCGGGCGGCAGCCGAGCGCACAAGGGATGGAAGGTCATCCAGCCACTGCCGTCCGATGACGCCGAATGCGCCGGTGATGCGTTGTTCGAACGTCTCTGAAGCGATCATGTCGCGCCGTGTCGTCGGCGAAAAACGGAAATGCCGCCAGGTTGTCCTGGCGGCATTGAATCCGGATTGTTCGCAATCGTGTCAGGATACCTGGCGCCGGAAAATCCCGCGCAACCAGTTGGCAAACGCATCAAGCGCCTCATCGGATGCAGTGGTCCGAGGTTCGGTATCGTCCTCGACAACAGGCGGATAGAAGTTGAGGGGAATCGAGGCGTCAAAGGTAAGGCCCTCATACCGTCGAACTCCTGCCGGTACTTCTTCCGACTGCCTGCATCCTGCCACAACACGAAGACCCGGACTGACCGTAAGGGTCAGGTCGTCGGTCATGGCGTTTTCCCTGTTGGTTCAGGCGTCAGCCTTGCTGCCGCTGAACGTCTAGCCCTTCTCGATGGGCGCCTGGATGATATTGCCCCACTCGGTCCACGAACCGTCATAGTTGCGGACGTTCGGGTAGCCGAGCAGTTCTTTCAGGACAAACCAGGTGTGCGAAGAGCGCTCGCCAATACGGCAATAGACAACAATGTCGTCTTCCGGCTTGATGCCCTTGCCTTCATAAAGTTCGCGCAGTTCGTTCGCCGGCTTGAAGGTGTTGTCTTCAGCCACTGCCAGTGCCCAGGGAATGCTGGCTGCGCCCGGAATGTGGCCACCGCGCTGGGCGCCTTCCTGCGGGTAATTCGGCATGTGCAGTGTCTCACCGCTGTATTCACCCGGAGAACGAACGTCGACCAGCGGCTTGCCGTCGGTTACCTTCTTGCCACGTTCGTAGCCAATATGGGCCATCACATCGTCGCGGAAGGCACGAAGTTCGGCACGGGTGGTGGCACCGGTGTAATTGCTGCGTTCCTTCTTCGGCACCTCGCGGGTGAATGGCCGGCCCTCGGCTTCCCACTTCTGGCGGCCACCGTCCATGATCTTCACCTTGTCGTGGCCACGGTACTTGAAGAACCAGTAGGCATAGGCTGCCCACCAGTTGTTGTTATCGCCATAGAAAATTACCGTGGTGTCGCGGGTGATGCCATTTGCGCTCATCAGTTCGTTGAAGCCTTCTTCATCGATGAAGTCGCGCAGCACCGGGTGCTGAAGGTGCTCGTGCCAGTCGAACTTGACTGCGCCGGGAATGTGGCCAATCTCGTAGAGCAGCACATCCTCGCTCGCCTCGGCGATCTGGATTTCGGGATTATCCAGGTTCTCGGCAACCCATTCGGTCGTAACCAGAACATCAGGATTCGCGTAGCCTTTATCTACTGCCATGCAGGGATTGTCCTCTCTCTTCCTAAAACGCCTGTTTGCAACGGTCACGCACGTCTGACCGAACCCGGTCCTCGCCGGTTTCAGGGACATCCGGCAACTACCCGGCCCGGACGACCATATCCGGAAAACTCCACCTGGTTCCTTCAACAATACACGCTCGCAAATTGTTCCGGCTGTTGCGGATTGCATCGCTTACCGGCGCATGCACCACTCACAGGAGAAGGGACGGTGCACAAGGAGCCTGGACTTCGGTGAAGTTTGATCGGTCAGGCGGTAGTACAGCCACAGATGCGGGGCCAGCGTCCTGCAGAAGGAGCACACACCAGCGGCACATCGACATGTGCTTCAGAAACGCTGGATTGTTGGGCCGGAATTTCGTTCATGCTCTCCACCTGCGACGTCGTACGCCAACAATGAACGTAGCACCGATAGCAGCTATCGTCAACTATATCCCGGCCCGTGATTCTATCCGGCAGCAGCCTGCAGTTCGCGAACAATGTCCGCCAGGATACTGATACCTCGGTCGATCGTTTCATGGTCATTGAAGGAGTAGGAAAGGCGCAACTTGTCGCGTCCCTGCCCGTGGACATAGAACGACGTTCCAAGCCCGACACCAACGCCGCGCTGTGCGGCAATCGGTGCGATTTCATCACAATGCACGCCCTCGGGCAGTGTCACCCAGATGAAGAACCCGCCGGTCGGCACAGTCCAGCTCGTTCCTTCCGGCATGTGCTTTTCGAGTGACTCGAGCATCGCGTCCCGCCGACCCTTGTACATCGGGATCAGGGCGGAAATGTGTTCCTTCAAGGTTCCGGATGAGGTGAACTCGGCAGCGATATGGCTGGCAAACGGGTTGGTGCCGGCATCCGCCTTCAGACCCGACATCCCGGCAATCACTTCGCGGGACGCAACCACCCAGCCAAGCCGGAAACCTGCCGCCAGAATCTTGGAGAAGGTGCCGAGATAAATCACACCGCCGGCGCCATCGAGTTCATAGAAGGTGGGCAGCTTCTCACCATCAAAGCGCAGGTCGTAATAGGCGTCATCCTCGACGATCGGCACTCCATATTCCTGTGCCAGCGCGATGATGGCTTTGCGGCGCTCGAGTGTGTAGGTGATACCGGTTGGATTCTGGAAATTCGGGACCATGTAGAGGAACTTCGGCCGTTTGCCTTCCGCCTTGATTTTCTCCAGTTCCGCTTTCAGGTCCTCAATGACGATACCTTCACCGTCTAGCGGAATCTCGCGGACGTCCGCGCCGGCTGCCCGTGCCCGCCAGATGGTACCCATGAAGAAGGGAGACTCGGCCAGAATAACGTCTCCCGGGTTGACGAAAAGTTCGAACAGGATCTGGATGGCCTGGGATGAACCGTTGGTAACCAGGATGTTTTCCGAAGTGGCTTCAATTCCCTGGTCGCGCTTGAGCTTCTGGATCAACTGCTCGACCAGTTCCGGCACACCGGTGCCGAAGGCATATTGCAGCGCCCACTGACCATCACGTTCCAGGACGACCCGGGTCATTTCAACAATATCCGGAATCGGAAGGCTCTCTGCGTCAGGAAAACCACCACCGAAGGAGATCAGGTCAGCAATCGCTCTGGGATTACTGCCAACACCACCCGGACCGGCCAGTTTCGACCTGTCGGAAAAGAGTTCACCGATAGCCAGAGTTGAAGTCATCCTGTTCGTCCTGATCTACCTGACCTGCGCAGGTTGCATGTTCGATGTTGCCGGCCGCACTCTACCATGAGAACAGCAATTGTGGACGATCCGACGCCACCTCACCAGCAGGAAGGCAGTAATGCCTGCCTGCTGGCTTCAGGGGGAGGTGGAGGAAAGGTATACGTCGTGATTAGTCTGCAGCCTCGGGAACCGGCTCAGGCTCGCCATGTACCGTGGCCGGTGCACCAGCTGTGACCGGCGCAGGATTGCGGAGCATGAAGTACGAGAGCACCGACATGGCAACAATGACCGACGCCGAGACGATGATTGCCAGGTCCATACCGACCATGAATGCATCGCTGCTCACCTGCTGCAGCATGATCGCGAGCGGCTCCGGCACGCCAGGGAAGCGGTCGGTGTTCATGATGACATCGCCGCCCAACGCCATTCCAGAGCCGATCACATCCACTACCGGCTGCAACGGATTGGGCGGGGATTCGGCGCGCAACTGCTGAATCTGGGCCGCGTTGTCGAAATGTCCCTGGTAGGCACGATTCATCAACGTTCCAAGGAAGGCGATACCGAAAGCGTTACCCACTTCCCGGATGGCACCATTCACGGCCGATGCCACACCACTACGGGATGGATGGACGCTGTTCAGCACGGTCGTCGTCATCGGCGCAAAGATGCAGGACATCCCCAGACCCATGACCAGGTACGACGGCAGCAGGTCGATATAGCTACCACCAACATCTGCCCGCATGAAGAGCAACGTACCGATTGCAGCGATGATCATGCCCATCGAGATCAACCGGGCGGCGCCCAAACGGTTCACCAACGACCCGGAGATCGGCGAGCCGATCATCATGACGATCACCATCGGGATCAATGCCATCCCGGCGCGAACCGGGGAAAACCCGTGGACATTCTGCAGGAAGAGCGTTCCGAAGAAAGCAATTCCCGCAATCAGGAACGAGATGGCGAAACTATCCAGGTTGGCACCGGTAAACGAACGCGACCGGAAGAACGAGAGCGGCACCATCGGCTTTTCAGTGCGGGATTCGATCAGCAGGAAGAGACTACCGAATACTGCCGACACCGCAAACGATGCCAGGATCAGGGGGTCGCCCCATCCTCGCTCGCCAGCCTCGATCAGACCGTAGACCAGCGCACCAATTGCAACGGTCACCGTAATCGTGCCGGGCAGGTCCGTCGCCACCTGTCCGGTGGTGTCCTTCGATTCCCGGACAACGCCGGATGTCACCAGCAGTGCACCGAGTCCGATCGGAACATTGACCAGGAAGATCCAGTGCCAGCTTGCATACTGGACCAGCAGACCGCCGATGACCGGGCCAAGAGCCAGACCGGAGACCGACACCGCGGACCAGATTCCCAGTGCCCGGCCACGCTCTTCCGGCGGGAAGGCGTTGGAGATGATCGAAAGGGAAAGCGGCATGATCATCGCGGCGCCGAGGCCCTGCAAGGCACGCGCGGCAATCAGCATTTCCGCATTCTGTGAGAAGGCCGCAAACACCGATGTCGCGGTAAATACCGCGATGCCATACATGAACCAGCGCTTGCGTCCCAACCGGTCGCCGATACCGCCGGCTGTGATCTGAAGCGCAGCGAACACCAGAATGTATGACGAGACGATCCACTGGAGCTGGGTGGTGGTTGCGTTGAGGTCCTGGGAGATCGTCGGGAGTGCGACATTGACGACCAGGTTATCCAGAATCGCCATGAAGAGGGCAAAGCATGTGGCGGCGAGGGTAAACCAGCGGGCGTTCTCTTCTTTTACCCGTCCAGCAAGAAACGAACGCATAGATCGACCTCCTTTGGTCAAGCGACGAACCACCGCCCTTCATCGGGCGCCGGCGTCAGAACCCAAAGCACCTGCCAGGAGCATCGTTGCACCACAGCATGTTCGCGGCTTTGGAAGATCAGCCCGAACATTACACCGCGCCGGTGTTCGAATTTCAAGTGCTGAATCTTAGAGTTTCATGAGACCACCAAAGATCTCTTCAGTGGTTACGTCGAGTCCTACGTCCGGGGATAGAGAATCATCTGGGTACAGCGAAACAGGGCGATGGTCTTGCCCTGGTCATTGATGACTTCAGCATCCCAGACCTGGGTCGTCCTTCCGGCATGCCGAAGCGTTGCCGTGCAAGTCAGTTCTCCCGAGCGTGCCGTCCCGAGGAAATTGGATTTCAATTCGGCGGTGGTGAATCCGGTGGCGCCTTCCGGCAGGTTGGCCCAACAGCCATATCCCGCGAGGGTATCGGCCAGTGTCACCACTGTGCCCGCATGCAGGTAGCCATTTGGAGCCAACAGTTCCGGACGCACTTCAAGGCGACCGAGCGCCCTGCCTTCTTCCATTTCCAGGATTTCGATACCCAGCAATCCGACAAACGTTCCCGGACTACGGCCGTTGGCAATCTCGACCGACCGGCTCCCCCGCTTTTCGATAGCCATCCGTGCTCCTGCTTGCATCATCGTTCAGATATCCAAACCAACACGGCACTATACCCGAAACGCGTCGCTCCGCAGGAACTCGAGCGTACGGGCAACCGCACGGTTCATGGTTTCCGCACCTTTGGCTTCCGAGCCAACAGTCGCATCGCCAACGATGCCGTATTCGGTTCTGGCTGTGTAGGTGCCGGGCCGGAGAAAGTCCGGAAACGCGTCCGCTTCCGTGCGCGGGGCACGCATTGCCCGTTCCATCCGGACGTGTTCGCCGGCGAGATGCAACATGACGCTCGTCCCGAACTCCGAAGCATGGCCATGTGGCATCGAATCCGCTTCAACGAGGTCTGTCACCAGCGGCTGGATGAACCGCCACCAGTCGATCTGGGCGACCTTCACCCCGTGCTCCTCTTCAAGGTCCAGTCCCAGATGGTTGAGGTACGGCACGTTTGCTGCGTGGCCGTTGATGAAAAGTATCCGGCGGGCTCCCCAGTGGATGAAGCACTCAACCATATCCCGGGTGTAGGCGACGAGCGTCTCCGGACGAACGGTCAGCGTGCCGGGAAAGGCCATCAACGACTTTGAATAGGCCACAGGTATGAGCGGCGCAACGATGGCCGGTTCCTCCTTCGCCACCCGGATGGCCAGTGCCTCGGTCGCAATGCCATCAGCTCCCATCGGCAGGTGCGGGCCATACACTTCCACCGCTCCGAGGGGCACGAGAACAAGGTTGGTCTTCTGGCGGAGTTCATCGAAATCAACCCAGTTCATGAACTGAACCTGTGACATCCCCGTGCCCCTTCGTAGTGCGATTCCGGTGCTAGACGATGCTTGGCTGGCGCTCCCGGTAAGCCGATGGGCGCCGGTTTGCCAGCGACGGCAACTGCCGGCGAATCGACTTCAGGTGGTCGAAATCAATATCGGCGGTAGCAATACCTTCCCGATCAGAAGCGCGGGCAATCACCGTTCCCCACGGGTCAATAATCATCGAGTTGCCGTAGCACTGGGCATTGTTCGGATCATGCTTGCCGATCTGCCCCGGAGCAATGACATAAGCCTGGTTCTCGATTGCCCGTGTGCGCAGCAGCACTTCCCAGTGATCCTTGCCGGTAAAGAGCGTAAACGCCGCCGGCACAAACAGGATTTCGGCTCCGGCCAGCGCCAGTAGCCGGTAAAGTTCCGGGAAGCGCAGGTCATAGCAAATCGAAAGTCCGGCAGTGTGACCATCAATCTCCGCAGTCACCAGGTCGTCACCCGGCAGGATCGAGTTCGATTCATTCGCGCTGACATTGCCGGAAATGTCGATGTCAAAGAGGTGAATCTTGCGATAGCGTGCCAGAATGTTTCCATCCGGCCCGATGAGCAGCGAGGTGTTGTAGTACTTGCCGGGCTGATCTGTTTGCTCGTGAAATGATCCACTGAGCAGGTAGATGCCATGCTCGCGCGCCTTGCCGGCGAAGAACTCGCTGGTCGGCCCGGGGATCGGCTCGCCAACATCCGGGAAATCCGCTGTCGGGCCGAGGAAGGCAACGTACTCCGGAAGGGCTACCAGGCGGGAACCACCGGCAGCAGCCTGGTCGATGAGTTCACCTGCCCGGCGCAAATTGGCCTGCTTGTCGCTCTGACTGTTGATCTGGACTACTGACACTCGCATCGTATCTGCCATAGCGATCGCTCCGTTTCATTTGATTGTGCTGAAACCCGGTTTGTGTTCAGGATCATAAACCCCAGCCCGTACGTTGTCATTTCAGTAGCGGATTGGTGCTTGTTGCACGGCGACGCGGGCGTTAGGCTTCCCGAACCGGCGCTGAAATGCCCGGCGCTACCTGACTCTGTATGAGGAAAGACCAGTTCACCAATGCAAATCTGCCGCACGATCGGCGAACTTCGAACCGCCCGGAACGCTCTGGACGGCAAGGTCGGGTTTGTGCCGACAATGGGGGCACTCCACGCGGGGCACCTCGAACTCGTCCGCAGGGCCGCCGTTGAAAACCACCACGTCATCCTTTCAATCTTCGTCAACCCAACCCAGTTTGCGGCACAGGCAGACGTCGACCTCTATCCGAAATCAGTTGAAAGCGATCTGGAGAAGGCTCGAAAGGAAGGGGTTGCGCTCGTCTTCTTGCCGGATGCCCCGGAACTCTATCCCGACGGATTCTCGACAACCATTGACGCCGGGCAGATCGCTCGACCACTCGAAGGCGCTTCTCGGCCGGGACACTTTCAGGGCGTGGCGACAGTTGTCACCAAACTGCTGAACATCTGTCAACCGGACACTGCCTATTTTGGAGAGAAGGATCGCCAGCAACTCCTGGTCATCGAGCGGGTGGTGGAGGATCTCAACCTGCCGGTAGAGATTATCGGGGTTCCCACGGTGCGCGATGCCGACGGACTGGCCATGAGTAGCCGGAATGCGCTGCTTACCAGGGAGCAACGCGCTGCAGCGGTCTGTGTGCCCGGCGCACTAATGGCAGTCCAGCAAGCATGGCAGGCAGGAGAACGTCATCCGGACAGATTGCGTGACACCATGCGCGCTGTAATTGAGGCCGAGCCGCTGGCAAGGCTGGACTATGTCAGCATTGCCAGTCCGGTAACGCTCGCCGAACTGCACGACACCGTATCCGGTGCGGCGATCGCGTCGCTGGCCGCATTCTTTGGCAATGTCCGGTTGATAGATAACTGCCGGCTTGATCAGGACCAGTCATCGCCGGTGAAAAAGCGATAGTAATGGTGACCGGAGATGTCCATCCGGAGCGCTTTGCCATCGACGAATGCGTCAAAGCGTATCCGCTCGGGCAGGTTCTCCCACGCCCATGATCCATCTTCCTGGCGTCGCAGCAGATCCCGGCGATGCAAACCAACCTTCAACTGCCCCTTGCGGGCATACACCTGTATCTGACCCTCCCACGGGTTGTGGCTACGGTACATGCCCACCAGGCCGGCAAGCTCCGCCTCGCCGGGAAACGACAGCGGACCTGCATAGCGTTCGTGGCGATACCAGTTGTTGCCGTGAAACAGTTCGACAACCTGCCCTTCGTCGTCGCGGCCAACCTCGATCAGGTGCTGACGATAGCGCGGGTGGTCGACGAAGAAACGGTCTTGTCCGTATGGCTCCAAATCAGCCCAGGTCCCATTGATCTCCGCACGGAGTCCGTCGCCATTGACCCCCAGGCGAATCTCGCCGGCTGCACCGGCGAAGAACCCGATGTAGTCCTCGACATTCAGAGGCGGTTTAGATGGTGGTTCTTCCGGAAACTCCTCACCCCGGGCAACCGCCTGAAGGAGAGACAGCGCATAGGTGGTACAGGCGCCAGGATTGCCAGGGCCATTGATCATCACCGCAACGCCGTAGCCACTGTCGGTGAGGAATCGCATGTCCGAGTAATAGCCCACCATGCCGCCGCTGTGACCGATGGCACGCTCACCATTCAGCATCGTTGCCGCCAGGCCATAGCCGTAATGTTCGTCCGGGTTTTCCGGGTTTCGCGAAGTGATCGGCGCGGTCATCAGCGCGTAGTTCTCCCGCGACAGTACGCCGGACCGCCCACCGGCGGCAACTGACATAAAGAGCCGCAGGTACGCCGTGAGATCACCAATGGGGGCGGCTAGGCAACCATCAGCCGTGTTTGTCTGGAACCAGGTGGCCGGCATCAACGGATCTTTCCGCCCGACAGGAGCGAACTGATGCAAATGGGTATACCCAACCGCCATCGATGGACGCAGGCTGTCGGTAACGACTGCCGATGTGCCGGCCAGTCCGAGCGGTTCGAGAATGCGTTCGGCAACGATCTCTGCGTATGGCTTTCCTTCCACTGCCTCAAGGATCAACCCCAGCAGTTTGTAGCCAACATTGGAGTAGTGGAAATGCTCCCCCGGCGGATGACTCACGCTGGTTTCGCGCAGTGCCCAGACCTCATAGCGCGGGTCGGGGGCAAAGTCGGAACCGTTGATCATTCCGGAGGTGTGGCTGAGCAGGTGGTGGATCGTGAATGGTTCGAAATCGGACTGAATCTCGAACCACGGCAGGTAGGTCGTCACCGGCACGTGCAGGTCAATCAGGCCTTCATCCTCCAACTGGAGCAGGCAGATAGCCGTAAATGACTTGCCAATCGATCCGGTTTCGTAAAGCGTCGCGGCGTCCGGCGGGATGCGGGCATCCAGGTTGGCATAGCCATGAAACCCGGTGTGCAGCGTTGATTCCCGGTCAGTCAGCGCCAGCACCACGCTCGGCGTCCGGTCCAGTTCCATCTGCTGTTCGACAAACCGGTTCAACCGGCGGATGACCTCCTGAAGCTGATCTGCGTCCACCCTGCACCTCCGTCACTCCTGTTGGCAGAACAAACCGTCCACCCCTTGGGGATGGACGGTGATGCGTTACGAGTGAATTGTAGTCAGACTGCCCGGGAATCTACTCCTCGATCGGCTCGTGATGATCCCAGTCAGCAACCTTGTACTTCCAGTGGCCGTTGAAATGGGCGTGTTCACGGAGAACGCCGCGTTCGTTCAACAAATACCGGCGAATGTCTCGCAAGGTATTGGCTTCGCCGGCAATCCAGGTGAAAAACTCGCCATCCAGGAACGTCACGTCGCGAAGTGCGTTCTCGAGCACCTTTGTCGATCCGGCTTCGGCTCCATTACGGGAGACCCAGCGCAGATCAACATCTGCCGGACTGTTGAGGTCCTGAATCTCCTGTTCATCAGCCACTTCAATCAGGGCTATTGCCCTGGAACCGGCCGGCAACTCTTCCAGTTGACGGGCGATGAACGGAATTGCCGTCTCATCGCCGGCAAGGAGATACCAATCGAAATCGAGGTCGACGACGTGCGATCCACGCGGTCCGGCCAAACCCAGATAGCTACCCGGACCGGCGTTTGCAGCCCAGGTAGCCGCCGGGCCATGACCATGCAGCACGAACTCCAGGTCAAGTTCCAGCGCTTCCCGGTCGAACCGGCGCGGGGTGAAATCACGTCGCTGTGGTGGAATGGCGCCTTCGGCGAACGTGATGCCCTTCTCGCCGGGCACCGGCAGGTCAGGTTTCTCCTGTCCCGGAGCAGGGATCATGATCTTGAGATGGTCGTCCGGCGAGTGGGTTTCGAAATCTGCCAGGTCATCGCCAGTCAAAGTGATCCTGAGCATGCGAGGGGTCAACTGCTCTACGCGCTTGACCTGGGTCATTCTGAACTTCAGGTCCTGCATGACGAGTCTGGTGCGTTTCCGCGTTTCGGTCACAAAATCCTGCTTTCTCACCTGCCGGACGTTCCGGCTGCGACGGCCTATGCGATCGAGTCGTCCGCGGCCAGGATCGAGTTCGTAAGTTCCTGGATGATCGACGTCATGCCCTGGTAGCTCAACACCACCAACGGGTTCCACTTGGCGACCTGATCGGCCTTGACCGCCGGATGCTGGCTCCAGGTCGGCTGGGAGTCGACCGCGGGGTTCGGCCATCCACGGCGAACGTCCACCATCACCAGGTCGGCCGGATACATACCGAGTCGCTCCCAGCTCACCTGCCCCCAGACCGAGGTGAACTCGACATCCGGGTCAACGAACTCCAGGCCATGCTCGGCATAGAAAATGAGGTCAGGGAAGATCTCCGGGTTGGCGAAGAAGATCTCCTCCTGGTTCGGAGCAAGCACCATCGCCAGCAGGTCAGGCTTCTCCTCGAGAGCAGCCTCGAAGTCGGCGACGGCCTGCTCCCACTCCGCCTTGGCGTTCGCCTGTTCGTCCTGCGAGAGGTCAGCGCCGAGCGCAACGGCCAGTTCCTCGAAGTTTTCGATCAATCCGTCGATGGATTCATGGAAGGCGGCCATACCGAGCGTCGGAGCAATCTGTCGCACGCGTTCCTCGGTTTCCGGCTCGAGCATGCCCCACATGGCGTTGTCGGAGTTCATCGTGCTGATAACGATGTCCGGCTTGTGGGCTGCCAGGGCCTCGATATCAACCAGAACCCGGTCGTCGCCAACCGATTCGACTGCGTCCAGGTCGACGCGACCAACGCCCGGATCAGGGTCACCGCTTGCGGTCCGCTGGGTACCGAAGATTGCTGTCGGGCGAATGCCAAAGTCCCACAATGCTGCCGCGGCAGTGACGTGTGCAGCAATGCGTTTCGGCATTTCCGGCAGGGTGACAGTCTCGCCACGGCCATCGGTAAAGCTCCACGCACCGGAACCACCGGTTGCCTGTTCGGTGATGACTTCAGCCGCAGACACATCCTTGATGACCTGCTCGAGCACCTTTGCGAAGCCGCGGTAGCTCATCACGAAGACAGCAACCCAGTTCACAACCTGTCCGGCCTGGTGCGCAGGTTGCGCCTGCCAGGATGGTTGGGCAGAGAGTTCTTCAATGGACGACCAGCGGTAGTCGTTGAATACCAGATCAGGAACGTACTTCATCGACTGTTCCCAGCTCAGCGCCTCGTAAAAGACGTCAGTACCGGGATTCAGGATGTTCATGCCAAGTTCGCGGAAATACCAGAGGTCGGCGGCGTAATACGGGCTTGCCACCCAGAACTGCTCGGGCGATGCAGAGAGGAATAGGGTCGTCAGGTCGGGCTTTTCGGACAGCGCTGCCCGGAGTTCATCCGACCGCTGTTCGAACAACTCACGATCTGCCACCAGGTCAGGGTTGGAGAGATCGGCGCCAAGCGCCTCGGCAAATGCTTCCCAGCGCTGGATCAGATCATAGGCAGAGGCTTCAGCCATCATAATGGCCGCAACAGGGGCAATCGCAGCCAGTTGGTCAACGACATCCTGCTCGAATGGCCAGATCGTTTCGTTGTCGTAGGTCAGGAGTACGATCAGGTCAGGCCGGGCTGCAACAACCAGTTCAAGGTCCGGATCCCAGTCCCCGAGGTTCTCGACGGCATCCAGGTCGATCTCCCCTGCCTGTGGATCCTGCTCGCCATTGTCCAGTCGCTGTGGACCGAAAATGCCAACCGGGCGAATGCCGTAATCCCAGAGGACAGCGCCGGCGGTCGACCAGGTCACCAGGCGTTCCGGACGAGATGCAAGCTCGATCGTCACCCCGCGGTCATCCGTGAACGACCATCCGCCGGTAGATTCCGTCGGCTCCTCGCCGGCGTCTTCTTCAGCTTCCGTGGTCGGCGTTGCTGCCGCAGCGCCGGTCGCAGTTGGAGAAGGGACATCATCGTCGTCACCACAGGCGGCGAGCAATGCCATGACACCGGCGCCGAGCGCTCCAGCCATGATCGCGCGGCGGGAAACTGACCGTTGCATCAACCTGATCCGGGGATCAGGTATGGAAACGGTGTCAAGTCGGGAATCTTCCGGTTCAGGGGTTCTGCTCGCCGTTGGCGACATTCGTGATCTCCTTACGAGGCCTACATCCTAATTCCGACTAAATAAGTCGGATATAGCCTACGGTGGAGATTACGGCATTGTCAAGCGAAGCAGCAGGGCAGACATGTACCTTGACACGAGGGTATCCGGATCACTAGGATAACTCCGAGTGATCGAGTCGGATATTAACCGCTCGGTCATGGTTGTTCAAGTGGGAAACAGCACACCTGTTGTGGGGAACATCATCCTGGTGCTGCTGCAATACCGTCCAGGATGGAATTTGGTCGAATGACCAGCACCGGGCTATCAGCCAGCGCAGGCGGAAGAACCTCTTCCGGCCGTGCCATCTCGATCGGAAAATCTGCCGGGATTCTGCTGGCACTTGGCGCCCTGGCGCTGGTGGCACTCCTTAGCCTGCGGATCGGTTCCATCGGCATCTCGACCCGCGACGCCTGGGACGCAATTTTCAACTACGACAGCACGAATTACAACCAGATGGTGGTGCGCTCCCTGCGTCTGCCACGAACGCTCATCGCAATTGCTGTTGGTGGGGGACTGGCGGTCGCTGGAGCGGTCATGCAATCGGTCACCCGCAACCCGCTGGCCGGCCCGTCCATTCTTGGTGTCAGCAGCGGTGCAAGCTTTGCCATCGTATCAGCCATTTTTTTCCTGGGGCTAACCTCGCCAAAGGAATACATGTGGTTCGGGTTTGCCGGAGCGGTGGGAGCCTCGGCACTGGTGTTTGCAGTTGGCTCGGCCGGGCGAGGTGGCACCACCCCGATCAAACTGGCACTTGCCGGCGTCATCATCTCATCGCTGCTCGGTGCCTGGACCAGCACGCTGATCCTGCTGGATGATGATACGCTGAACGTTGTCCGCTTCTGGACCGCCGGTTCCGTTGCCGGACGGGACCTGGACATCCTTATCACCGTCTCGCCATTCCTGGTAGGTGGGACGCTGGCTGCACTTTTCATCGGCCATCAGTTGAACGTGCTGGACCTTGGCGACGAAACCGCACGGTCGCTGGGTATGAACACGACCCGGGTGCGAGCACTTAGTTCGATTCTGGTCGTGCTGATTACCGGTGCGGCGGTCGCTGTTGCCGGCCCGATCGGGTTTGTCGGCCTTGCAACACCGCACATCGTCCGGGCGATTATCGGCCCCGATTATCGCTGGGTACTCCCGTATTCCCTGATTGCCGGCGGATTGTTGCTGACCACCGCCGACATCCTGGGGCGCGTAGTCGCCCGTCCCGGAGAGATCCAGGTGGGCATCATGACGGCCCTGGTCGGCGCACCATTTCTGGTCTATCTCGCACGACAGAGCAAGGTGCTGAGTTCAAAATGACCGTTGGAAACCTTGCCGGTCCCCGGGAGCGCAAACCGGGACACATTACTCTCCGAACCCGCTTCTTCGACCTGCGGGTGAATTACCGCGTACTTTCCTTTGCCCTGATTTCGCTCGTCCTGCTGGCACTCATCTCCATGTGGGCAATGTCGCTCGGCAGCTTCCCGATCGGCTTCGCCGATGTTGTCCGGGCGGTGGCCGGAGAAGGCGCCGACGACCAACTCTTCATTGTGCGCACCCTGCGCCTGCCCCGGGTAATCAGCGCCATCCTGCTCGGATCGGCGCTGGCGATGTCCGGAGCGCTCTTCCAGGGGCTGGTCCGTAACCCGCTGGTATCGCCGGACATCATCGGCATCAATACCGGTGCTACCGTGTTTGCCGTCTTCTGGATCGTCAGCGGTGGCAGCCCGAGCTGGTTGAGCGTTGGTGCGTTCCTCGGTGCTGTGCTCACGGCAATGGTCATTTACCTGCTGAGCTGGAAGGGCGGGATTTCGCCAAGCCGGATGATCCTGGTTGGTATCGGCATTTCCGCCTGTCTCAGCGCCGCAACCACCTATTTCATGGTGAAATTCCCGATCGAACAGGTTCGGCCGGCGGTCGTCTGGACGATGGGCTCGATCTACGGCAGCAACTGGCAGGATGTGAAGATCCTCGGTGGAGCGCTGGCGGTGCTGGCCCCCCTCGCAATCGCCCTCACCTGGCCGCTGCGCACCCTGCAACTTGGTGATGACGTTTCCCGCGGACTGGGCATGCCGGTCGAACTGACACGGTTGAGCCTGATTGTTGTTGGATGTGCCCTTGCCGCCCTGGCGGTTTCCGTTGCCGGGCCAATCGGTTTTGTAGCGTTGATGGTACCGCACATTGCGCGGATGATTGCCGGGCCGCTCTCCGGCACGGTTATGCTGTTCACCGGGGTGCTGGGCGGATGTTTCCTGCTGGCATCGGATGTGGTGGCCCAGCATTTTCTGCCGGTGACGCTGCCGGTCGGAGTAGTGACCTCGGCGGTCGGCGCTCCGTATTTTCTGTTCCTGCTCTGGCGTTCGAATGTGAGGATGTAACCGGATGACGATCAGCCCGCTCCGTTCCGAAGAGGTTACGATCGGTTATGGTGAAGACCCGGTCGTGCATCAACTCAGCATCGATATTATTCCGGGATCGATCACAACGATCATCGGTCCAAACGGCTGTGGCAAGTCCACCCTGTTACGGGCATTAGCCCGTCTGCTGAAGCCCAACATGGGTTCGGTGCTACTCGACGGCCAGATCATCCACCACCTGCCATCGCGAGAGGTTGCCAAGCGTCTTGGATTGCTCCACCAGCAGGCGGTCCCGCCGGATGGCATTTCGGTCGAGGACCTGGTTCGCCGTGGACGGTACCCGCACCAGGCGTTCATGCAACCGCCATCGAAGGAAGACGATATCGCGGTCGAACGGGCGCTCGAACTCACAGGCACAGATGAACTGCGGGCATCGCAGGTTGACCGGCTCTCGGGCGGGCAACGTCAGCGTGCCTGGATGGCAATGGCCCTTGCCCAGGAAACCCCGCTGCTCCTGCTTGACGAGCCAACCACCTACCTTGATATTGCCCATCAACTTCAGATTCTGGAACTGGTGCAGAAACTCAACCGGGAAGATGGCCGGACGATTGTTATGGTGCTGCACGATATCAACGAGGCAGCCCGGGCCAGTGACCGCATTATTGCGATGAAGGACGGCCGCATCGTCAAGGACGGCACGCCGGAAGAGGTTATTCAACCGGACCTGATTACCCATCTCTATGGCGTAGAGTGCGATGTCTACCCGCACCCGGCTGATGATAGCCCCTATTGTGTTCCACGCAGTGCCGAAACCGCCGGCCCGGCATTTGAGGGCCCGGTTGCTCCCGGTATCGACACCCGTGAACTTTCCACCGGCTATGGCAAGGTGACGATCAGCCAGAATCTGCGGGTCGAAATCCCTGCTGGCAAGATCACGGCAATCATTGGCCCGAATGCCTGTGGCAAGTCAACCCTGTTGCGCACCTGTGCCCGTCTGCTCAAGCCGCTCGGTGGTGATGTGCAACTGGGCAACGGCTGCGTCCATAAGGGTTCGCACAAACAGTTCGCCCGCAAGCTCGCCATGTTGAGCCAGGGGGCAATTCCCCCTTCAGGGTTTGTTGTCGAGGACCTGGTCAGTTCAGGACGCCGGCCCTACCAGGGCATCCTCCGGCAGTGGCGCAAGGATGATGAGGACGCCGTGGAAGGCGCCCTCAACCGCTGCGATCTGTGCGGGTTGCGTTATCGTGAAGTCGAAATGCTCTCGGGAGGACAGCGCCAGCGTGCCTGGATCGCCATGGCACTAGCCCAGGACACTCCTGTGCTGTTGCTGGATGAGCCAACCACGTTCCTCGACATCTCGGCCCAGATTGACCTGCTCGATATCGCCCGGAGTCTGAACCACGAGCAGGGACGGACCGTTGTCATGATCCTGCACGACCTCAACCTTGCCGCTCGCTATGCAGACCACATGATCGCGATGAAGAACGGCGAGATTGTTGCCTCTGGCACACCGCACGAAGTGCTAACCGAGGAATTGCTGCGCACCGTTTTCGAGGTCGAAGCCGCAGTCATCACCGATACCCGCACCGGCACACCGCTCATGCTCCCGACCCGTTCGATGCACGCGAGCGAGGCTATCGCCGCTGAGCAAGCGGCTGCCATTGCCGGGTAGTCTCTCCGGTGTAGTGCGATTGTGGCCGGATAATTCGGCCAACGGCCTGCTGCTCCAGCGCGTGGGCAATCCAGCCTGCAGTGCGGCTCATGGCAAACACCGGGGTGAACGTTTCGGTCGAGAAACCGAGGCCATGCATCAGGAGCGCTGTATAGAACTCGACGTTGGTTTGCAGATTACGGCCCGGCTTGTACTCCTCCAGCAGACGAATGGCAACTGACTCAACATGGCGGGTCAGGGCGAAGAGTTCCGGATCAGCACTGCCCTGCTCGAACAGCCTGACTGCAGCCGTGGCCAGAATATCTGCCCGGGGATCACGCACCTTGTAGATCCTGTGACCAAACCCCATCAAGCGCTCACCACGTTCCAGCATTGCCCGCATGTGTGGCTCTGCCCGTTCAGGAGTCCCGATCTCGAACACCATATCCAGCGCCGGCCCTGGCGCACCACCATGCAACGGGCCCTTCAGCGCTCCAATGGCTCCCGTAACAGCAGACACCAGGTCTGATCCGGTCGCGATGATGACCCGAGCCGCGAAGGTGGAGGCGTTCAATCCATGATCCACCACCGTATTCAGGTAGGTGTCGAGTGCACGCGTGCTCTCTTCGTCCGGCACCTCATTGCGCAACATATAGAGGAAGTTGGCAGCGTGCCCCAATTCGTCTGTGGGAGGAACCGGGGCTAACCCGTTTCGCATCCGGTTGTACGCCGCAACCATGGTGGGCATTTGGGCCACGAGGGCGTAGCGAGCATCTGACTCCGCACTCGAAAGGGACAGGGTGGCTGTGCCCATCAGCAGCGCCTCCATCGGATCGACATTGTGATCTGCGGCTTTCCGAAGGAGATCAAGCGTCGCCGGTGCGAGTGAACGCTGTCGGGTCAACGCTTCGGAGAAGGAGTCCAGTTCATCCGCATTAGGCAACCGGTCATTCCACAACAGGAACACTATCTCCTCGAAACTTGCCTGTGGCGCGATCTCTTCGGCAGGAAAGCCGGCAATAATCAGTTCACCGGCCAACCCATCGACATTGCTGAGCCGGGTGGACGCAGCCACGATTCCATCCAGTCCTGCATGTATTTGCGGTGCAGCCATCGTCGGTCCTCTTTCAATTCAGAATGCAAACTTCATGAATCAACGGTAAGATTCAGCAATCAACGTTGTCAATCTTGATTTCTGAATCAATCTACAGACGGCTCCGGAAAGAAAGCAAGAGGCCACATGGATCGCTACCTGACAGCAGATGAAGCCGCAGATGCGCTCGGAATTCGCATCGAAACGCTTTACGCCTATGTCAGTCGCGGATTGGTCAGGTCGGAACCGGCACCGGACGGCTCCCGCGCCAAACGCTACCTGGCAGAAGATGTCCGCCGACTGCAGCGGCGGCAGGTGGCCCGGAAAAACCCTGAACAGGTTGCCGAACCACCGCTGGCGTGGGGACTGCCAGTCTTCGACTCCGCCATTACCCTAATCGAGGACAACCACCTGTTTTACCGAGGCTACGATGCAGCAAACCTGGCAACGTCTCGCACAGCCGAGGACGTGGCAGGTCTACTATGGAAAGGCGTTCTTGATACCCCGGTCAATCTGCCAGACCTTACCGATGAAGGCTTGGCGATCCATCAATCACTCTCCACCATGCTGCCCTGCAATCAACCGGATCCCCTTCCCGCATTCCAGATACTGGTTAACTGGCTGGGGGCAAATGACAAGGCTGGTTACGACTTCCGACCGTCATCAGTCATTCACAAGGGTGCCCTCATCCTCAGACACCTGGTCTACCTGGTCTCCGGGCAGCGCTCGGGCAACATTGCCGGTGCCCTGCAACACGCCTGGGCAGAAGAATCTCCGGGCGCCGGGTTTCTGATCAATGCAGCACTGATCCTGTGCAGCGACCACGAATTGAATGCATCCTCGTTCACCGTGCGCTGTATCGCCTCGACCCTTGCGCCGGTTCACGCGGCCATCGCCGGGGGCATGTCGGCTCTGGCCGGTTCCAGGCACGGAGGGGCAAGCCTGGCAGTAGAGGCGTTGTTCGAAGAAGCTGATCGCACCGGGGACCCGGAACGGGTGGTGGCGGGACGGTTACGACGCGGTGAACCAGTTCCAGGATTTGGTCATCGCCTCTACCCGGAAGGAGACCCACGCGCCAGAACATTGCTGACCCTCTGCAAACCAACCGAACAGGAAACCGCCCTTGCGGGTGCTGTCTGGAATCTGACCGGGTTGGAGCCCAATTTGGAGTTCGGTCTGGTTGCGCTGGCCAGGTCAATGCAGGCTCCGGCCGGCTCAGCGCTAACAATGATGACGATCGGCCGGACCATCGGCTGGATTGCCCATGCGATCGAGGAATACCAACGCAACGAGATAATTCGGCCACGCGCCCGGTATGCCGGCCCGCCACCGATTGACCACGCACCAGCAACTGGCTAGAGTAGCGACAGAACAGGATGGAAGGGACAAACAGTGACAACACAGATTTCCAGCAAGGTCTTTGAACTTGAACCAATCGGCCTGCCGGGCGAAGAGGAACTGATTCTTCGTGGCGGCTCCCATCTCTTTCCGAAACTTTCCGAGGCATTTGACGGCATCAAGCAGATTGGTGTGATCGGCTGGTCATCCCAGGGGCCGGCCCAGGCACAGAACCTGCGGGAATCCCTGGCCGGCACCGACATCAAGGTCGCTGTCGGGTTGCGCGAGAACTCGCGCTCAATCCCGTCTGCCGAGGCGGCAGGATTCACCAGGGCCGATGGCACGCTCGGCGAGATGTTCGATGTCATCCGTAACTCGGATATGGTGCTGCTGCTAATCGCCGACGCCGCACTGGCGGGCCAGTATCAGGACATCTTCGATGCGCTGAAGCCCGGCGCAACGCTCGGACTCTCCCACGGCTTCCTGCTGGGTCATCTCAACAGTGTCGGCGACAAGTTCCCGGACAACATCAACGTCGTCGCCGTCTGCCCGAAGGGGATGGGACCTTCGGTTCGCCGGCTCTACGAGCAAGGCTCCGGTATCAACGCCAGTTTCGCCGTCCACCAGGATGTGAACGGCAAGGCCACCGACTATGCACTCGGCTGGGCGGTTGGACTGGGTTCACCTGCCATCTTCCAGACAACGCTTGAAGGCGAATACACCTCGGACATCGTCGGTGAGCGGGCGATCCTGCTCGGTGCAGTCCACGGCATTGTCGAATCGCTCTATCGCTGGTTCATCCAACGCGGTATGGATCCGGAAACAGCCTTCGTCAACTCGGTTGAATCCATCACCGGCCCGATCAGCCGCACGATCTCCCGGGATGGCATTCTGGCCGTCTACGAGCAACTGGACGAGCAAGGCAAGGCAGACTTCCGCCACACCTACTCGGCAACCTACGGCCCGGCCTACGCCCTGATTTCCGAGATCTATGACGAAGTAACGACCAACAACGAAATCCGCAGCGTTATCCTGGCGTGCGATCGCCTGCCAAAGCAGCCGATGGGCACCGTTGAGGGCAGCGCAATGTGGCAGGTGGGAGCAAAGGTCCGCGAATCCCGCGACCAGCTCGAGATCCCGATCAACCCGTTCACGGCTGGCGCCTACATCGCCACGATGATGGCCCAGGTCGATCTCTTCCGGGAGCGCGGCCATCCGTGGTCGGAAATCGCCAATGAGTCGATCATCGAGGCAGTCGATTCGCTCAATCCCTACATGCATGCCCGTGGTGTGGCCTACATGGTCGATAACTGCTCGACCACTGCGCGACTTGGCGCACGCAAGTGGGGGCCGCGCTTTGACTACGCACTAACCCATGAGGCGCTGCCGGAAGTCGAGCGCAACATTCTGACCGATGAGGAACTCATCGAACGGTTCCTCAACAACGATGTCCACGCGGCACTTGCTGCCTGCGCCACCCTGCGGCCGCCGATCGACATCTCGGTCGTTGGTGCGTGACCGACGACCCTCGTGTCAAACTGGCTCTTGCCCTGCTCGCGGCAACGACGGTGGAAGATATCGTCGTTGCCGCTCCTCCCCTGATCGGGGAGATGCTCGGGTCTGAAGCCACCTGGCAAGTGTTTCCGGCCGGGGCTCAGTCTGCCCGGCAATCACTCCAGGTTGGCAACCACTGCTGCATTCCGATCACGAACGGTGACAAGGTCGTCGGGATGCTGATCGGCACCTCAATCACCCGCCCGCTTGTCCCGAACGACAGCGACATTCAATCGGTGGTGGGCGTATTGAGACCGGCGCTGGAATCGCGTCTGGCCACCGCCGCCGAACACGACCGTCTGGTCGAGGAAGCACAGCACCTGAAACTTGATGCCATCTCGATGCTTTCCCATGAGATGCGTACCCCGTTGGCATCGATCAAGGGCTACGCCACCGCATTGCTGCTCGAGGAAGCCGAATGGGATGACGAAACCACCCGGGAATTTCTGGAAATCATCGACCAGGAGAGCGACCGGCTTGCACGATTGATCGGGGCGATTCTTGAATCCGCCTCGTTTGATGCAAACTCGGTGCGGATCGAACGGGAGCCAATCCTGCTCCCGCTTGTCGTACGCCGGGTGGTGGAACGTTCGATGATCCGGGCCCCACGGCACCGCTATACGATCAGTTTCCCGGCAGAGTTCCCGGTGATCGAGGCCGACTCAGAGCGGGTCGATCAGGTTCTGACCAATCTGGTTGACAATGCCGTCAAATACTCTCCCGAAGGAAGCACAATTACGGTCACCGGCCGGGTCCAGGGCGGCGAGGTGATCGTTTGCGTCCGCGATGAGGGCGAAGGACTCGAACCCGAAGACGTGAAGAAACTCTTCGAACGCTTCTTCCGGGCATCCTCCAACCGCAAGCGAATTGCCGGCACCGGGCTGGGCCTACCGATCAGTGCATCCATCGTCCGTGCCCACGGTGGCCGGATCTGGGCGAGCAGCGAACCAGGCAAGGGAACAACCCTGACCTTCACGCTGCCATACTCCGGGAAATTGTGAGGCGCAGGAGTCAACCATGAGCAAGCGTACGGCAGCAAACGGAGCATCCATTCTGGTGGTTGAGGACGAGCCACGTCTGGTCCGCCTGATCCGGGCAATTCTCGAGTCTGCCGGCTATCGCGTTGCAACTGTTCCGGATGGCCAGCGAGCAATCGAAATGACCGCACTGGAACGGCCGGACTTGATCCTGCTGGATCTGCTGCTGCCAGGCTCGATCGATGGATTCGAAGTGTGCCGTCGGGTGCGCGGATTCTCGATGGTGCCGATCATCATGCTCACCGCCAGCGCCGGCGAGGAAGACAAACTCCAGGGCTTCGATGCCGGTGCAGATGACTACATCGTCAAGCCGTTCGGCGCCAGGGAATTGCTGGCAAGAGTCCGGGCGGTACTGCGGCGATCGGTCGTAACCGCCGAGACACCGGCCCGCATCGAACTTGGTGACCTTGTCATTGACATGGCCACCCAGCAGGTAACAAGCAATGGGGATCTGGTCCATCTCACGCCAACGGAGTTCCGCCTGCTGGTGACGCTCGCCAGGCACCCGAACCAGGTGATGACGCACACTGCGTTGCTGGTTGAGGTCTGGGGATCGGACTATCGTGACGAAATCGACTATCTTCGGACCTATATTCGTTACTTACGACGAAAAATCGAGCCTGAACCGGCGAATCCCCGCTATTTGCTAACCACACCCGGGGTTGGCTATCGGCTCGCAACCGAGTAAGATAACGCTTTGCTGCCTGCGATCAGCCAGCGCGATTTTTTTCTGCTCTCGAATTCTCTCATGCAATTCTCATGCTTTTGCCACGTTTTCCCACGTGTCTCTCATGGTTCGGGGATCACCATTAGGATCACCATAAAATCAGGGTAGAGATCTACCCGAACTTTTCAACGAATCAGGGAGAAACAAGCATGGTTAGTGCAGTCGACAACACCGCAG
The DNA here is from genome assembly GCA_964462545.1 of uncultured Thermomicrobiales bacterium. GTDB lineage: Bacteria > Chloroflexota > Chloroflexia > Thermomicrobiales > CFX8 > CAYWXR01. The sequence goes on from CAYWXR010000022.1 coordinate 23,821, forward strand.
CTTCACCCGCACCCTCCCATTCATCCGGATCAAACCTGTTGCAGGATGCCCAGACACTGGTGCGTGAAGCCTGCGAGCGGATTGGTGTCAACCGGGGACTCCAGCAGTTGCTGGATTCGCCGGAGCGCGAGGTCGCCGTATCGTTGCCGGTCCTCATGGATGATGGTGAAATCGAAATCTTCCGTGGCTATCGTGTCCAGCACTCCCGCCTGCGCGGGCCAGCCAAGGGCGGCTTCCGGTATCACCCGAACGTCGACCTCGACGAGGTCCGGGCACTGGCCAGCCTGATGACCTGGAAATGCGCACTGGTGAATATTCCGTACGGTGGTGCCAAGGGTGGCGTCACCTGCGAACCACGCCGGATGTCTGCTGGAGAACTGACCCGGCTCACCCGCGCCTATGCCGGCGCCATTGCCTCGGTGGTTGGTTCACGGGTCGATATCCCGGCGCCGGATGTCAACACCGATGACAGGACCATGGCCGTATTCATGGACGAGATCGAGCGCAGGACAGGTGTCTTCGACCCGGCTGTTGTGACCGGCAAACCGGTCACCCTCGGAGGCAGCGCCGGCCGTGGCGAAGCGACCGGCCGTGGGGTGGCCCATATCGCCAAACTGATGCTGGAGCGCAAGAACATCCCGGTAGAGGGCGCGACGGTTGTCGTCCAGGGTTACGGCAAGGTCGGTTTTGATACCGTCCAGTCGCTGTACGCTGCGGGCGCAAAGATTATCGCCATTGGTGATGTCAGCGTTTCGCTGTATGCCGAAAATGGACTCGACATCGAGCGCCTCAACAGCCACGTCGCCCGCACTGAAGGACGCCTGATGGCCGGCTATCCAGGCGAGGAAGCCGAGATTATCGGTCACGACGAACTCCTCACCCTGCCCTGCGATGTCCTCGTCCCCGCCGCTCTTGAAGGGCAGATTACCGAAGCAAACGCACACCAGATTCAGGCCCGGATCATCGTTGAGGGTGCCAACGGCCCAACAACGCTGGCAGCAGACGAAATCCTGACCGACCGAGGCATCGTCGTTGTTCCCGACATTCTGGCCAACGCCGGCGGTGTGGTTGTCTCTTACTTCGAGTGGCTCCAGGGTCTGCAGGGCACAACCTGGACGCTCGAGCATGTCCGCGAAGAACTGGACACCATGATGACCCGCGCCTTCAACACGGTTGTCGAACGGGCAGACGAACTTGGACTCAGCCTGCGCCGTGCAGCATTCCACATTGCGGTCGAGCGTGTTGCCGAAACCGCCCGCCTTCGCGCCGTTGGCGGATGATCCACCATCAATCAATCAAGCAAGCAAGTCCGGAGCCGGCCCACGTGTGTGGGCCGGCTTTCTTTTTCCGGAGATACGTCCGATAACCGGAAATGACACAACCTTGTAACGCCTCCTGCAATTGCAAAGGCGCATCTGTAACGCGGTTCGCCGTAAGGTTAGAACACGGGGTCAGGAGACATTCCCCCGAAACGTTGCACATTGCAGAGGAGGATACGATGACAAGAGTGATCGTTCCGCTCGACCGGTCAGCACTCTCGGAACAGGCCGTCCCTATGGGCGTGTTCCTGGCGAAAGCGCTTGGCGTCACCCTTGAACTCGTCCACGTCATAGAGAAGCCGATCACCGAGGACGGACCCGAAGTCCGTATGTATCCTTCGCCGGACCTGGTGCGCAAGGAACTCGAATCGGTTATCGACCGACACCAGATCACCTCGCCGGTATCGGTGAATGTAATTACCGGCGACCCGGTCCAGCGCCTGCTGCAGATTGGAGAGCGTGATCCCAACAGCATCCTGGTGATGGCCACCCACGGCCGGAGCGGTGTTGTCCGCACCCTGCTGGGTAGTGTCGCCGACAAGGTAATGCGCGGCGCGTCGAGTCCGGTGCTGCTGGTACGACCAACGACCGACATCCCGTCGCCACCAACGATCAACACGATAACTGTCGCACTCGACGGGTCGGCATTTGCCGAGCGGGCCTTGCCCTGGGCAGTCCAGCTGGCACGTGAAAGTGGAGCAACCATCCACCTCGTCCGGTCGGTTGAATCACTCTGGCCGCTTGCCTATCCAACGACACCGTACGATGGTGTATCGATTGATCCGGAAACCATTGACCGCCTGACGCTGGAGTTCACCGCTGAGGCAACCAGTTACCTGGAGGAAGCCGCCAAACGCCTGACCAACGAGGGCGTGAATGCCACCTGGAAGGTGACCCACGGCCGGCCGGCCGACGAGATCATTAACGAGACCGAACGGGCCGGTGCCGGCATGATCATCACTACCACTCACGGGCGTGGTGGACTGAGCCGGGTCTTCCAGGGAAGTGTCGCAACCGCACTGGCAACCCAGAGCAAGGTGCCACTCTTCGTGGTGCCGGCCTCGATGATCGGTATGCCGGACGAACTGCGTTACGAACCGGAAACGGTGTTCACGCTCTAGGCGGCACGCGTGGCGCATGCCAGTCAAACCTGATCGCAAGCAAACGCAGGAGGAGGGTACCACCGATCCCCGCAACGGTGGCTACCCCCTCCGATAACCCCGCCTCGATGGACACCACGCAGGCAACCGCCCCGAAGAGCGCGGCCAACGCGTAAATATCGCGTCGGAGCACCAGGGGAATATCCCCGGCCAGCACATCACGGATAACACCACCACCGACACCGGTCACCACACCCAGCAACACTGCCGGCACCGGATTCAATCCGGCATCGAGCGACTTCAGCGACCCGGCAACGGCGAACACGCCCAACCCCAGCGCATCCAGCACCCGGATACCGACGTTCAATCTGGTCATCAGTGGATGAAAATAGCCGCCTACCACTCCTGCAGAGACGGCCAACATCAAATAGAGCCAGCCCTCCATCGCCGCCGGCGGGGTTGTGCCCAGGGTGATGTCCCGGACCATTCCGCCACCAAGCCCGGCAGCCACCGACAGCACGACGATGCCGACAATGTCCAGTTCCTTGCGGACGGCGATCAACGCGCCACTGAGGGCGAACACGATTGTTCCGACGATATCCAGTGCAAGTGCAAGATCAGGATTCACGCTGCTCCTGCCAGACTTCCAGCAATGCCAACCGGAACCGGTGAATGCTTTCGTCGATGTCGGCCCGGGTGACAATCAACGGCGGACTGATAATGATCTGGTCGCTTACGACGCCGTCACCACTCTGACCAGCGTAGACCAGCAACCCGTTACGCCGGGTCGCTTCCATCAGTCTCGCAGTGATTCCCTCTGCCGGGTCAAACGGCTGCCGGGTCTGACGATCAACTACAAACTCGATGCCGGCCAGCAGCCCCATGCCGCGCACATCCCCGATCTGCGGGAACTGCGCCGCCAGATCGCCCAACCGGGCGAAGAGATATTCCCCCTGATCGGCAGCATTCTGAATCAACTGCTCACGCTCGATGATCTTCAGCACGGCCAGCCCGGCAGCACAGGCCACCGGATGCTGCATATAGGTGTAGCCATGCTGAAACCGTTCACCGGCCGCGGCAAACGCCCGGGAGATATGGTCGCCGACGATCATCGCTCCAAGCGGCACATATCCGCCGGAAAGGCCCTTGGCCGTGGTGATAATGTCCGGCACCACGCCCCAGTGATCGATGGCAAAGTTTTCACCGGTACGTCCCAGACCGGTCACCACCTCATCGGCGATGAAGAGAATATCGTAGCGGTCGCATATCTCCCGGATACGCTCGAAATACCCGGGTGGCGGTGTCACTCCCGGGCCGGCAGCAGCCACAACCGGTTCGGCGATGAACGCCGCAACACGCTCGGGACCGGCTTCAAGGACAGCGCGCTCCAGGTCTGAAGCACAGGCGAGTTCACAATCGGGCCAGGTGAGCCCAAACGGGCACCGGTAGCAATTGGAAGGCACCACCTGTGGTTCCCGCGGCAGCATCGGCAGATACGGCTCCCGGCGGGCGTCGTAACCGCTCAGGGTCAATGCACCGAGGGTGTTTCCGTGGTAGCTACGTCGGCGCGACAGGACAATGAACTTGCCAGGGTTTCCCCGGATCAGGTGGTACTGCCGGGCGAGCTTGATGGCTGATTCGTTTGCCTCGGACCCACCGGAGACAAACAGCACCGAGTTGAGATTACCCGGTGTGTAGCGCACAAGTTCGCGGGCCAATGCCTCGGCGGCTTCGTGGGCGAGCATCGCCCCCTGGACATAGGCGACCCGGCTTGCCTGGGCAGCCATCGCGTCCAGCACTTCCTGCCGGCCATGGCCAACACTGGTTACCGAGATTGCTCCGGACGAACCATCGATATATTCGCGGCCGTCGGTATCCCACATCCTGATACCGGCACTCCGGACAATCACCGGCCGCGTATCGCCAGCGGCCGAACCAAACAGCGCCATTGTGGGCATCTCCTCAATACCATTGCGACCCGCTCGCGACATCATGCCACGAGACATGACCGGTGCCTATGCCTGTGAGTCCGTGAGACTGCAGGAAGGAGAGCTCAGGATCCATTGTCTGAAAAGCGATTAGCGGAAGATGCCCTGCACGACGAAGGCGAGGTTGGCCGGGCGTTCAGCCAAGCGGCGCATGAGGTAGAAGTACCACTCCGGACCGAAGGGGGTCGCAACCAGAACCTTGAATCCGCGCGCGACGAGGTCGAGTTGTAACTGGGTGGCGATGCCATAGAGCATCTGGAACTCAAACCGGTCCCGGCCGATGTTGTGCTGTTCCGTGAAGGCGATCAGTTCGTTGATAATCGCTTCATCGTGGGTTGCAATGGCTGTATACCCACCGTTCAGCAGAGAATCCTTCGCCATCCGGAGGTAGGCGGCGTCTACATCCACTTTCCGCTGCCGGGCGATACCTTCCGGTTCGAGGTAGGCACCCTTTACCAGACGGAGGTTTGGCTGGTACTCAAACAGATTGCGAAGGTCCATCTCGGAGCGCAGGAGAGCAGACTGCAACACTGTGCCGACGTTGTCGTATCCGGCTTCTCGCAAGCGGCGGTAGATGCGCAGGGTTGCATCGACCCGGGCCGATTCTTCCATGTCGATCCGGATGAAATTTCCGAGAGAACGGGCATGGCCAACGATGCGCTCAACATAACGATAGGCCACATTCTCACCCAGGTCGAGACCGAGGTGGGTGAGTTTGAGTGCGACATTGGTCGTGAGTTGTCGTTGATGGATACCGTCAAGAATCCGGATGTACGCCTCCGTGACCTCGATGGCCATGGATTCGTCGGAAACACCTTCACCGAGCAGGGTGGTGTTGGTTGCCAGCCCCTTGTCGTTCAGCGCTTTCAGGACAGCGGCGCACTCGTCGAATGTCTCGCCGGCAACGAAGCGGGCAGCGCCGAGGCGCATTCCCCAGCGGCGAACGCCGCTGGCGACCACACGGTTGTGGGTCGCCAGCAGGATCGCTTTCCTGAACACAGGGTTCAGTATGGAGCCAGTGCTAGACAATCTCACCGACTGACTTGGCAACCATGAAGTTCTGCAGGTAGTCCGGTCCACCGCTCTTGGTATTGGTGCCACTGAGCTTCATGCCACCAAACGGGTGCACGCCCATGTAGGCACCGGTGCAGGGCCGGTTGAAGTAGAGGTTACCGACATCAAAGGTGTAGCGGGCCTTCTCCAGCTTGGCACGGTCACGGGAGTACACCGAACCGGTGAGTCCGTATTCCGAGCTGTTGGCAACTTCGAGGGCTTCCTCGAAATCAGCCACCTTCACCAGGGAAAGCACCGGGCCGAAGATCTCCTCGCAGGCGATCCGGGCATCGGCCGGGACATCGGCAAAGATGGTCGGCGGGATGTAGTTGCCGTTTGCCTCGTACTCTTCGCCCTGATAGGCAAGGCGGGCTTCCTGCTTGCCAACCTCGATGTAGTTGCGGATCGAGTTGTACTGCTTCTCGTCAACGACGGCGCTGACAATGTGCTTGCCCTCGGTTGCCGGACCAACGGTCACAACTTCCTTCGTCCGGGCAACAATCCTCTCGACCATCTCATCGTAGACATCAGCCACGATCAGCGCCCGGGAGCAGGCGGAGCACTTCTGGCCCTGGAAACCGAATGCTGCCTGGACGATGCCACGGGCTGCGGCATCCAGGTCGGCATTGCTATCGACGATGATTGCGTCCTTGCCGCCCATTTCAGCCGTAACCCGCTTGAGCCACTTCTGGCCAGGATGCACCTTGGCAGCACGTTCGAAGATGCGCACACCGACATCCTTGGACCCGGTGAAGGCAACGAACGCCACCCGTGGGTCATCGACCATCGTGTCGCCGATTTCCTCACCGGAACCGGGGATGAAGTTGACAACGCCTGCCGGCACGCCGGCTTCTTCCATCAACTCGAACATCCGGTAGCCAATGACCGGGGTATTGGTGGCCGGCTTGACGACAACACAGTTGCCGGCAATGACCGGTGCCATCGTCATGTTGTTCATGATGGCGCACGGGAAGTTCCAGGGTGGAATGATCACACCAACGCCGATTGGCAGGTAGTGGAAGCTGTTCGCCTCGTTTGGCAGGTGAGCAAACGAGCGATGCTGGCCGAGGCGAATTGCCTCACGGCCGTTCCACTCCATCATGTCGATGGCTTCGCAGACTTCGCCTTCGGCTTCGTCCCACGCCTTGTCGAGTTCGTATACCATGATGGCCGAGAGTTCCAGTCGGTGCTTGCGCATCAACCCGGCCAGCTTGAATGCAACGCCGGCACGAGCTTCCGGCGACATCAGACGCCAGCTCTTGTAGGCCTCGGTTGCGGCACCGATAGCATCCTTGACGTGCTGGGCAGTGCCCTTGGCAACCCGGCCGACCACCTGGTCGCGGTTACCCGGGTTGGTCGAGGTAATCCACTCACCGGTTTCAATACGCTCGCCATTGATAACGAACGGATAGTCACGGCCGAGTCGGGATTCGACGTCTTTCAACGCCGCAAGCATGGCTTCCCGATTTTCCTCGACGCTGAAGTCCATAGGGACTTCGTTCACAAATGGTCCGCGCATGAGCATAGTCAGCCTCGCTTCTAACCGTGTATCCGGGTCCTCCCGGGGTGCGTATGCAAAGGAGCCTGCCCATCCGGCAGGCTCCTGAAGATCCTACTGACGGAACCGGGCGGGCGAGAACGGCTCGACCGCAATCTCCGTCTTGCCTTCGGTGATGAGATCGGCGACCGCTGCACCGGTGACAGTGGCCAGCGTGACACCGAGCATGGCATGACCGGTGGCGATAAAGACATTGTCGCTCTTCGGTGACTTGCCAATAACCGGCAGACCGTCGGTGGTCATCGGTCGAATGCCCATCCATTCCTCACCCTTGGTCTCAACTTTCCAGTTGGTGAAGTAAGGGATAACCGACCGGCGGATAGCCATGATCCGGCGCGGGTTCGGCTTGGCGTTCAGCGATGCCAGTTCCATCGTGCCGGCGAAGCGCAACGCATTCTCGAACGGCGTTACGGCTACACGGGCATGACCGAGGTACATCGACCGGTTGATCTTGAGTTCCGGGTTTTCCATCGTGATGCTGTAGCCAATGCCACCACGCATCGGGATCTTGACACCGAACTGCCTGGCAACCTCACCACCCCATGCGCCAGCAGCCACAACGATGGTATCGGCCTCAATATCCCGGGCCTGGGTGCGAATTCCGACAAAGTTGCCGTTCCGCTGGATCGGCGCAACAAATGACTCATTGTTGAGAATCTCGACGCCGGCATTGTTCAGCCACTTGATCAGACCATTGATCAAGGTATCCGGCCGGACATGGCGCTCTTCCGGGAAGAGCACACCACCCACAACCTTGTCCGAAAGCTCCGGCTCCATGGAGCGGGCTTCATCACCGGTAACCCGGACCGCCGGCAGGTAGCCGTAGGATTCGAGAACCTTTGAATCGGCCATGAACTCATCGGCTTCTTCCTCGGTCAGGCTGACCCGGAACAGGCCGGTGGAGTGCATTTCGAAATCGACGTTGTTCTCGTAGAGCCGGTCATACAGGGGCATGGTGAATTTGTTCAAGGCAACAGTTGCCTTCATGCCCTTGTGGAAGTCGCGTTCGTTACAGTGCGCCCGGAACTTGAGCAACCACGGAATCATCGAGGGGATTGAACTCGGCCGGATGTGGAACGGGCTATCCGGCTGGAGCAACATACGAATCGATTGGGTTGTCAGGCCCGGTGCCGGCACCGGATCAGAAAGCGAAGGGGTAATCCATCCTGCGTTGCCGTGCGAGGCCTGCTTGCCGGCTTTCGCGCGATCAACCAGAACGACATCGATACCCCTGCGTCGCAACTCATACGCCGTCGTCAACCCAATGACGCCAGCTCCGATAATTACGACTTTCTTTACAGCCATTTGTTGTCACTCATCTTTTCATCGCGTCGACACCCGACAATGCCTATATGATCCGGCTCCCGACCAGCAAATGTCAAGTCAGCACCGGTTCAGGGCTGGCCTCCTGACTGCTGATACTATGGAAACAGGAGGTACTCCCATGCATCGTCGTCAGGCGTCTACACTTAGTTCCATTCTTGAAGACAATTCCCGTTTCAGTTGGGTCGATCGTATTGCAGAACCGGCCCAGTCAGTCGCAAAAAAGATCTTCCACAGCACCCCTGCGGGCCGGACAGTAAAGAACGTGCTGAACGGCACGGTCTTTAATCACCGGCTCCATCCGGCATTCGTTTCCATCCCGCTCGGTGCCTGGACAACCTCCATGGTCTTCGACGTGCTGGGTTGCCGCGCGACGGGTGAACACAAACGCCCCTACCAACTATCGGCTGATGCAGCGATTGCAATCGGCATTGCCGGCTCCCTCCCGGCAGCCAAAACCGGCCTCGCCGACTGGGTGGACCTGTACGACCACCGGCGGCGTGCCGGCACTGCCCATGCGCTGCTGAATGTGGCGGCGCTTGCTTGTTACGGCACATCGCTCGCCCTCCGTAAGTGTAATCCGGATGCGCGAACGCCAGCACTTGTGCTTTCAACTCTCGGTTTCGGGCTGGCAACCACCGGCGGAGCGCTCGGTGGAGAACTCGTCTATACCTTGGGTATCAATACGCCTCACAATCTCTATCCGAAGCCGCCGTCCGGCTACACCGACGTCATGGCCAGCAGCGACCTGCCTGAGGGAAAACCTGTGTTGGTCGAGGTAGGCCGGGTCCCGGCGATCGTAGTGCGGCGTGGCGAGGACATTTTCGCGGTCGACGCCTGGTGTCCACATGCCGGTGGCCCGCTCGCCGACGGCACATTTGAGGGCGACGTTGTCGAATGCCCATGGCACCAATCCCGCTTCTGCCTGCGCGATGGGCGCGCACTTCAGGGACCGGCGACCACACCACTACGCACATTCATCGTGAAGGAAGAACAGGGCCGGGTCCTGCTCAAACCGGACTATGAGGGCGAATCCTGGCCACCACCACCCTCACCTCCGCAACCGGAGCCGGTGGCCATTGAAAACTAGACACTTGATATGCAGGAGCGACACATGGCGATGACGACATCCATCGAGAGCGAGAGTCTCGACCACCACCGCGAACGGGCGGCTGGCATTGTATCCACCCTTCAGTCACTGGCCGCCCGCTATGACCGCGAACGGTCATTCCCGGAAGCATCCTTCCAGATCATCCGCGAAACCGGTCTTTTGGGTATACCGTTTGCCACCACATCACCAGATGCATGGATCAACGTGCTGGAGATTTTGAAACACATTGGACGGGGAGACCTTTCGGTCGGGCGTGTCTATGAAGGGCACGTCAACGCCATCCAGTTGATCCAGACGTTCGGCACACCGGAACAGGTCCAGACCACCCGGCGCGAGGTCGAAGAGGACCAGCACCTCTTCGCCGTCTGGAATACCGAGGCCGGCGATGGCGTTCATCTCGATCCGCTTCCTGGTGGCGGGGTGCGCATGCGCGGCTCCAAAACCTTCGCGTCCGGCGCCGGAAACGTTCAGCGTCCAATCGTGACCGGGCGTCTTCCGGATGGCGGCTGGCAGATGTGCGTGGTTCCGGTCGAACAGACCAATCTCGCGATCGATCCCTCCTGGTGGCAACCGCCTGGTATGCACGGGTCCACCAGTTTCAAGGTGGATTTCACCGGGGTGGAGCTTCCGGCCGAACGATTGATCGGCCTACCGGATGCCTACCACTTGCAGCCCTGGTTTTCCGGCGGGGCAATCAGGTTTGCGGCAGTTCATCTTGGTGGCGCCGAAGCATTGCTCGACGAAACCCGCGCATTCCTTCGTTCACTTGGCCGGACTGGCGATCCCCTGCAACAGGCCCGCGCCGGCAACGCAGCAATCCTGGTGGAATCCGGTAACCTCTGGGTGAAAGGCGCGGCTGAGGCCGTCGCAATCTGGCCGGAATGGAACCCCGACGCCGATATCGAGCGAGCAATAAATTACGCCAACATGACCAGGCTGGCGATCGAGAAGATCTGCACCGATATGATGGAACTGACAGCCCAGTCGGTCGGGGCTCGCGGGATGCTCGCACCTCACCCGATCGAGCGAATCATGCGCGACCTGATGCTCTACCTGCGACAGCCCGCTCCCGATGCCGCCCGCGCAGGCGCCGGCAAACTAGTGCTGGAACGGACCGACCCAGCCTACCGGGTATGGCATGAACAGTAGTCTGCTCGACAACCCGGAACAGCTACCGCTGGTTGATGCCGGATTCCTGCCGCAACTTGGCCCGGTCATGATCGTCGCTCCACATCAGGACGACGAGTCTTTGGGCTGTGGCGGATTGATCGCGCTCCTCCGGAAGGCTGAACATGACGTCTTTGTGCTCTTCACCAGCGACGGGACCGGGTCGCATCCCCGATCCCGCCAATACCCTGCGCCGGCCTTGAAGGCGCTGCGTGAAGCGGAAGCGCTGGAGGCACTTCACCTGCTCGGAGTGACGGCGGACACCGTCGAGTTCCTGGGCTTGCAGGACACCCGGGTGCCGGCTGCCGGTGACGGTGGTTTTGAAGACGCCGTCGAGCAGACGAGGGTAGCTATCGGAAGATTTCGTCCTCAGACCGTATTCGTCCCGTGGCGCAGGGATCCGCACGGCGATCATCGCAGCACCTGGCAGATCGTCGTCGCTGCGCTGGAGCACATGGATAGCTCCATCAGGTTGATCGAGTATCCGGTCTGGGCGTGGGAGGCGACAGACCCGGATGACTGCCCGGGGGCTGATGAGATGTCTGGCTGGCGCCTGGATGTCAGCGACGTTGTCGACCAGAAGTGGTCGGCCATCATGGCTCACCGCTCACAAACCACCACACTGATAGATGACGATCCCACCGGATTCCGGCTCCTGCCTAACGTTCTGGAACACTTTCGTCGCCCGTGGGAACTCTTCCTGGAGCCGCTCGATGATTGACCGCAGCAAGTCCGTACCTGCCAGCATGTTTGAGGAGAAATACCAGGCCAGCGAGGATCCCTGGAATTTCCGCGGCAGCCAGTATGAGCAGCAGAAGTATCAGGCGACGCTGGATATCCTTCCACGAGACCGCTATCAATCAGCCCTCGAAATCGGATGCTCGATCGGCATCTTCACCCGGATGCTTGCTGCCCGGTGTGATTCGCTGCTGGCCGTGGATGTTTCTGACCTTGCGCTGCAACGCGCTCGTCAACATAACGTTGTCCTACCGCATGTCCGGTTCAGCAATATCTCCATTCCCGCCCGGTTTCCGGATGAACGGTTCGATCTGATGGTGCTTTCGGAAGTAGGGTATTACTGGTCAATGGCCGACCTGGAGCACGCGCGGGAGCGTATGGTCGCCGGTTTACAGACTGGTGGGCAGATTATCCTCGTCCACTGGACCGGTCCGATTGACGATGCACCGCTTACCGGCGACGAGGTTCACGAGCAGTTTCTTGCGATCCCCGAACGTCTGATACACGTTGCTCACAGGAGAGAGCCGAGTTACCGGGTTGATGTCCTGGAACTGGCCTGAAGTTCTGCGAGTCGCACCCGCAATCCGGCAATCGCACGGCGGACATCTATCCGGGGCCAACGGCGCTGCCAATCACCGGATGCCGCCTGCTGCTTTTCAGCCTGCTGCCGCAACACACCGAACGCCGGTGCGTGCAGGATAGCCCTTCGCAACCAGGTTCGATCTACGCCAAGCCGGACTGCCAGTAGCGCAATCGAGTCATCATCGACCGTGCGCATCATCCAGGTTTCGCGGAGCAAGCGGTTGAGGCGAATCCGCTCCTCGACACAGGCAGGGGAGTCGACCAGCATTGCATGGCCTTCCCGGCTCATCGCTTCCCACCAGTCCAGTTGCACACCAAACCCGAACCCGGTGCGGTCACTTTCGCGGGCCGAGGTGGTGACACGCACCAGCGGGCTATGCCGAACGCGTGCATCGACCCGCTCGAGAGCGTTGTAGAACGCAACGTCCTCGAGACACGGCAGGGTGGGCAATCCGCCTGCTCGTCGATACGCCTCGGCGGTCACCGCCACACTTGCGCCGAAATGCTGGAAATGTCGCGGCCACGGATCATGCGCGGAAGGATCAAGCAGCGCTTCCAGTTCGGTGACGAGGTAGCGATAACCCACGTCCAGCAGGTGAAAATAACGCCGGTGCCGATCCATTGCCAGCAGGTCGTCTCGGGACAATGCAATCCTGCCCCCGACCGCGTCAGCACCACGCTCGACCTCGTGGATGATGCCGGCAACCCAGGTCGGCGAGACAAGCGTGTCACTGTCGGTAGTGGCGATGATGCCGGCGGGCCGATCTAACGAGGTCAAACGGTTGTGGGCTTCATCCATCGCCAAACGTCGAGCCTGTCCAACAACAATCGCACCGGGCAGGGTGATATCCACAATGTGCAACCGCAACGAAGGGTGCCGGTTGGAGGCTTCCCTGGCCACATCGACCGTGCGGTCAACGCAGTTGTTGGCGAGCAGGATGGCTTCGTAGGTCCGGGGATCGAGCGGATTGCCGGTGAGGTCAACCTGCGTTTCGAGCGCCGCTATGGTGCTGGAAATGGTGTCAGCCTCATTGCGGGCAGGAATTGCGACGACCAGTTGGCAGGCAGGGTCAATCGGGGTCGGGATCAGTGGACCGTCGGGACGTAGGACGCCATGTGCTTCATACGGACGATGTTCGGATTCAATAGCTTGCGCAGACATCAACACTCCACCTCGCCCGGACAGGCAGTGAACCGTCTCGGGGTCACAATTTCCCGGCTCTCATTCAAATGTAACGAGTATCAGCACCACATCCGGGCATAAATCGGGTACCCTGTCGTCACGTTATCCGGGTGGTAAGGGATAGGGAAAAAGGGATGCCGGCGACGCTGTTGACCAACGTCCGCCCGCAGGGCGGTGAAAGCATGGATATTTTGACCGGAGGGGGCAAGATTATTGCCACCGGTCAGAACCTGGAGGAACCTGAAGACGCGCTGGTCATTGATGGCAATGGCCGTCTGGTATTCCCCGGGCTGGTAGACGCCCACACCCACATGGACAAGACGCTGCTTGGCCTTGGCTGGTATCGCAACGAGGTCGGTCCCCGGCTGATCGACAAGATCGAGAATGAGCGAGCGGTCCGCCGGGAACTCAATCTCGACTCGCACTTCCAGTCTGCCCGCCATGCACGACTCGCCATTTCGACCGGCACCACCCGCATCCGCACCTTTGTCGACATTGATACCGAGGTCAAACTCAGGGGCCTCGAAGGTGTCTGCGCCACCCGCGAGGATTTTCGTGAAGCACTGGACATCCAGATCGTCGCCTTTCCCCAGAGCGGCATGCTGATCCGGCCTGGCACTCTGGAACTGATGGACGAAGCGCTGGCAAACGGGGCAGATGTTGTCGGTGGACTCGACCCCTCAACCATCGACCGGGACCCTGCCCGCCATCTGGACGAGATCTTCCGGTTGGCCGAAAAATACAATGTCGATGTCGATATCCACCTGCATGAACCGGGCGACCTCGGCGCGTTCTCGCTTGAACTCATCGCCGAGCGGACCCGTGTCCTTGGCTGGCAGGGCAGGGTCGTTATCTCCCACGCGCTCTGCCTCGGTGGAGTCGAGGAGAACTACTTCCGCGAACTGGTGGACCTGCTGCTCGAAAACCGGATCACCATCATGACCCACGGTCCAAGCGGCAATCGTCCGATTCCGCCGTTCATGCGTCTCTATGAAGCCGGTGTGTCGCTCTGCACGGGCAATGACGGCATCCGCGACAGTTGGGGGCCGCTCAACATGCCGGACATGCTGTTGCGTGCGTTCATCATCGCCTACCGCAACAACCTGCGCCGGGATGACGAAATCGAAGCCGTTATTGACGTCATCACCAACCAGAGTGCACGGGTGACCGGAGCCGAACACCACGGTCTCAATCCCGGCGATGATGCCGACCTGGTGCTGGTGGATGGTGAAACCCATGTCGAGGCAGTCATCGAACGCCCGGCACGCTACCTCGTCATGAAACGCGGCAAGGTTGTCGCCCTCGAAGGCGAGTGCCTGATCTAGACGTCTCGTAACGCTGCTGCCGGATCAGGTCACCAGATCAAGCCCGGCAGCAGCCAAAGCAGTAGCAACCACGACAATCCACGGCGGGATGCGCCAGAAGACAAGCAGGCCAAACGCCGCCAACCCAAGTGCAAAATCAGCGGGGCGATGAATGGCGCTGGTCCAGACTGGTGTATAGAGTGCTGCGACCAGAATCCCCACCACGGCAGCGTTGATACCCAGCAGCGCCCGCTGGATTGACGCCCGCGTCCGGAGCATCTCCCAGAAGGGCAATGCACCGAACACCAGCAACGCAGCCGGCACATAGATTGCGATCAACGCGAACATGCCGCCGACCCACCCGCCAGGGCCAGCATCCATCAAGGTGCCCAGGTAGGCCGCGAACGTCGAGAGTGGACCCGGCACTGCCTGGGCCGCACCATAGCCGGCGATGAACTCCTGGTTGGTCAACCATCCTTGCGGCACCGTTTCAGCCTGCAGCAACGGCAGGATGACGTGTCCGCCACCAAACACCAGGGAACCGGCGCGGTAGAAACTGTCGAAGATCGCAAACGACTCCGATGCAATCAACGGTCGCAACAACGGCAGACCGATCAGCAGACCAAAGAACAACGCCCAGGAAACAGCCCCGGTTCGCCGGCTGATCGCGAACGAAAGCGTTGAACCGGCAACCGCCTTACCACCACTGAAGAACTTCCAGGCAATCAGTCCTCCGACCACGATGACCCCCACCTGCATGAACGGAGATGACCATGCCAGCACGCCTATGGCTGCCAGAATGGCCAGTGTGGCGCGTTGTTTGTCCGGTGCAAGTGTTCGTGCCATTCCCCAGACGGCCTGGGCGACAACGGCCACAGCGACGATCTTCAGACCGCCCAGCCAGGCAGCGTCCTCAACCCCGGAAAGACTGCCAATGCCATAGGCAAACAGGATCATCAGGATGGCCGATGGCATCGTGAATCCGATCCACGACGCCAGTGCGCCAAGTGTGCCGGCTCGCAGGATGCCGATGGACATCGCAACCTGACTGCTGGATGGACCCGGCAAGAACTGACATAACGCCACAATATCAGCAAAGCTCTGGTCATCGATCCAGCGGCGCCGTTCGACGAACTCCGTCCGGTAATAGCCCAGATGGGCAATCGGTCCGCCAAACGATGTCAGGCCGAGACGGGTGAAAATTGCCAGAACCTCCATGAAACTGCCGGGCCGCCCCCCGGACGGCGCAGAGGTGGCTGGCGCATGCAGGTTTTCTTCCACGATACCCCCGGATCCGCTAAGGTTCTGCTAATTGATCGTTGCGTTATTCATGCACCAGACACGATAGACGATTTCAACGCTGATATATACCGAAGGGATCGAAAATCCTGATGAGCGACCAGGTAGATGCCGACATTCTGATTATCGGAGCGGGAGCAATCGGCTGCAGCATCGCCCGTGAACTGGTTCAGCGTGGCGAAAAACGGGTCATGATCGTCGATCGTGGTTCCGCAGGTTCCGGCTCCAGCAGCAAGGCAACCGGCGGATTCCGGGAACAGTTCTCCACCGACATCAACATCCGGTTCAGCCAGATGAGCAAGGAATATTTCCGCAACGCAATAGAAACTCTTGGCGGCCCGATTGGCTGGACCGAACCGGGATACATCTTTCTCGCACGAAGCGAGGAACAGGCTGCAGCGTTTGCCCGCAATGTTGAACTCCAGCGCAGCCTCGGCGTGGACTCCTACCTGATGACACCGGACGATCTGGAACGCAACTGGCCGTGGTTGCGCCCGGACGGTGTCGTTGCGGCCAGCTGGTGCCCGGACGACGCACTGTTCGACCAGGTTGCCTATATGAACCTGCTCGCTGAACGCACCCGTGATGAGGGGGTCGAAATCCGGGAAGGGATCACCGTCCAGCGTATTTTGACTGCCAACGGCCGGGTTACCGGTGTCGAGACAAACGAAGGGGCATTGACTGCCGGGACGGTCATTCTCGCTGCCGGAGCATGGTCGCAGGCACTCGGCGAAACCGTGGGCCTCCATCTGCCGGTCAAGGCATCCCGACGAGAGATTTACACCTTTACACCGGTGACCGGCCTGCCGGACAATATGCCCTTCATTGCCGACTTTGACATTGGCGCCTATATCCGCCAGGAAGCGACCGGCTACCGGATCTCCGGTCGGCTCGATGGTGGTGAGTCGGAAGACCCGAATGTCGACCCGGCCGGCGGCAAGCCGACCCTGGAATGGGGGAGTTCACTGGTTCCAGAACTGGGCAAGGCATCGCTCACCGGCGGCTGGGCCGGGCTGACGGAAGTCACACCGGACCATCACGCGCTGCTCGGCAACGTTGATGGCATTGACGGTCTGGTTATCGCTACCGGGTTCAGCGGACATGGATTGATGCACGCCCCGGCAACCGGACTACTTGTCGCCGAACTCATTCTGGACGGACGGGCACATTCACTGGATATCACGGCACTCTCACCACAGCGGTTTGAACGCGGAGAGGCGTTGGCCGAGACCATGATCGCCCGGTCCCACGAACAGGGGGACATTGTCGTGTCGCCTGCTGATCGCTGATCTACAGGGAAAATGCCCTGCTGGTGTAGGATAGGGATCACGAAATCGACAGTGGTAGCGTAAGGGGTGTGTGTGGAGGATACCGACCGCGTCGATAATGATGACTCGCAGAGTGGGATCGACGCTCATCTGATTGTTCCGGATCGCCAGGCCTATGTCTGGGGTTGGGCAACCGCGGCGGCGATCGTCCGGGCGCGATATGCCGACTCGGCTATCGACGCCTTGCCGGTCATTCATCCGGAGTTCGGTTGGGACCGCTTTCTGCTGACCCGGCGGGTGACCGCGCCGATTTTCAAGGATGACACTGCCAACCGGTTTGGCATGATACTCCTGACCGGTGACGATGCCCCGGTCATTACGCGTCCAAGCGGCGCACCTCGGCTGGCACTTGGCCCGCTCTTCCGCGAGAACCCGAAAAAGGCACTCGCCGAGGCGGTCAAGCTCTTCCCCGATTACGGTCTTCCCCAGGAAGACCTGGGCATGCGCTGGCGAGATCGCAAACGAAACTATCCCCGGCTGTACCGGGCGCTCGCCGAACTGATCGCCGAGGAACCGGAGATCCTGGTTGCACGGGAAGTGGCAATCGACACCGAACCGGTGGATGGCGCGTACCATCCGCTGTACCTGCACGGAGTCACCAAAGTCCCGACGGTGACCTACGACTGGGTGCTGGTCCAGTACCGGGATCGGGCAGCGTTCATTCGGACCCACTGCCAACAATCAATCTATGAAACCGATCGCCGCGGCTGGGCAACGGTTCGCAAGCAACTGGGCAACGAGCCGAACGTCGAGGCAATCAAGAAGCGCATTCGCGCATGGCTGAGAATAGAAGGCAGCCCCGACCCGTCCGTTGACTGAGTTGCAAACGAAAGCGAAGACAGTTCGATGGCAGTGAAGCTGACCAACGACCAGATTGATGCCCTGCGTCGGATCGACAGCCCGACGATTGCCAACGCAGTCGAAACGTTCGAAATTCGCCCGCGGGTGGCCGGCTACGTCGGCTACGACATCCGCTGCATCTTCCCGGAACTGCCGCCGATGGTCGGTTATGCAGTGACCTGCACCGTCGACAGCACCACCGAAGGCCGCAAGGGAATCGGGTTCAACAAGCTCTACGAAATTCTGGAAGACCTTGATTACCCGACCGTGGTGGTCATGAAGGACGTTGGCCAGGATCGGCTGCATTCCTGCCACGCCGGCGAAGTAATGAGCACCACCATGAAGCGTCTCGGCGCCGTGGGCATCCTCACCGATGGTGGCCTGCGCGATGTCCGCGAAGTACGTCAGCTTGGCAATTTTCACTACTTCTGCGCCGGGCTGGTTGTTTCGCATGGCAACCCCATTTGCGTCAGTGTCGGAGATGACGTGGAAATCTCCGGCATGAAAGTGAAAATGGGCGATCTGCTGCATGGCGACGTCAATGGCGTGGTCCACATTCCCGATGAATGTGCTGCCTCGGTCGCCGACGCGGCCTATGCAACCTGGAAGCGTGAAGGGGAAACCATGCGCAACATCCAGTCGGATGGGTTCCGGGTGCCGCGGGAAGAAATCAAGCACTAACGACACGTTGCACAGTGTCACGAAGAAAGGGTCCGGAATCTCTGGTTTGTCCGTGAGATCGGACCCTTTTTCTGTATCAGTTTCAGCATGAGCAATTGGAGGCATCCTGGTGGAGAACGGTTCTCTGGCATTGGTCAACGGTCGGATTCGAACCATGGATGCTATCCGCCCACAGGCGGAAGCGGCGCTGGTGCTGAACGGCAGGATAGTGCTGGTCGGCAGCAACGACGAGATCAACGCAGCAACCGGTGGTGCCATCCCGACCTTCGATTGTGGAGGCCGGACCGTAATGCCCGGGTTCATTGACGGTCACGCCCACTTCGAGATGACCTGCCTTGCACTGACCGAATGTCTTTCTCTCACCACGCCACCCTACAATAGCCTGGCCTCGCTGGCCGACGCCATTCGCGCCCGGGCCGATGTCACCCCGGACGGTGAATGGATTCAGGTGCGCTGCTCGTTCAATCTCTATGCCCGCACCGAGGAAGGGCGCCTGTTTACCCGGCAAGAACTGGATGCCATCTCCATGGTGCATCCGATCGCCATTCATTCCAGCCTGCACGTCTCGATGCTGAATACCCTGGCTATCAAGGAACTCGGTCTCTGGGATGGCGAACCGCCCAAAGGAACGGTTGTCCACCGCGCAGAAGACGGTACGCCGACCGGTGTCATGACCGAAGTCTGGGACATGCTACCGGCCTTCTCCCGGGAGAAGGCGACACAGGCCATTCGCGCCAAGTCACACGACCTCTTTATCGCCAACGGGGTTACCACTATCCACAACCTGCCGTACTCCGAGAACGACATGCTGGCAGTCCAGGACCTGCAGGAACTCAACGAACTGCCTATCCGCTTCCGGATGTATCCCCAGGTTGGTCATCAGATCGACCTCGACGGTCTGCTGGCCATGGGCCTCAAGCCCGGATTCGGCAACGACTGGTTCCGCTTCGGTGGCGTCAAAATCTTTGTTGATGGCGTCGGCCACGATGGCTACGGCAATCGTGTCTATGACCTGAAGTGGGACGAGCAGGAACTGATCGAATTCATCTGCCGGGTGCATGCTGCCGGACAGCAACTCTGGATGCACGTTTGCTCCCAGCCAGCGATCAGGCTCATTTGCGACGGTATCGAGGAGGCTCTTCGCCGTCACCCCGCACCGCATCGCCACCGGATCGAACATTCGGCAGATTACCTGATCGACGATGAGGATATTGACCGGGTCGAACGTCTTGGCATCCTGACCATCACCACGCCGGCATTCATTTACGCACAGGGAGATGTCCTTGCCCTGCCCGGATCACAGCGTTGGCCACGCCGGTTCCGCCTGCGGACACTCGCCGACCGCGGGTTTCCCATTGTTGGCTGCAGCGACTCCACCGGTTCGATTCCGGACGGCATCGCCCCACTCTGGAACATCGCCTGTGCGGTCACCCGGCGCACGCTGGGCGGCAACACCTATGTTCCCGAAGAAGCATTGACCGTCGAACAGGCATTCAAACTCTTCGGCGCATGGCCCGCCTACGCCACCTTTGAGGAACACAGCAAGGGCTCAATCACCGCCGGCAAACTTGGCGACTTCGTCATCCTCTCCGACGACCCCTTCGCCATCGAACCGGAGGCCCTCTACGACCTCAAGGTCGAAGCCACCATCACCGGCGGCCGCGTCGTCCACGGGGA
>CAYWXR010000023.1:0-42305 GCA_964462545.1 uncultured Thermomicrobiales bacterium
GGGAGAGGCCATGCCTCTCCCGCTGGCCATCAGGCCAGCAGCAGAAACCTCACCTCGCATGGATAAGGAAACTGGCGTCAACGCGACCAGGGAGAGGCATGGCCTCTCCCCTACGACCCGGGCATTATCCGCCCACCAGCCACAAGCAGACGGGATGTCTAACCAGGAGCGAATGGCCACGCATACACAATCACCCCCTGTTCATCCCGGCGACGACCGGGGGAACAGGGGGCGGTTTTCCTGACGGAAGGTGTAACGACTATTCTGCGACGATCCAGGCGTCGACGTCGCGGGTGTAGCTGATGAGTTCATCTTCGTTGAAGAAGATCGAAACCTCGCGCTTGCCGCTTTCGACCGAGTCTGAAGCGTGGACCAGGTTGCGGCCGACGGTAATCCCGAAATCGCCACGGATGGTGCCGGCGGCGGCTTCGGCCGGGCGGGTCGAGCCAACGGTAGTGCGAATTGCGTGAATGGCGTCCGGG
This sequence comes from uncultured Thermomicrobiales bacterium, assembly GCA_964462545.1. Taxonomy (GTDB): domain Bacteria; phylum Chloroflexota; class Chloroflexia; order Thermomicrobiales; family CFX8; genus CAYWXR01. Next base: position 483 of record CAYWXR010000023.1, read on the forward strand.
CCTTCAAGCACTGCAACGACCACCGGAGACGAGGTGATATAGCTGACCAGGCCGTCAAAGAAGCCCTTGCCCTCGTGCTCGGCGTAGTGCTTGCGGGCGAGCGATTCGCTGACCTGCATCAGCTTGAGGCCAACAATCTTCAGACCACGGCGTTCGAACCGTCCCAGAATCTCCGAAACCAGACCACGCTGGACGGCATCCGGCTTGACAATAATGAGCGATCGCTCCATGTACATCCCTTCCCTGTTCCACCTGCTGCGGGTTATCCGGAATGAAATCGCGCTGGTCATAACTGACCAGCGCGAAGGGTATCACAGGGTTTGGTGTTGACCGGGTCAGACGCGGACCGACTCCTCGATCCCGGCCATACTGTTGACCATGATCTCCCGCAATGCGTCCTGATCAACTTCCGGTTCGGCCAGGACAATCAACCGGATCTCGTTGCCCTGGAGAACATGCAATGATCCATGGTCCGATACTGTCACGCTGTAGGCTTCGGCCGATCTGCCGGCAACCGAGGCAGCGATCAGTTCCGCATCACTGGTTGCCACGGCGGCAGATGCCACCAGCAACCCATCCAGCGAGGTAACCAGCGCCCCCAGCACATGGCGATACTCCAGCAACCCATACAGATGGTGTTGAAGAAACGCTGACACCTGGGCCTACCCGCGCAATCGTCGTCGTACAGCCATTGCCGCTGCAGCGTGGCTGCTGGCCAGCGAGGTCTGGCCGCGCCGCCGGTAGAGATCACCCAGCAGACGGTGTCCAACCTCGGCGTAGCGGTCATCCTCGATACACATCTGGATTGATTCGATCACCGCATCACCACGGTGCGGGGCATTACGGATCAGCCAGCGATACTCGGTGTAGGCATCGTCGATATCACCGCGTTCACGCAGCGCCTCGGCAAGCCACCAGTGGAGTTCGTCATCTTCCGGAGCCACCTCAAGCGAGGCTCGCAAGGTTGCAACATCACGGCTGGCACCAGTGGAGACCACGAAATCTTCCACCGTGTCTGGCTCACTGATATCAGCAGCATCCTCACCGGCCGGTTCCTCAACCTGCTCGACCAGAACATCTTCGGCCTCTTCAGCCCCGGATTCCTGTTCCACCAGATCGCGGTCGCCCTCGATCATTCCCTGGTCGATCAGGTCGGTCTTGCCGGCGCGTGCCCGCTCGAAGATATCTGCATCGGCAGCCAGCGTTTCCGGGTCGGTCTCGCCCAGTGGGGCAAGGTCAACCGTTGATCCGCGGTCGTCGTCCTCGGCGGTCAGGTGGGCCAGCGGATCGTCGGAGCCATCGCCAATCTGGCGGGTGACAGCCAGCGAAGTATCCCAGTCATCCGGCATGTTCCAGGACGGGTATGGCTCGGTAATGTCCGGTTGGGGAATGGTGTTGACCTCTTCTGCCGGTTCTTCCTGCAAGGAGGCAATCCACCCGGCAGGGTCTTCGACCGGTTTTGCGTCCGCGTCCGCTTCCACTTCCGGCTCGTGTTCCACCGTGCCGGCAGCGGAGTCGAGGACCTGGGTTGGCTGGTCGGCCAGCGCAAGGTCTTCCGGGGTCAGGAGCAGTTCCAGGTCGTCGCTGGCATCCAGTTCGCTCTCGCCCTCGTCGGTTTCCCATGGCAGCCGGCCAAAGCCAAACCGGGAAGGTTCCTGCGGAACATCTTCTTCAAACTCCGCCAGCGAGAAAGGCTCAAGATCTTCAAAGGTGTCATCCAGCGGCAGGTCGGCAGGGATAGTCCCGATATCCGGCATGGCCGCTTCCGGCGTCGCCTCAGTTGTGACATCCGGTTCGGGCGTCACCTCTGCTACTGCTTCGACGTCAGCCGCGGTCTCTGCCAGTTCCGGCAGTTCGTTGTCGTTCTCACCGTAGGGGCGATAGGCCGGCAGGCGCGAGGTATCGTCCTCGATCTCAAAGTCAAACGGTTCAACCCCGAAATCATCTGCAGCCAGCAGTTGGTCGGTGTGACCGGTGGAGACCGGAACAGCCTGCGAAATCTCGTCGTCGATGCTGTCCCAATCCTCGGTCAGCGAGGCGAGTTCATCAATGGCGTCGTCCGTCTCGTCACGCTCGGCGGCAACATCCGGCCGGCCAAGCGGATCAAACGGGGTGTAGCCTTCATCGCCCAGTTCGCGCAACACCGTGGTATAGCCGGTACCCGACAGTGGATCAACGGCCGGCGGCTCTTCCTCCAGTTCGAAATCGAGATCGGCGGGCGCCGGGTCGGCCTCAACCGGTTCGGCTTCCTGCTCCGGGGTGACCACCGGGAACTGTCCGGTGCGATCAAGTACCCCGGCAACGTCCGCCTCGAGTGCCGAAGCAAGGCTGCGAACATGCTCGTTCTCGCCGGATGTATCAACCGGCGTAGCGGCCAGATCGGCGAAGAGGTCGTCATCCGCCAGGAGTTCCTGGCCGGTTGCGGCCAGACGCTCCAGGTCTTCCGGTTCGGCCCCGAATTCCTCAAGACCCATCGGCTCGACGTCGCCAAACTCGGCCAGTAGATCGTCAAAGTCGCCAAGATCATCCTCGTCCAGGCTGGCCAGACCAGGCAGATCATCGACAATCGCCTCGTCCACATCTGTGGCGGCCTGCGCCGGTTCATCGGGAGTGGTGGCGATCAGCGCTTCATCCTCGACAGAACGGAAGACGGAAAGTATCTCTTCGTCGTATCCGCTGTCAGCCTCGGCAAAGGTATCTGCGGCGACCGGTTCACCACCAAGCTCTTCGGCAGTAATCGGCTCCAGTTCCTCAAAATCCTGCACCATCAACTCGGCGCGGGCGGGCTGGTAGGTAAAGTCGGGAGCCGGAGCGATCTGTGGCCGTTCAACCACCACCGGTTCATCCACCGGTTCAAGGTGCGGGATCTCCTCGGCTGCCACGACCAGACCATCCGCCTTCGCGCGGTCATTGCGGGCAAGCATGGAGGAGGTGATGCTGCCGTCCGGGTCAATCGCCCGGATACGGGAGAGCAGCGATTCCGTTTCACCGGCATCTCCGGTGCGACCGGAAATCTCGGCAAGAATAACCAGTGCCTGAATCGCGACCGGATGATCCTCAAGGATCTCGCGGCAAAGGCCGGCGGCTTCGTCGTCCCGTCCAAGTTGCCAGAGCGTTTCCGCCAGGCCAAGTTTCAGATCCACCCGTTCCGGGAGATCGGCAAGCGCGCCACGGAATTCATTGACGGCCCGCTGGTAGCGGTAGGTGCTGGCATAAATCTGGGCGAGAGCAGCGCTGGTGAGTTGAGCCTGCCCTTCCGAGCCGAACTGCCGGGATGCAATACGGATAACCGGTTCACGCAGTTTGGGCTGGTTTGGAGCAAGCTCCCAGGCAACCTGACAGAAAGCCAATGCATGGTCGAGCACTTCCTGACGCTCGGCAATAAGCCCCAGACCGTGGTAGGCAAGTGGCTGACGCGGATCACGGGTCAATACCTGGGCAAACGCCTGTTCCGCTTCGGAAACCCGGCCCTGGCCGAGATAAGCCTCACCGAGCACCCGGTATGCCGCCGCATAATCCGGGAACCGGGCGACAAGTTGGCTGCAGGTCTGAATCGCAGCGCGGTGGTCGCCGCCCTGAATGGCCTGTTCGGCCTGCTGCAACGCGTCGGAAATGGCGATACTCATGAGCCGGCCTGTTCCTCTTGTCTGTTGTCGACCGATAGAAAAATGCATGCCGGGGAATTGGTATCCCGCTCGGCACAACCACGGCTTGTCCATTATAGGTAGGAGACTGCCTGCCCCAACACGGGAAATCGGTCCCTAATCGTACGATCCCGAAAGCAAACGTGCCCGGTCTTTCGCCCCGATTCGCCGGTGCCCGGCAGTATGGCCGGGTATTGCCATTCCGGCCCGCCTGCCGGGATGACAAGGTACCGCCCGGGAACTGGCGGGTATCAGGAACGTGAAGCAATCGCCGGCACCACTCCGGCGGGATACGCCAGGCGTTTATCCGGACTGCTGGGAGGAAGTACCTGCCTCGTCGGCATCTGTCGCCGGCTGCCGGGCAGGTGGAGCTGGCGGGGTCGTGCCCTGCCGGTAGACCGGCTTGGGGCCACGGCCGCGTTTCTCAACGGTCCAGAGTGTCATCCAGATCGAGAGGATGAGCGGGATCACGATAACGCCGATGACTACGAGTATTTGCCAGAAAGACATGTGCGCTCTTCTCTGAAGTGGATCGCGAGCCAACCTGTATCGATTATGCCCCGGAGCGTGTGGTTCCTCCAGTCCGAACCATGGCGACTGCATCGATAGTGAAAGGGTGCTGTCGGTCATACCCGTAACGGGCAAAAGATCCCCCTCTACGCAGATGTTTACCCTGGTAGAAACAATATGTAGTACCGAATGTAGTACTTTTGCCGGAAAATAGCCGTATTTTCGCGGTACCTGGGTATTGCAAAGAATGGGACTTTCGTCTATAGTGTAAATGGAGACTCCAAATGACCGTCCGGGGAATGAGATCCTGCAATGACCAGGATCAGAGAAGGAGAGCAGCGTGAAGCGACTCAAGGGACGAACTCTGACGACTGCACTGTGGCTTTGCGGCATTCTGTCGCTGGTGCTTCTGTCGGGCGCGCCAAACCGCTTGTAAGGTGTAACGACCCCAACAATTCAAAGCCGTACTTCTCCCATTAGCCCCCTAATCAGGACTAATGGTTGGTGCTGGAAACAACAGAAAACGGCTTTCAGCAGTAGAATATGGCTATTGAACGATATAGAGTGCTATTCAATGAATGGCACTCTATATGTTTGGTCAGAATCTGGCAGGAAGGGTGCACCCTGCCGCGGGGTACAAGATGAGTGACAGTGGTCGGGCAATCCTGACACCACGCAACATCTACGTATGGTCCATCGCGATCACCGCGGTTCTGTTCATTGCAGCCTCCACGGCCATCAGCGCTCCTGATCTCACCCGAAACATCATTATCATCACGGTGATCCTCAGTACCGTCAGCCTGGTACTGGAAATGGGCATCACCTTCCCGCTGTTGATCGCCGGAGCAACCAGTTTCTCCACCGTCGCCTATGTAGCGATGATTTTCATGTTGCCATTCCCGCTGCCGGCCATCGCCGGAGCGCTGGTGATGCTGCTGGTCGATATCGCCCAGCGCAAACCGATGGTGCACATTCTGTTCAATTCATCGAACTATGCCCTGACGTTTGGCATCAGCAGTCTGGTCTGGCACTTGCTGAACGGTGGCAACACGCTCCTGACCCTGCCATTCCACGTGATGTCGATCTTCTCGGTGGCGCTGGTCATCATCACCTTCTATCTGGTCAACGTGCTGCTGATGAATGCCTACCTTGCCATCGCCAACCAGCGTTCCATCTCCTACATCTGGCTCAGCCAGGATCTCGGCTTCCTGCTGCCCTATGTCAGCCTGGAAGTCGTTGGCGTGTTGTTCGCCCTGGTGTGGGAAGCCTCGCCGATCATCACCCCGCTGCTCTTCGTGCCGGCGGTGACCACCTACCTCGCCTTTGAAACCATCCAGCGTCTGCAATCACAAACCCAGCAGGCAATGATCGTCATGGCAGATGCTATTGACGCCCGCGATGCCTACACCGCCGAACACTCCCACCGTGTGGCCACGCTCGCCCGGCGCATTGCCGAGGTGCACGGTCTCAAGGACCACGAGATCGAACGCGTCGAGCTGGCTGCACGGGTGCATGACATCGGCAAGATCGGTATCGGCAACGAAAGCCTGCACAAGGGCGGCCCGCTCAGCGACGATGAGTGGGAGATCATGCGACAACACCCGGTCATTGGCGAACAATTGCTCAGTCCATACCGCCAGTTTCGCCATGAAGCTGCCATCGTACGCTCGCATCATGAGCGTTGGGATGGTAAAGGTTATCCAGACAAAATCAGGGCACACCAGATTCCGCTCGGCGCGCGCATTATCGCCGTCGCCGATACCTTTGATGCCATGACATCTTCCCGCCCCTACCGGGCAGCACTCAGTCGTGAGGTCGCGATCGAGGAGATCAGGAACAACGCAATCACCCAGTTCGATCCCCAGGTGGTTGCCAGCTTCCTGCAGGTAATGGAAGAAGCGGACAAGGTGCGCCCCATCAACCGGGAACAGGCCGGAACCGGACCTGTTGATGAGGAGCAGCCGTGGTACTCCTCCCTGCCGTAGGGATTGGTCTGATCATCGGGTTTCTGACAAGAGGTTCACTGGCCGGGTTTAGTCAGGCGCGATTCCGCTGGCTACCGGTTCTGGTGCTGGCCGTCTTTATCCAGGTGCTCATCTTCACCCCGTTGCTGGGCGAAACAGCCTTTGTCCTCGACTACGGCCACCTGATCTACATGGGCACGATCCTGATGACCCTGGCGGTGTTTACGCGGAATCTCCATATTCCGGGGCTGGTGGTTATCCTGATCGGTGCACTGCTGAATGGCGTGGTGATCTTCGCCAATGGTGGTTTCATGCCAACCAGTGCCGAACTGCTTGAGGAAGCCGGCCGTCTGGGACATGTTGAAGACCGCCCCACCCACACTAACAGCGTCATTGCCGACGACGACACCCGCCTCGCGTTCCTGGGCGATATCTTCGCCCTGCCCGAGAGCATGCCGATGTCCAATGTGTATTCGATCGGGGATATCTTCATCGCGGTCGGTGCCGGCGCTACCACTGCCCGTACCATGCACCTGAAACCGGATGAACCGGAATCGAAAGAGGTCGAGCCGGCTGCCTAACGCGGCGGTGGGCTATCGGCGATCACCTGTGGCAGATCGCCACGCTCCTCGTGCGGCTCCTGGATCATGATCAGATACCCGTCGGGGTCACGCAGCAAGAGCGAACGCCCGCCCCACGGCGAGTGGGTCAAGGGCTGGAGAATCTCGACGCCGGAACGCTCCAGGGATTCGGCACGGGCCTCGATCCGCACTTCGGAAAGCCCCAGTACCGGGCCGGCCTTGGGAAGTTGGTAGCGGCTGGCACCTTCATCGGGTTGTTCGAGCAGCAACAGGTGAAACGCGCCGAGCTGAAGCAGAGAGGCACGATGCCCCGCCCAGGGGTTGGCATTGACGACCTGAAAGTCGAGGGTATCGGTGTAGAACCGGACCGACCGTTCAAGATTGGCAACGTCCAGCACCAGACGGTCAAAAATCAACACGACACGTACCCTTCCCTGCGGCAACCCACCGGCCGCCGGCGACCCCTCAGCTGCCCTGCACCCGTTTCCGTCCCTCACGATGTATGCAGATCATCGCACACTCTCACCTAGTATAGAGATATCTCAACCCGATAGGACACCGAAACAGGCAGATTCTGGCGGAATTGCACTGGTTCTCCGGTAGGATTGTCCCCGAACGAAAGCGAGCATCCATGACAGCATCTTCTGCGGAAGGTTCCGTCCTCAGTCAGCGACAACTGAACCGTGCCCTGCTGGTCCGGCAGAAACTGCTCGAAAAACAGGCATGGTCCGTCCGGGAGATGCTCCACCACCTGGTCGGAATGCAGGCCCAGGAACCGCCCGACCCATACGTGGCACTCTGGTCTCGCATTGCCGGTTTCCGGCCGGATGACCTCTCGCAGCTCATTCTCGACCGGAGTGTGGTGCGCACACCAGTGATACGCACCACCATCCATCTGGTAACCGACGACGACGCCCTGAAACTGCAACCCCTGACCCTGCCGCTAATGGCACGCACCCTGCGCAGCACAGCCTTCGGCAAGGGCACCCAGGGGGTCGATTACGATGCGCTGGTTGCCCGCGCACGGGAATTGATGGAAGAGCAGCCACGCACCATGCGCGATCTGGGGAAACTGCTCCAGGAAATGTGGCCGGGCTACGAAACGGTGAACCTTGCCCGGGTTGCCCACTATTCGATGCCGCTGGTGCAGGTGCCGCCACGTGGAACCTGGGGCGCACGTCATCAGGCAACCTGGACCACCCTCGAGCACTGGCTGGGACGTCCACTCGAAACCGAGCCATCCATCGATGAGGTGGTGTTGCGATATCTGGCCGCATTCGGCCCGGCCACCAGTTCCGACATCCGCACCTGGAGTGGTCTGACCGGCCTGCGTGAGGTGATTGAACGTCTCCGGCCACAACTCCGCACCTTTCGGGATGAACGTGGGCGTGAACTGCTGGATGTTCCGGATGGTCCATTGCCCGACCCGGAGACACCCGCACCGCCCCGCTTCTTTCCGGAATATGACAACGCACTCCTCAGCCATGCCGACCGCACCCGGATTGTCTCCGAGGAAGATCGCAAACGGCTGGCTACACCAAACTACGTCATGCCGGGGACATTCCTGGTCGATGGCTACGTTTCGGGCACCTGGTGGATCGACCGCAACAAGGAATCAGCCAGGATCTCCCTCAATCCGCTGCGGCCAATTCCGGAGCAATTCCGGCAGGATCTGGAAGCAGAAGCCGATCGCCTCCTGGCGTTCCTGACCGATGGCGCTGCCGATCGCGACGTGCTGGTTCAGGCTCCGGAGTCGTGACAGACCTGTAACCCGTGCCGGACTTTTGTCACATCCTTGTCACGGGTCCACGCATAGACTGTTGATGCCGGAAAAGGCCGGCAGGTTCCGGAAGGAGACAGTCATGCGCATCCTTGTGATTTATGAATCAATGTTCGGGAATGCCAGAACGATTGCCGAGGCGATTGCTGATGGTGCCACCCCGTTCGGCACGGTTCGCGCCGTTGAGGTAAGCCAGGCGCCGCTGGTAATCAACGAGGAGTTTGACCTCATCATCGCCGGTGGACCAACCCACGCCTTCGGCATGAGCCAGAAAGCCACCCGTGCAGATGCCGCTCAGAAGACCGACCGGCCGCTGATCTCCCGGGAGATGGGCATCCGCGAATGGCTGCATGAAGCAACCGTCGACGGCACGGTCCATGCGGCCGCCTTTGATACCAGTGTTCACAAACCGCGCTGGCTGGGCTTCGTCGGCTCTGCTGCCGGGAAGATAGAGAAACGCCTGAAACAGATTGGCTTCACCATAGCCGCCCCTGCCGGCAACTTCTACGTGGTCGACGTTCTCGGGCCACTGAAGGAAGGCGAGATTCAGCGGGCACGGGAATGGGGAACAACCGTTGCCGGCAAGGTCGCCGCGATCAGGAAGATGGATCAGGCAGCCTGAACCCTGTCCATCCCGGCAAGGCCGCGATCAAAGACCAGCGCCAGCACGACCAGCATGAAGATGGTGGCAATACCTGCCAGCATCATCTGGATGCCAATAACCGGCAGCAACGCTCCGGCCAGCAACACCCCGAGCGGCGCTCCGGCATAGCCAACCGCAGTCGTTGCGCCAAACACTCGCCCGCGCATTGTCGCGGGCGTGCGTTCCTGCAACACCGTCGAGATCAGCGGACCGTTCGGCCCGGCAATTAACCCGCCAAGCGCCATTCCGGTAACCATCACCCAGACCGGGGGCAGGAATGCCAGCGTCGTACATGCCAGCCCGATCGCGGTAACCCCGGTCAGGAATGTCAACCGGCGGGGAAAACGATGTCCGATTGCCCCGTATACTGCTGCTCCTGCAACTGATCCGGCACCAAACGCACCAATCACCAGACCCAGGTTGGTTGCACTGCCAACCACCGTATTCATGTAGACCGGCAGCACGACCCCGACCAGCGGCGAAAAGACCAGATTGATCACCCCGGCCGACAGAAAGATCGCCCGGATCGGTGGATCGTTCAGGACAAACCGGATTCCGGCAACGAGGTCTGCCAGGTAGCCATCACCACCGGGTTCATCATCCCCGGTATGCGCCGTCTCCGGCACCAGCACACCAACCAGCAAGGCGGATATCCCGAACGTCGCCGCGTTGATCCAGAGCACCGTCTGCGGCCCGGCAACGGCAATCAGCAACCCTGCCATCAGCGGGCCACTCAGTTGCGCACCACTCTCGACAATTTCGGAGACAGCGTTGGCACGCTCCAGTTTCATTCCGGCAATGCCGGCAGCATCCGGCCGTAATGCAAATCGCGCCGTCACACCGGGAGCATCCAGCAGCGCCCCGGCAAACACCAGCACCAGCAGTAACCAGAATGGCAGGGTATCCAGTATGTAGAGCAGAGGAATGGCGGCAACGGCCAGCATACTGGCCAGATCCGAAATCACACTCGCCGGACGGTGGCCTAACCGGTCGATCACCGCCCCGCCGAAGAGTGACGCCAGGATCAGCGGCAATAACCCGGATGCTGCCGTCAGACCGGTACGGCCGACGCTACCGGTTGTCTCCAGCACAAACCAGGGGATGGCCAGTTGGGCCATCATGTTGCCATTCATCGAACAGGCATCTGCCACGATGAGCGCGGCAAACGGCGTGCGACGGAATTTGGACTGCAATGGTTATCTCCTTCCTGCGGCTTCCCGCCGGAAAAGAGAAAACGGTGAGGGAAGCCGCTCTCCTCACCGCCAGAGGAAAGACTTCCTTCACCGTCCATGCGTCCGGTGCCCCACCCGCGCCGATCGGTCTCGCCCCGGCCCTCAGCCAGGACTATGAGCATCCTCCCGGGCTTCCCCCGGCAAGATGGAGTGCAGTCACGCGGGTTTGGTTGTTGGTTGGGAGTGTACGAGGGAAATCGGGGATCGGGCAACCCTGCCGGCAACCCGCTTACACGACCTTGATGCCTTCGCGGAGGAGGCGGTTGTAGAGGCGGCGGCGGAGTTCGCGTTCGACGTCCCATTGTTCGAGGGGTTGGGTGCGGACGGTGACGCGGTAGGTGAGTTGGGTTGAACTGACATTGGTCAGGCCGATGATGGTCGGGCGGGCGGTGATTTTCGGGCCGAGATAGTCATCTTCCTGGACCTTGCTCATCTCATCACGCAGGACCGCCATCATCTTGTCGTCATCAACGTCCGGGGCGATGTTGACATCCAGAATGGCACGCGACCAGTCTTTCGACTGGTTCTGGACGATGGTGACCAGGCTGTTCGGGATGACGATGGCTGCGCCATTATCGGCACGCAGCAGGGTCCGGCGCAGGTTGAGATCCTCAACCGTGCCGGATACCGTCCCGATCACTACCACGTCACCAACGGCGTACTGGCTTTCGAGCAGGATCACGAAGCCATTGATCATGTCGCGGATGAGATTCTGCGCCCCCAGGCCAATGGCAAGGCCGGCGATGCCGGCGCTGGCAATAAGTGGGGCAATATCAAGTCCGAGGTTGGTCAGAACCGTCAGTACGGCCAGCAACACCACAATGAACCGGATGCCGGATTCGATCACGCTGGCGAGGGTCTGGGCACGCTGGGCGACATCCCGGGGAGAATCCTCACGGCGCTCGAGGAAACCGGTCAGCATTCGTCTGACCGTCACCCGGAGCACCCGCAGGATGATAAAGGTGATGACAACAATCGTCAGCGATACTGCCACCTTGGGCAGGACATACATCAGCACGTCATAGAGCGTGTTGAGCATCGTTCTGAAACCGATCGCTTCCGGTGGTAGTGCGAACATCGAAATCCGGACATGCCGACATGATAACGGAAACGCCCGGCATTAGCCGGGCGCTGTGCGCTGATATGGTTAACCGGAAGGACTAGACGGTGCTGCCGGATGTTACGTCGACCGTAACGTCGGCGTCCTTCAGTTCGCGTGCCGAACGAACCTGGATGGTCCGCGGCCGCACTGCTTCCGACTTCGGCAGGAGAATCCTCAGGATACCGTTCTCGAAGTCGGCGGTAGCCTCGTCTGCATTCACCATGGCCGGCAGGGTGATGCTGCGCTCGAAGCGACCATGTCGCCGCTCGCGGATAATCCAGGATTCGCCTTCCTGCTCGGTCGCATCAGCAGTTTCGGCCTTGATCCTCAAGGTGTCATTCAGAACAGTGATCTCGACCTGGTCCGGAGCAACGCCCGGCAGCACGGCCTCAACAATGAAGTTGTCAGTGTTTTCCTTCAGGTCAATCGCCATACCAGTGATCATTGCACTGACGCCGGCTCGCGGGCGCACCAGAGTGTCATCAAGCATGTTGTTCATTGCCTCGCGCAAGGCAACGATTTCGCGCATTGGATCCCATCGCTGAGTCGTCATTTCTGCACCTCCTTGTGCCGCTATATTCCGTGTTCCTCCGGCCTTTGACCGGCGGAGCTACCCTCTACGCCGTGGGTAACTGAGCGTATATCAATCATAAGAGTTTAGTCTTGGCGTGTCAATGTATCCAGGGTAGAGAAGGGGTCAGGTGGCCCGGTGCGTTTGCCGGGCCACCTCGGAAGGGAGATGGGGAGGAGGAGGGGTAGTGTGTGATTGTGGTATTTCCGGAATCGACGCTGACCACACTGTCTTCTTGCGTCACACATTCCGGGTCAGGCGGCGTTCCGTTCATGTTGGGGGGAACAATTCCGGATACCGTGATCCTGACATTTCCAAGAGTATCCCGGAACGTCGATTCAGGGTGTATCGCGCTTTACACCCTACCTGTTATCTGCAATACAGAGGTTCTAGAGGCTGTACCAGGCGATGATGGCCATCACCACAACAGCGACGGCTGATCCGAGGAGGACCGGGTCAAATGGCGGCCGGACGGCTTCGGATCCATCCTCTCGCGGGCGGGTGCGCATCCACATCAGCACCAGCGTGGCGACCGCCAGTAGGAGGCAGAGGATGATGGTTCCGGAAAGCAGGAGTTCCCTGGTGGTCTGCAACTGGACGATCATGTCGGAACACCCCTCGCCGGCGGATCAAGCATCCAGCGATGATCCTACACCATGCGGGCGTTTTCCCCTGATGCAGTTGTAACGGATTGTCAGATCGCCAGCAGCACGTGATCCTTGACGCAGCGGTCGAGGTCCAATCCGTCTGGCTGGAGGCCCTGGGCGACAAGAGTGGAGCGCACCTGCTGGTACATCTCGCGCAGGGTGAGGCCGGCACAGAGTGCATCGCGAACAGCGTAGTCGATTGCCAGGGAGAGATCCGGTGCGTTCGGCCATTCGGCGGAGTCGATCAGTTCGGGGTTGAACCCGGCCCAGATACCGGTGCTGGAAGGTTTCGGCAACACCTGCGGTTGCCTGCAAAAACTCATCGTTACAGGAGAAAGCGTCATCCGTTTCACGGGCAAGGCCACCCAACATCACGACAACACGTTTCGCATTTAGCGAGAATAATGGGCGAGCGGCTTCCGGGACGGAATAGGCAGATTTACCCTTCTGTTTTGCCGGGTGTAAACCTTTTGGGCTATTCCCGTTCAAGATTTGTCCTGCTTGACTATCAGTGACAATCCGGCACACCAGTCAGAGGGCGATTCGCACGCATGTTCCGGTTGTGGATAACTGGCCGGAAGAATGTTGATAACCTGGTGGAAATGAGGAAGAAGGTGTGTACGTACGCCCCCTCAGATCTGGATAACCCGACCCTTGTCATACCCCCGAATGTTGACGGGATCCGGATAATCCGGCTGTGACAATTCTGTCAACACATCAGGCGGTGGAGATGGTGACAGATTATCCGGTGAGTTACACAGTGGAGTTTCAGCGGATATCCGCCAGAGAACACGGTTATCCCCACTATCCACAGCACCTACTATTGACTACTAATTCTTCTTCCAAATATGAATAGATCTGTGGAGATTGACAGGTATCCACCTCACCATTACTATCGACCTGTTCGCAAACGCGCTTCAGTATCGTGTCCTTCACGCCGTCTTGCCTCTTCATCACCAAACCACCGTCACTCAGACGGCCGGTATCCGGAGGGACCCCATGCCCACCCTGCATATTCGTCTTTTCGGTGCCCTGAGTATCGACGAGGATAATCAACAGCCCATCAACATACCCGGCCGACGGGTGCGAGACCTGCTGGCCTATCTGGTCATCACCCGGGAGACCCGTCACCAGCGCGACCATCTGGCCGGGCTGTTCTGGGGAGATCTGGATGACCTGAAGGCGCGTCATTGCCTCAACACCACCCTTTGGCGGCTCAACCGGGTATTACAGCGAAACCGGCCGGGAGTCTCACCGTACCTGCTGGTCGATTCGCGGACAATCGGTCTCAACCCGCACAGTGATATCTGGATTGATGTGGACGAGTTTGAATCGCTCTGTCAACTGGCCGACCAGGTGGGCAGCGCATCACCCGAGCAGCAGTGTGTGCTCTACAGCCAGGCAATCAGTCATTATCGGGGGCATCTGCTGACCGATACCTGGGACGACTGGTGCATGATCGAGCGTGAACGCCTGCACCGGATCTATACGCGGGTGTTGTTCTGGCTCATGCGGTATCACGCGGCCCGGTCGCAGCATGACCAGGCAATCGCCTATGGTCACCAGATCCTCGCTCAGGAAAACCTTTACGAGGAAGTCCACCGCGAACTGATGCTCACCTATCTTGCGGCCGGTGACCCGGCGGCGGCACTCCGGCAATATCGTCATTGTGAGGAGTTACTGCGCAAGGAACTGGGCATCGCCCCGATGCCGGAAACCAGGGCAGTGCTACAGAAAATCCTGGAGCAGACATCCGCATCCACTGTCACCACGAAACCCCCGGTGGCTGATGTCACATCCTTGCAGGCGATGCTCGCGGAAATCCGGGAGACGATGGCGGAATACGATGTTATTCGCCTGCGTATGCAACACCTGCTGGAATCGCTCGAAGCATCGCTGGGCGACGCAACCGGTCACAGCCGGACAGTGCCAACACTCAGTTCGTGATGGACGTGATCCTGCGGTGTTGATCTTCTGGTGCATTGACCGTGTGCCGCTCCAGACATTCCGCCGGAAAGCGGCCGCCGGCACCAGGAAAGCCGGGTTGCATGCGACCTCTGGATGACAGCAGTTTCTCGTTCGTCGTGAAGATCTGGAAAGAACCAGGCGACCCCGGCACCGCACCACCTGACCTGCGTGGCTCGGTGGAGAATGTTGTGACCGGCCGGCGTGTCTATTTCCTGTCGCTCGATGAGCTTTGCCAGCACCTGGGCAGGGCATCCGGCATGCGGATATCGGATAGATCTTCCGCCTCACACCACCCTTGCCAGGCACGGAGGAACCATGGCCGTTGCGACTGGGACTAGCGCGCTGGCGGTCGCGGCCGTCACTGCCATCCTCAAGGACCTGCTGACCAACCATCTGGTGCGTGCGAACATTTCCAACCTGCTCGGCGATGTCACGATCAGCGTTCGCCCGCCGGACCAGAAGGAGACCGGCGGCGTTGATGCTGCCCGGATAC
The DNA here is from genome assembly GCA_964462545.1 of uncultured Thermomicrobiales bacterium. Taxonomy (GTDB): domain Bacteria; phylum Chloroflexota; class Chloroflexia; order Thermomicrobiales; family CFX8; genus CAYWXR01. The sequence continues at coordinate 15,618 of CAYWXR010000023.1, forward strand.
ATCTGATGCTCTACCGGTTGACGCCGAACACCAGTTGGCGTTCCCATCCCTCCGGGACAGGAAGCAGTCTGTCGTTGGACCTGCACTATCTGGTGAGCGCCCATGCCGGACAGGACCTGCAAACCGAGGTGTTGCTTGGTCATGTTCTGGAGGCTTTCACTGCAACGCCGGTGCTGGATGGTGAAACGGTTCGCCGTGCGCTGGAGAGCGGCAATGGTAGTGGGCTGGCAGGTGCGCTCGCATCTCCATCATTGATCGAGCACCTGGCGAACAGCAATCCGGAGATCGTTCCCGAGTTTCCCGGCCTGGAAGAACTGGCCCGGATCTGGTCGGCCTGGCAAACCCGGTATCAACCATCCCTGGCCTATTGTGTGCGCAATGTCCCGGCAGGTGCATCGCCATGAGTTGGGAAGAGATGAACCAGCGGGCGCTCATGGCCGAGGTGCAGGCTATTCGTGACCTGTTTGATGGCGACGAAACGACTACAACGCCGCTCCCTGTCGATGCCGGGCAACCAACCGCTGCCGACCGGATACAGCACTGCTTTGGTCTTTCTCCGTTCGAACGTTCCCTTTTGGTGCTCTGTGCCGCCGTCGAACTGGATAGCAGCTTTCTGTTGGCAATCGGCGGGCAACCCACCTTCAGCCTGGCGCTGGGAACATTGCCGGGCGCGCACTGGAGCGCAATCACGCCGGATGCCCCGTTGCGCTACTGGAAGTTGATCGAACCGGCAACTGGCCATCCTTTGACTACTGCCCCGCTGCGTATCAGCGAACGTCTGCTTCATGCGTTGACCGGGCTGGATACCATCGAGCCGGCCCTTGCAGGGCTGATTGACCTTCGCCGGCCGTCGACGGATCTGGTCCCCAGCCACCAGGAGATCCTTGACCGTGTCTGTGTATTGCTGGAACGCCGGCAACCGGGCGCTGCTCCGGTGGTGCAACTGGTGGGGACTGATGCCGGGGAGCAACTGGAGATCGCCGCCCATGCTGCCAGCAGAGTGGGCGGGCCATTGTTGCAGGTGCGACCTGCTGCCCTGCCGGCTCAATCCACCGAACTTGAAGCCACGTTGCGACTCATCGCACGTGAACTGATCCTGACCGGTGGTCTGCTGGCGGTTGACTGTCACGACTCAAACGAGCATTCGCCCGCGATCAACCGTCTCTTCCAGCAGATACCTGCCGGGTTGGTGGTGGTGTCACGTGATCCCGTGCGGGTGACGGCACGGCCAGCGGTGACGATTGACGTTGAGCGACCAACCGGTATCGAACGCAAGTGGCTCTGGGAACAGGTGCTTGGCCCGTCTGCCGGACACCTGAATGGCCGTCTGGATGCCATTGTTGACCAGTTCCGGATCAGCCCGGAGGCGATTCGCTCGGCCGGTGTTGATGTGCTTTCCCGGTCCGCCGGGTCGTCCACGCTGGATGACCTGGTCTGGGATGCCGGCAGAATCCAGTCTCGCCCCCAACTGGACGATCTGGCACGCCGGATTGAAGCGAATGCCGGCTGGGATGACCTTGTGCTGCCCGAGCCGCAACTGGCCCTGCTCCGTGAGATTGCGCTGCATGTGCGGCATTACCGCACGGTCTACGACGAGTGGGGCTTTGCCGGCAAGGGATCACGGGGAACGGGTATCAGCGCGCTGTTCAGCGGAGCCAGTGGCACCGGCAAAACGACCGCTGCCGAGATTCTGGCGAATGAACTGCGACTGGACCTCTACCGGATCGACCTTTCCTCGGTTGTCAGCAAATACATTGGCGAAACCGAGAAGAACCTGCGCCGGATTTTCGATGCGGCTGAATCGGGCGGGGCCATCCTGCTGTTTGACGAGGCCGATGCCCTCTTTGGTCGCCGTAGTGATGTCAAGGACAGTCACGACCGCTACGCCAATATCGAGGTGAGCTACCTGCTGCAACGCATCGAGAGCTATCGTGGACTGGCCATCCTGACTACCAACATGCGCTCGGCGCTCGACCCGGCCTTCCTGCGGCGTATCCGTTTTATTGTGACTTTCCCCTTCCCCGATGCCGGCCAACGGGCCGAAATCTGGCGTCGGATTTTCCCGCCGGAAACCCCGGTTGCCGGTCTGGATATCCAGCGCCTCGCCCAGTTGAACATCGCCGGTGGCAACATCCGCAACATCGCCCTCAACGCCGCCTTCCTGGCCGCCTCCGAACGCCAGGCCGTCTCGATGTCCCACATCCTCCGCGCCGCCCAAAGTGAATACCAGAAGACCGAACGCACCCTCACCGCATCCGAAACTGAAGGATGGACCGACCATGCGCGAAGAACATGAGCGCCGTCCGGTTCAACTCCGTCCTGAACCTGCCACCCGTAAGCCAGAGATCGAGATTCAGCCGGTGGATAGTGAATTTGAGCAAGAGGCTGAACTGATCGCCGGGCAGATAGTCAATGATGATCCGGCACGCGTTGCCTGGAGTGGTGACAGGCCCGCGAGACGAGTGTCCGGCAACATCCAGCGTTCGCCAGCCCTTTCAGCGGCAGGGGATATTGTTCCGACCCCGGGCATGCCATTGCACCGCACTATTCGTGAACCGATGGAGCGCCGGCTGGGGCACAGCTTTTCCAATGTCCGGGTGCATACCGGGGAGGCTGCCGACCGGTCGGCCAGGATGCTCGGGGCACGGGCGTTTACCAGTGGCAGCGACATTGTGTTTCGGGCCGGTGCGTGGTCTCCAGGCACTTCTGAAGGGCAACGGCTGTTGGCACATGAACTCGTCCATGTTGTCCAGCAACAGCCACCAGGGGTTATTCAGCGTGAACCGGAGCCAGCAACTGCTCCGCCTCCATCTGCGGAACGTGAGGCGGTCGAAAAGGCGCTGGTCTCGAAGGACCCCGGCGATGTCAAGGACATCAAGAATGTCAACGCCGCCACCGACGATGAAAAGCACAGCCTGATCCGCATCCTCGTGTACCAGGGCTGGGTTGGCCCGCGTGATGAATACAAGATCGAGGAACTCTGGGCCAGCTTCGGCGACCGGCTACCGGATGCCATGCGGGTTGACCCGATTCTCTGGACCGATAGCATCAATGCCGGCGCCGAGCTGATGAAGCTGCCACAGGTCCAGCAAGCGTTGATTGACTTCATGAACGACGTCAAGCTGCTGGCAATCGACTATATGAAGCAAAACCGGCAGTACGTTGCGAACGAGATTGAATCGCTGGGCCTGAAGGCAGAGGAACCATCGCCAGAACAGAATCGCCAACTCATGCTGGTGCAGTCAGCGGCCGGTGAGATTCTCAAGGTGTGGGACTACCAGGACAAACTTCGCAGAATCCATTGCGGCTATTACTACATGGGTCAGGGATCGGACAAGAGTGGCCAGCAACCGACGATCCCGACGAAGGTCCAGTATCTGTTCGATCCTGATACACCACCCCAGATGAACCTGGACAAGGATGAGAAGGATGGGCAACGGGATTGGCTGCGCGTCAAGTCCTTCTGGGATCCTGTGCAGGGCTATCTCAATAACCTGATCAACCACTTCCCGGCATTGTATGCCGTGCTCCAGCAAAACGCTGCCCAGGCTTCGATGCTCGACCGGTTGTCGGGCACTGAACCGCATGACAAGGGGCCGATGGTTGACCTTGGGGCAGAGCAGGATCCAGCGAAAGCGCGGTCGATTCTCCTTGACTCGCTTACCCGGACATTGACGCTCATCGATGATGGCCAGGTGAAGGTGATGAGCGATCGGCCTCACTATCGCGATATGACACCACTACACGCCCAGTTGTTGACAGGTATGGCACCGTCGCTGTTTTCACAACGGGTCTGGCGTGATCCATTCAATCAATGGGTCGTCCAGCAGGACTTGCAGAATCTTCGGGATGAAGAGTTTTACAAACAGCTTGGTGTCCAGACACTCGGCGCCGCAGCGTTCGTCTTCCTGAATTTCGCAACCGCTGGTACGGCCACGTTTGCCATCGTGGCTGCGGCCTCAATTACTGCCAGCGGCATGCGTGCATATGACAGCATGCAAACGTTCATCGATCTTGAGAATGCTGCCCGGACCAATGTGCAGGATTCCACCCGAATCGTTGACAAGGCGACGGTCGTTGAGGCCGGTCAACAGGCGATGTCGGATATTCGTATGTTCCTTGAACTGGTCACAACTGCCGGATTCCGCACTGCTGAAGGAATGATGCAGAAGCAGAGTGAGGCGCGGAAGCCGGTTTCTCCTGCCCAGCCACCAGTGCACGGAGTCAGTTGGAAAGAAACCGAGGTCCGGCAGCATCTCGAAAACTCCCCGGATGGACGTGAAGCAATCGAGATCCAGAAGAAACACAATGTGAATGTGGTCTACAACGACGACGTCAATGCTGCGGGCCAGAAAGAGATGGGTTCATTCTATGACCCTGATACCAACACGGTCACAATCAGTCGCCACCTGACCCCGGAAGAGGCCAGCCTCGTCTATATCCACGAAATGGGCCATGCGGAATACCGGCAGACAGGTGCATCTGCCAGTTTGCAGGTGAGAAAGATGGGTTCTGACCAGTATGTCCGTGCGATGTGCATGGAGGAAGCTGTCGTCGAGTCCCGCGCGATTCGCGCCCGGCTGGAGGTCAACCGCTTCGGAGAGTTTCAGGCGGGGGCCAGTGATCATGAGAAGGTATATGTCCGTGGATCGATTGAGGCAATGCGTGCCGCCCGTGCCGCAAATCCAAACCTTTCCGAGGAGTTCATTCGCCAAAAGGGACATATGGGTGGTGAGATCGCCCTTTATAAGGAGTTCCTGTCTGGCAATATCCGCAGCTCGGTTGATATGCAGGTGTTGATCGGTGGAAAGTGGCAGACCGTCAGCAATCCATCGTATCCCGATTATTACCGCAATGAATGGGCAACCAAGAATCTGCCGATCGGAGGATCGCTCTGATGGCTACCAAGGGGCTTGAACCAGGTTGTGATGACCAACTGAAGCAATCGTTGGTGGCAGCGTTACGGTCGGCATCGCTCGTTCGCGCTGCGGATTTGGTTGAACGCCCCGGGACGATCCTCCAGGAACGCCCGCTCGATCTCCTGCGATACCACAGGATCGTTCTCGTCTCCCGTGTCACCGGGCCACGGCCGGAATCGCTCTATGCCGGGTTTGCGCCGGGTGGCGAAGGCTGGGTGCTAACGGGTTGGCCACAACACTTTGTCGAACTTGGCAAGGCAGATGGCGTTGTTGTTGGCAGTACCGGTGATGCCCTGCTCTGGGCGACTTCGTTTCTGGAAACAACCCGGACCATGCAGGAGATCTTCTATCTGGTTAGCTCGGTTGATGATGTCCAGTTCCTGACACATTCAAACCCTGAAGAAACGTCGCGAGTCGCTGCGGCAACTTCCCGGCTTCAGGATGTGATTCAGGCCGCAAGGGCGACGCAGGTGGGAGATCAATTCGTCGTAACGATTCATGCCATGCGTGAGAGCACGGTGGAACGTCACGAACTGACGATTACCCGCGGAGGCGATATCGAGGACCGGATCACCATCGTTGAATCCGGGCTTCCGGTGGTCTACAGCATTTGAAACTGAGGGAGGTTGGTCATGCGCGAATACATGTCCAGACGACGCACAGCTTCCGTGCAGGCTTCACCAGACCTTGAATCCGTGGCGACGAATCTCGATGAGATGACATCTGCAGTCGCGCACCATGATTTTGGCCGTATTGCGGTTAGCCCGGATGCAGCATTCAGCCACGCAACGTCTGGTCAGGAGCGGCAAATCCCGTACCGGGAAGATATGGAGCGTGCCTTCAGCAGGGATTTCGATCATGTCCGGGCGTATATGGGTGATGCCTCTGCACAGGAAGGTCTGGATGCGCTCGGTGCACAGGCTGCGGCCAGCGGCAATGCTGTTGCGTTCGAGACTGCCCACCCTTCACCGGAACTGGTGGCCCATGAGCTAACCCATGTCGTCCAGGACGAGATCAGCCGGGATGGTCAAACTCCGGGTAGCGGGGTCCACGCAAGCGAAATCGAGGCCCGGGTGGTGGCCAGCCGGGTGGCAGGTGGAGGTATTGCCGGGCCAATCCTGTCCCATTCTCCGGGAATCCATTTGCAGGAACGTCCGGATTACCCGTCACCGAACCCGACCCCATCCATACCGGGGCAATTGAACCGGCCGTCGTACGTCGCCGGGCCGACAACCGGCAGTTCCGGAGGCGTTGGCAGTACCCCCTATGCTGCCGGACGGGATGACACGGTACTTCCGGCAATCGGAAAACTCTACGCAGCCGCCAAGTCATGGGAATCGCTGGGAACATCGCTCGCACAGGGCAAATACGAGGGTGATGACAGTGTGAAGAACTGTGCGGTGATGATCCACGGTTTCGCTTCCTCACTGGTGAATATGGCGAAGAGTCTGGATGGGCTGTGGGTTGCCGCAAAGGAAGCAGAGAACTCGGCCGAATGGCGGAATACACCGGAATATGAGAAACAGGCTAACTCCAAATCTCTGGACAGGGCAGGTAATGTCCTGCTGGCCGCTGATTTCATCATCCATACCGTCAATACCATCGACAAACTGGGAAAACTCGACCACGCAACGGTCGCAATGAAGGACAAGACGAACCTGAAGACAGTTGAGGACTGGGCAGACGGCGTTGTCGGTACATTCGACGCATTGTCCGGGTTCCCCATTCCCCTTATCCCGGGCTTCATGGCCGAATACTACAAGGGCTTGCTCGGGGCACCGAAGGCATATGTTGGTGCGTTCAAGTCGATCATGAAGGCGCGGTACGGCCAACTCGACAAGGAGATCGGACTGGGTGAGCAGATCTTTGGCCGCAACCAGAGAGCCAGAAATCTCGGAATGAACACGATTGATTGGGAAGGCCCGCTTTCGGATGTGTTCATCAGCGCCTACTTTGTGCCCGAGACCCGGGAGAACGGCGATAACCTTCAGGCGTATATGACCAGGAACCGCAAGATCGCCGGGCAGGACCTGTACGATGCACAGAAATCGTGGGGTGTTGCCCTGCTGATCAGACAGATTGAAGCTGACCTGACCAGCGAGAAGGAACAGACAACGAAGCTTGCCTGGATCCGGCATCTCGGCAAATACGCCTGACGCCGGCACCTGAAAGAGGATCCGATGCCCAGGCAAATACATCGCAGCAAGCTGATGTTACCGCCGATAAACAGGCCGGACGACCCGTTCGAACGCGTCGCCGAGCGGGCTGAACGTGATGCAACGGCATCCGGCGATCTGGCAATGGGTCGCCTGCATCAACTCGCAACGGTACCGGACCCGGGGTTGACCGGCTCACCCGGCCGGCCGCTGGATGGCGACCTCCGGCAGGAGATGGAGCGAAAGTTCGGTCACAGCTTCAGCCGGGTGCGGGTACACGTTGGCCGGGAATCCGGCGATCTGGTGCGTGCCGGTGGGGCGAAAGCCTTTACCCTCGGTCATGATATTCACTTTGGTGAAGGATCCTACCTGCCTGCATCCAGGGCCGGACGCCAATTGATCGCGCATGAACTGTCTCATGTGGTTCAACAGACCGGTCAGGCTGGTCCGGGAGGTCGCCCTCCTGCTGGCGTGGCGCAGGCAAAACACCTCAGTATTGACGAGGCGATCGCGGCATTCAGCAACAAGGTCGATACGCGGGCTCCCGGCGAAACCGAGGCGACCGTTCCCAGTGTGGTGGAGACAGGCCAGTTTTACTGGACCAATCAGCTGGAGGCGTCGATCAGGGCAAGCTACCAGGCAATCCTGGCCGATGCTTCGTGGGATCCATCCGAGAAGCTGGCCTTGCAGACTGCTCTCGATGAGGTCACCTCTGCAATTCTTCAGCGCCGCCGGGATACCGGAGATGTTATCAACGCTGCGACCCGGGCGATCCGGGCATCGAAGAACCCGCTGAAGTCAAAACTCCAGGCACTCTTCTGGGCGACGAGTGGCCTTTCCGGTAAGGAGGTCAGTCAACTCCTCTGGCAAAACCGGAACAGCAAGGAGATCATCCCCCCGCTGAAGCGGTACAGCAATTTTCCGATGCTGATGAAGGTCTATTCTGCCGAGTCGGTTGCCTGTGGGGCGGTTGCCGATATCGCGATCCGCAGGTTCGCAAGCCACGGTGGTTTTACTGATATAGACCCTGCCATGGACCGCAAGGACAAGACACTCAAGGGCAAGAGCTTTTACGTGGCGACTGGTATCAAGCGACACAACGATGTCAGTCATGAAGGCTCGATGGATTACTACAAGGGCGATGAGGTGCTGTATGGCGGGAGTCTGGCCAGTGCAGTGGCGGAAGTGCGCCGGGCACTGGATGCAGGTTTTCTCGTTCACGCCCGTGTTGTAAGCGGGGTCGGTGTTGGTGGAGATCGTCCGGTACTGAAGACGGAACACTCCATCGTCATCATTGGCTATGACGGACCCAACCTGTTTGTCTTCTGGGACCCGGATGCAAATTCGAGCACCATGCCACGTCAGGGGTTCGGGTATCTGTTCCATTCCCAGGGACGTTTCGGGACACCGGGAGATGACCAGTCGTTCCGGGTTGATGCTGCCGGCGATCATGCCGGCGGTGGTCAGCACCGCTACCAGATCGTGTCGATGTTTATCAGATAGCGCAGGTATCCATGCTCCCCGATCTTCACAATGCCATCCGGAGATTGATCCACGAGCGGGGGAAGGTTGATCCCGGGGAGGTGGAGGTGTTGTTCGATGCGCCGGAGCGGGTGCGGGTGGACCGGTTGACCCGGCCGGCGGTGAGTTTTTTCCTGACCGGTGTGCAGGAGAATATCGAACTGCGCAATGCCAGTTTCGAAGCTACCCGCACCACCAGCAGTTCCGAGCGCAAACTGGCCCCGCGACGGATTGATCTGACCTACGTTGTCACGGCGCTGACCACTGACCCGGATGACGAACACCGCCTGCTCTGGCGGACACTGGCCACGTTGCTGCGTCATCAGCAGATCCCTGTTGAGTTGTTGCCGGAGGAGATTACCCGCACCGGTGTTCCGGTGACGTTACGCACTGCCCAGCCGGAGGATAACACCCCCTCCAGCGAGATCTGGACCGGGTTGGGGCTGCGTCCGAGACCTGTTATCAGTTGTGTTGTGACCGTGCCACTGGATCTGGAGATCACGATCCAGGCGCCATTGGTGTTGACCCGCACGACCCGCTACCAGTCAGGGTTGGCCCCGGATGGGCCGGGATTTACCAGCTATATCAACATCGGTGGGACGATTCGGGACGGCGATGGCCAGCCGGTTGCCGGGGCAATGATCAGTATCGAGGGGCGTGCCGGCGGTGAGTCGATCAGTTCCACAACCGGCAGCTACCGGTTGTTCCACATTGCTCCCGGGCCGGTGACCTTGCTGGTGACGCCGCCGGATGGTGAACCCCGGCGAGTCACGGTGACCGTTCCTTCCGACGGGTATGACATCACTCTCGACTAACGCCCCGTGATACTTGTGATCCTGCAGTGTTGCGGTTCCGGTGCAATCCGGATGTGCCGAGCGAATCAGTTATCCCCGGGATGGCCTGACAAAGCGGACATTCGTCCCCCGGCCCGGGTCAACGTCCTCGGCGAAATCTGGGAGGGAGTGAACCGGTGCCCGAATATCTGTCGCCTGGCGTGTACATCGAGGAAGTCAACAGCGGCGCACGGCCGATCGAAGGTGTTGGCACAGCCATGGCCGCGTTCGTTGGCATGGCTCCATCCGGGCCGGCCAACCGGCCGGTGCTGATCACCAACTGGACGCAGTATGTCGAGACGTTTGGTGCGCTGGAAGAGAGTGGCCGGCGCAATCCACATCTCAACGGGAGCTATCTTTCCCACGCCGTCTATGGCTTCTTCCTGAATGGTGGTGGCCGTTGCTATGTCACCAGGATCGCCCCGGCCGGTAGCACCGATACCCCGCCACGCCAGCCGTTGCAGATCACCAGCCGTTCTTCCCGGGCGGTTCCCTCGTTCTCGATTGAGGCAAAGACGGATAGCCAGGAGGATATCCAGGTCGAGATTGCCCCGCCAACGGCCGAGGACCCGCCGGAAGGTACCTTCACCCTGCGGGTGAAGATGGGCACGGTTGAGGAGTCGTACGAGAACGTCAGTATCGGCAAACGACCAGGTACGACCAACGTTGCCGAGGCCGTAGCCAACAGTGTGCTGATTACAGTGGTCGAATCCCAGGCCGGCGGCACCCTGGCTGATCGTGCGCCCCAGGTCGGGACCTACCTGCTGGCGGCACCGGCAAGCGCTACCGTCCCGGCAGTGCAGCCTTCCAGTTTTGTCGGTGATGTCACCGAACGCAGCGGCATGGAGGGGCTGGAAGTCGCCGAGGATGTCACCATGGTCTGCTGCCCGGACATCATGGCCGCCTATCAGGCCGGTGCGCTCGACCGTGAGGGTGTGAAGGCGGTCCAGTTGGCCATGATCGCCCATTGCGAGCGAATGGGTGACCGGATCGCCATTCTTGATCCCCTGCCGGATCTGAACCCGCAGGAGGTGAAACGCTGGCGTGAGGTCGAATCCAACTTCGATTCCAAATACGCCGCACTCTATTACCCCTGGATCAAGATCGCCGGTCCGGACGGGCAGTCGATTGCCGTACCGCCATCCGGCCATATCGCCGGTATTTATGCCCGCAGCGATGCCGAGCGCGGCGTCCACAAGGCACCGGCCAATGAGGTGATTCGTGGTGCACTGGAAGCCGTGACCCAGATCACCAAGGGCGAACAGGACACGTTGAACCCGTCAGGAGTGAATTGCCTGCGTTCGTTCACCGGACGTGGTCTGCGGGTGTGGGGCGCGAGAACGCTCTCCAGCGATCCCGCCTGGCGATATATCAATGTCCGCCGGTTGTTCAACTATGTCGAGGAGTCCATCGAGCAGGGAACCCAGTGGGTGGTCTTTGAACCGAACGATGAAGACCTCTGGGCACGGGTGCGACGTGATGTTGAAGCGTTCCTGACCGGGGTCTGGCGCGACGGCGCGTTGTTTGGTTCGACCCCGGACCAGGCGTTCTTTGTGAAGTGTGATGCCGAAATCAACCCGCCGGATGTACGTGACCGGGGGCAACTCTTCATCGATATCGGGCTTGCGCCGGTCAAGCCGGCCGAGTTCGTCGTGTTCCGCATGAGCCAGTGGGCCGGTGGCGGCGCCTGATCGCTGGTTGAAGGAGACGGAAGATGTCCGAGAAAGATCCGCTTGTCAGCGCGTGGTTTGGTGTCGAGTTCCAGGGCGGTGTCGTTGGGGCGTTCCGCGAATGTACCGGACTGGGCAGTGAGAACGAGGTGGTTGAGTACAAGGCCAGCGGGCCGAAGGGGCAATACATCATCAAGAAGGTGCCGGGCCGTATGACCTGGAACAACATCACCCTGAAGCGCGGTATTACCGACAGTATGGACATGTGGGACTGGCGCAAGCTGGTTGAGGAAGGCAAGATCGAGGAAGCCCGCAAGAATGGCTCGATCGTGATGTTCAACCAGGAGGGGACGGCTGTCGCCCGCTGGAACTTTGTCAATGCCTGGCCCAGCAAACTGACCGGTCCCACTGCCAATGCCGGTGCCAATGAGGTCGGCATCGAGGAACTTGAGATCACCCACGAAGGCTACCGCCGCGTCCCGGCGTAGAAGCGTCTCTCGCAAGGGCTACGCAGTATGCCTTGTTGTTCGGTGTTCCCCGCAGGGGTAGGGGCGCATTGCTGTGCGCCCCTACCCCTGCGGAGGAAGGCGTGGTCCTTTACGAGGTGTTCCGGTTTTGGGAGTTGGTGAGATGACAGCACCACTGCAGACAGAGTTCGCGTTTACCTTGCCTTGCGGGTATCCGGATGCGTTCGGGAACCTGCACCGGCACGGGGTGATGCGCAGGGCAACTGCCCTGGACGAGATCCTGCCGCTGCAGGACCCGCGGGTGGTGGCCAACCCTGCCTATGTCAGCATCCTGGTGTTGAGCCGGGTGGTAACCCGTCTTGGCGATGCGGGGCATCTGACTCCCGAGATGGCCGAGCAACTCTTCTCCACCGATTTCGCCTATTTGCAGGACCTGTATCTCCAGATCAACGAGACGGGATCAACGCTGATCGAAACGGCCTGTCCATCCTGTCAGACACGCTTTGTGCTGGATCTGGGCGGAGCGTCTGATGAGTGAGAAGGGGCAGTCACCACAGGTTGAGATCGATATCGAGCGCCTGGCGGACCTGGTTTACCGCCTGTTGCTGGCCGAACTGAGGCTGGCTGCCGCACGTTCCGGCGGGTTAACCGGACGAAAGGTGTAGGGCGATGTCCGAGCAAGGCGGCCCGGAAGCCTTCCCGAACTGCCGCTTCTATCTGGAAATTGGCAACGACCCCAAGGCGGTCTTCACCGAGGTGAGTGGCCTGCAGGTGGAGATGGAGACCTTCGATTATCAGGAGGGCGGGATGAACGGTGCGGTCCACCGTCTGCCCGGCAGGGTCACGACCAGCAACCTGACGCTGAAACGGGGTATGACCCGCGGCAACGAGTTGCTGAAGTGGGTGATGGATGCTGCCGCCGGCAAGGTGGTCCGCCAGAACGTGACATTGGTGATGTTCGATGTCAGCGGTACCAAACTGGCCACCTGGAATTTCGAGAATGCCTATCCGGTGAAGTGGATTGGCCCCCAGTTTGATGCCGCCGGCAATACCGTCGCGGTCGAGACGCTTGAACTCGCCCACGACGCCATGAAACTGGCCTGACGATGGTGGCACGGCAGAGACAACCGCATAACCGGCTGGCAGTCTGGCTCGCCCGCCGGCAACAGGCTCATCTCTCGATGACCGGGCACACCGGTCTGGCCCGTGCGCTTGGTGTTTCTGCTTACCCGGAGTCAACGCTGGCACCACTCCTTTCCCGGACAGTGCGGGTACGCCGTCGTCGCCGGTTCCTGCCGGCCCGGGTCGAACGCGACCCCGGTCTGGCGTCGATCTCCCTGCCGGTAGATGAAGCCGCAGCCCGGATCGAAACCTTGCCGGAACCTGTAAGGGAGTTCCCGGCAGCGTTCGACGAGGAGGTTGTTGAGGAGATCATCGAGGAGATGCCGTTCTCGCCGGAACAGGTTGCTACTCCTGAACCTGATACCGAACCGTCGTCCGGCGACAGCCTGGCAGACCTGCCGGGGTTGCGGGCGTTGATGCGTTCTGTCCTGCCACAGGTGTCTCCGGTGGAGAGACGACCTCCTCCGCAACGACCAGCAGCGGTTCCTCCGCCCCGTCCGGTGCGTCCACGTCCGGAGGCAGCAGGTTCCGAGCCGGAGTCACAGATTGATAACGTGTCACTGCCAGAGCCGTTGGTTCCGCTGACACCTGAGATGTCACCGGAACAGGTTGTCCCGGTTGATGCGGTTATAACGCCGCTTTCGGATGAACTCCTTCCCGAGGCGTCGCCCGTCATTGAGATCCCGGACGTATCAACCCTGGGGGTAACGAACACTGCCCAAACAGATAATCCCACAACCCCGACACTGCATGACGAACCTGGAGAAGCGACTCAGGAAGCCACTTCCGCGCTTGATACGCCAGTGAGTGAGCCATCGTCGCAGTCGGTGAGGGATGTTACTGCCCCGGTCGAGCACAGCGACGATGCTTCTACCGGGTCCGTTGCTGTGACTGACGAACAGGCTGAAGAATCCGGATTTTCGCCCCGGTACTGGCTTGAGCGGTTGCAACGGGCCGAGCGCGCCGAGCGGGAGCAGCGCGAATTGCGACCGGACACGGCGGAGGTACAGCCCGGTGACAGGGTGATTGCACCTGAGCCGCTCGCTCCTTCAACCCGGCGTTTCCTGCGACCATTGGTTGGGGTTGATCCGGAGTCGGTTCCGGTCTATCGCGAGACCCCTGACCAACCACTGGTGTCACGTTCCGGCGCAGATGCAATCACTCTCGACGATACGATCGTGCTGGGTATTGGCGAGCAGGAAGACTCGGTGGAGGGTCTGGGGTTGCTGGCACATGAACTGACCCACGCTGCACGGCGACGAACTCCTCGCTTCGTACCGCCGGTCGTTCGCAACACTCCCGGCATGGCCGCTCGGGATGAGGAGCAGATTGCGCGGCAGGTAGAATCCCGCGTTCGTGAGGCCGCCCGGCGCGAAGATGATTTGCGGGTTGGTCGGCCGGACGTTCCGGTCGCGCCGGATGTTCCTGTATTCCCACCCCCATCTGGCCATGAGGAACCACATGCATCTGTCCGTCCCATTCCTTTTCAAGACCGGGATGCTGCGGCATTTGGTGGATTGCCGGCACCGTGGGAACCGTTGCCGGATTTGTTCAACCAGACATCACCATCACCAACCGGGGTTGGCGGGGATCACCACGTTATGCAGCGCGAGATCACCGTTCCAACGGTAGCTACGGCCAGCGGTCAGACGGCACCGGTTGTCCAGCGGGCGGAAACAGGCCGTACCGTTCCCGAAGCGCCAGCGCCGGAACAACCTCCACCCACCCAGCAAATGGTGGAGCCGGATCTCGATGCGCTGGCCCGGCAGGTTTATGCCGTTCTGCGTCGACGGTTGCTGGCTGAACAGCGAAGGGCAGGCTGATATGCAGGCAGGGTGGTATCTCGCGGGGTACAGGGGTGCGACGAGTTGCGTCCGGTGTGAGGAGGGTGAACAGTGAGTGCCGGTTCGGGCGGACTGGCGCGAGCCACCATCCGCAACAACGAGGGTGGCGGTGCGCCGATCGAGTGCCTCTTCAACCCGAATGAATACACCTTCAGCAAGAGCAACAACTGGTCGATGGGCCAGGTGAAGGGCAAGAACATGCCCCGTCTGGAGTTCAGCGTTGGTCAGCCGGCAACACTCCAGATGCAACTCTTCTTCGATACCTGGAGCAAGGCCCGGGATGGCGCCGAGCCGGAAGATGTCCGCGCCTATACCTACCCGATCTGGGACCTGATGCGGATCGACCCGAAACTGGCCGACAAGAAACACAAGCTTGGCCGGCCGCCGAGCGTGCATTTCCAGTGGGGCGAATCGTGGTCGTTCGATGCGGTCATCACCCAGATCACGATGAAATACACGATGTTCCACTCCAACGGTGCCCCGGTCAGGGCGACGATGGATGTCACCTTCCAGCAGTATGACGACCCACAGAACCATCCTCGGCAAAACCCGACCTCCGGCGGGCGTGATGGCGGGCGTCTCTGGACTGTCCGCGAGGGCGATACCCTCGCCTGGATTGCTCATCGTGAATATGGAGATCCCAACCTCTGGCGCCGGATTGCCGATGCCAACCGCCTGACCGAGGTGCGCCGGTTGCGTCCGGGCACTGTGCTGGAGGTTCCCGGTGGTTGATGTCTCGGCCATGCCAAACCAGGTCTATCTCCGGATTGATGGTGATGATGCACCTGAGGAGTTGATGCAGGAGCTCCAGGAAGCAACCATCGACTCGACGATCCATCTCCCGGCCGTTGCGACGCTGGTGGTGAACGATCCCGGCCTGCGCTGGATCGATGATGCACGCCTGCTACCGGGCCGGGCGCTGGAAGTACTGGTCAAGATCGAGCGTCAGGAACAGGTGATTTTTGATGGCGAGATCGTCGAACTGGAGCCCGAGTTTGGCAAGGCGACCCACCGGCTGATTGTCCGGGCGTTTGATCGCCTGCACCGGCTTTCCCGTGGCCGGCATGTCCGCTCGTTCCAGCAGGTGACCGATAGCGACCTTGTCGAGAAACTGGCATCCGAAGCCGGTCTTCAGGTGCAGGTGGAATCGACCCCGGTCGTCCATGAGTATGTACTCCAGCACAACCAGACCAACCTCGAATTCCTGCGTGAACGTCTTGCCCCGCTTGGCTATCAGTTGTTCATGAAGGGCAAGACCCTGCATTGTGAGCCGGTTGGCCGCACTGATTCCCAACTGAACTTGCAGTGGGGGGTGGAATTGAGCGACTTCCGCCCGAGGATGACAACCATGGGGCAGGTTGAGAACGTCATTGTGCGTGGTTGGGACCCGGATCTGAAGCAGGAGATCATTGGCGACGCCCGGAACGAGGAAGGGCGCCCGGCGATTGGTGAATCCCGGGCCGGCGGGGAGCTGGTTAGTGAGGCATTCAACCTGAACGGGCACGGACTGGTTACCCATCAGCCGGTACGCCAGCAGGCGATGGCGGATGCGCTGGCCCGGACAACAGCAGCACGCATTGCCGGCAGGTTCATCGAGGCCGAAGGCAATTGCGCCGGTGATCCTGACCTGATGAGCGGTGTCACGATCTCGGTCAGTGGTATTGGCGACCGGTTTTCCGGTGAATATCTGGTTACCGGTGCGACGCATATCTGGAATCCACAGGGCTACCGCACCAGTTTCGCTGTCTCAGGTCAGGAGCCGGCGACGCTGCACCATGCGTTGCAGGATGCGGTCAACCCGGACTGGTTCAACATGCGCTTCGGCCTGGCGGTCGGGGTGGTGACCGATAACCAGGATCCGCAACGCCTCGGCCGGGTGAAGATCTGGCTGCCGTGGTTGACCGGATCGGATGCCAGTTACTGGGCGCGGGTGATTGCTCCTGGTGCCGGCAATGATCGCGGTATCTGGTTCATGCCGGAAATCAACGACCAGGTGCTGGTCGGCTTCGAATATGGCGATATCCACTATCCATATGTGCTGGGCGGCCTCTGGAACCAGGACAACCCTCCCCCTTCCGGCGAGGTGGACAAGCGTGTGTTGCGCTCCCGTCTGGGCCACACAATCACCCTGGATGACAGTGGATCCGGCTCGATCACGATCGAGGACCCCTCCGGTAACCGGGTGAAAATCGACACGGGCAGCCGGGCGATGACGATTGACATTGGCGGCAATATCGACATCACCGCCCAGGGCAACCTGAAACTGACTGCCCAGGGGCAACTGGAACTGCGCGGCATGGGCATCACCATCGACGGCACGCCAGGCGGCGTCACCATCCGCGGCACAACGATTGATCTGAACTAGACGGGGCGTTGATAGCGAACGCATTGTCTTGTCCCGCCGCAGTGGCGGACGCAAGGGAAGAAGGACCAGATGGGGCAACCGGCGGCGAAGCAGGGAGATCAGGTACTGGCAACCGATATCCATATCGTGCTGATCCCGTCGCCGGCGGGGCCGGTGCCAACTCCGTTGCCGCATCCATTTACCGGGGTACTCGATGGTGGACTCAGCCAGGATGTCCGGATCATGGGAATGCCGGCCGCGATGATGGGTAGCACTGCCCGGAACATTCCCCCGCATATCCCTCAGGGCGGGCCGTTTCAGGTACCGCCCCGGGATCAGGGGACGATCATTACCGGTAGTCCCACGGTCAGGATCAATGGCAGCCCGGCAGCACGGAATGGAGATACCGCCATGACCTGCAATGACCCGGTTGACCTGCCGGCCGGCACGGTGGTGGCGGTGGGGACGGTGATGATCGGATGAGTGGCCGTGGCGGAAACCCGGGCGAACCGGGAGCAGATTATCTCGGTACCGGCTGGGCCTTCCCGGTGGATGTTGACGCCCGGGGGCGGATCGCGATGGCTCGCCGTGAGGCGGATATCGAGCAGGCGATGCGGATCATCCTGCTCACCCCGAAAGGCCAACGGCCGATGCGCCCGGATTTTGGCTGCGACATTCACGAACTGCTGTTTGCACCGAACAACGCAACCACATCCGGACTCGCTGCCTATTATGTTGAGCGGGCGCTGGGGATGTGGGAACCACGCATTGAGGTGAAGGGCGTCCGGGCACGACCGGACCGCGAGAACCCCAACCGGATGTTGATTGAAATCGACTACGAGATCAAGGCCAGCTACGACAGCCGCACCCTGGTCTTTCCGTTCTATCGCATTCCCGGAGAACCGGGCCTGAACGAATAGGGATGAGCCGATGTCGCTACCGATTCCGGCGCTTGATGACCGGCGCTTCCAGGACATTGTCGATCAGGCCAAACTCCTGATTCCCCATTACTGCCCGGAGTGGACCGACCACAACGTCAGTGACCCCGGCGTGACCCTGATCGAACTCTTCGCCTGGATGACCGATCTGCTGCTCTACCGGGTCAACCAGGTGCCGGACAAGATGTTCCTGACCTTCCTCGACATGATTGGCGTCCGTCTGGATCCGCCACGCGCTGCCCAGGCTCCGGTCAGTTTCTATCTGTCTGCTGCCCAGCCGTCGGATATCACCATCCCGGAAGGCACCGAGGTTGCCACGGTACGAACCGAAACGAACCCGGCGATCATCTTTACCACCGAGGCGGACCTGCATGTGTTGACCCCGGACATCCGGGCCGCGCTCACCCGTGGGCCGGCGCGTGGCAACGATGATGGCTGGAGCCTGCACGACCTGGCACAGTTACAGCTTCCCGGCCAGAAGATCGCCATGTTTCCCAATCCTCCGACACCAGGCAGCAGTTTCTACCTCTGCCTGGAGCGGGACCACAGTAACCATATTCTGGCGCTGGTGGTGGATTGTGAACTGGCCGGCGGTGCCGGTGTTGATCCGCTCAATCCGCCGCTGGAGTGGCAGGTCTGGCAGGGAGGCCTGACCCGCTGGGTCAACTGCGACCTCGAACACGATGGCACCGGTGGCTTCAATCGCTCCGGTGAGATCATTCTTCACACTCCCCGGATGGTTGAAGGCGAGTTTCAGGGTATCACTGGCTACTGGCTGCGTTGCCGCCTGACCGAGCCGGCCGAGGGTCAGGGATTCTACCGTGTTTCTCCGGATCTGGAGCAGGTGGATGTCGAGGCACGCGGCGGGACAATCGGTGCTCGCCATGCCACGACGGTTACCGGCGAACACGTCGGGATCAGCGATGGTAACCCGGGTCAGACGTTCCGGTTGCTGCACACACCCTTGCTGGCCCGGGACCTGGAGCGTGAGTATCTGATCGTCTCGACACCGGGTGGCGAACCGGAACGCTGGTATGAAGTGCGGGATTTTGCCGATTCCGGGCCGGAAGACCGCCACTACACGCTGGATAGCCTCTCTGGTGAACTCCAACTGGGGCCAACGCTGATCCAGCCGGATGGTTCGACCTACCGGTTCGGGGCTGTACCGCCGAAGGGGAGCCGTCTTCGCTTCAGCCGGTATCGTCATGGTGGCGGGGTGGCCGGCAACGTTGCCCGGAACATGCTGACCGTGCCGAAATCCTCGATTCCCTATGTCGCCCATGTCTCCAACCGTGAGGCTGCGATTGGCGGACGCGACGCCCAGAGCCTTGAGGATGCCCGCCTGCGTGCACCCCAGGCGCTGCGTACCCGCTCACGGGCAGTAACCGCGGATGATTTCGAATATCTGGCATGTGAGGTGCCGGGCGTCGCCCGCGCCCGTTGTCTGGCCCCCGGCGATCAGGCGAGCGGACCCGGCGATGTTCGTCCGGGACAGGTGGCCGTGGTTGTCCTCTCCGGAAATGCCGACGAAGGCTACATCCCCCCGGAGCAACTGGGTTTGTCGGATGACCTGCGGGCTGCGGTTACCTCGCACCTGAGCGAACGCTGTCTGGTCGGAATACGGCTGAGTGTTATCCCGCCGCAACTCTTTCAGGTGACTGTCGAGGCGGTTGTGACCGTTCCGGAACGGAGCGATCAGGAGTTCGCCCGGCGGTTGCAGCGCCAGGCCGAGGACGCACTGTACCGCTATCTCAATCCCTACACCGGTGGGCCGGAGCAGCAGGGTTGGCCGTTTGGCCGGGCATTGCACATTTCCGGAATCTACGGCGTGCTGCAACGGGTTTCCGGGGTCGATTTCGTGCAGAGCGTACGGCTTTCCGTCGTCGAACCGTCCAATCCGGGTGTGGTGCGTCCGGTCGATACCCGGCTTGTCCTGCCGCCGGCGGGAATCATTTGCTCCGGCCGGCATCAGGTACTGGTCCAGTGAGTGCATCATCGGGCGGCGGGCAGGGCAGCGGGCGGATCGTCGTCCGTCTGGGAGATACCGTGGTCCAGACCGTGGTGGTCACCCAGCAGGTGCTGACCATTGGCCGGATGCCGGACCGTGACCTGTCATTGCCGCACCCGACTGTTTCCCGGAACCATGCCGAGATCCGTCTGACACCGGAAGGTGCGGTGCTGACTGACCTAGGCAGTACCCAGGGAACCGTAGTTGATGGCCGTACCCTGCTTGCCGGGCAGCCACACCTGCTGGCAGATGGCTCGTCGTTCCTGATCGGGCCCTATCTGCTGACCTGGGATGCCGCCGATGTCCTGGCCCAACCGGTCGCGGAACCTGACCGTTACGAGCCTGCCCCGGAGTTGCCGGTGGCGCCGCCGCCTCCCGTTCCGGCAGTTTCGGCGGTCCCGCCTCCGGTCAACCGCCCACCGCGGCAAACCTGGCCGTCCGGCCGTTTGCCGTTGAGGCCAAGCCAGTATCTGAATGATCTGCCGGTGATCTATCAGGACAGCGACTTTCTTGGCAGGTTTCTGCTGATTTTCGAGACGATCTGGGAACCGCTGGAACATCGCCAGCGCCACATCAATATGTATTTCGATCCACGCACCGCTCCGGCCGATTTCCTGCCCTGGCTGGCAAGTTGGCTCGATTTCCGGATTAACCCCCACTGGCCGGAGATTCGGCTGCGCCGGTTGCTGGCCGAGGCAATGGAACTCTATCGCTGGCGGGGGACCCGTTACGGGCTGGCCAGGATGATCGAGATTCACTGTGGAGTCTTCCCGCGCATTGTTGAAGACGCCAGCCAACCCTTCATTTTCCAGGTTCAGCTTGCTCCCCCGGCAGGAGTGACGATTGACCGGGCAATGGTTGAAGACGTTATCCGGACGCATAAGCCGGCGCATGCCGGATACATCCTGGAGATCACATCATGAGTGCAACCGGCAATGCTCCCCGGATACAGGTCATAGGTGCGGACGGCTCCCGGCGTCCGCCGGTGGAACTTACCCCGGCCGGCCTGGTCATTGGCCGTGAGACCGGGGTCGATGTATTGCTGAGTGATCCACAGGTTTCCCGCAAGCATGCCCGCATCACCTGGGATGGCCGGCAGGTGCTGGTGACCGACCTCGGTTCGAGCAACGGGTCATTTCTGGGCAGTGAGCGTCTGTTGCCGCATGAGCCGCGAGTCTGGCCTCCCGGCACCTGGCTGCGGATTGACTCGTGGATTCTTCAGCTGGAGATGCCCGGGGCGAGACCGGATGACGTCTCCACCAGTAGCGGAGCGTTTGAGTCGGTCATCCAGACAACACCTCCCGGTACGCTGCCTCCCACCAACCCGATCGTGACACCGGCCGGGCAGCCATCGACGCCACCTGCTCCGTCGCCTTCATCCCGGATTCGGGTCATTGCCGAACCGAACACCCTGAGCATCACGCCGGGGCAACCGGTGAGTGCCCGGGTGACGCTGGCGAACACCGGCCAGACGGTCGATCACCTGCGCATCAGCATCGAGGGCGTCCCGGCCGACTGGGTCCAGGGGCACGAACGCGAGGTGCAACTGAACCCCGGTGGCCAGATCACTGTGCCGATTACCGTGAATGTTGCCCGGTCGGCCGCCAACCGTTCCGGTCAGTATCCGGTAACGATCCGAGCGACTTCCCGTGAGAACCCCGGTGAATCCGGCGCTGCGCCGGCACTCTGGACGGTCTTGCCCTACACCATGAGTGCGTTGACGATCAGCCCGATGCGGGCGCTCGGCAAGCGGGATGCCAACTACACCCTGACAGTCCGCAACGACAGCAACGCTGCCTCGGAGTTCGAGATGAGCGGCAGCGATGATGAGGAAGTGCTGCGCTACCGGTTTGACCCGCCATCGGTCTTTCTCGAACCGGGCGAGTCGCAAACCGTGCCGCTGTCGATCCGGACAAAGAAGCGCTGGGTGGGCAGCACGTTGATCCGGCGGTTCACCATCCGGGCCAGAAACATGAGTGGTACCGGTGGTCAGCCGCAGACGGTCAATGGCGAGTTTGGCCATCAGGCGTTGATGCCGGTCTGGGTGCCGGTGGCGGTGCTGACCCTGCTGGTCGCCGGCGCAGTCCTGGCCTACAACATCATCAGCCGCACTCCGGATATCGGGAACTTCTCCTACAGCCCGACCGCACTCGAAACCGGCCAGTATTTCACTGTTTCCTGGGAGACCAAACGAGCTGATTCGGTCGAGATTCGCAACTTCATGCCGCGTACCAGTCAACCCTCAGGAACCTTCGAGTTTCCAAACGGATTGCAGGAGAATACCCAACTCACATTGATCGCCCGTAACCGTTGGGGGGAGTCACGCGAGACGATTACCGTGCAGGTCATTGCACCGGAACCGACCCCGACGCCGGAGCCGGGTGCACCGAACATCCTGCTCTGGGATGTCCAGCCGCGGCGGATCATGGCCGGTGAGAGTGTCACCATCACCTGGCAGATCGAGAACGTCCAGGACGTGAACATCAGCGTGTTTGGCACGGAATCTGCAAGTGGCGAGCGCACCCATCAGCCCAGCCAGACCACGAGCTATACCCTCACCGCTTCCAACCCCGGCGTCACACCGGTGGTGCGGATCATCGAGGTAGTCGTTGTTCAGCCACAGGCAACCCAGCCACCAACCGGGCCGGGAGTGCAGCCAACCGTTCCGCAGCAGGCGACCATGCCACCGGCGCAACCGGGCGAGGAACCGACAGCCACGATGCCGGAGGAGCCAACGCCGACCGAAGCGCCGACCCCTGCCCAGGGTGGTGGCGGGCCGTTGGTGCTCGATGGTGACATTGCCAGCGAGGTCGTTGGAGCATCCAATGGCACCGGTGTGTTCTACGCGCTTGCCGGCAACCGGATCTATCGCTCGGCCGACGGCGGGGCAACCTGGGAATTGCGCGGTCCGGCACCGGAAGGGCGCCTGGCAGTTTCCTTCAACAATCCGGATTTGCTCTACATCGGTGACCATGCCCAGGGCTGTACGCCGTTCGATTCACTCGGAACGATCCCGTTGCAGGTTTCGATGGATGGCGGCGCATCCTGGCAGCAGATTGCCAACGATGTGTTGGGAATCCGGCCGTTCGAGGCGCTGGATGAGGGCTCGGTCACCCGGATTCTCGGCAGTGATTGCCGGCTGGTCTATTCACAGGATAGCGGTGAGCTTTTCGCCCAGGTGGATGGAATGACCAACTTCGACGCGATGCTTTGGGACCTCGCGCTGCAGCCGGGCGGATTTGACCAGATGGCGGTGAGTTATCTCAGCACTGATGGCAATGAAACCGGCCAGGTGACGTTGTTCGATATTCCGACACCGCAGAATGCGTTCTTTGATTCCTTGCCGGTTCCCTCGGGTCCGGGTCCGCTGGTGTTCTTCTATGGAAGGGCAGTGCTGGATTGGCAGTCGAACATTCTGGTCATTGCCACACCGGTCGGTATCTTCATCAGCGACAGTCCTTCCGGTGGATACTACGGCCCGTTGATCCTCGGCCTGGAAGATGTCACCTATCGTGGTGAGGAAGATTTCGAATACCCGCTCCAGATTGGCGATATTCCGGATGACGAGTTCGGCAAGCCGGCGGGATTCAACGATGTGGTTATCGACCCGACCAATCCGAACCGCATCTGGCTTGCCGGGGTGGAAGGGGTCTATCTCAGCAATAACCTTGGACAAAGCTGGTCGAAGATCATTGATGAGTCCGGTGTACAGTCCATTGCGGTCTCGATCGAGCAGAATCTCCTGTTCGTGACGGCCTTTGACCAGACGAAAGTCTGGACGCTTGATGGCAATTGAGAGAACCGTGCGATAATTGAATCGGTGGATCTCAATGGAGCGGGTGCGCCTCCCTCAACCAGGGACGTTCTCATGATGGACATGACCGGACAGATTATCGGAAACTACCGGATCGAGCAGTCGCTCGGAATCGGTGGAATGGGTCAGGTGTACCGTGCGACGCATGTGCATCTGAACCGCCCGGCTGCGATCAAGATCCTTCACAGTCAGTACAACGCCGATCCATCGTTCCAGGCCCGCTTCCTTCAGGAAGCCAGGGCAGCGTCCGAACTGATCCATCCCAACATCATCGACGTTCTCGACTTCGGCGAGCAGGATGGCCGTTTCTATCTGATTATGGAACTGGTCTCCGATGGTTCCCTGCGTTCGCTGCAGGAGAAACTCGGGCCGGGAGACCTGCTGCCGCTCTACCCCAGCATTGACCTGGTGCGTCAGGCCGCCGAGGGGTTGGCCTACGCCCACAAGCGGGGCATGGTCCACCGCGACATCAAGCCTGATAACCTGCTGCTGGGCAGGGTTATCGGTGAGGATGGCAAATCCACCGAATATCAGGTGAAACTGACTGATTTCGGTCTGGTTCAACTGGCCGAAGGCGGTGTGCTGACGGCACAGGGCCAGACCATGGGGACGCCGGCCTACATGTCGCCCGAGCAGTGCCGGGGCGTCGAGATTGATGGCCGCAGCGATATTTACTCGCTGGGGGTGGTCCTCTTCGAGATTGCCACCGGATCGCCACCCTTCGATACCAAGACGCTGAGCGAGGCCATCTTCAAGCACGTCTACACCCAGCCGCCATCCCCGCGCGAGATCCGTCCGGATGTGCCGGAATCCCTTTCGGCCATCATCATGCGCTGTCTTGAAAAGGATCCGGCCGACCGGTTCCCGACGGCCGATGCGCTGGCGGCAGCACTCACGGCATTGCTTCCGCAGGCTGCCACGCCATCGATGCCGGTGACATCCAACCCAACGGTCACACCAGCGCCACCGGCACCGGTCGGAGCCTATGAAACACAACTGGGGAACACTTCCGGAGTCCGGGTGCTGCTCGATCGTGAGCAGGTGATCATTACCCCGGGTCAGCCGATCAGCGTCGGCGCGACCCTGATCAACATGGGCGACATCACTGTCCGGGCGATGCTCACCGTGGATGGAGTGTCACCGGACTGGGTGCGCTTGCCACCGGGCGCAGTCGAGATTCCCCCGCAGAGCCAGACCACCGGGCCGATCCATTTTCTGGCGCCGCGTGACATCACCAGCATCGCCGGCAGTTACGTTGCCATTATCCGGGTGCAGGTGGCAGGTCAGGCCGTGCCATCTTCCGAAGCGCGCATCCGGGTGGTGATCCTGCCGTTCAATGCAACCCGCCTTGCCCTTGATCCTCCGGCAGTGACCGGGCGGGGTAAGGGTGTGTACCAGGTCACGGTCGAGAATCTTGGCAACGAGCGCCGCAAGGTCGTCCCATTGGCCGGCGATACCCAGGGCAGTTTGCGCTTTACCTTCGAACCGGACCAGATGGTGCTCGACCCGGGGGAACACGCCACCGCGCGGATGACTGCCTATGGCGACACCAGCATGTTTGGCGGCAAGCGCGAGACGTTCCAGTTCAATGTGCTGGCCGCAACTTCCGGCAACGGTGGTGATGATCGAACTCCGCCCATTTCCGGCACGTTTGTGTTGCAGCCCCGCTTTCCGATGTGGCTCCTGGTCCTGGCGCTGGTGCTGATCCCCTTGATGGCTGCCGGTGGCGGATATGCAGCGCTCAACGCCTTTGACCGCGATGACGATAATGGCGTTGCCCAGGCAACGGCCACGACCGAACCGGAACGATCAGAGACCGAGGTGGCCGGCATTGTCGATGCAACCTCGACCGAGGAAGGCGAAGTTGTCGAGGAGCCAACCAGCAGCAACACCGAGCCAACCGAAGATGCTGAAGTCCCGGTGGTCGAGCAGACAGAAGACCCCGGCGAGGAAGCGACGGCGATTGAGGAAGTACCGGTAACCGAGCCATCATCGATCATCGCGTTCGCTGCCGGCCGGAGCAATGATCCCGGCGGTACGCTGGATATCTACATCATGAACCCGGATGGTTCGAACCAGCGTGCATTGATCACCTTCCCGCGTGACGACTGGAGCCCCTCCTGGTCGCCGGATGGCACCATGATCGCCTGGGTCAACAAGGAGTTTGGCCCGGAGGATATCTGGGTCTCCGGCGTGGGCGGTGGTGAACCACGACGTCTGACTGACGGACTGGAGAACGACCAGTTCCCGCAATGGTCGCCGGATAACCAGTGGATTCTCTTCACTCGCCGTGTAAGCGATGACCGCAGCGACCTCTGGCGGGTGCGTGCCGACGGAACCGGATTGATGCCGCTCACCAGTGGCAATCATCACGACCAGAACCCGGAATGGTCGCCGGATGGGAGTGCCGTTGCCTTTGTCAGCAACCGCAATGGCGAGTTCCAGATCTTCCTGATGAACGAGGACGGCAGCAACCAGTATCAACTGACCACCGGCGGCGGGAACAGTTTCAACCCGTCGTGGTCGCCGAACGACACGCTGGTCATGTTCACCAATGACCGAAACGGTAGCAGCGACATTTACGTGGTCGATGTCACCACCGGCGAGGACCGCCTGCTGGTTGGTGGCCCGGAACGCGATTACTCCCCCGCCTGGTCACCGGATGGTTCGCAGATTGCCTATGCCACCCGAGAGGGTGACGAGGCCTACCTGATGGTGGTTGATGCCGATGGCTCCAACCCGCGCCGGGTGGCATCCAACGTTTATCCGGATGATCCCGGCGTTGTCTGGTCGCCGGATGGTTCGCAGATCGCCTTCCTGCGCCTCGGTGACCAGTTCGTCGACATCTACGTCGTCACCCTCGAGGACGGCAACATCCAGCGCCTCACCAACCACCCCGGCTTCGACGGCAACGTCACCTGGCAGATGGTCTGGATCCACAACCCCTGACCCCCCCACGCCACCGGGTCTTTCTCGTCAACCCCCGAAACACGCAGTGAGCAGCCCTCTTCCCCGTCATCCCGACCGAAACGGAGCGCAAGCCGCCCTCCCC
>CAYWXR010000024.1:0-38627 GCA_964462545.1 uncultured Thermomicrobiales bacterium
GGTTGGCGTCAATAATCACCGGTTCGTCCACCGGGCCCTGGATAGCCAGCTCTTTGCCCCTGATGGACAACTGCTCCCCGTCCAGGGTGATTGTATGTGGACCTTCGCCGGGCAGGTCAAAGAGGATCGTTCCACCATGCGGAACTCCGGCGATTGCCTGCCTCAGCGTCACCAGTTCCGGATTAACCGTGTCGACCGGGTCGGCAATGGAGGTCACGATTCCGGTCATTGAATCAGTGCTGTCGAACATCGAACGCTCAACGGCGCCGGCATCGCAGGTCGCTCCGATAGGCCGGTAGACTCCACGTTGATCGGAATCGAGGCAGACCGACATATCGGTAACATGGTTCACCGCAGGAGCGTTCTCCGCCGGCAGCATTGTTGGCGTCAATCCACCATGATCATCCAGATCTCCCTGGAACAAGTCACCAACTTGGCCGGCGGTCAAGGTGGTGTCCGACGATTCGTCAAACTCACAGTCATGCCCAGGCCCCAGGATATTGTATCCACCAGAAATGATGGTACCGTCGCATTCATCGACATGTATGTCATCATCGACTGTCTCGTTATCCGCGATAATGCTTCCGGAAATCGTCACTCCCGTGCTGGCTGCGTAGAGGCCGCCACCCTGCAGGTTGCCTCCGACGGCTGAGTTACCACTGATGGTGGATTGAGTGATCTCGCCCCCGCTATTAGTACCCAGGTAAACCCCGCCGCCGCGAGCCAATCCGGTATCGAATACCGTCACCGAATTGCCGACGATTGTGCTGTTCTCAATCACCAGGTGATTTTCGGCGCTAATCCCACCTCCCAGCGAGTTGGCGTGGTTCAGGCTGCCTACATGGTTGTCGTAGATGGTGCTGGACACAATGGTCAGATCGCCCCAGGCGTATATGCCGCCTCCTTCATCTCTCGCCCAGTTTCCCGTGATGATGCTGTTTTCGATTCGAACGGTGGATTCTACTGCGGCATGGATCCCGCCACCTCTCGCCATTGACACGTTATCCCGGATGATGGAGTTTTTGATTGTCAGTTCGCCGTTTGCATAAATACCTCCACCGTTCACCATTGTGGTATGGCCATTGGTAATTGTCATGCCCGAAATACTGACCCTGGTATTCGTAGCGGTAAACAGAACCCCGGTTAACTCGCCATTGCCCCGAACTGTGACACCACCCATCCCTCGACCTTCGATGGTTACATCACGCAGAATCTGCAGGTCCTGCAAACTGTAAGATAGAGATATGGTTTCCACATCCGCAGCAAAGCGAATCGTTTCACAATCAACATTCGCGATTGCCTGACGAAGCGTACCGTCGCCTCCATCCTCCTCCGAAGTCACAATACATACGCCGTCGTCGTCAGGTTCTATGGGTTGCGCGAATGAGGATTGAATCTGGACCAGCGGAGCAATGATTGAAATCAGGAGTGCGATAACCATGAGAACGAGGCGTGCAGGGCGGGGGGCGGCAGGAGTCACAGGCACGGGCAGTGTCCTTCATGTCATGTCGTGCCCACAGAACGCCCCCGGGTGAGGCACATCCGGGGGTGGAGAGGGAAATCGCCGTGGGCGTAGCTTCTGTTTTTTATCACACCGCCAAAACCCGGGTCAACGGTTTCCGGCCGCATTTCCGATCCCGGTTCCTTGCAATCAGACGTTTCGATTGTTGTTGTCGGCGATGAAATTATCCCTGACGATGACGGATGCATCCTTCCGCTTCATGATCCCACCGCCATTTTCGGCGGCTATGTTGTCTGAAACGATGGTATCCATGAGCGTAAGCGAGCTTGAGTTACGTACCAGGATGCCGCCGCCCACACCGGTGATTCCGCTGGAGTCACCATGTTGTCAGCAGTGGTCGTACCTGTGTAAATGACGTCAACCTGAGAAACAGGTAGGGCAAATACGATTTGTGACCGGGCCGGCGACAACGGAGCAAACAACGCCCCCAGCAACGCCGATACGCCCACCAGCGAAAGAGGCCTCTGTGATTTCACGACGCCTACCCCCGTCTGTCTGATTGTGATGGAAGGCGTCGGAAAGTTTGAACAGAGTGAAAAAAAGAAACACCGCCCCGGTTGCCCGGAGCGGTGTTCTGTTGTGCCTGTAAACAGGTTGGCCGGACTTTAGTAGTCCATGCCGCCCATGCCACCCGGCATACCCGGCATGCCAGCATTCTCGGCCGGCAGGTCGGTGATGAGTGCCTCGGTGGTAAGGATCATGGCTGCAATCGAGGCAGCGTTCTCAACTGCGGAGCGGGTGACCTTGGCCGGGTCGGTGATACCCCATTCGATCATGTCGCCATAATCGGCGCGGATCACGTCGTAGCCAATGTTCGGGTTGTTCTGCTCGGCCTGCAGGCGGCGGATGGTGGCCACGATAACGGAGCCGTCCATGCCGGCGTTCTCGGCGATACCGCGCATCGGCTCTTCAAGAGCGCGGCGCAGGATGTTGACACCGGTCAGGATGTCACCTTGTGCCTCGACGCCATCCAGGGCGCTGATGGCCTGGACCAGGGAGACACCGCCACCCGGGACGATACCTTCCTCAACAGCGGCGCGGGTTGCGGAGAGGGCGTCCTCAACGCGGTGCTTCTTCTCCTTGAGTTCGGTTTCGGTAGCAGCACCAACCTTGATGACAGCAACGCCACCGGAGAGCTTGGCCAGGCGTTCCTGCAGCTTCTCGCGGTCGAAGTCAGACGTGGTGGTCTCGATCTGGGCCTTGATCTGCTCGACGCGACCCTTGATCTGGTCCTCGGAGCCGGCACCCTCAACAATGGTGGTGTCGTCCTTGGTGGAAACAACACGGCGAGCGCGTCCCAGGTCTTCGAGCTGGGCGCTGTCCAGCTTGCGGCCGACTTCCTCGGAGATCACGGTGCCACCGGTCAGGATGGCGATGTCGCGCAGCATTTCCTTGCGGCGATCACCGAAGCCCGGAGCCTTGACCGCGAGGCAGTTGACGGTGCCGCGCAGCTTGTTGACCACCAGGGTTGCCAGTGCTTCGCCATCGACATCCTCAGCGATGATGACGAAGTTCTTGGTGACCTGAAGGGCCTTCTCGAGAACCGGGAGGATTTCCTGGACGCTGGAGATCTTCTTGTCGGTGATCAGGATGTACGGATCATCGAGGGAAGATTCCATGCGCTCGGTGTTGGTGACGAAGTACGGGGAGATGTAGCCGCGGTCGATCTGCATACCTTCGGTGAACTCGGTCTCGAAGGCGAGTCCGCGGGATTCCTCAACGGTGATCACACCGTCCTTGCCGACCTTGTCCATGACATCGGCGATGAGGTCACCGATTTCCTTATCGGCTGCGGAGATGGAAGCGACCTGAGCGATGTCTTCCTTGCCCTGGACATCCTTGGCGAGGCCGCGGATGTACTCAACAACGGCGTCGCGAGCGAGCTCGATGCCCTGCTTCAGCAGCATCGGGTTGGCGCCGGCGGCCACGTTGCGGAGACCTTCGTGAACGATTGCCTGGGCGAGAACGGTGGCGGTGGTGGTGCCGTCGCCGGCGACGTCGTTGGTCTTGGTCGAGGCTTCCTTAAGGAGCTGGGCGCCCATGTTCTCAAACGGATCCTCGAGCTCGATCTCCTTGGCAACGGTGACGCCGTCGTGGGTGACGGTCGGTGCGCCGAACTTCTTGTCGAGCGCGACGTTGCGGCCCTTCGGGCCGAGGGTGGTCTTCACTGCATTGGCGAGCGTATCAACGCCTACCTTCAGTGACTTACGTGCTTCTTCGTTGAAATGAATCTGTTTTGCCACGTAGCAATCCTCCTGATGCGCAATTCCATGCGCTACTCGTTAGAACGGTAACCGGCAGGAATGACTAATCCTTGACGATTGCCAGAATGTCCTTCTCGGAGAGAATGAGGTACTCGACGTCATCGAGCTTGAATTCGGTGCCGGCGTACTTCGCAAACAGCACGCTGTCGCCAGTCTGGACATCCATCGGCAGCCGTTCACCGCTATCGGTCAGGCGGCCCTTGCCAACAGCAACCACTTCACCACGCTGAGGCTTTTCCTTGGCGGTGTCCGGCAGGACAATGCCGCTCTTGGTGACTTCATCGCGGACCTGAGGTTTGACGACTACGCGGTCGCCAAGCGGGGTCAGTGCATCTGTTGCCACTGTTTCAACCCTCCCGTTTAAACCGGATACAAATGTGCGGTGCTCTTGTACCGCGCCAAATCACTGGTATTTTAGCACTCTCATGGCGAGAGTGCTAATTCCGGAACGAATGGTATCCATATGCTCTTTGGAAAACAAGTGCATTTAGCAGTCTACACTATTGAGCGCTAAGCTGGTGGATCGCATACAACATGCCCCGGCTCACGCCCCCGTTTGCTAGGATTCGAAGCGTGACCGGCAAGCGGTGCCGGCAAAGGATGGAACCAGGCAGGCATGCAGGACCGCGACGAAATCAGACTGACTTCGCTCGCCTCTTCGGCAGGCTGAGCATCCAAACTCGCGCCAGGGTCTCTGGCGCAGGTGCTCGCCCCGTTGGCGAAACTCCACGATCCCAACATCATCGTCGGCTTGCAAACCAGCGATGACGCTGCCGTGTACCGAATTTCTGATGATCTCGCGCTTGTCCAGACCGTCGATTTCTTCCCGCCGGTGGTCGATGACCCGTTTACCTACGGTGCTATCGCCGCAGCCAATGCGCTCAGCGATATCTTCGCCATGGGCGGTGAACCGCTGTTTGCCCTGAATATTGCAGCCTTTCCCGGCGACCTGCCGCTCGAGGTTCTCTCGCAGATCTTTGCCGGCGGTGCAGCGAAAGCCGGTGACGCGGGCATTGTCATTGCAGGCGGCCATACCATTACTGATGACGAACCGAAGTACGGACTGGTGGTTACCGGTTCGATCCATCCGGATCGCATCCTGACCAAGGCTGGTGCCAAAGCAGGCGATCTACTCTATATCACCAAGCGCCTCGGCACCGGCATTATCACCACCGCCATGAAACGGCAGATGGCAGCCGAAGACCACATCCAGCCAGCAGTCGATTCGATGCTGTTACTCAACCGCGACGCATCGCGTCTGGCACGCGAGATTCCGGTAAATGCCTGCACCGACGTAACCGGGTTCGGTTTGCTGGGTCATGGAAGCGAAATCGCAATCAAGAGTGGCGTCGCTCTTCATATCAATAGCAACGCGTTACCGTGGCTGCCGGGTGCGATTGCCTACACCGAGGCCGGCGCGGTTCCTGGCGGCTCCGGGCGTAACCGGGAACATTACACCAGTGATCCCGACTGCCCGATCCGGTTCTCAGCGGATGTTAGCCCGCTCGTCCAGACCCTGATGTTCACACCTGAGACCTCCGGAGGGTTGGTTCTCAGCGTACCCGGGGACCTTGCAGAGACTCTCGAAACGGCGTTCCGCGAGGCAGACCACGGCCTCTGGCGGATTGGCGATGTGCGGGCCGGCAGTGGCATCACGATCGAATGAGCCGCTTCCGTCTCCGGGTGAACTGCTCCGCGAACTGGGGATAACGCCAAGCAAGGCACTGGGGCAGCATTTCCTCCACGATCGCAAGATCGTGGAGCGCATCGTGCGCGAGTCCGGCATTGGCCCGGATGACCTGGTCGTCGAGATTGGACCGGGCCTCGGAATCCTGACACGGCAACTTGCCGGTACTGCCGGACGAACCATCGTCATCGAGAAAGACGCACGTCTGGCATCTGCGCTGAACCTTCCCGGCATTGACGTGATCGAGGCAGACGCACTGGACGTTGATTACAGCACCATCTCCGGTGGTGCTCCCTGGCATGTCGTGTCCAACCTGCCCTATTCGGTCGGGACGGCCATCGTCCAGCGACTTCAGGAATCAGCCAATCCACCCGATACACTGACCCTGATGCTCCAGCGTGAAGTAGTCGAGCGCATGACAGCCCGGCCACCGGATATGAACCTGCTGGCGACCGGTGTGCAGTTTCACGGGGTGCCGAAAACGCTCTTCCGGGTCGGGAAGGGGGCGTTCGTCCCACCGCCGAATGTGGAATCAGCCATTATCCGGATCGAAACGCGCAAGCAACCACTGTTGCCAGTCGAGGATCAGCCCGACCTTTTCCGGGTAATCCGTGCCGGCTATTCTCAACCGCGCAAGCAGGTCGCCAATAATCTGATGCATGGTCTCGGCATCGATCGTACTTTAGCGGTGGCGGCACTTGAAGCGGCCGGCATCGATCCCAAATCCAGACCAGAACGGGTGGATGTTCCGGAATGGATTGAGTTATTCCGCGAGTTGTCGTCATGACAGGCATCATCACCGTGGCTTCGCCGGCCAAGATCAATATCGGTCTTGAGGTCACCCAGCGACGCGATGACGGCTACCATGAACTCGTCACGATCATGCAAGCCATTTCGCTTGCGGACGTGTTTGAGTGGACCGATACCGGAAAGCCATTTGTCTACCAGTCGCCGCCGGGGATTCCGCCTGAAATCGACCTCACTGCCCGGGCATTGGCAACAGCCACAGATCGCCAGTCATGGAGTGGGACACTTCGGGTTCTGAAACACATACCGGTATCTGCCGGGCTCGGCGGGGGATCATCGAACGCCGCAATTGCTCTCCTGATTGCTGACCCGGACGCGGACGACGCCACCATGCACGAACGCGCGTCCAGCCTTGGTTCCGATGTACCGTTCTTCCTGACCGGAGGCACGGCCGTTGCCCGGGGCACCGGAACCGATCTCACGCCTCAATCCGGTTCCGGGGGGTGGGTTGTCGTCCTGACACCTGACATCGCGATACCATCGAAGACAGCAACGCTCTACCGCTCGCTTTCAGTGGCAGACTTCAGTGATGGCAAACAGGTGGAGGCCATTGCGAACCTGTTGGCAACCGGGACCATCCCGGCGGAGCAACCTCCGAATACGTTTGCCGGTGCGCTGGAAGCATTTGAACCAGTTCGCCAGGCACGCGAGATGTTGCTCCAGGCGGGGGCTCCATGGGTTACGGTTTCCGGAGCGGGACCATCGTTGTATACCCTGGTCGCCGATGAGAATCAGGCAAATGCCATCGCCGATCGAATCCGGCCGGAAGAAGGAAAGGTATTCCTTGCACGCACGGTTTCAGACACCCGACATGCAGACGCGGCTCGAGAACTTGGGCGGCGCATCCGTGGCATCGATGGGGCGCGTTGACGCCCGTTCCGGCGCCCGCCTAGAATAGCCGGTCTGGAGGGTACAACGTGCAGGGAATGATCCTGAACGAGCGCTATCGCCTTGACCAGCAAATTGGTGAGGGCGGCATGGCGGTGGTCTATTCCGGTCACGATCTGCTGCTGAACCGCCAGGTTGCAGTGAAAATCCTCCGTGCCCAGTACGCCGGTGACGAGAATTTCCTCAAACGATTCGAACGCGAGGGCCAGCTTGCCGCGGGAATGTCACATCCGAACATCGTCAGTGTGTACGATGTCGGTAGCGACCAGGGCCTGCACTACATCGTCATGGAGCATATCCGCGGCCCGAACCTCAAGGAACTGATCCGCAAGCAAGGGCCATTCTCGGTTGATGGCGCGGTGTTCATCATCGCCCAGGTAGCCTCTGCACTGGATTACGCCCATCAGCGCAACCTTGTCCACCGCGATATCAAGCCGCAGAACATCCTGGTCGACCGCGAAGGCAACGCCAAGGTCGTGGATTTCGGCATCGCCAAAGGTTTGCAGGACGCCAACCTCACCGAGGTTGGCACCGGCATGGGCACGGTTCATTACGTATCACCGGAACAGGCACGCGGCGAGCAGGCAACTCCGGCTTCCGATCTCTACTCGACCGGCATTGTGCTCTATGAGATGCTCACCCGGTCATTGCCATTCAATGCCGATACGCCGGTAGGCGTTGCGATGCAACATGTCAGCGCCCAACCGCCCCGGCCTTCAACGATCAACCCGGCAATTCCACCGCAGGTCGAGGCGATTGTCCTCCGGGCTATTGCCAAGAACCCGGCCGACCGGTATCCATCCGGTGCGGCACTGGAGACCGCCCTGCGACACTGGGACAGCCCGCCGCCTCAAGCTACCCAGACAACGGCATTGCCGCCACCACCTCCGCCGGTCAAGCAGCAACCACGTCAGCGTGCTCGCCAGCGACAACCACAGATCACCCGGCAAGCACCCGCAGTTCCTGCACCCAACCGGCGTCAGCCGCCACCACCCCCACGTGCCCAACAGCGCGACGAGGTGGGTTGCGGAACCTGGATTATCGGTACGGCGTTGCTGCTTGGCGTGATCGGGTTTCTCGTCATCGCGTTCCAGTTCGGTCCCGCGCTGTTTGAGGACAACAACAACGAACCGGCGACACCGACTCCGACCGAGGAACCGGCAGCGATTCTTCCAACCAATACACCTCCTCCGCCTACTCCCACGACGCCTCCGGAGGAACCGACACCGGTACCGCCGACACCAACGGCTCAGCCACCGACGGAAACACCGGTGCCTGAGCCGAATTCCGTTCCGGACCTGGTCAATAGTTCGCTCGCCGAAGCACAAACTGCTGTCGGCGATGAGTGGACGATCACGGTTGTAGAGGAATACAGCATCGATATCGAGGAAGGTCTGGTCATCCGGCAGCAACCTGCCCCCGGAACGCCGTTGAATGAGGGCGCGTCGATCACCCTGGTCGTCAGCCTCGGGCCACAGATCGTAACCGTCCCGGATGTTCGCGGAGTACCGGCCGAACAGGCGCGTGCATCGCTCGAAGCGTTAGGTTTCAATGTCAGCGAATCTGAAGGAACCAGTCCCTCCCTACCCTACGGCACAGTGATCGAGACCATTCCTGATACCAGCGCCGCGGTTGGAAGCTGGATTGAAATCGTGGTGAATACCGGGGATTATGTCGAGGTTCCGAATCTTTACGCAGAAGATCTCTTCGACGCGATGGAAATGCTGGAAGACGCCGGCCTGACGATGAACAATGTCACGGCGCATTCGTGCAATTTCCTCATCCAGCAGATTGACGACTTCGATTGCGATACGTTCCCGAACCACGGTGTTGTCTGGGCATCCCATGATTGGGGTGAACGGGTTGAACGAGGGACGCTGATCGACGTCTTCTACTACGATGAATCGCTCTAGGCCGTGGCTGGTTGCCATCACTGCTGCGCTGCTCAGTTTCTTCATGCCGCTGGCATTCATCACTGCAACAACAGAAATCAAACCGGAAATCAGGATTGTCTACGGAGAGAGTCGCAACAACCCGTTCTCGGCCCTGATCGTAACGAACGAGACCCGTATCCTCATCGTCAATAACGATGACCGCCGGACGGCACGTTCACTGATCGGAGCGCTCTACCGCCCGTGGGAACCGGCGCATACCGTGGTGATTGCCCCTTCGGGAGATAACACCTTTGCCGGGATTCATGAAGCAACGCGGAATCCTGGCATCCGACAGGTTATCGTCGCCGGACTACCCGGCGCGAACCCGGAGTGGACAGCCCTCGAACGGGACCTCGCGGACCGGAACGTTGACTTGCATTACCTCGGACATCCAGTTGTCGTTGAAACGGGGCCTATGGTTCTCACCGTCTACCCCGACCTGGATAGCCCGCATATCGTGATCCGGTATGGCTCCGCAGTTACCGTGCTGGCACTGGGACAATCGCTGCCTCCGACACCAGCACATCTGGCAATTGCCAACCGGGTGCCCCGATCTGGCGAACAGATTGATCTGGTGATGCTGCCTCTCATGGTCGATTTGCCGGATGAGGCCATCGCTGTGGAACGCGGCAAACGAATTACCGTTCGTCTCAACAGCGACCGGATCGAGATTGAGGACTGGCACTCTATTCCCGGAGACGGCGTTCGCTAGTTCACTTCCCCGCAAACCGGGCACACGTGCGAGTTCGGCGCGAGCACCGCATTGCAGTTGATGCACCGGGTGTAGCCTGGCGGCAGGGTGGCCGGAATCTCGTCGTCCAGATCATCTACCGGAATTGGTTGCTCGACCACCGATCGCTGACTACTGGACGCGATCGTCACCATATCCGGGTCAGTTGCCTCGCGGTCGAACGGGGTATCCTGGCTAATCGAGCGGTCGGTCACCCGGATCGGACGAGTCATCTCCGACGGGCTGGCACCTCGCTGGGCCGGTTCGGATTTGTAGACGTAGCCGGATTCCTCGGCCGGTGAAGCTGGCACTCTTGGCGGATAGGGCCGCTGTGCTGCCGGTTGCTGATAATAGGTGTCATCCATGTATTCGACATCGTCAGCGGCTTCATAGGTGTACTCGTCGTACTGGTCGTACCCTTCGTAGGCTCGCCTGCCGACGATCAGGATACCGAGCAGCACCGGCCAGGCGATCATTGCAACAGCCAGCAACACCCAACCCATCTGGTCAAGCAGGAACCTGACGACATACGAGTCGTACAGCGCCTCCTCGGTCGAAGGTGCAAGCAGGAACACCCGGACATACTGCAGTGCGAAGCCAACCAGCAGCAGACCGTTGAATA
The DNA here is from genome assembly GCA_964462545.1 of uncultured Thermomicrobiales bacterium. GTDB lineage: Bacteria > Chloroflexota > Chloroflexia > Thermomicrobiales > CFX8 > CAYWXR01. Next base: position 10,455 of record CAYWXR010000024.1, read on the forward strand.
ACGCAATGACAGCGCCAAGCCCTCGCGCAAATGACCCAAATATGGCCGGCGCGATCGCGGCTCCCGAGCCATAGCCAAGCACGAACGTTGCCGTGACCAGGAAGGCCATCGCAACGATGAACGCTCCACCATCAGCCCCGATAGACGAAATATCGGAAAGATCACGACCCCACGGACGCGCCCAGAAATCGGCCAGGAGGATGCCAAAGAACACCCCGCCGGTTACCAGCAGTTCCTTGACCGGACCGCGCCAGTAGCCGATTGGTGCAAAGAGGGCAATCAGCAGGAGCAGCAGAAAATCAAGCACAAGATAAATCGACATTAGCGATTACCGCCCACGCGATGAACTCCTTGGTAATTGGAGAATCCTGAACTACCTGAAACTGATGCGAGTCTAACATGCCCGGTCAGGCGTCGTCGGGTTGCCGTGCGGTCGTTTGCAATCCGTTGTTACAATCAAACCGGGAATCACGCACCCGATTTTGAGCTGAAATGAAGCTCGCAGTATTGTAAAGGCGTATTGGGCAACATTGAGCCAGAACAACCGATCACGATCCCGCAATCGTTCATCCCGCGATACCAGCCCGCTGAACTGGTACAAGATCGATCTCCACATACACACGCCGGCATCCGCCGATTACCAGACGCCGGATGTGACCCTGCTCGACATCCTCAAGCAGGCCGAAACCCGTGGCGCAGACATCATCGCGTTCACCGATCACAATTCCATTCGCGGGTATGCCAACCTGCTCCGCGATATCGAGGACCTTGAACTTCTCGAACAGTTGCAGCGAATTACCCCTTCGGAACAGGCACGGCTGGATGAACTACGCCGGCTGATGGCCAGGATCAAGGTTCTACCAGGCGTCGAGTTCACTGCCACCTTCGGCTTCCACATCCTCGGTATCTTCCCGGAGACAACCACCGTCCGTCATATCGAGCACACGCTGCTCCAGATGGACATTCCGGAAGACCGACTGGACCTCGGCAGCGGCGAGGTCGGCGCGACCACTGATGTTCTTTCGGCCTACGAGATTCTTCATGAGGCCGGGGCATTGGTGATCCCGGCACACGTCAATTCCACCAACGGCGTTGCCATGCAGCATCTGCCGTTCGGTGGGCAAACGAAGATCGCCTTCACCCAGAGTCCATACATCGCGGCACTCGAAGCAACCGATATGGATAACTCCAGCAGGCGTAGCACATCGAAGTTCTTCAACGGGTCGAAGCCGGACTATCCGCGCAGGATGCACGTCATCCAGGGGTCCGACGCACACCGGCTCCTCCGGGACCCGAACCGGGAATCCAACCTCGGCGTGGGTGACCGGATGACCGAGGTACAGCTACCCGAACCCACCTTCGCAGCTCTCAAGGCGCTCTTCGAATCAGACAACTTCAACCGGGTCAAACCATTCCGTCCGGCCCACGACCCCTACGATTTCATCCGCACCGCCCGGGCCGAGGGCGAAAACATTGTCCAGGCATTCCACGAACAACCTCCCCGCCGTGGTGGCCGCACCAGCCCGATCGTCCGCGACGCAGCAGCATTGGCCAACGGCCATGGCGGCACGATCTATGTTGGTGTCTCGGCCAATCCGGCAGAGGAAATTGCCGGCGTCGACGATGCTCCTGCTCAGGCACAACGCATCAGCCAGGACATCGCCCGGCACGTTACCCCGCCGATCTCGGCCTCGGTCGATATCCAGACCAGTGGTGACAAGCAGGTCATCATCGTCTCGATTCCACCCGGCCCGGACAAACCGTACGCCGTTGCACCGGGTACGATTTATGTCCGCCAGGAAGGCGAAACGGCTCAAGCGCTCCGTGACGAGATCGTTGAGCTGGTGAAACTGGGGCTCCAGGAGCAGGCAGCGATCGGCGCAGATATCGCCCCGATCCCGGCGGTTCCGGAAGTTGACGAACAGGAACCCCGCCCGTCCGCATCCCGGTCGCGGCGTCGTGGCAGCCGGTCGCGTCCGGCAAAGCAGGAACAGGAAACGGAAGCTGCCCAACCGGAACCGGAAGAGTCACCGGAGCCCGACCCGGCCGAAGAGACCCCGGTTCCGGAAGTCGACGACCGGATACCCCGAACCGGTGTGGAAATTGTCGAATCTACTGATCGGGATGGCATCACCTATCATGCCATGCGCGATCTCCGTAACCTCAAGGTCGTCCAGAATGTCACCCGCGATTCAGCCCGTCGGCTCTGGCGCTACGCGATTACCCAGAAGGAAAACCATCCCTGCAAACCGGAAGAAGTGACCTGGGACGGTCCGCGCGGCTTCTGGAAGGCCTACAAGCCTCGTGGTGGCGACGTCCGCTTCAATCTCGTCCTGCGTGAGAACGGTGATGATCTCCGGGTGTTCTACGGCGTGACTGAAGAAGGCATGGACAGCGACTGGCGCGCGCTTATCCCGGAGCGACACACCGCCGAGGTCGAGACAGCCGCGTCGTCTGACTAGGCACACCTCGCCAGGCAGAATTGCAAACGGGGCGCTTGAAAGCGCCCCTTTGTCGTCCAGGAATTCAGGCTGCAGTCCGGCTACAGCAGCACCTTGCGGGCAGCGATAGCATCCTTGATCGTTCGTCCGGCGGGCATTGCCTTGAAGAGTGTCTTCATCATGTTGGATTGCTTGGTCTTCTTTGGCACGCCATCAACCCGCAGATACTCGCGCAGCATCCGGGAAACCGCTTCCGGCACATCCTTCAGCAGATACGGTCGGCTATGTGCGAACCCGGTCACGTTCCGGACCTTGTGAAGGTCCTTCATGATGAACGTTTCGTCGAGTTTTTCACGGTACACCGAAAGCGTCGCCGCGGAGTAATCGCCGCGTTCCTTTGCAGCGATCACCGTCTCTCCGGCCAGCTTCCCGGAGATCATCGCGAAGTTTGAGCCTTCGCGGTTCATCGCGTTGACCATCATCGCCGCGTCGCCGGCAACCAGCACACCGTCTGCGTACAGCTTCGGTAGCGAATTCCAGCCACCCTCAGGAATGAGATGGGCGGAATACTCGATGACCTCTCCGCCGGCTATCAGCGGCGCAATGGACGGGTGCGCCTTGAACTGTTCCAGCATGTCCGAGACATTGTTGCCGCTCTCCTTGAGGTCGGAAAGCAGTGCCCCGGTGCCAATGCTGAGCGTGGACTTGTTGGTGTAGATGAACCCGTATCCGAGCATGTAGTTGGTTGACTTGCCGAAAATCTCCATCGCAACGCCACGGCCATCGGTGACGTTGAACCGCTCGTTGATGATCTGCTCGTCGAGCTGGATCAGTTCTTTCGCAACCAGGGCCTGCTCATCCGGCCGCCACTCCTTGTGCAGACCTGCCCGCTGGGCAAGCAGCGAGTTGGCCCCGTCTGCCAGCACCACTACCTTGGCGAAGAGTTCCCCCTCGTCTCCGCCGGTCGTCACCCCTGCAACCCGGCCATCCTTCCAGATCAGGTCGGTTACGACCATCTCGGGAATCATGAACGCGCCGGCTTCCTCGCACTGTTCGGCGAACCACTGGTCCCAGTCGGCCCGCAGCACGCTAAACGCGTTGTATGGAGCATCAGCAAACGCCTGGGTCCGGTAGGTCATTCCGATGTGCGAGTCTTCGGTAAGCATCAGGTATCGCTGCTCGATGATCGGACGCTCCAGCGGAGCTGTCTCCCAGAAATCGGGAACAATCTCGGCAGTCGGCTGGCTGTAGAGAATGCCGCCCATGACGTTCTTCGCACCGGCGAACGGGCCGCGTTCGATAATCACGACTTCCAGTCCGGCACGCGCCATCGTCAGTGCAGCGGCAACGCCTGCCGGCCCTGCCCCTACAACGATCGCGTCAAAAATCTCCTCTTCCAAGGTGTCTCCTGCCTGCTGTCAGCCGTATTGGTTGCGGTGTCATCCCGGCGCCCGGGTATAGAGCCGGGAGTATACGGAGTTCGGCCACTCCGGGATGACACCGGCTGTCGATCAGTGTCTAGCCTGCTGCTTCCAGTTCGGCAATCAGCGCCGGAACGATCTCGTTCAGGTCGCCAACCACACCGATCTGGGCGAGTTTGAAGATCGGCGCATCCGGGTCACGGTTGATGGCAACGACCGTTTCCGCTCCCTGCATACCAACCACGTGCTGGACTGCGCCACTGATGCCGATTGCGAAATAGAGCCGCGGCTTGACCGTCTTACCGGTCTGGCCAATCTGTTCGTAGTGCGGGCGCCAGCCGAGGTCGGTCACAGCGCGGGTTGCCCCGACTGCTCCACCAACGACCTTCGCCAGCTTGTCGAGCATCTCGAAACCTTCGGCAGAACCAACACCACGCCCACCGGCGACAATCGCGGGAGCGCCCTGCAGGTCAACGGCCCCGACCGGCGGGACATTGACTTCCAGCAGTTTGACGCGCAGGTTCTCGTCCGAAAGTTCCACCTCAAGCGGCACAACCGACCCGGGTGTGCCAGCCTCGGCCGGTTCCACCACGCCGCCACGCAGTACGGCATAGGCAGTGCTGTCACCCGTCAGTACAGAATCTGCCAGGAGTTTGCCCTGATAGACCGGACGGGTTCCAATAAGCGAGCCGCCTTCGCGTCGCAACGCAACGCAATCGGAAAGGCAGTTCACGCCGGCACGGGCCGCCAGGTAGGGGCCAAGGTCACGGCCGGAAGTTGTGCCACCCAGCAGGACAACCGCCGGAGATGCAGCTTCGACAGCCTTCTCGATCGCCGCGGTATAGCCATCGGTTGTGTAGCGTTCAGCCTGCGGCGAATCGACAACGTAGACCGTATCTGCCGCCAGCGAGCCGGCGACATCACCAACGTTGCTACCAATGACGACCGCTGACACCGGGCCGCCATCAGCGATCTGGCGTGCATATGCCAATGCTTCCAGCGAAACCTCGCGAGCAACGCCGGCACTCGTTTCAATTACGACCAGGACACCGGAGCCTGTTGCCATTTCTCTTCACTCTCCTGTGCAAACTGTCTGGACGCCCTACAGCGCGTTGCGTTCCTTGAGCAACGCAACCACCCGCTTGGCGGCCACATCCGGTGCATCCTCAATAACGACGCCCTCAACCGCACGGGCTTCCTCACGGAAGTTCCCCCAGGTGACGGTAGCCGACTGCTCGGGAGCAAGCGCCCGCTCCTCGATTGGCTTGCGGCGGGCAGCCATGATGCCCTTGAGGGATGGCGAACGCGGATCGTTCAGGCCGGTCAGGGCACACACTACAGCCGGCATCTCGACCGACACCACGTGACGGCCATCCTCAACCTCGCGCTGCAGGTTCAGGCTGGAGCCGTTGACTTCCAGTTCAACCACATTGCTGATCAACGGCAGGCCGAGCAACCCTGCGATCTGTGGGCCAACGTTGCCGCTACCCGAATCGCTGCTCTCCTGGCCAACCAGCACCAGGTCATAGTTGTCCTCGCGGGCAATGCCTGCCAGCACCTGGGAGGTCTGTAGCGAATCGAGGCCTCCCGGCTCACCCTGGACCAGAATGCCCTTGTCAGCACCCATCGCCAGTCCGCGCGAGATTGCATCCTTTGCTCCGGCCGGCCCAATGGAAACAACGGTGACCTCGGTATCGGCCGACTGTTCCTTGATCTGCACGGCAGCTTCAAGCGCGTACTGATCGTACTCGTTGACGACACGGGCGGTGTTCGCGGCAAAGTTGCCGGACGAATCAAGCCGCAGCGCGTTGGGATCCGGCACCTGCTTTACCAGCACCAGTATCTTCACAATTCCTCCTGTGGACCTATCGGCCGGTGAATTCCGGCCGGCGCTTCTCGGCGAAGGCGGTCATGCCTTCCCGTTGGTCGGCTGAATCAAAAGACAGGGCAAAGAGTTGCGCCTCAACCGCGAGGCCATCGATCAACGGAAGATCAAACGCACGGCGCATGGCTTCCTTGGTCGCGCGGACAGCCGAAGGTGAGTTGTTGGCAATGGTCTGGGCCATCTCTTTCGCCGCCGGCATCAACCCGTCGGCGGGATAGACCGCATTTACAAGGCCAATTCGCAACGCCTCGTCCGCCTTCAACCGGCGACCGGTAAACAGCAGTTCAGCCGCTACACCGGGCCCAACCAGTCTCGGCAGTCGCTGGGTTCCACCCCAACCTGCCGGGATGCCAAGCGTGACTTCCGGCTGACCCAGCTGAGCGTTTTCACTGGCAATCCGGATGTCGCAGGCCAATGCCATTTCGCATCCGCCACCAAGCGCAAAGCCGTTGATCGCGGCAATCCAGGGCTGCGGAGCATGGCCAATCGCCTTGCCGATGGCATGCCCCAATTCACCGAATTTCATTGCTTCCGACGGCGACTTGGTGGACATCTCACTGATGTCTGCCCCGGCTGCAAACGCGCGGGTTCCCTCGCCGGTCAGGATCACTGCCCTGATATCTGTATCGTTTGACAGGTCAACCGCCACCGACAACAGCATTTCCAACTGTGCGGTGTTGAACGCATTAAGCGCCTCGGGCCGGCTCATGGTAACGATCGCGACTGCGCCGTCCCGTTCAACGTTGATCGCCATGGAACTTCCCTTCGGCGTCGTTAGTCGACCTGAATGATGATCGCGTCGCCCTGGGCACCGCCCGAGCAGATCGCTGCAAGTCCAATACCGCCACCGCGACGCTTCAGTTCATAGGCCATCGACAGGATCAGGCGGGCACCGGAAGCACCAATCGGGTGACCCAGCGCAATGGCGCCACCATTCAGGTTGATCTGCTCGGGATCTACGCCGAGCCGTCCGGCACTGATCACGGCGACGCTGGCAAACGCCTCATTGATCTCAATCACATCAACGTCGTTGATCGTCATGCCAGCCTTCTTCAAGGCGTCCTCGGCAGCCAGTTGCGGGGTGTATGCAAGGTAGGGAACTTCGTAGGCCGACGTTCCGTGAGAAATGATCGTGGCGAGCGGCTTGAGTCCATTGGCTTCAGCGAACTCGCCGGACGCAACCACCATCATCGCTGCACCATCATTGACACCCGGTGCATTGCCGGCGGTTACCGATCCGTTCTTGTCAAACACCGGTCGCAATTTGGCCAGTGCTTCAGCGGTCGAATCCGGTCGGATCGCCTCGTCACGGTCGAACAGTGTGACGTTGCCCCGGCGGTCAACCATTTCCACCGGCACCAGTTCATCCTGCATCTTGCCGGCTTCGTAGGCTGCTGCTGCAAGCTGATGGCTTCGAGCTGCAAATGCATCCTGGGTTTCCCGGGAGCATTCGTTTTCGGCAGCAACGTTCGAGCCGTGAATGCCCATGTGCACGTTGGCGACGGCACAGGTAAGGCCATCATCGACCATGGAATCCAGTAGCTCGCCATTGCCCAACCGGTAGCCGAAGCGAGCCTTCTTCAGCAGATACGGTGCGTTCGACATGCTCTCCATGCCGCCGGCAATAACTGCCTGATACTCACCGGCCTTGAGGAAAATATCTGCCATCGTAACGGCACGCATGCCGCTGCCACAAACGCGGTTGATGGTATCCGACGTAACACGCGGTTCGAGGCCAAGTCCGAATCCGACCTGGCGAGACGGAATCTGCCCGCTGCCAGCCTGAAGGACCTGACCAATAAACAGATGGTCGATGGCTGCCTGATCGATCCCCGAGCGGTTGATCGCCTCCCGGGCCGCTATCGTGCCCAACTCGACCGCCGACTTCTCTGCAAGCGTTCCACCAAGACGGCCGAACGGGGTGCGTGCGCCACCGAGAATGACTGAGCGTGCCATGGCGTTTTCTCCTGTCATGCAGACGGCCAGCACTGGGCTGGCCGTCCGGGTTTCGATCCTGTAAGCCTGACCCGGCTCCGGGTTAGAGTGAACCGAGCTGCGGGCCGGCTTCGTAGCCCTGTGCCGGCGGCTGCGGGCAGCGAAGCTCACGGTCGATGCGGTAGCCGAGTGCGTAGCCAGCCTGGACGACCTGGTGAATTTCCCGGGTGCCCTCATAAATGACCGCACCACGGGCATTGCGCCAGTAGCGCTCGACCGGGTATTCGTTCGAGAATCCGTATGCACCGTGGATCTGGATCGCCTCATCGGCCGACTCAAGCGCTACATCGCAGGCATACCACTTGGCCAGCGAGGTCTCCTTGGTGTTACGGATGCCGCGGTTCTTCAGTTCGGCAGCCTTCATCACCAGCAGGCGGGATGCTTCGAGCCCGGCAACCATGTAGGCGATCTTCTGCTGCACGAGCTGGAATTCACCGATCTTCTGGCCAAATGCCTCGCGCTCGTGGCAGTACTTGACGCTGGCATCGAGGCAGGCCTGGGTGAGACCGACAGCGCCTGCGGCCACGGTGAAGCGGCCCTGGTCGATGCAGGACATGGCGATCTTGAAGCCTTCGCCCTCTTCACCAATCCGGTTCTCGACCGGAACGCGCACGTTGTCAAATGCAAGCCATCCGGTGTTGCCTGCGCGGACGCCGGTCTTGCCCTTGATCGTACCGGTGGTGAAGCCTTCCATGCCGCGCTCCAGCACGAAGGCAGTCAGGCCGCGGTGCTTCAGCGAACGGTCGATGCTGGCAAACACCAGAAAGTGATCTGCCACGTCTGCCAGCGAGATCCACATCTTCTCGCCGTTCAGGATGTAGTGGTCGCCATCGCGGACAGCGGTCGACTGGATGTTGCCAGCGTCGGAACCAGCCCCCGGCTCGGTCAGTCCGAAGGTAGCGAACTTGGTGCCCTCTGCCTGCGGCTTGAGCCAGCGCATCTTCTGCTCTTCGGTGGCCCACTGCTGCATGGCAAGACTGTTCAGGCCCACGTGGACGCTCATGATCACCCGCAGGAAGGTATCCACCCGCTCGAGTTCTTCACAAGCCAGGGCGAAGGAGACGTAGTCAAATCCGCCGCCACCATACTGTTCCCAGATCGGCAGGCCGAGAATGCCCAGCTCGCCCATGCGCTCAAGGACTTCCTTATGGAACTCGCCCTTGGCTTCCCATTCCTGGATGTACGGTGCGACTTCCTTCTGTGCGAACTCGCGCACCATGTCGCGTACCTGGATCTGCTCTTCGGTCAGTGAGAAATCCATGAACCTGTTCCTCGACCCTCTCCCCGGCGACCAGCCCGCCGATTCCGCGTTTATCACGTGTACGCCGGGTCAATCGATCCGGCCTTTGACAACAATAGAGTATAGGTTTACCGCATAGGCAGGCACAACTTTGGCCAGAAATGCGCCATTCTCGTGGGGTTTTCAGCCACCTAGATCGGCGACTACTACAACAACCACGCCAGCCGGTCCAGCAACGATTTCAACAAAGCTGGATGGTCAGGTAGCGGATTTACTCCTTCAATAAAAAGGCTCGTAGCGGATTCCAACGGACGCTGGTCCTCGGTCATCGATGTATTGACGCCGATGCCACACAGGAGCCAGTCGACCTGCTCACCGGTAATCCGCGACGTACAGAGGACGCCACACAGTTTGCGGCCGCCCACGACTACATCATTCGGGAGTTTGATGGTTGACTGTACACCGGTAGCATCCATCAGCCCGGCAGCAACGTCCTCTGCAACGCGAGCCGGCAGGCTCGAAAGTTCTGCCGGCACCAATTGCGGACGGAACAGACAGGTGAACATGAGGCACGTGCCGGGCGGCGCCTGCCAAACCCGGCCATGGGTACCTCGCCCCTGGCGCTGAAAATCAGCAACGACGACAGTGCCAGACGGCGCCCCCGCCTCGGCAAGGCGGGTCGCGCAATCCATCGTGGAATCCACCTCATCGTGCCAGTGGATCGACCACTCAGGCCGCGCCGGCTGTCTCAAGATCCTCGTGGCCAATCTCGTCGAGTTTCACGACTTTGACCCGCTTCACCCGGCGATGGTCGACTTCCAGCACCTCGATCCGGATGTTGCCGGTGGTGACCTCATCACCTTCACGCGGCACCCTGGCGAGCTCACGCTGAACGAAGCCACCAACGGTTCCTGGCGGGACGACCGGTAATTCCAGATCCAGATCGTGCAGCATGTCATCGACACTCACACGACCGGCGACGATCGCCTCGCTATCGTTGAGCACCTCGATGTACGGCTCCTCGATGTCAAACTCGTCGGCAATCTCGCCCACGATCTCCTCAAGGATGTCCTCGATGGTGACCACGCCGGCGGTACCACCGTATTCGTCGACCACCACAGCCATATGCACCCGGCTGCGCTGCAGCTCGCTCAGCAGGTCGTCAACACGCTTCGATTCCGGGACGAAATAGGCTGGCCGCATCATCGTATCGATGGTGACGCCTTCCGGGTCATCCACCACATACTTCAGCAGATCTTTCGCGTAGACGATTCCCAGGACCTCGTCGATGGTCATACCGTAGACGGGAATGCGGGAATGGCCGGCAGTGATCGCCACTTCGGTCGCCTCGGCGATGGTCGCATCGTGCCGGATTCCGACCACATCGATTCGTGGAACCATGATCTGACTGACCGTGACGCTTTCGAGATTGAGCACACCGGAGATCATCTCCTGCTCTTCCGGTTCGATCTCGTCGTCGTGCTCATCGTCACCGTTCCCGTTGGACCAGTTGTTTTCGTATGCAGGTTCCTCTTCGCGACTGGCTTCCAGACGCTCGACGCGCTTACGGGTGAACGCATTGGCCACCAGATCAACCGGCTTGATGATTGGCGAGAAGATAAGCGTCAGGAACTGCGCAGTCCGGGTTACGCCGGTCGGCACATCCGAGCGTTCCTCACCAACCATGATTCGCGGAAGGATGCGTCCGAAGATGATGTGCAGGATGGTCGCAACCAGAATACCGAGCCAAAGGCCGGTGTAGTCGTAGGCATCCCAGCCAACATGGCCGAGTAGCGCTGTGGCAACACCGATTGCCACCATTTCCACGAGCAGGAGTGATGAGCGTGTGTTCTGTTCCGGTTCAACTTCCCGGCCGGCAGACCGGGCGAGGCTTTCCTCGATCAACGCCCGCAGGTTGCCGCGGGTGACCGATTGCAGACTTGTCTCGACCCATGCCGAGATGAAAACCACAACGAGTGCGAAAGCGGCGATGATCAGTTCAAACCAGTTGCCTGATGTCATGTTCGCCTCCAGGTTCGCACCCGGCAGGATATATGGGGTTCAGGAGAAGAGCGCACTGATCGACAAATCCTTATGAATACGCATGATCGCCTCAGCCAGTAGCGGCGCTACAGTGAGTACGTGAATCTTGCCGCTCCCGGACCGGCTCTCAACCGGTAGCGTGTCTGTTACCCAGAGTCCCTCAATCGGGGAATCCTCGATGCGTTTCACCGCATCCCCGGCGAACACCGGATGGACCGCGCAAGCATAGACCTTGCTTGCGCCACGCTCGGTCAGCTTCTCGGCGCACTTTACGAGTGTATCGCCACTGACGATCATGTCCTCAACAATGACGGCTGTCTTGCCTTCTACATCGCCCACAACCTCCATAATCTCGGCAGCTTCCGGTTCGGGCCGCCGCTTCGACGCGAATGCCAGTGAGGCGGATGACCGCCGTCTGAACTCCTCGGCACGGGCTACACCACCCGCATCCGGACTCACCGCGACCAGGTTCTCGATATCCAGGTCCCGGAATGCAGATGCCAGCAGCGGGATTGCCCGCAGGTGGTCGACCGGTACATCGAAGAAGCCCTCGATGGCCGGTGCATGCAAGTCGAGCGTCAACACCCGGTCAACGCCGGATGTTACAAGCAGGTTCGCCAGCAAGCTGGCGCTGATCGGCTCACGGCCGGATGTCTTCTTTTCCTGCTTGGCATACGCAAAATACGGGATGACCGCGGTCACCCGTGCAGCAGATGCCCGCCGGATGGCATCAATCATGATGAGCATTTCCATGATGTGGTGATTGGTCGGGTTGCTCATCGACTGGATGACGAAGACATCCGAACCACGGACGTTTTCCTCCAGTTTGACGCGGGTTTCACCGTCTCGCCATTGCGTGACGATCGCCCTGCCCAACGGCGCCTCTATTGAACGGCTGATATCCTCCGCCAACTGGCGGTTGCCGTTTCCGGTGAAAATCTGCAGGCGACCGTCCATACGCCTCTATTCCTGTGCTTTCTTGCGTATCAATCGTGCCGGAACACCAACAACGGTGGCTCCCGCCGGCACATCCTTGTTCACAACACTACCGGCCCCGGTGCGTGCACCGTCCCCAACTTCTATTGGCGGAATCAGCAAGGTATCGCTGCCGAGGAATACATTCGCTCCAACAACAGTCCGGTTCTTCTGAACACCGTCATAGTTGCAGGTAATCGTGCCGGCACCAACATTGACGTTTTCACCCACCTCGGCATCACCCAGATAACTGAAATGGCCAACTGCTGTTCCACTGCCGACTGTGGTGTTCTTCATCTCGACGTAGTTGCCAATGTGCACCCCTGGCGAAACCACCGTGCCGGGTCGCAAATGGGCATATGGCCCGACATCACTACCATCGCCAATCTCGGAGTGTTCGATTGTGGAGTTGATGATCCGGACGCCATTACCGATTGTTGAATGCTCGATGACACTGTACGGGCCGATGATGCAATTCTCGCCAATGGTCGTACCGGTACGGATGATCGACCCCGGTTCAATCCGGGTGTCCTGACCAATCTCGACTCCGGCCTCAATGTAGGTTGATTCAGGAGCAACCACCGCGACGCCATTCAGCATGTGCTGGCGGAGTATGCGGTTGCGGATGATCCGTTCGGCCTCTGCCAGTTCGACGCGGTTGTTGATGCCAAACGCAGCATCGGGCTTGCCCAGCACCCAGGCGACCGGGTCGGGATGTTTGCTGGCAGCGGCAACCTCCACCAGCGAAGTCATGTAGATCTCGCCGGATGCACCAGGCTGAACATGCGGCAACTGCTCTTCCAGCCACGCTCGACGGAAACAGCAGATACCACTATTGATCGTCACCGGGCCCGAATAGACGGTCTGGTCTTCCCGAGCCTCGACAATGCCGGTCACCTTGCCTTCTTCCCATCGGAAACGGCCATAGGAACCGGGGTCATCGAGTTCCACACCAAGCAGTGTCACCAGTGCCTGGCTTCGCTCTGCTTCTTCGCAGACCCGGGAGAGGGTTTCGCCGTCTGTCAGTGGATGATCGCCAAAGGAAACCAGCACCCAGCGGACATCTTCCGCAAGGTGTGGCAAAGCCATCAAGACGGCATGGCCAGTACCCAGCGGCTCTTGCTGCCAGGCAAAGTCGACACGACCGTCGTACTGTTCCTTGAGGGATTTAGAGGTTGGACCGACGACGAGAATGGTTTGTCGCGGACGCAACGAACCCACCGCCTGCACGACATGTTCGATCATCGGCAGACCGGCAATGGGATGCAGCACTTTCGGAGTGCTCGACCGCATCCTGCTCCCGCGCCCTGCTGTCAGAACAACGACAGCTAACTGACCAGCCAACGGCACGGGATAGGTAGATTCGCTTTGGTCTTCTGCCTTCAACTCACTCGCCATCAGGGGTGGACGCTCTCGCCTGGCCTCCACCACCGGGACATCAAACGGAGCTGGCGCGCCAGGATTCGAACCTGGAACAAAGGCTCCAAAGGCCCTTGTGATACCTTTTCACCACGCGCCACCGTTAGGCTAGAGTCTATCCCAATCCGCTTTCCTCCGCCAAACTCTCCACGATTCTCTGAAGAGATACTCCCCAAAGCGGTAGAGGCGCATTGCATTGCGTCCGCCATCAATACCTGGAATGTCCAGCAAGACAACCGGCGGCTATTCGTCATTCCGAGCCAGGTCGTGGGAACTCGCTGCTCCCGGCGTCAAACACCCACAACCTTGCCCGATACCCTCCCCGTTCCCGTTTCAGGACGATATTCCCGTGGCCCGGCAAGGCATCAGTAAGTACCGTGATAACAGCACTGGTGTCGATATCGACAGTGCCGTTGCAAGTGTGATCGGAAAAGGCTGCCATGTCGTTACCACCGCCTCAAACACGCGAGTTTGCTGACAGGCTCACCTCCCTCGCGATCGAATGTCGTGAGGAACTGAACCAGGGGAGCCAGGCAATCCAGGAAATCGAACTGCTGATTCGACAGACCCAGCAGGAAGTCGACCGGCTCAGCCAGCGCGAAAACACGCAGAACAACCGGCGACGTGAGATCGAGAACAGCCTCGAGTCCTTCTCACGCTCCGATATTCGCGACATCCTCACCGCGAGCCATGAGGTTCAGATGCGTCTCTTCATGATGCGCAGTCAACTGGAACAACTCGAATCCCGCCGGGATACCATCCGCCACCAGCAGGAGAAGCTCCGCATTCTCCTCGACCTAGCCGAGATCAACCGCGAGATCGAAACCAGCCATGAAGAGGAAGAAGGCACCCGTCTGCTGGCCGGCACGGTCATGCTGGCCGATGGTGCGGACCTCGCCACCCAGATCATTAACGCCCGGGAAGAAGAGCGTGCCCGCGTTGCCGAGCGACTCGCCAACGGCCCGGCCCAGGTGCTGGCCAACGTGATCCTGCGCACCCGTATCCTCGAACGCGTCGCCGAACGCGCTCCTGAACAGCTTCACGAGGAGATCACCGGACTCCAGCAAATGGCATCTGACTCTCTGCTCGACATCCGGCGAGCCATCTTCGAAATGCGCCCGTTGATGATCGATGAACTCGGACTGGTCGCAACCTTGCGACGCTATTGCACCGATTTCAGCCGCGAGAACGGCGCGACCGTGAATGTCGATGGGCCGGAAGACGATGATCCCATTCCCCAGACCGCGCGAGTCGTCCTGTTCCGGTTGATCCAGCAGGCAATGGTCGCCATGGTCAAGCCCAACGCCGGCGCCAAACTGACCATCCAGATTCGCTACGAGGAAGCCCAGATGCTGGTCCGCATGGATTGTGCCCATCCGGAAGACACCACCAACTCCACCAATGCTGCACGATTCACCCGTGACCCGTACGTCCTGGAATCCCTCGACCTCATCGGCGCCAGCGTTCAGTCCGAATCCTTCGGCGCCGGCCAACGCATCACATTCCTGATGCCAATTCACGACTAGGGTTCAGAAATCCCATGACCGTCAACAGGTGAGGCAACACCACCGCTTGCCTCACCTGTTTGTTCTAATCTGGGAAATGGTGCAAAGAGAGGTGGTTGATGCAGATACCTCGGCTCTCAAACCTGCTCATCGTGCTTGGGGCAGCAATAATGTTGCTCTGGATCGTCGTAGGAATCATCCAGCAGGAGTTCAACTACGGCGCCATCTTCCTCGGGATCGTTGTCTGCGTCATTGGCCTGTATCAACGGATGATCCGCAAATCCGGTGGCCCCTCATTCAAACTCTGGCCTCTCGCTGCCTACGCGATTGTCTGGTTCCTTTTCACGTTTCTCAGAGCGTTTGCAGACGACGTCGGATTTCCGAACCAGGGAGAGCTGGCGGCGGCGATTGATCGACTGATCGGGTTCGGAGCAACACCAACCGAACGTTTCCAGTCGTGGTTGTTTACGCCGGGTGAAGTGGGATTTGCGGACCGCCTGACGGTCTTTGTCCACGTATCCTATTTTGGCGTGCCACACCTACTTGCCATCGCACTCTGGCTACACCAATCCCCTCGTATGGCGGCATTGTTTGCGTCGTACCTTCGCATGACGATCATGGTGCTCGGGTTCGGCCTGGCCCTGTATATGCTCCTGCCCACAAGCCCACCGTGGCTGCAGGCAGGCGAATATGGACCACTTGACCTTGAACGGGTGATCTGGACGGTGAACCAGAGCGATGCCGGCGCGAATGAACAGGTATACGGTGTGGTTACCGACCCGAACCCGATCGCCGCAATGCCGTCGCTCCATACCGCCATTACAGTCCTTGCTGCTGTCGTTGCCTGGCGGGTCAATCGCTGGTTTGGCCTACTGGCGGCGTTCTACGCCGCGTTGATGGGTTTTTCGCTCGTTTACCTGGGCGAACACTTTGTCATCGACGTACTCGCCGGGCTCGGCCTTACTGGTGGAGTGATAGCACTGGAACGCGCACTGGCGAACCGGTGGTCCGGATACCGGGCGTTTGGCTATCCACGAAGGCAGGCTGAAACGACACCCGGACCAACCGTCCCGGTTTCCACCAGGCCAGAGGGTCAAACTCCGGGCAGATCAGCCCAACCCTCCTGCTAACAAGGCTGAACCAGCTCCTCCTGCCGGCAACGGGCCCGGTACCGGCAGGACTTTGGTCAGGGTACTACCCTGAGGTACCGACGAGCGTAGTACTACCGTTCATATCATGAGATGTCCTTTGACTCATTAACAGGCAGGAAAGTCGCCCGTAGAGTTGTATCTGTCAGCCGGAACTAATCAGACCGGAGGGCAAAGGAAATTCGAACTGGTCCGGCGAATTTCCCTTATTCATCTGGACTGTGTACCGCATTAGTTGCGCAGCGCACTTATATCGCGCGCACAGGAAGGGAGCCACAAAGATGGCTTGGGGAAACTACTTCTACAACTGGATCTCTGCCCGCATTGAAGATAGCGAAGAAGGACAGGGAATGGTCGAGTACGGTCTGATCATCGCCCTGGTTGCAGTTATCGCAGCCGCTGGCTTCCTGATCTTCGGCAACTTCCTCAATGGCTTCATCGGCGGCCTCTCGGATCGCTTCGAGCAGTAAACTCCGATCGCGAGTAAACGGGGTCTCGGGCATTATCGAGACCCCGTTTCGACGCAACTCACCAGAATCGGAGGTTGCGGAAATGGCCGACCAAGCTGCCAAAGGGCAAGGGATGGTTGAGTATGCGTTGATCATCGCTCTTGTCGCCGTTGTTGCAGCAGTCGGTTTCGTTCTTTTTAGCGAGGCCCTCACTGCTGAACACAACAGCCTTTTTGCCTCTGTCAGGGGCCTATTCGGCCAGTAAGTCCATTATTCACTCGCAATAGTTCTTGAGGGAGCCAACCTGGCTCCCTCTCTTTTTTCCCTCCGGAATCTCGATCGGTGGAGCGTCAACCCGGAACGGTACCTATCGGCGATGGAAGCGAACCCGATTCTTCCTAGACTCATGGACAGGTTCCTTGACCAAACACCGGCGAAGGACGCAGAGCTGCAGGAAAGACGCGAATGACCGCAACCTCCCCCCGGGCAGTACCTGACACAGCAACCACATCCCCGAGATCGACATCTGGCCTTGCCATATTCCGCCGCCTGCTAAAGCCGTCACTCTTTGACTGCATCCTCATCCTGCTGGCATTGATGTGTCTGACTATTTCGTCTTCACACCTGATCAACTCGGATGGCGACATGCCTCGCCATCTCAGGGTAGGCGAGCAGATCATCGAGTCCCGGTCGCTGCCGCAAACAGACGTGCTGTCGTTTACGAAGTTCGGTGAAGAATTCCTGGCTTTCGAATGGGGAAGTGAAGTCCTGTTCGCGCTCGCCTACGCCGGTGCTGGCCTGCCTGGAGTGACGCTCCTGACCGGCCTGATCGTCGGATTGACATTCGGCATGGTAGTCGTGCTGCTGGAGCGCAGCCGGGTCCATCCGCTGGTCATCATCCCCGCCGTGTTTATCGCCATCCCTGTCAGCATGATTCATTGGTTGCCTCGCCCACACATGTTCTCGGCACTGGGTGCGATCGTGGTGCTCACAATACTGGAGCGATCAGATAGCAAACGGCCCTGGATCATGCTGCCGGTGTTTGCAATCTGGGCAAACCTGCATGGTGCATTTCTCTGGGGACTGACCCTCATTGGTCTGTACGCAGCCGGGAGTTTGCTTGAACTGGTCGTTTCAGGCGGCGGCCAGGAATGGATTCGCAAGACCATTTGCCGCATCCAGATGCTCATGTTCGCGCTCCTGGGAAGCCTCCTGACACCATTCGGGATGGAACTCCACAAACACGTTATTGGCTACCTGAATGAAGACTTCATACTGAGTGTTACCGGCGATTTCGTCTCTCCCAACTTCCAGAAAGTTGGGCCACAGATCTTCCTCGCAAGTCTGCTGGTTATCGTGGCAGGTATGGCAATTGCTCGTTACCGGCCGTCGTTCCCGCACCTGCTGGTCATCCTGGCAACAACCGCATTTTCACTCCATGCCGTGCGAAACATCCCGTTCTATGCAGTCACGGCAATTCCCGTCTTTGCCATCTACATCAACCCTGCTGTTCAGGGATGGCTGCGATCACGTGGCAACGATTCGGAGCGGCAAGAGGACCGACGGGTCATGCCGGGACTCTGGTCAATAATCGGCGTCGCAGGGTTGATACTGGTCGCGATACATGGAGCAGGTTCTCCAGCCATCACCAGCGAGTTCAGCAACGACACGTTTCCGGTCGATGCTGTGGCCTATGCCCGCGAACAGCAACTGCAGGGCCACATGTTCAACGAGTTCCTGTGGGGCGGGTACATCGTCCATGCGTGGCCGGAACAACGTGTGTACATCGATGCCCAGACAGCCTTTTATGGCGAGGAATTGACGCGGGAATATGGGCGCCTGATCAGCCTGGCCGCAGGCTGGCGTGAAACGCTGGATGCCCGCGACATCGACATGGTCATCATGCCAATCAACTGGCCGATCGTGCTGGAACTGGAGCGCGAACCAGGCTGGGATGTCTGGTATCAGGATGACATTGCCACCATCCTGGTTCGCTCTGAGTAACGCCGGGGGCTAGACCCCTAGCGCGTCCTTGACCTTGGCGAAGAAGCCCTTGCCGGGCATGGAGGCCTGGCCGAGGGAGCCGTTGAGGGCTTCGAAGAGTTCTCGTTCGTCGCTGGAGAGTTCGGTCGGGATGACGACGTGGACGGTGACGAGTTGGTCCCCGCGCGAACCGCCTCGCAAGTCCGGCACACCTTTGCCTCGCAGACGGAACTGCTGATTTGGCTGCGTGCCGGGCGGTACGGTAAACAGAACGTTTCCGTCAACAGTTGGAATCTCGATTTCCGCGCCGAGTGCCGCCTGGGCGACGTTGATCGGCAGGTCATAGAGAATGTGCTTGCCGGTGCGCCCCAGTTTCTCATGCTTCTTGATGCGTAACTGGACAAACAGGTCGCCGGGGATACCGTTGCGGACCTGCTCGCCCTGACCGGCAACACGCAACGTTGATTGCTCGTCGACCCCGGCCGGCACCTTGACATCGATCATCCGGGACTTCGAAACCCGGCCACGGCCACGACAGGTGGTGCACGGATCGTCGATGATGACGCCCTCACCGCCACAGCGGTCGCAGGGAGCGGAGGTCATGATCTGGCCGAGGATGGTGTTCTGAACCCGGCGCATCTCGCCGGAACCGCCACACTGGGTGCAGGTCGGTGGCTGCTTGCCACCTTGCATCCGGGTTCCGTTGCAGTCATCACACGGCTCAAACCGGGTGACTTTCACCTCACGCTCGACTCCGAAAACAGCTTCCTCGAAGCTCAGGTCGAGATGGACACGGACGTCGTTACCCTTGGGAGTGGCCCGTTGACGTGCGCCGGCGCGTGAGAATCCGCCACCAAAGAAGGACTCGAACAGGTCACCGAATGGTGAACCACCGGAGAAGCCGCTGAACGGATCACCGCCGCCTCCGCCGGTGAAGGCAGCATGACCGAAGCGGTCATAAGCCGCCCTGCGTTCTTCATTGCTGAGGACTTCGTAGGCTTCGTTGATTTCCTTGAACTTGTCCTCTGCGTCAGGTTCCTTGTTGATATCAGGGTGGTACTGCCTGGCAAGCCGGCGATATGCCTTCTTGATCTCGTCGTTCGATGCGCCACGAGGAACCTCGAGCACCGTGTAATAATCGCGTTTCTCTGCCATCTACCCAGCGTTCCACTTTCAAGATTGATGCGGCATTGCGAACGGTTGGAATCTCATATCGCGGCGCAACTGGTTTGATACCGGACTTTCATGATTCGCACGTCATGTGATGACCGCGTCAGCCCGGTGGCTCCACTCGTATCATCCCTGGAGGATCAGCCAGATGTTTCGCACGCCCTGCGAGGACTTCCAACCCGGCATGCTTCGCAGACCGCTACGGATGTTCGGGCAGCAACAGCCCAACCAGATCGTACAAAGCATCCCGAATAATAACACCCTCCTGCCAGAACGGACTTGAACCAGTCCGCCGGATATACTCAGGTAGCAGGATGGCTTGGATGAAGGGGCAGGACGTGGACGTACGACTCAAACGGATTCTCGGTTGGGATGACATCACCAGAATGGTCGAGCAGCTGGCCGGCAAGCTGGAAGGTCAACGTTTTGACGCAATGCTGGTCGTTACCCGTGGCGGCATGGTCCCGGCGGGACTCCTCAGCGAAGCCCTTGATATCCGGAACATCCTGGTTGCCGGCGTCCAGTTTCAGACTGATGCCGGAGAACCACTCACCAATGCGCAATTCCTGCAGTTTCCGGACACCGATCTCCTGGATGGCAAGGATATCCTGATCATCGATGATGTCTGGGATAGTGGCCGTACGGCCGTCGAAATCCGCAACCGGGTTGTGTCATCCGGTGGCAAGCCAACCTTCACCGTGCTTCACTACAAACCGGCTTCGTCCCTGTACCCGGATGAAAAACCGGATGTCTATGCCGAAGCCACCGATGACTGGATTGTCTACCCCTGGGATGCTGCCCACTGATCGATCCAGTCGATCACCAGTTCCAGGCTTTCCAGAATTGCATCTGCCCCGGCCAGATCATCGTGTGATGTTCCGTGGCCCGGAATGGCGACGCACCGCGTGCCCGCAGCCACGGCGGCCCGAACGCCGTTCGGAGCATCCTCCAGCACCAGACACCGTTCCGGGTTGATACCCAGCAGTGATGCGGCGGTCAGAAATGTCTCCGGATGCGGCTTGCCATGCTTCACCAGATCCCCCGTTACCTCGACGGTGAACAGTCTGGGAATTCCGGCGCTTTCCAGCGCGAGGTCCACATAGCGGCGATGTCCGGATGTCGCAAGCGCCATCGGCACTCCTCGCTGATGCAGTGTCTCAACCAGACGCACAGCACCCGGTTGTGGCCCGATGTTGCCCGGTACCATCGAAAGGAAGTGCCGGTCGCGCTCCTCTGCCACCTGCGTCACCGGAATATCCAGGTTGTACGCCTCGGCGACCACAGCCGATGCGTCAATCAATCGCCGGCCAAGCATGCGGGCAAGGACGTCGTCGGTGAACGTGTGTCCCAATGTAGCAAGGTATTCGCCCCATGCCTGTCCCTGGAGCGGCTCGGAATCTATCAGCAGGCCGTCAAGGTCAAAGATGACCGCTTCGATCGATAATGTCATCGTTGGTGCAACTGAAGGTAGAGGCCGGCACGCAACTGGGCAACCCGGAGCAGCGTCGGGGCAGCCATCAGAATGTACATCCTGCCATCCAGCCCCTCGATCAGGTCGGGGTTGATTCGCTCGGCACCAGTCCAGACACCCGCCAGCATTCCCGCAATCGAACCGATGCTACTGGTTGCGCCACCGGCGTTTGCAGCAGCAAACACGACCGGTTCAAACGCCCCGCCATAGCGCTCGAAGAGATAGAACGCCGCCGCCACGGTCTCGGCCACGTAGCCGCTTGTACCGATTTCCTCAAGAGCCTCGGTCTCATCAGTGCCAGCGTCGAGGAGCCGCTTTGCCTGGCGCAATTTGTGGGCAACAGCGTCTTCATCGATGAACGCCAGCACTTCCTCGATCAACATTTCGGGAGGAAGTTCCCGGCGGGTCATCAGGCGGGTGCCATAGGCGACGGCCAGTGCACCGTTCACCGACTCTGGATGGGTGTGGGTAATAAACGAGGAGCGCATTACCTCACGCACCAGCAGTTCAGAATTGAAGGTGCTTAGCGAGTGGACCAACGCGATCGGGGCCACCCGGGTTGCGGGGCTGGCTCCTGCGGTTCCATCCTCGCCCGGCCCAGACTGGTATTCACCGGTATCAACGGCGGATTCGAGCCCTCTCCGGGTAGTCTGCCCCAGGAAGTGGCTGTACTCCGACGACAGCAACTGGACAAACCGGTAGCCTGCAAGCGATGGATCGAGGAAACCGTTGGAACTGACCAGACTCTCCGAAAGGCAAAGCGCGAGCTCCGTATTGTCGGTGAACTGCCCCGCCGGTACCCGAAGGTCGCCATCATCGGTCAAGAGCGGGTGGTAGGTCGTAATTTCACCGTACAGTTCCCGGATCTGGTCGCGGCTGAGCCCCCGGGTTGGCATCGCCAGTGCATCGGCAATTCCCATCCCGAGCATAGCGCCGAGAAACCGGTCCTTGACCGTCGGTGCCGCCGGATCAACATACTGATCGGCATCCAGAATCTGATCGTCACTCAACGCAGTTCTCCAATGGTTCTCGTCACTGCCTGCTCCGGAATTGACACGT
The DNA here is from genome assembly GCA_964462545.1 of uncultured Thermomicrobiales bacterium. Classification (GTDB taxonomy): domain Bacteria; phylum Chloroflexota; class Chloroflexia; order Thermomicrobiales; family CFX8; genus CAYWXR01. The sequence continues at coordinate 32,659 of CAYWXR010000024.1, forward strand.
TTTTCAACAAGCCTCTACACTCCACCGGTTAGCATATCGGGAAGGTTGTATCAGCAAATGAAGACACCATCCGGCAGAAATTGGTCTTTATCCACCCGTGCCGTCCACACCGGCGAACGCGGCCCTCGACCGGAGTTTACCCCGGTTGTCTCCCCGATTTATCCCGGCAGCGCCTATATCTACGACGATATGGAAGTTATGGACGCAGCCCTGGAAGGTGCCGAGGGCAGGTACGTCTACTCCCGCTACGGTAATCCAACCACGACCAACCTGGAAAAACTGATCGCCAATCTTGAGGGAACCACCTCGGCTATCGCGTTTGCATCCGGCATGGCCGCGGTGCATGCAGCAATCATCACCAGCGTCAGCCCGGGCGATACGATCCTTGCCTCGCGTGAACTCTACGGACAGACCTATTCCTCGCTCACCGGATTCTTCACTGAGTGGGGGTGCAGCATCGAGATGGTCGATATTCTCGATCTCGCAGCCGTAGAGGAAGCGGTTACCCGTCTGCAACCGGCGCTGATCATTTGCGAAACCATGTCCAACCCGTTGATCCGGGTTACCGATATCCCGGCCATAGTGAAGATTGCTCGCACCTGCCGGGCAACCGTCATGGTGGATTCGACCTTCGCCCCACCGGTCATCTACCAGCCGGCCGCCGACGGAGCGCACCTGGTTGTCCACTCACTGACCAAATACTACGCAGGTCACGGCGACGTCACCGGCGGTGTTGTTGCCACCAGCCGTATGCGACGTGACCGGCTGTATGAATACGCCAAACTGGGCGGAGCAATCCTCGGGCCGTTTGAATCATGGCTGACCATGCGCGGAGTCAAGACGCTCGCCTTGCGCTATGAACGCCAGTGCCAGTCAGCCATGCAGGTTGCGATGGCCCTGCAGGATGACCCGCACATCGCGAACGTCAACTATCCGGGACTGCCCGGCCACATGAGCCATGAAGTCGCCACCCGCCTCTTCGACGGCCGTGGCTACGGGGCGATGATTTCCTTCGACATCGCCGGCGCGGGCGCAGAGCAGGTGTTTACCTTCCTTGAATCACTGGAACTGGTCGTGCCGGCGACAACACTGGGCGATGTCTACAGCCTCGCTCTCTACCCGGCCATGTCATCACACCGTTCAATGCTGCCTGAGGAACGTCACGCGGTTGGTATTGGTGATGGCCTCGTCCGACTTTCCGTTGGCATCGAGGACCCGGCCGACATCATTGCCGACCTGAAACAGGCGCTCAAGACCGCAATGGGCTAAATTACAGACAACATCCGGAATGCGCCGCATCCCGTGGGGAAAACCGATCGCCACTACTGAAAGGAACTCCGACCAATGGCAGACGCATCAAAAGGCCTGATGCTGGCCGATCTTTCCTGGCCGGAACTGAATGAACTGATCGACGATATTGATATTGTGCTGATCCCGGTTGGTTCACAGGAACAACACGGGCCAAACCTGGCGATGTCCATGGACATCCAGGCTGCAACCGAGTTCTGCCGCCGGGCCAGCGCCATGGTCTATCCACGGGCGATCGTCGCACCGTCCATGCCGTGGGGCGTCTCGCACCACCACATGAACTTCCCGGGAACGATCACCCTGACCAGTGACACCTTTATCCAGATCCTGGTCGAAGTTGTGGCGTCGTTGATGGAGCACGGTTTCGAGCGCTTCATGATCATCAACGGGCACGGCGGAAACATTGCGCCACTTGGAAACGCGGTTGTCCGGATCAACGAGGAACTGGGTCCGGCATGGATCGGGTTCGCCGGATACTTCAGTTTTGCAGACCCGTCGATTGACGAAGAGTTTGGCATCAACAAGGGCGATGACCCGCACACCAGGATCACCGGCCACGCTTGCCAGCGTGAGACCTCGTGGGCAATGTATCTCTGCCCCGATATTGTCAAGCACGACGAACTGGCACCGGGCGAGTTGACCGATCTCAGCCTCGGGTTCCGCGGCACACTCCGCAAGTACGGCGTGACTGTCCCCTATCGCTTTGACGAATACACGGCCAATGGTGCACTGGGTGATGCCACCCGGGCGACAGAAGCATATGGCAAGGCCGTCATCGACAGCGCGTTGGAGAACTTCGCAGAGTTCATTCACGAAGTGGTCGCCATGTCGCCAATTGAAGAGTAAAGGTCATGAGCGAGACACTGTCCAACCTGTGGCCTGCCGGCCACCGGGCTGCACTGATCGTCAGCATTGATGTCGATGGCCCCTACGGTGAGGCAAACCACCGTGGGGCCAACGATTTCTACTGGCGGTCGCAAACCGAATATGACCTGAACGCCGGCATCTGGCGCCTGTTTGACATTCTGGCGGACCGTGATATTCCGGCTACGTTCTGCTGGGTCGGCCGCTGCGTCCAGGATCGACCAGATGCTGTCCTCCGTGCACGCGACGACGGTCATGAAAACGCCATCCACTCCTGGGACCATCGCTACTACACGCCGATGAGCTTCGGCGAACAGCGAGAAGATGCCCTGCGCACTATCGAGGCCATCGAACAACTTACCGGCGAACGCCCCTCCGGGCACAAGACACCGGCATGGCGCTACAACGAGGAAACAGCCCGGGTGCTGCAAAGCCTTGACCTGCGCTGGCAAATGGACATTGCCCGGCAGGACTTGCCGTGGATCGAACGGCCCGACCCTGATGGCCCTCCGCTGGTCCAGTTGCCGCCATCACGGTTTTATGACGACTACACCTACTTTGCAGATTTCACCGTGACACCCTCCAATGCCGCAGAGTTCTGGCGGGACGATCTCGATGTCATCCGGCATGAGGGCAAACTGATCTGCCTGACGCTCCACCCGTGGGTATCCGGGCGACCCGGTCCGTCCACTGCCCTTGCAAACCTGCTGGACTACGCCATCGGCCTGGGAGACATCTGGATCGCACGGGCTGACCAGGTTGCCAACTGGTGGATTGATACCCACGGTCACCTCTAGAAAGGCTCGCACCATGCGCGACCGCAACGGAAGTATTCTCTTCGTCAATGGCAAGGTCCTCACCGGCGACCTTGAACGTTCCAACGCCACGGCTGTTGCCATCCATAATGGCAAGGTGGCCGCTGTCGGATCTGACAGTGATGTGCTCGCCTGGAAATCACGATCGTCCGAGGTCATTGACCTGGCGGGACGCACCGTCGCACCGGGTCTGAACGATGCCCATTGCCACCCGATGATGACCGGGTTCGCACTAATGCAGGTGAACGCTGCCTCTCCGCCGAACCGGACAATTGCCGACATCGTCGAACGGGTGGCGGCGCGGGTTGCCGAAACACCACCCGGCGAATGGGTTTCCGGTCGTGGTTATGACCAGGCCCGCCTCGAAGACCAGCGCCATCCCACGAGGCACGATCTCGACCCGGTGTCGCCAAACAATCCGGTAATCGTCGTGCGTGCCTGCGGTCACATCTGCGCGGCAAACAGCATGGCCCTCAAACTGGCCGGAATTGACCGGAACACGCCGGACCCGGAAGGCGGACTCATCGACCGTGATGAGCACGGCGAGCCAACCGGTGTATTGCGTGAGTCTGCCCAGACGCTGGTGCGCAGCATCATGCCGCCGCCAACCGTCGAGCAGGCAAAGGCTGCGTTGCTGGCTGCCGGCAAGGAGTTCCTTTCCAACGGTGTTACCAGTTGGGCCGAGGCCGGCGTGCGGGATAACGTCCACATGCAGGCCTACCAGCAACTGGCCGATGCCGGCACGCTCCCGGTTCGCAGCTACCTCATGATGATGATCGATGAAACCCTCGACAACCTGATCGAACTGGGTATCTCGACCGGATTCGGCGACGAGTGGCTGCGCATTGGTCCGGCCAAACTCTTTCTCGATGGCTCTATCGGCGGTCGCACGGCCCGGATGTCGCAGCCTTACGAAGGAGAAACAGACAACGTTGGCCTCTGGATGCAGGAGCCGGAAGAGTTCAAGCGCAAGTTCAGGAAGGCCCACATGGCCGGATTCCAGTGTTGTGCCCACGCCATCGGTGATGCAGCTATCAGCCTGCTCCTCGATTGCTACGAAGAGGCGCTGGAAGCCGCCCCGCGGCCAGACCATCGCCACCGCATCGAACATTGCTCGATCATTGACCTGGATATCATCCACCGCATCAAGCGCATTGGCGCGGTGCCGATTCCGGGCACCAGCTTCCTGCACGCTTTCAACAAGGCCTACATCCAGAACCTGGGCTGGGACCGCATCCGCTACGCCTATGGCATGAACACCTTCTACGAGCACGGCATTGTTGCGGCAGCATCCACCGACGCGCCGGTCGTTGGCACCAGCGCCGTCGTCGGTCTGCAAACAATGATGACTCGCCTCAGCGAAGAGGGCGAAGTGATGTGGGCCGAAGAGGCGATCTCGCTCGATGAAGCAGTGCGGGCCTACACCTGGAACGGTGCCTACGCCTCGTTTGAAGAGGACATCAAGGGGCGTCTGGCTCCGGGCATGATCGGCGACGCCGTAGTCTTCGAAACCGATATTGCCGCGGTGGATGCCACCGAAATCGGCAAGGTTCGTGTCGATATGACCGTCACCGACGGACACATCGTCTACACACGCGAGTAGACTAGAATCAAAATACTGCCGCCGGATCAACGGCCATCAGGCCACTCCGGCAAACACCCTGCGACTTGACAGAGACGACCCACCGGGTCGTCTCTCCGGGGCGTATTGGATTCTTTTGTCAGCGAAAGGATACGAAATGGCGACGATCACCTATATCGGACACTCCGCCTTCATTCTGGAATCGGAAGGCCAGGTCGTTGCCATCGACCCGTTCATCACCGGCAACCCGGTCGCGACCATTTCGGCAGACGAGGTCAATCCGAACACCATTCTGATCACCCATGCACACAACGATCACGTCGGCGATGCTGTTGCCCTGGCCGAACGCACCGGTGCGACAATCATTACCACGGTCGAACTGGCTAACTTCCTTGCAACGAAGGGCGTCAAGACCATTGGAATGAACTTCGGTGGTTCAACCGAGTTCGAAGGCTTGACCGTCAAGATCACCCCGGCATGGCACAGCTCCAGCTACACCGATGGCGACAAGGTAGTTGCAAACGGTATTCCGGCCGGAATGCTGGTGACGTTCGCCGGCAAGAAGATCTATTTCGCCGGTGATACCTGCCTCTTCCTCGATATGCAATTGATTGGCGAGGCTGGCCTCGACCTGGCGGTGTTGCCAATTGGCGACTTCTACACGATGGGGCCGGAAGATGCCCTGCGCGCTGCCAAATTCCTGCGGCCCAAGGCTGTGTTGCCATGCCATTACAACACCTTCCCGCCCATCAAGCAGGATGGCGAAGCATGGGGCAAGATGCTTGAGGAGCAGACCGCTGCCAAGGCCGTCGTGTTGAAGCCGGGAGAAAGCTGGGAATTCCCGGAAGAGACGCCACCGGCTGCCGGGAGCTGATACCATGTCCGACCCAGCAGCGATTCGCGCGGCGTTGAACGCCGAAATGGAGAGAACCCGCTTCCAGCGCAAGGTGGTCGCCACCGGCAGCCTTGAAGAGGTAATCGCAGATGCGACCAGTTTCTTCAAGGAGCGTGGCTACCGCTCGGGACGAACCGGCCGGCCGAATCAGGTGTTCGTCATGGGCGGCAAGGAAGGCAACGCTCCCCGGGTAAATGCCGAAATCCTGATTCAGGTCAACGTTGGCAAGAACCACGCAACCATGGTCACCATCTCAGGATTTGGCGAGAACCTTTCGAAGCACCTCGAGGACTACGCCCTGCATCTGAGAGAAAAGGCGAGAGCAGCCCGGAACACCTAGCATCTCTGCGCAGCTTCAATTGCGAAGCGGAGCGGGAGCCAACCCGTCAAGGGCCGGAGAAGAGCCACTCGGGTATACTTCCCGATGGCGCTCGCCCCCGTAGTTCAGGGGATAGAACGACGGCCTTCTAAGCCGTATGTCGCAGGTTCGAGTCCTGCCGGGGGC
>CAYWXR010000025.1:0-38071 GCA_964462545.1 uncultured Thermomicrobiales bacterium
ACGTTGACGTGCGGCTTTGTTCGCTCAAACTTCTGCTTGGCCACCTGGGCGTCTCCCTCCCGCTACTGCGACGGCCCGCAACGTTTGCGGTACCGGTGTGCTGTTGCTCTAAGCTCGCTGATTCTTCGAAACAAGTTCCTGCGCCAGGTTCGGCGGGAGCGGCTCGTAGTGAGCGAACTCCATCGACGAAGCAGCGCGTCCCTGGGTCATCGAACGCAGTTCAGTGGTGTACCCAAACATCGATGCCAGCGGCACCAGTGCCCGGATAACCTGTGCACCAGCCCGCGCTTCCAGACCTTCGACACGGCCACGCTTGGCATTCAGGTTACCGATCACATCACCCATGAACTCTTCCGGCGTCGTGATTTCCACACGCATGACCGGTTCGAGCACGATCGGGTTACCGCGTCGGATGGCTTCCTGAAGTGCCATCGAGCCGGCGATCTTGAACGCCATTTCAGACGAGTCAACTTCGTGGTACGAGCCGTCGACGAGTGTGACCTTCAGGTCAACAATCGGGTAGCCAGCCGGGCCACCGGTGAGCATTGCTTCCTGGACGCCAGCACTGACGGCCGGGATGTACTCACGCGGCACCACACCACCGACAATGCCATCAACATATTCGTAGCCGAAACCACGTTCCTGCGGCTCGACTTCCAGCCAGACGTGACCGAACTGACCGCGACCACCGGACTGGCGGACGAAACGGCCCTCGACACGCACCGGCTTGGTAATCGTTTCGCGGTAGGCCACCTGCGGCTTACCAACGTTCGCAGACACCTTGAACTCACGGAGCATCCGGTCGACCAGCACGTCGAGGTGCAGCTCGCCCATGCCCTTGATGATCGTCTGGCCGGTGTCCTCGTCGGTGCGCAGCCGGAAGGTCGGGTCTTCCTCGGCGAGCCGGGCGAGGGCCATGCCCATCTTGTCCTGGTCCCTGCGGGTCTTGGGTTCGATTGCAACCTCAATGACCGGTTCCGGGAACGAGATGGATTCCAGGATGATCGGATTCGCCGGATCGCAGAGGGTGTCACCGGTGAAGGTCGACTTCAGGCCGATGACTGCACAAATGTCACCCGCGCTGATCGAATCGATTTCCTCACGGCTGTTGGCGTGCATCTGCAGCAGGCGGCCGACGCGCTCGCGCTGCCCCTTGGTGGAGTTCAGCACGTAGGAGCCGGACTGCATGGTGCCGGAATAGACACGGATAAAGGCCAACCGGCCGACGTGCGGGTCTGCCATGATCTTGAAGGCAAGAGCCGAGAACGGAGCATCCGGATCGGTCTCGCGAGTTTCAACTTCTTCACTGCCCGGAACCGTGCCCTGAATCGCCGGAATTTCCAGCGGAGAGGGCAGGTAATCAACAACAGCATCCAGCATGCGCTGAACGCCCTTGTTCTTCAGTGCGGTGCCGTTCAGCACTGGCACCAGTTCGGAGCGTGCAGTTGCAGCGCGCAGAGCAAGCTTCAACTCCTCAACGCTGATCTCTTCACCTTCGAGATAGCGCATGAGCAGCTCTTCATCGGTCTCGGCAATGGCTTCGATCAGTTCCTGGCGGCGCTCCTGGGCCTCTTCCAGGAACTCGGCCGGGATCTCGGTGACTTCGATGTTCTGTCCGAGGTCATCGTGATAGAAGACCGCTTCCATCTGCATCAGGTCGATCAAGCCGCGATACTCGGCCTCGGCTCCCATCGGCAGTTGAATAACAGCCGGCTTCGCCTTGAGGCGATCGACGATCATGTCTACCGTGCGCTGGAAGTTGGCACCGGTGCGGTCCATCTTGTTGACGAAACAGATGCGAGGCACATGGTACTTGTCGGCCTGGCGCCACACGGTTTCAGACTGCGGTTCAACACCGGCGACGGCGTCAAAGACAACAACACCGCCGTCAAGTACGCGCAGAGAGCGCTCCACTTCGGCGGTGAAGTCCACGTGGCCAGGAGTATCAATAATATTGATCCTGTGCTCTTTCCAGAAACAGGTGGTGGCGGCAGAAGTAATGGTAATGCCGCGTTCGCGTTCCTGGGCCATCCAGTCCATGGTGGCCGAGCCTTCGTGGGTTTCACCGGGCTTGTGGACGCGTCCCGTGTAGAACAGGATGCGCTCGGTCGTCGTGGTCTTGCCGGCATCAATGTGCGCAATGATGCCAATATTTCGTGTACGAAGGAGCCTTTGGGCACCCTCGGTCACTTGCTTCATGACGGTATCAGTACTCATCAAGTCTCAATCTTTCTGCCCGGCGAGACCAGCGAACGCTGCTGCCGGTCTGCGATGCGGATCTACCAGCGGTAATGAGAGAATGCCCGGTTGGCTTCGGCCATGCGGTGCGTATCCTCGCGTCGTTTGATCGTTGCACCGGTGTTGTTGTAGGCATCCAGGATTTCGTTGGCCAGCTTTTCGGCCATCGAGCGGCCAGAGCGAGCCCGCGAGGAAGCCAGCAACCAGCGCATGGCGAGGGACAGACGGCGGCCACCCTCGATCTGGATCGGCACCTGATAGGTAGCACCACCAACGCGCCGCGGCTTCACTTCAATAACCGGAGTTGCATTGTTAATAGCCTGCTGGAACACCTCGAGCGGATCGCGTCCCGACCGGCTTTCGACAATATCGAACGCGCCGTAGACGATGCGCTCGGCGGTTCCCTTCTTGCCGCGCTCCATCAACTTGTTGACAAAGGTAGCGACGAGCACGCTGCCATAACGAGAATCTGGCTCAATGACCCTTGTCTGAACTTTGGCGCGTCGTGGCATGTACATTCCCTCCCATTGGGTCGTCCTGGTTGGTGTCCGGATGCCCGGACGGCTTTATGCTGGTTTATCGCCCAATTCACACAGAAAAGCGGTCGACACGTGTTGAAAACCGTGAGGCCGCTCTCGTCCCGTACGATCTTGCAAGAGGGTCAACCATGTTTCCGGATGTGGAATCCGGACAGTGGAAGATTATCCTCGAGCCTTTTTCGTTCCGTACTTCGACCGCCCTTGCTTGCGGTTGTCGACTCCGCGCGCATCCAGCGCGCCACGAATAATGTGATACCGCACACCCGGAAGGTCCTTGACCTTGCCACCGCGGATGAGCACAACCGAGTGTTCCTGCAGGTTGTGGCCCTCGCCCGGAATATAGGCGGTAACTTCCATATTATTCGACAACCGAACTCTGGCGATCTTACGAAGCGCGGAGTTGGGCTTCTTCGGGGTCATGGTGCGAACCTGGGTGCAGACGCCGCGCTTTTGCGGTGAGCCTTTACCTCTTCGCAAACGACCCGAATAGCGACCCAGGGCATTGTTTGTAAACCGCAATGCGGGCGCCTTGGTCTTCTTTTTAACCTTCTTTCGCCCATTCCGGACGAGTTGGTTAATTGTCGGCACTAATTACCACTCCCTAGAGAGACCAACGTCTCAAACCCGTACGTCATCCTGGTTCGCTTGACAGCGTTCGGCAACCCGGTTGAGATTTCGAATCCACTCCCTTATGGTGACCGCCAAGCACGGTCACAAGCTAGGATTCTAACAACCTGCCTACATACTGTCAATGCGATTTCTCGATACCGGAGCCAAAACCGGCCGGAGCTGCAACCACACCTCCGGCCGGCCCGGTCTCAATACGAACTAGTCGTCGTTGTTGGTCGAATCAACCCAGGCCACTTCATCGGCCTCGGCCTCTTCTTCCTCACCCTCTTCTGCTGCTTCGGCGCTGGCCGCCGGCGCTGCAGAAAGCAGATCTTCCACCTCTTCGATGGATCGTGGCACCACTTCGCCCTCTGGCGCCGCATCGGTTGTGCTCTCCTGCCCGACCTGGAACCCGGAGCCGGCCGGGATGAGTTTGCCGATAATGACGTTTTCCTTCAGGCCTCGCAGCCGGTCGATCTTGCCTTCGATCGCCGACTGGGTCAGCACCCGGGTCGTCTCCTGGAAGGATGCTGCCGAGAGGAAGGAGTCGGTTTCCAGCGACGCCTTGGTGATTCCGAGAATCACTTCCTGCGCGGTTGCCGGCTCGCCACCCTGGGCAATCATCTCATCATTGATCTCGTTGAACCGGAACCGGTCAACCAGTTCGCCCGGCAAGAGATCGGTATCGCCCGGGTCATCGATGCTGACCTTGCGCAACATCTGCCGGACAATGACCTCGATGTGCTTGTCATTCGTATCCACACCCTGCGAGCGGTAGACATTCAGCACTTCTTCCACCAGCATGCGCTGCACGGCATCACGGCCGAGCGTGGAGAGCACTTCCTGCGGGTCCCGCGAACCATCGGTCAGCTGGGTGCCCGGCTCAACATGATCGCCATCGTCAACACGGACGTAGGCAGTGTGGGGAACGATGTACTCCTTGGTTTCGGTGTTGTCGCTAACGATAGTCAACACGTTACCTTCGATGAAGACATCGCCGTCAACGGTCGCCAGCATCGGCGGGGCAGAACCATCGGCTGCAACTGCCAGTTCGGTTCCACGCTTGACCGAATCGCCATCCTTCACACTGATCGTGTGGGTGGCCGGAACTTTCAGGTCAACCCGCATAACATCCGGGTTGGTGACGATGATCTTGCGAACTTCATCCTCAACCACGATTTCGACTGTGCCGGAGATCTCCGACAGGATGGCCTTACCCTTTGGCTCACGAGCTTCGAAAAGCTCCTGAATTCGCGGGAGACCCGTTGTGATGTCATCAGCGTGCGACACACCACCGGTGTGGAACGTCCGCATGGTCAGCTGGGTGCCCGGCTCACCGATCGACTGTGCCGCGATGATGCCGACTGCCTCGCCCATTTCCACCAGCTTGCCGCTCGCCAGGTTCCGGCCATAGCAGCAGGCGCAGATGCCGTAGGACTGTTCGCAGTTCATCGGCGTGCGAACATCAACATACTCGATACCGCTGGTGAAGATCTCGCGGGCAACGTCCTCGCTGATCTCATCACCAACATCAACAAGCAATTCACCGTCCTCGGTCACTACACGTCCGCCGGCAACGCGGCCGACAACCGTGGAGTAGAACGTTTCGTCGCTCTGCTGGCCCTCGGTGAAGATGCGCATCGACTGGGTCGTGCCACAATCCTCGGCCGTGATGATCACATCCTGGGCAACGTCGACCAACCGGCGTGTGAGATACCCCGAGTCAGCCGTGCGGAGCGCTGTATCTGCACCACCCTTGCGGGCGCCGTGCGTCGAGATGAAGTACTCGAAGACGTCCAGACCCTCGCGGAAGTTCGAGCGGATCGGGAAGTCCATGATGTTGCCCTTCGGGTCAAGCATCAGGCCCCGCATACCGGCCATCTGGCTGATCTGGTTCATATTACCCTTCGCCCCGGAGAAGGTCATGATGTACAGGGAGTTGTCCTTGTCCATCGCCTCTTCCACGGCGTTCTGGAGCACTTCGCGCGTGTCCTGCCAGATGCGCACAACCTGATCGTGACGTTCGGTTTCGGTGATCGTACCGCGGCGATACTGTCGCTCGATCTCACGAACCGAAGCGTCCGCCTCTTCGAGGATCAGCTTCTTGGCTTCCGGAACAGCCACGTCGTGCAGACCGATCGTCAGACCGGAAACGGTGGCAAACCGGAAACCGACATCCTTGATCCGGTCGGCAACCTCGGCGGTGACCTGGGTGCCCATCTTCTGATAGAGCTCACCGATCAGCCGTGCGAGTGCTCGCCGGTTCATCGTTTCGTTATAGAACGGCATCTCAACCGGAATCTCACGGTTGAAGATGACGCGACCGACGGTCGTTTCGATCAGACCTTCTGCCGGCGCCGAGTGGCTGCTGCGCACCGAGAGGGAACCCTTCGGATCCATCACCCGGATGCGGGCATGCAGGTCAACAACACCAGCCTGGTAGGCCAGTTCAACTTCGGCACCGCTGGAGAAGACCTTGCCTTCTCCCTTCACACCTTCGCGCTCAACCGTCATGTAGTAGCAACCCATAACGATTTCGAGCGTCGGAGCGATAACCGGATTACCGTCGGACGGGTCCAGCAGGTTGGCTGTCGAGAGCATGCGTGCGCGTGCCTCGGCCTGTGCCTTCCTGGATAGCGGCACATGAACCGCCATCTGGTCGCCGTCGAAGTCAGCGTTGAACGCGGTGCAGACCAGCGGGTGAATCTGGATGGCAGAGCCTTCGATCAACTTCACCTCGAACGCCTGGATACCGAGGCGGTGGAGCGTTGGTGCGCGGTTGAGGAGCACCACATACTCCTTGATAACCTCTTCCAGCACGTCCCAGACGCGGGAGTCGACCTTCTCGACCAGCCGCTTGGCAGCCTTGATGTTGTGGGCATGTCCATGCGCCACCAGGCTGTGCATCACGAACGGCTTGAACAGTTCGAGCGCCATCCGCTTCGGCAGACCGCACTGGTGCAGCTTCAGGTCCGGGCCGACCACGATAACCGAGCGGCCGGAGTAGTCGACACGCTTGCCAAGGAGGTTCTGGCGGAACCGGCCTTGCTTGCCCTTGAGCATGTCGGAAAGACTCTTGAGCTTGTGCTTGCCCGACCCGGAAACAACCCGGCCGCGGCGGCCGTTATCGATCAGCGCGTCGACTGCTTCCTGGAGCATGCGCTTCTCGTTGCGAACGATGATGTCCGGCGCACCGAGCTCAAGCAGTCGCTTGAGGCGATTGTTCCGGTTGATCACGCGGCGATACAGGTCGTTCAGGTCAGAGGTAGCAAACCGGCCACCATCCAGCTGAACCATCGGACGCAGGTCCGGCGGAATGACCGGCAGCGCAGTGAAGATCATCCATTCCGGCCGATTGCCGCTCTTGCGCAGCGCCTCAACCACGCGCAGACGCTTGGCTGCCTTCTTCGATCGCAGGCCGGTCATGCGGTGCAGGTCGTTTCGCAGGTTGATGGCGATTTCATCCAGGTCAACCTTGGTGACGACATCGTAAACGGCCTCGGCCCCCATCGCCGCCTTGAAGACGCCCGGTGCGAGATCGCTCAGTTCGCGATACTGGGTTTCGGTCAGCACCTGATAGAGCTCGAGGCTCTTGATCTGGCGGATGATTTCCTCGGCCTCGGCCTTGAGGTCGTTCTTCTGGGTTTCGAATTCATTCTCGATCTGGCGAACGGCGTCGCTCGTGACCGACTGAATCTGGTCGCTCTCGGCTTCGCTGAGCGCCGTTGCGCTCAGTGTGTCGTGTTCGGCCTGCGCCCGGGCAGCAGTGATCGCTGCCTCGCGCTGCTCGCGAAGGGTAATCAGTGCATCTTCATTGATTGCCGCGCCGGCCTTGACAATCACCACGTCGTTGAACGTGATTTCCTCATCGGCCGATTCGTTCATCGAGGCCTCAAGCTGTGCCTTGATCGCGTCGGCGGCGGCGTTGATGGCGGCAAGGTTCTCATCGAGCTGCTTCTGGACGCCCGAGGTCACGCCAGCGGCTGCCTGCTTCAGGTTACCGATTTCGCTTTCGCTTTCGGCAGTCAGCTCGCTGCGCCGTCGCTCGAGCTCGGCTTCCAGCTCATTCAGTTCTTCGGCAAGCTCACCGTAGATCGTTTCGATCAACTGGTCGCGTGCCTCGACATCCACCTCGGTAACAAGGTAGGAAGCGAAGTAGAGCACGCGCTCCAGGTTGCGCGGAGAGATGTCGAGCAGCAGACCGAGGCGGCTCGGGGTGCCCTTCACGTACCAGATGTGGGTCACCGGTGCGGCGAGTTCGATATGGCCCATGCGCTCGCGGCGAACCTTCGAGCGGGTAACTTCCACACCACACTTGTCACAAACGGTGCCGGCATGGCGAATCCGCTTGTACTTACCGCAATAGCATTCCCAGTCGCGCTGCGGGCCAAAGATTCGCTCGCAGAACAGGCCACCGTGCTCAGGCTTCAGCGTCCGGTAGTTGATCGTCTCCGGCTTGGTGACCTCACCGTACGACCAGGCGCGGATACTTTCAGGTGACGCAAGGCTGATCTGGATGGCATCGAAGTTGTTCACGTCGAGTGATCGCCTGCTGTCGTTTCGATTGATCTGTCCCATTGTCTGCATATTGGTTCTCACCGGTCTCACTAGGCGTTATAACGCTCGAAAAGACCCTGTTCGGGCCGGCAATCCGCGCTCCGGCCCTTAGTCTTCGGTTCGCTCGAATCCACTGAGGTTAATCCGGTCCAGATTGGAAAGGAGGTCGCGCGACGTATCCTCCGTGAACTCAACCGTCTGGTCGTCTTCATTAATGACGTCGATCGAGAGACCGAGCGAACGAAGTTCCTTGACGAGCACCTTGAACGATTCCGGCACGCCGGCCTCGGTGATCTCGTCGCCCTTGACGATCGCCTCGTAGGTCTTGACCCGGCCAACCACATCGTCGGACTTCACGGTCAGCATTTCCTGGAGTGTGTAGGCTGCGCCATAGGCTTCCAGCGCCCACACTTCCATCTCGCCAAACCGCTGCCCGCCGAACTGCGCCTTGCCACCCAACGGCTGCTGGGTAACCAGCGAGTACGGGCCGGTCGACCGTGCGTGAATCTTGTCCTCCACCAGGTGGACCAGCTTCAGCACATACATGTATCCAACCGTGACAGGGCGGTCGAACCGCTCACCCGTCCGTCCATCGTAAAGCCATACCTTACCGTCGGCCGGCAGGCCGGCTTCAACCAGCATGTCCTGGACATCCTGCTCGGTCGCGCCGTCAAAGACTGGCGTCGCAACCTTGATGTTCAGGGCGGCTGCCGCCCAGCCGAGATGTGTTTCCAGCACCTGGCCGATGTTCATTCGCGACGGCACACCAATCGGGTTCAGGATGACATCAATTGGCGTTCCATCCGGCAGGTAGGGCATATCCTCGACCGGAAGGATCTTGGAAATCACACCCTTGTTGCCGTGACGGCCGGCCATCTTGTCGCCCTCGGAAATCTTCCGCTTCTGGGCGATCATGACGCGAACCATCTCGTTCACACCCGCCGGCAGTTCATGCTCGCTGTCTTCATCGCGCTGGAACTGCTTGACGTCGATCACCTTGCCGTGCACGCCGTGCGGCACACGCAGCGAGGTGTCCTTCACTTCCCGAGACTTCTCACCGAAGATCGCCCGGAGCAACCGCTCCTCAGCCGACAGTTCGGTCTCACCACGCGGGGTGACCTTGCCGACAAGGATGTCGTTCGGCCGCACTTCAGCGCCGATCCGGATAATGCCGTTCTCGTCGAGGTTGGCGAGGCTGTCCTCACCAACGTTCGGAATATCGCGGGTAATTTCTTCCGGGCCGAGCTTGGTATCGCGAGCTTCGGTTTCGTACTTCTCGATGTGAATCGAGGTGTACACGTCGTCACGCACCAGACGCTCGCTCAGCAGAATGGCATCCTCGAAGTTGCCACCCTCCCAGGACATGAACGCCACCAGAACGTTCTGGCCGAGTGCCAGTTCACCGTTATCAGTGCTGGACGAATCGGCAAGGATGGTGCCCGGTTCCACGCGATCACCGCGGGAAACGCTCGGGCGCTGATTGATGCAGGTGTCCTGGTTCGAGCGAACGAACTTCTGCAGGCGGTAGGTTCGCTCACCACCGCTATCGAGTTCGACAATGATCTCGCGAGCGGTTGCCTTGACGACCGTGCCCGGTTCATCCGCGACAATCACCTGACCGGAGTCACGTGCTGCGCGATATTCCACACCGGTGCCGACGATCGGCGAATCCGGGCGGATCAGCGGCACAGCCTGCTTCTGCATGTTGGCGCCCATGAGTGCGCGGTTGGCGTCGTCGTGCTCCAGAAATGGAATCAATGCCGTCGCAACCGAAACGATCTGCTTCGGCGAGACGTCGGTGTAGTCAACCTGGGTCGGCGGCACCATGAAGAATTCGCCGTCGTGGCGGACAGCGACTTCATCATCAACGAAGTACCCCTCTTCATCCACCTGCGCGTTGGCCGGAGCAATCCAGAACTGCTCCTCGCGGTCGGCCGACAGGAAGTGGATATCTTCCGGCCGGTCCACGATGAACGGGCGCATGCGCACCGTCGCAAGGTCGCTGGCAACCAGGTCCTTGACATCGTCCTCAGTCAGAATGTCGCCGGCAGAAAGTGTCCTCGACCCGAGATTCACATCCCCGGCCAGTGCCCGTCCGGCCAGCAGTTCGGTATCCGGGTGGGCGTTGCCCTCGGCATCGCGGAGCGGCACCAGATGGTGGACCTTGCGATACGGGGTTTCGATGAAACCAAACTCGTTGATCTTGCCGTAGGTCGCGAGCGAACCGATCAGGCCGATGTTCGGTCCTTCCGGTGTTTCAATCGGACAGATGCGGCCGTAGTGCGAGTGGTGGACGTCGCGAACCTCAAGGCCGGCACGGTCGCGGCTGAGGCCACCCGGGCCAAGTGCCGAGAGTCGTCGCTTGTTGGTCAGCTCTGCCAACGGGTTGGTCTGGTCCATGAACTGCGAGAGCTGTGAACCACCGAAGAACTCACGGACGGCAGCCATCACCGGTCGGGTGGTGCTGATCAGGCCATTCGGCGTTACCTGCTCGATGTCCTGGATCGTCATGCGTTCCTTGACACCGCGCTCGAGGCGCTGCAGTCCGGTGCGGACGTGCATCTGGATCAGTTCGCCAACGGCTCGAATGCGCCGGTTGCCGAGATGGTCGATATCGTCGCCCTGGCCCTCGCCATTGTTCAGCTTCACCATCATCCGGATGATCTCGAGGATGTCTTCCGGAGTCAGGGTGCGCTGTTCCAGCGGGGTTTCGAGTCCAAGCCGCTTGTTCAGCTTGTAGCGGCCCACCTTGGCCAGATCGTAACGCCGGGGATCAAAGAACAGGTTGTGAACCAGTCCCGAGGCATTGTCCTTGGTTGGCGGGTCGCCCGGCCGGATACGCCGGTAAAGCTCGATGAGTGCCTCATCGCGCGACTTGGTGGATTCCCGCTCAATCGTCGAAGCGATGTAGCGGTGATCCGGGTTAGTATCAACGTCGGCGAAGAGTTCTTCCAGTTGCTCGTCGGTTTCGTAGCCGATAGCGCGGAGAAGAATGGTGATTGGCATCTTGCGCTTGCGGTCGACCTTGACCGAGAGCACGTCGCGGTTGGAGGTTTCAAACTCAAGCCACGCGCCCCGGTTCGGGATTAGCTTGCCCTTGCAAAGCCGCCGGCCACTGGTGGCATCCTCGGCGAGTTCGAAGTAGACGCCCGGTGAGCGCACCAACTGGGAAACAACCACACGCTCGGCGCCATTGATGATGAAGGTACCTTCGGAAGTCATCATCGGGAAGTCGCCGAGGAAGATCTCGCTCTCCTTGATCTCACCGGTTTCCTGGATCACCAGGCGGACACGGATCTGGAGCGGAGCAGCGTAGGTCATGTCGCGTTCGCGGCACACTTCCTCGGATGCGCGTGGCTCGCTGAAATAGTGCTCCAGGAAGTGGAGTTCCATCTTCTGGTTGTAATCGACGATCGGGGAAATCTCCTGAAGGAGCTCCTTGAGCCCTTCGGTCTTGAACCATTCGAAGGAGTCACGTTGAATCTGGATAAGGTTCGGAAGGTCTACGACCGACGGAATACGCGCAAATGATTTCCGGGAGTTGCCGGAACCGGACACAATATCGGCTACCCTTCCGTTGGAACTACTGACGGCCGGAACACGCTGAGACATACAGTGCTCCTTCTGACCACGCGGAGAACGCGGTCAATAGCGCTAGCCGCGATGCCAGCGCAAATTACTCTCGACTGTGAGTTGGCATGGAAACGGTAATCCGGAAACACCAAAATGGGAAGGCAAGTCCTTCCCCTCCCGAATAACCTGTTGGTTTCGGTATGCTTTCCTCAAATAAGTAACAATCGTTTCGCGTACGTGCGGACAAACACACCAGCGACCCGTAATTGTCCGTCATAGCGAACGTTTTGTCAACCCGTCAACCCGCCGTCGCGGAAATCCACCAAACGGCCGATTCCGCACCACTCCCATGTACAATGCCTTCGCAGATCTATCGGACACAGGCAGAATGGGAGTGCCCAGTCGTGATCGACGTTCGAAGCGATACCGTTACCCACCCAACCGACAGTATGCGTCAGGCCATGGCAAACGCAGTCGTTGGTGACGACCAGTACGGCGAAGACCCCACCGTACGTGAACTCGAGGAACTGGCCGCATCAATGCTCGGCAAGGAAGCTGCAGTGTATGTTGCCAGCGGAACGATGGGCAACCTCACAGCGCTGCTCGCTCACTGCGGACGCGGCGACGAAATCATCCTCGGCGATGAATCGCACATCTTCTGGTACGAAAGCGGTGGCGCTGCTGCCCTCGGTGGCATGCCCTTTGCACTGCTGCCAAACAACGAAGAGGGCGAAATCGATCTCAACCGGATCGAGAAGGCTATCCGCCCGCCGAACCGTCCCGGCTACCCACGCACCGGTGCGATCTGCATCGAAAACACCCAGAACCGGTGTGGTGGCAGCGTCCTTTCGATTGACTACCTCAAGGATCTCCAGACCCTGGCCGCATCGGCCGGCGTGCCGGTCCACATGGATGGCGCCCGCATTTTCAACGCCTCTGCTGCCTCGGACACACCGGTAGACGTCATCGCCAGCTATGCCGATACCATCCAGTTCTGCCTGTCCAAGGGTCTGGCTGCTCCGGTTGGCTCCATGGTTGTAGGTTCGGAAGAGTTCATCCAGAAGGCTCGCGCTGCACGCAAGATCGTCGGCGGAGCCATGCGCCAGGCAGGTGTCATCGCCGCGGCCGGCATCGTCGCGCTAAAGGAAATGCCAGGCCGCCTCGGTGAAGATAACCGCCGGGCGAAAGCAATTGCCGAAGGGCTGGCAGCTATCGACGGCGTTGTCCTCGACCCGGAAACGGTCGATACCAACATCGTCATCTTCCAGACCGAACCGGTGATGGATCACGTTTCCTTCATCGATGCCATGGCCGCTGCCGGTGTTCGCCTGTCCAATTACGGAACCCGCGGTTGCCGCATTGTCACCCACTATCAGGTGACCGATGAGGATGTGAACACCATTATCGAGACTGCACGGAACGTCCTGGCCAACGCCCCGGTCGCGGCGGATTAGTCCGGAACACAGGAATGGCACTTCGTCTTCCAATTCCGGCCCGAAACGTCCGAAGGCCATCCCGCTTTCGCAGGACGGCCACCATCATTGCTTCGGCAGTGGTGCTGGTCGTCCTGCCACTTCGCATCGTGCTGGCAGCACTCTCGGTTGCGACCTGGACGTCAGCCTGGAAGACCGTCAACCTCATCACTGTGCCAATGGTCTGGCCCTTTAGACTGATCGGGTTTCTCGACCGGGAGATCGGCGGAAGACTGCTGCTTGCGGATGTTGTTGCCCTGCTCGTGCTGGGCGGCATAACTCTTTATATGCTTGCCATGCTTACAGTGCGCCGCCAACGTTGATACGATCTGTACAGACTTTCCGGCAGTGCCGGCTGAATAACGACCGTATGGGGAGGAACGACCGTGGGTAGAACCCTCTTTCGAAGCTTGCTTGGGCTGGTGCTGGCTGCCGCTGCTACCTGGCTGGCAAATGAACTGACCAATCGGCTGTTTGGGCCAGAAGAGCTCGACGCCTGAGTTCGCCCGGATGGTGAAACGCAAGACCGTCTTCGCAATTATCAACCCTGCTACCGGGCAACAATCGCGTCGCTGGTTGCTCCGGCAGTTCCGCCATACAGCGCTAGACCTGGACATCGACTTTGATTTCGCACTCACCGAGTGTGCCGGTCACGCGACGGAACTTGCCCGTGAGTGCTCCGAGCGCGAGGTTGATATTGTCGTGGCCGTGGGCGGAGATGGAACCGTCTCCGAAGTCGTCACCGGGGTTATTGGAACCGAGACGCTGGTCGGGATCATCCCGGCCGGCTCCACCAATGTCATCGCCAAGGACCTGGGTATCCCCAGGCGTCTGGGGCCCGCTATCAAGGTAGCGATGGGCGAAGGCAAACCGTCCGCTTTCGACGTCGGCAAGATTGACGACCAGATCTTTTTGCACATGGCCGGCGCCGGCTACGATGCCCACATCATGCACGAGGCAAATACTCGTCTCAAACGGATGGTCGGCTGGCCGGCCTATCTTCCACCTGCCATCAAGCACCTGCGTTCCAAACCGTTCGAAGTGGAAATTGACATTGATGGCACGCAGTTCACCAGCAATGCACGCATGGTGTTGCTGGCCATTGGTGGGTCCATTATCCATCCCCGGTTTGCAATTGGCAGGGACATCGACCGCACAGATGGATTACTTGATGTCTGTATCTACAACCCGCCGAACGCCATAACTGCTGTCACGGCAATGCTCTGGATTCTCCTGCGCAAGCCGAATCGCTCTCGCTGGCAACGCCAGTTCCGGGCGAAGAAGGTCGTGTTGAAATCCAGTGAGGCTGTTCCGTTTGAGGCAGATGGCAACCCGATGGGCGAACTGCCGGCAACAATCGAGATGCTCGAGGAACGGGTCACCATTCTGGTCCCGAACAAACGTTAGTCGTTGCTCTCCTGCCCGGGACGCACAAAGCGGATGGCGTCCTCAACCGACAGACCGAGCGACTCACCATCACGCAGATCATTGGTGCGCAGGCAGATATTCTGGTGATTGGGCATATGGGTTTCATCAAACCCGGCAACGGTACCCAGCAGCGTCGTGCCCGACCACACCTCATCGCCAACAAGCATCACCGCGCCGGCTTCCACCTCGAAAAACCCGATGAGAGCCACACGGTTCACGTTGTCGCCGGGTCCGGCGTCCTCGTCGGTGGACATCAGTTCATGGATAACACCGGCCGGTGCAGCACGTGAACGGAACTCCTTCAGTTCGAGACCCCGCTTGTCGGTAACCCCACGCAGCACGGTGACGATGCGGCCCGTAAGGTCACGCCTTGCGGCATACACGTCAGTGCCGAACACCAGAAATCCGCTCATTCACATGCCTCTTAACGTTTACGGAAGGGTGACCGTCGCGTCCCAGGATTCTGACAGGACGCCGTAGTCGATGCCGTCGACAAGCACCTGGACGAAGCCGGCATTGCCGGAACTCACCGTCGCGACGTCGGCCACCAGCAGCAAAGATTGGCCCGCAGCCAGCGTGCCTTCCCACGATGCCGTCTCGGACCAGTCGAGCCATACCTCCAGCCAGACCTCTTCGGTCGCAATCAGCAGAAACTCATAGGACCCGCCACTATTGATCACGCTATCAACGATCGTCTGGTATCCAGGCTCGGGAGAGGAATCAACAACGACTTCTTCTTCCTCTTCCTCAAACTCTTCCTCAACGACCACCGGTGGCGAGGTCGGCGACACTGCGGGCGCGGTTGTCGGGTTGATGGAAACCGTCTCCTGCGTCGCAGTCGGATCATCGCCGGGGGTAGGCTCAGGTGTCGGGGTTGCCGTCGGCGTCAGGATGATCTGCCCGATCAAGGACTCGGCCATTGGAGTTACGGTCGGCAGGCTTGATGTCAGGTCCGGTTCCTCGTTGTTCGCCTGGAAGTACGCGGAGTAGAGCCAGGCGAACACGATCGCCGAAACAACGAGCATGAAGCCGATGATTGCGAAATTGGGAACCCAGTGCGGGCGGACGTTGATCGGCTTGGTTGCCGGCACCACCTGGATCGTCTCGCCAACACTCTCGACGTCGGTTGAATCGTAGAGTGAGAGAATGGCAACCGCATCGAGCCCAAGATACTGGGCGTAGTTCTTGACGATGCCGCGCGCATACGCCGGCGGAGGCAGCTGGGAGAAGTCCTGGTTTTCGAGGGCCTCAAGGTAGCTACGACTAATACGGGTTGCCCGCTCGGCATCCCGTAACGATGCGCCTTTATAGACGCGTGCCTGTCGCAGCAGTTCCCCTAGATCGGACATAGTTTCGACGACCGCTCCTCCAACCCCGCCATTTCAACTCGCCCTGACAACCCAAAGCGCCGGACGGTCGTTACGGCGAGTGGTTTACCACGATCGTGTGTCTCTCGCTCGTCCTGCGGTCCGTTCCTGGCGTGTTGCTGCATCCAGCAACGGGGTGGGGCGCCCGTGATGCGACGTATCAGCCTGTTCGAGCCAGATATCGTCGCTCGGCATCCACCACGTCCCGAGGCTCGAGCGACAGGCGAGTTGGTCGGACTGTACCATACGCCGTTCGCTGAATGCATAAGGGTTCACGCACTGCCCGCGGGTGCCATCGCCAAACTGGCGGAAGTCACGGCAGGTACCACAAACCCGCTTGATTCCGCGCAAATGCTCCGCACGGTCGATCGGGTCGTCTGAATCAGGGAGGCCAATTTCCTGAACCACCGGAAGCTCACGACGAGCTGGCCGCTTGCCGTAGACGTTGCCATCTACGTGCACCACTGGCTCATTGTTGGTTGGTACATGCCGGGAGGCATCGCGCAGGACGCGCTGCACTTCACCTATCGGAAGCTGTTCGGTCGGATCCTGATGATCCATCGGCTCTTCAGAGAGCGGCACAATCGGGCGCCCGGCCCCGGAGGAAGGATCAATATCCTCCGCAGACCATGGATGATTGCTTGCATCCTCGCTACGTACCGAACCCAGGAAACCCGGTCGGCTATCAATCTCGGCCAGCGCTTCGCGGCGCCGGGCTTCGAGAAGCCGCTTGCGGTCCTCTTCCAGTTGCATGCGTTTGCCGAGCACCGATTTCCGAACCGGGATGACATCCTGCTCCGGTTCGTCAAAGAACATCGTCGGGGCTGGCTCGAGTTCTTCACCACCGGGAACAGGTGTAAGGCGAATGGAGGTCATGCGATCCGGTTCCTCGCCAAGCGGCGAAGGGATCGGCACAATCTCTGATCCACCAAAAATTGAACTTGTAGACCGGGTACCCGGTTGGGTTTCAATAACTTCGTCTACTTCGCCGGCAGCCTGTTCTTCCGCCAGCAGTTCGGGATGCGGCTCCCACAGGTCCTGATCCCATGTATTTCGGCATGCCAGTTCAGACTGGCGAACAAGGACGACATCTCGCAATGCCCGGCGTTTGAAATGCTCGCAGGTTCCCGAGTTTGCAACGCCCTTGTCACGGAAATATTTACACGTGCCACATTTTCGCTTCATTCCCACCCCACGGTCCCTCTAAGGCTTTGAACCCCACGTTCGTACGCCCCAGGCGGAACAAACTTCCCGTCCGGCAAACGCCCTGGCAGACGTTGCTAGCGTGCGTTGAAGTTGCTTCACATTGTAGCACCTATGACTCACCGGCACATGAGTACGTACACTCGAATACCGGGCGGCTACCTTCCGCAACCGGTCGTTTTCCGCGTCCGATTCGATAGGTGACTGTTCAAATGAAAAGCCTTACGTCGAGTGATGCCGGGGCAGCCTGTTGTTCAGGTCGTCCGCGTTATGACCAGACGGGTATAATCCCGGGCTGTGGCGCGCAATCATCCACAAGAGCCTGTCAGGAGGCAAGCAGTTGGAACCACTAAGACTCTTCCCACGTCATGAACAGCCCGCGGCGCCGGCCAACGAAATGTCAACTGGCAAGTCCTACCTGGTCTGGACCATTGGTTGTCAGATGAATGAGGCCGAATCCGCCAAGGTCGAGGCCATGCTGGCCCAGGTCGGATACTCCAGAACCGAGCAGGAAGACCAGGCCGATGTCATCGTGCTGAACTCCTGCGTTGTCCGCCAGGCGGCCGAAGACAAGGTTGCTGGCAAGATCGGTTCGCTACTCCGCGCCAAACGGAACAACCCGGACCTCAAGATTGCCGTAACCGGATGCATGGTCACCGGACAGGAGAAATCGCTGCGGGAACGATTCCCGCATGTCGACCTGTTCTTTGACCCGTCCGACTTCGAGAAACTCGAAACGATTGTCCCGGAACTGGCGGAGGCAGACAGCGATCTGGCTGAATTGCCACACTTCTACCAGCCAATCGCCAGCGACTACCGGGTCACAGCGCATGTGCCGATCATTTACGGCTGCAACTTCGTTTGCTCCTATTGCATCGTGCCCTATCGACGTGGCCGCGAGGTGAGCCGGCCGTTTGACGAGATTGTTGAAGAGGTCACCCGTCTTGGTGCCAGCGGTGTAAAGGAAGTCACGCTGCTCGGCCAGACCGTCAACGCCTACGGACACGACCTGCCGGATGGCCGAGATCTCGCTGACCTGCTCGAAGCAGTCAACGACGTTCCAGGCATCCAGCGTGTCCGGTTCCTGACATCGCATCCGAAGTACTTCTCTGACAAGTTGATTCATGCGATTGCTGACCTGCCCAAGCTCTGCGAGCACGTCAACCTGCCGGTGCAGGCCGGCGACAATGAAGTTCTGCGACGGATGCGCCGCACCTACACCCACGAGCACTATCGCGACCGCATCGAGATGATCCGGGCAACCATTCCGAACGTCACGCTGGCAACCGACATCATCGTTGGCTTCCCCGGTGAAACGGACGAGCAATTTGCCAACACCATGCGGTTGCTGGAAGACATCAAGTTCGACAAAGTCCACGTGGCCATGTATTCTCCGCGACCGGGCACGCTTTCCGCCCGCTGGGAAGATGACATCCCGCACGAGGTGAAGCACGCCCGGCACCAGGAGATCGAACGGCTGCAGGAAAAGGTCAGCCTGGAATACCACCAGCAACGGGTCGGAACCCGGGAAGAGATTCTGGTGGATGGATATGCCAAGGGTCGATGGCGTGGCCGGACCCGGGGCAACACGCTGGTCTTCTTCGATGCCACCGGCGACTGGCTTGGTCAGACCGTCGAGGTCGAAATCACCAGTGCAACAACCTGGTACCTGCTTGGAGAGCCGGTCTCCGTCGCAGCACTCGCGTAACCACCGGTAACGGCCCGTTCGTTCAATCGTTCTGTATCACCGAGGAGAACACGCATTGTCAATTTCCGGAACAGATACCCGCAGCAAGGCAAGGCGCGAAAAGTCGGCTCTCGCCCGCAACCTGGCACTTGAAGGCAAGTGGAAGGAAGCGATTGAGGTAAACAAGAGCCTGATTGAGGAAAACCAGCGCGATGTCGATGCCTTCAATCGGCTCGGCAAGGCCTACTTCGAACTGCGGCGCTACCGGTCCGCCTACGAGGCGTACAGTTCTGCACTCGAAGTCGATCCGGCCAACATCATCAGCCGTCGCAACCTCGAACGCCTCGAACCTCTGCGCGATGTTGAGGAAGAGGACGAGGATGCCGGGTCCCGGCCACCGGCCCGCTTCAACATCTTCATCGAGGAGGCCGGCAAGACCTTCGTTGACGAGGTAGTCGAGCCCGCTCCGTCGGCAGTCCTGATGACCCTCTCCAGCGGCGAGCAACTCGACATTGTGATCGATGGCACGACGGTCAGCCTGGTGGATGACAAGGGCGAGTATATTGGCAAGCTCGAACCGCGAATTGCCCGGCGCCTGATCAACCTGATCGAGATCGGCAATGAATACGCTGTCTACGTGACCGCAAATGCCGGCGATAGTGTCCGCGTCATCATCCGCGAGATGAATCGCTCTCCGGAGATGGGCGACCGGCTCTCCTTCCCTCACCAGGGCAAGGTCGCTGTTCCACGCTCCTTCCTGCGCGACAGCCGCCTCTTCCGGAGCGACGAAAGCAGCCTGCTGCTTGATGAGGAAGAACTCGAAGACGTTGAAGATCCGGATGAGGCCTTCGATGCCACCGATGCCGAAGACCTGGATGATGACGATACCGAGTTCATCGACGAATCGGTCGTGGTCGCGACCGACGACGAAGACGACGACATCTAGCCAGTACCCAATGCCGCGATAGAGAAAGCCCGGTCCGGATAACCGGACCGGGCTTTTTCGTAGGTATCGGGGGTACCGGGCTAAACAGTGACTAGCGAAGCACGAACGTTGCCACCACCAGCAGCACAACAATAACAGCCATCACCACCAACAGCCGCATCAGGTCAGACCGGATGATGGCAAATTCATCGTCCCGGTTCAGTTCGAAGGAGTGCTCGACGCCGTGCCGTGGCGTGGCTACCGCAACAGCAGCGGCTTCACCCTCCTGGGCCGCGCCAACCCGCTTGCGCTCATCAGCACGTCGGGCCTCGTAGGCCTGCAGTTCAGCTTTGGTGAGCTGACTCCGGTTTCGTGGTTTGCGTGCGGTTTTCCTGGCCATTGTTCACATTCCAGTACTACATCGTTCAGGTAGCCGAGTATACCGCGCCCGGTTAGTCAGTCGGTTCCTGCTCGAACACGATCAACTCATCGCCGCGCTTGATCTCCCAGGAGAGCGCAGCATTCCCGCCACGAACCGCCAGCTCCAGCCCACCGTGACTACCGAACAGGGCAAGTGTCTTGCCCATGGGCACGTCAACATAGGTCGAATGAATCCCGCGCACCGTCACGTCCTTGCACCGGACATAGACCTTGTTGAGATCGAACGGCAATTCGCGTCGCGTCAGCAAGGTGCGGCAATTGCCAAACCGGTCGACCGAGACCACCGGTGCGAGAATCTGGCCCTTCCGGCCCTCCGCGGGTTCCCATGGGAGCCGGACAATCGACGACGTACTGATCTCGGATCCAAGATCGGTTATCTCCACTGTTCCGGTGGCAAGTAACCCGGCAACCGGGGCGAAAATGTCGCGGCCATGGAACGTTGAGGAGACATCGGCGCGGAACAGTTCGGGCCGGTCGAGGACAACCGCACGGTCCGGCGGAACATTGGCCATCAACAGCGTCAACAGGCCGTTATCCGGCGTGATGAAATAGTGCCCGCCAGCCTCGACGACAATTGCCCGGCGCTCGCCTCCAACGCCCGGATCGACGACGATCATATGAATGGTTCCGGCCGGAAAGGTGGACCAGACGGTGGCCAGTTGAAATGCTGCTTCAGTGACGTCCTGGGTGGATATGTGGTGGGTGACGTCGACAAGGACGGCCTTCGGGTTGACAGTGAGCAGTGCCCCCTTCATTGCGGCAACGTAACCATCCACGGTGCCGAAATCCGTCATCAATGTCACAATCCCGTTCGCAGCCAAGTCTTACCCCCGTACGTCGTTCAGCCACCGTATCAACGGGCATTGTACAGTCACCCTTATGAATATGGGCCGGAATCGTCGCTTGTCAGTCCTGATCCTTGAGGCGCATGGGGCAGGTTCCCATGCCCGGATCAACCATATCCTGCAAGAGTATTCCCGTCACGACGTAAAGGTCATCCAGACATCTCCGCATCATTGGCGTCACCAGGCGCTGACCGCTCACTATCATCTTGCAAACCAGTTGGCCGGGATCGAAACACAGTGGACGCCGGATGTCATCCTGTTTTCCGGGACATTCAGCATTGCGTCGCTGCTGGCTCTGATGCCGGCACGTTTCCGGGCGGCCAGGCGAATCGCCTACTTCCACGAAAGCCAGTGGACCTACCCCGCTCCGGAAGGCGACCAACGTCCGTTCCTTATCCAGCACCTCGACGCGGTGCTCTTGTCCGATGCGTGTTGGTTCAACTCTGCCTACCATTTCCAGGTGTTCCGGACGGCGGTGGCCTCCCTTGATCAGGACAAGGTTCCTGCGTCAACAGTAGAAGCGGCTTCCAGGCATCTCGATGAGCGCGCACGGGTCGTGTATCCGCCGATCAGAATGGAGCACCCGCTCACCAATGAACCAGAGGGTCCGTCTCAACGGATTATCTGGAACGCCCGTTGGGATTATGACAAGCGTGCGGAACTGTTCTGCGCTATGTTGCGATATCTTGCGGCATCCGGATACACGCCGGATGTGACACTACTTGGCACGGGCGGCACAGCGCCAGCAACCATCCAGAGAGATCTTCCCATCCCGGCCACCATACCCGGTCATCTCGCCGACCGGCGTGAGTACGAGGAACGACTGCCTGGCGGTGGCATCATCGTATCAACGGCTGCACACGAATTTTTCGGTGTCGGCGTACTGGAAGCAGTTCTCGCCGGCGCAACCCCGGTACTG
The DNA here is from genome assembly GCA_964462545.1 of uncultured Thermomicrobiales bacterium. Lineage (GTDB taxonomy): Bacteria > Chloroflexota > Chloroflexia > Thermomicrobiales > CFX8 > CAYWXR01. The sequence goes on from CAYWXR010000025.1 coordinate 21,804, forward strand.
CCGTACGATCTGGCATACCCCGAAACGCTTCCTTCTGCCTGGTTCTATCGTGCCGGGAACGTTGAAGACCTCGTCCGGGTCGTGACCGCCGCTTTGGCACATGGGCAGAAAACAAACGCCCTGCACCGGTCAGATGCAGGGCGTTTCCTGGCTGAACGCATGGTGACCGTCTGGGATGACGGTCTGGATCAGATAGCCAGGCCGTAGGCATCCCGGCGTGGATCGCTACCCACCGAGAAGACGCCACGGTCTCGGTCAATCTGGATGACCTGAACCGACCCGATCGAGCCCCACCCGGTCAAACGCACCACTGAATGTCCCCGGCGCTGGAGACCTTCGATCGTCAGGTTCTTGAACCGTGACTCCATTTGCAGGTGGTTGGCGCTGGAATGCGGCCAATTGGCATCCTGACCATCGACGAAACTGCGCCACCGTGGGTATTCCACTGCTTCCTGTGGGTTCATGCCGTAGTCCAGCATGTTCACCAGCACCTGGTAGATCGTCTGAACCTGCCCATCGGCTCCCGGGGTTCCGATTGCCATTGCCGGCTGGTCGCCATTCAGGAGAATGGCCGGGCTGACAGTGTGGCGCACGCGCTTGCCCGGCTCCAACCGGTTCGGGTGTCCTTCATCCAGGTGCCAGTAGAGCATGCGGTTGTTCAGCAGAATACCGGTGTCGCCGGCGACATAGGCAGACCCGAAGGGTCCGTTGATCGACGTCGTCATCGAGGCGACATTACCGTCACGATCAGCAGCCGCAAGATAGGTCGTATCGCTGCCAACATTTGAATCAGCCACGCGCTGGGTGCGAACGCGCGCCGGGTCAAGCAGGCTGAGCCGCTCGAGTGCGTAGGCTTCGCTCAGCAGATGATCGGGCAACTCCCCTGAGAACTTCGGATCTCCGGTATAGCGTTCACGGTCCTCAAACGCCAGTTTCTTGATCTCCACCATGTGGTGAATCAGGTCGTCTGACCCGGCCTTCCAGTCAGCAAGGTTGATCAGGCCGGTCATCATCAATTCCTGCAGCAGGACATGGCCTGAAGAATTCGGACCCGGTTCGTAGACTGAAAGTCCACGGTACGGAGCCACCAGCGGCTTGACGATTTCCGCCTCGACGCCAGCAAGCGATTCTTCGTCGATCAGCCCGCCATCTGCCGCAACTGCCGCAGCAAGCCGTTGGGCCAGCGGCCCACGGTAGAGCGATTCACCGTAGGTTTCACCGATCTCTCGCAGGGTGTTCCCCAGTTCAAACTGGCGAAGCACGTCACCTACCAGGGGAATCCGGCCATGTGGCAGGAACACCGCAGCACCGGAAGGCTGGCGCTGGAACGCGGCTTCCATCATCTCCAGGAACGTCACGAAGTTGTGGTAGACAGGAAAGCCGTCGGTGGCCAGACGTACTGCCGGGTCGAGCACCTCAGCAAAATCGAGTCGACCCCAGCGCTTGTGCATCAGCGCCCAACCGGCAACTGCACCCGGTACCGAGGCTGCAAGTGGGCCAGTTCGCGGAATGCCATCCTGATAAAACTCAACCGTTGCCCGTGCCGGCGCCGGCCCGGAGCCGTTCACCGTAAATACCTCACGGGCCGAGGCGTCATAGACCAACGTGAAGCCGTCGCCCCCCACCCCGGACATGTGCGGTTCAACGACGCCAACGGCCGCAGCCATCGCGACAATGGCGTCCACTGCCGAGCCACCACGCTCGAGCATGCGGATACCGGCCACGGCCCCCAGCGGATGTCCGCAGGTAACCGCGCCTCCGGTTCCCATCACAACCGGACGTCCGGCGGTTTCAATCTGAAATGGCACGAACTGTCACCCTTCGTTTGCTACTGACGCCGGACCCAACCGGCCTGTTCCTGCTCATCATAGACGTGATCAAGGTACGCAGACCATTGGCCGGGATCATCATTGAAGTGCTCAATGAAGTAGGCCTCGAACGCTGCAATTGCCTGCCACCAGTCGTCGTCTTCCATGCCATTCAGCACTTCCTGGGCAAGCTCCTCCAGCGGCACTTCCTCACCCTGTTCGAGATATTCCTTTTCAAGCTGCTCCAGGTCCCAAAGCCAGTACAAGCGGCCAAACACTTCCCGGATCACTTCGTCACGCCGCCGATACTCGGTAACCATGTCGGTGTATTCCTTGCGGGGTATCAAGCTGATATCCAGCTTGCCGTTCTCATCCAGGAACTTGCTGTAATCGCGCGTCACCCCGTGGTCTCCTCTCGCACATCCGGTCCGATCCCGGCCCTGCGGGCCTCTTCCGGTGTGTTGACGTTCGTAAATGAGGTCAGCGCAGGGTCATGCCGGCGCAACCATTCTTCGTCCAGCCTGGTAACCTGCAGTTCGTCCAGCAGCCTCTGCATACTTCTCCGTCCACCTGCAAGCAGTTCCGCCACCAGAGGAAGGCATTGCTTCCGGTAGATCGCATGCAATGGTTCCGGGCGCACATGCCCATCAACGATCCTGAACGGAACCAGAGCATCACCATCGAACGGTCGCGCAGCCATCGCCTGCAGTAGCCCGTCATGCAGGAACGGCATATCACAGCCGACTACCAATACGCTTTCGTGCATCGCATGATGCAGGGCTGTTTCCAGCCCGGCAAGTGGTCCTGCACCAGGAAAACGATCGGCATACACCGGCACGCCGAAGCGGTGATAGCCGGGACGATCGCCGGCAACGATGATGTCGGATGCTACTCCCCGCAACCGGCGCAGGATGTGCTCAAGTACCGGACTGCCATCAATCAACAGCAACGCCTTGTCGGTCCCCATCCTGCTGCTTTGCCCACCAGTGAGCACAGCCGCGCTCAAACTCGCGTTTGGCAAGGTTTCGGACATCAGTTCGCTGCTCCTTCAGAATCCGGAACGATTGTACTCAAGCACATTGCCGTCAAGTGGTTCACGCAGCGCCGGGGATCTGTTACACTGCAGGTACGGACTGTTGCGAGATCGGAAGGATGGCCCGGCATGGACGGGCACGCTCCAACCTCAATAGTCAGTGGATTCGCACCCGGCTTCGTGCCGAGGTGCTTTTTTGTACCCCTGACCTGAAGGTTTGGATCAACCATCCTGCCGGTCAACGCAACCACGCATGCCCACGGCTGGTGGGCACGGACAGAAGGCGAAAGGAGATCTCCCTTGAATTCGACACTGATCAGCAAGGTGGAGAAAGCTCGACGATACGCCGAAGAGCCAGAACGCGTGCGTTTCCAGTCGTTCACCGCCTCATTCCATGGGGGTCATGATGAACACCAGGTTACGCTCGACGGCGAAAAGTTCTCCTGCACCTGTCACTCGTTCGAAACATACGAAACCTGCGCGCACGTGATGGCATTGCAGCGCATGCTTTCCCCGATGCTGACCGAAGAACAGCGCACAGTCGGCGCTCCTGTTTCGCTGGCCAGCGCCTGAGATGATCTGACGGGCCAACGGAGATCCCGCACGGGTAACCCGCACACTCCGGTTCTCCGTTGCGCCCGATGCCTGTCTAGTTCAACGTCACGGCGGTTGGTGAATGGTCCGGCCAGGTATCCGGATTCGCCGGCATGGTGATCACGGCCACAGAATCGCCAAGCCGGACAACTTCACGCGGGTCCCATTCCCCGACGTCGCGCCGGTGTCGCCGGACAATCGGCGGCGGAGAATCAAGGTGAGCCGGAAGCCCCAACGGCGCGATAGCGGCAGCTCCCAACTTCAACGCAATGTAATAGTGCAACAGAGATCGGCCGAGTCTACCGGTTGACTTCTCCCGGGACATCAACCCATCCGCTCGTAATAGGATACCGGGATGACAAACACATTCGCCCCGCCAACCAGCACTTCAACCTCGTGTGGCGGGTACCAGTCGGAATAGTCGCCCATCACATCGGGCCGGATGATCTCGGTCCGCTCCCGGCAGTGTGCCTCGATAATCGTCAACAACTCCTGAACCTGGTCATCCTCGACCGCGCTGAGGATGGTGACATTTCCGGTACGCAGAAACCCGCCCTGACTGCTGATCGTCGTCGCCCGGAATCCGGCTTCAACAATCGCCTTTGTCAGTTTGGGAGCATCGTAATCCTGAACAATCGCCGCTATGAGCTTCATACGCGCCCTCATCCCCATTGCGTCTCTCTGTTCCTGAAGCATACTTGACGATCATCCCGCCGTTCACCACAGGATCGGAGCAAGGCAGGGCAATGGCATCCACCAGCCAACGGGCACTGGCGAACTTGTCATGGACAGAGGCCGCCGAGGTATTGCGTTCCCACCCGGTAGGACTCCTGCCGATCGGCGCTATCGAGGCGCACGGATCGCATTTGCCGCTGGATACCGACATCATCATTGCCAGAGCGACGGCCGACGCCGCCGCCGGCTTACTGGCGCAACACAACATTCCGGCGGTGATCCTGCCGGAGATCGCCTACACCGTCTCATTTGTCGGCACATCATTTCCGGGGACATCTCCGGTCGTAGCCGACGCATTCCTGGCCTACCTGAAAAGCCTGCTCCTCAACCTCGCCGGCCAGGGATACCGGGCGCTTGTCTGCTGCAACGCCCACCTTGAACCCGCACACGTCGAGACGATCCAGACAGTCTGTGACGAGGTCGAACAGGAAACCGGCATACCGGTGCGATCGCCAGACCAACGCCAACCGAACCTGGCAACCCGACTGGGGGAGGAGTTCGCCGCCGGTTCACGTCACGCCGGTTCCTACGAAACCTCAATTGTCATGGCTGCCCGTCCGGATGCAGTGAGGACCGACCTGCTCGCAACGCTCCCGCCCGTCTGGATCGACCTTCCCGCTCAACTCCGTGCAGGAGCGCGAACGTTTCTCGAAGCCGGTTCGGAACTCGGGTACTTTGGCGACCCGGCCAGGGCGACCGCCGAGGAAGGACTCCGGCATCTGGAGACGCTGGCAGCGTTCGTGCTTGAATGCCTGCACGACCTCCGGGAATCTGGCCAGGCAAGCAATTCAGACTAGCCATCTTCCATCCAGCCACAATCCGGCTATGATATGCGCCAATCGAAGAGACAGAACCGGTGCAAGGAAGGAAGACCCCGTTGTCGGAGCATGTCGACCAGTTGCCAACGTTTGGCGCAAGGCTCTCCGCCATAGCGCGCGACTTTCCGGATGAACCGGCGCTTCATTTCGCCCCGATCAACCGCAACGAATATTCCATCAGCTGGAGTGAACTCGAAGCCTGGACAAACCGAATGGCCCATTTGCTGGTCGAGCGTGGAGTCACGCCCGGCAGCATGGTTGTTACCGGAGTGTGGAACACTCCCGAATTGGTCGCCTTCGTAATCGCCGCATGGAAGGCCGGTGCGCGGGCACTGCCGCTCCGAGCGGTGCTGCCACCTCGCGAACGTGACCAGATCCTGGAATTGGCCCAACCTCCACTGGTGCTGGCCGAGTGGGAAGATCTCTCCTGGTCGTCCATTACTCCGGCAGAACTCCATGATCTGGACAAGTACTCGCCGGAACGGCTGCCATTCGACCCGGAACACCTCGGCAAGGCCATCGCATCAGGTGGCTCGACCGGCCGCTCGAAGATCGTTATCGACAAGGGCTGGCATCCGTGCCGGCCGCTGGTACCGGGCCGAGGCACCGGATCTCGAGAGGGGCAGGTCCAGCTCCTTGCAACGCCGCTCTATCACAACTCCCCCTACCTCGCGACGTTCCACGGTCTTGGCAACCGCAACACTGTCGTGGTGATGGAGAAGTTCGACGCCGAGTATGCGCTCGATCTGATCGAGCGTTACCAGGTGAATTATGCCTATCTGCCGCCAGTGGTGATGCTCCGGCTCAGCAGGGTGGAGAACATTCACGAGCGAGACTTCTCCAGCCTTGAGTCCATCCAGAGTTCGGCTGCCCCCTGCCCGCCATGGTTGAAGCGATTCTGGATTGATCTGATCGGCCCGGAAAAGGTGATCGAGGTGTACGGTTCGTCCGAAGGCATCGGCGCAACCTTGATCAATGGCGTCGATTGGCTGGAACATCCTGGGAGTGTTGGCCGGCCAATTCGCTGCGAAATGAAGATCCTCGACCCGGATGGAAACGAACTCCCGCCGGGCGAAGTGGGTGAAATCTTCATGCGCCCGCTGGATGGTGGCACGTCAACGTTTGAGTACATCGGCGCCCCGCCAATCCGCTCCTACGGCGATCGCTTCAAGAGCGTCGGCGACCTGGGCTGGGTGGATGAGGATGGGTTCCTCTACATTTCCGACCGCCGTGTCGATCTCATCGTTTCCGGCGGAGCGAATGTCTATCCGGCCGAGGTGGAAGCCGCTCTGAGCGAACACCCGGACGTGGCAGACGTCGCTGTCATTGGTGTGCCGGATACTGAATGGGGCAAACGGGTGCATGCGGTTGTCGAAGTGTATCCGGATCGACCGAAACCAACCGCGGCAGAACTCGATGCGTTCTGCCGCGAACGGTTGACCTCGTACAAGGCCCCGAAAACCTATGAGTTCATCGACCAGCTACCTCGCAACGAAGCTGGCAAGATTCGCCGGTCGGCACTGGCCGATGAACGCAGTTCAGGCTGGATTGAAGGAATGGTGCTGGCAAAGGAGCCGGCTCAGTCGCCCGTTACCGGGTCTTCCTGAAGCGCACCTCGCCGCCGCCGTCGCTCGACCAGTTCGGGCGACGGCATCTTCACATTGCGGACAATGCGGAGCTTTGCCAGCACCCGGATGATGATCGCCGAGAGGTCAAACTGACGCCAGCTCATGCCGTGATAGGCCATCGCCGGGAAGGCATGATGGTTATGGTGCCAGCCTTCGCCGAACGCCAGCAGTCCCACCAGCCAGTTGTTCCGGCTTTGGTCCTTGATATCGAACGGCCGGTCACCAAAGGTGTGGCAGACCGAGTTCACTGCCCAGGTTACGTGGTTCACCACAGCAATGCGCACGAACCCGCCCCAGAGCAGCCCATCCAGCCCGGCAATGAGATACGGAACCAGTAGCCCCACACCGACCCAGAGCAGGAAGGTCTTGTCGAAGAAGACAATGATCGGATCGTCCATGTAGCGCTTGCCGTACTTCTCACGGTCCGCCGGCGGAGCGCTGAACAACCAGCCAACGTGTGCATGGAAGAACCCTTCCAGCGGGCTGTGCGGATCACCTTCTTCGTCCGAGTGGGCGTGATGCTTCAGGTGGTTGGCCGCCCAGTCAATTGCCCGGCCCTGGACAGCCATCGCTGCCAGCATCAGGAAGATCGACTTGGTGATCGGTCCGGTCTCAAAACTCTTGTGGGTGAGCATCCGGTGATAGCCGATAGTGATGCCCAGCCCCGTCCCCAGATACAGGGCAAAGAACAGGATGAGTTCCGTCCAGCCCAGATGGTTATTCCAGGCGCGGTACATCGCATATGCCGTGCCGACGAGCGGCCCGACCACAAACACCAGGATTACCCACTGACGTAGTCCCCAGTTGCGCAAGTTTGCTCTCAATTCGCTTGATTCACATGGTCGAAAGAGTTGTTACCCAGGATTTAGCGACGTCCTGCCCGATTGGCCCGGTAGCTTCGCTGCTCCCGGTGACATGCGCCGCAGAAGACTGGCCGTGAGGGGTCCGGCCGGAACGGTACTGCATCGGTTCTACCGCAACTCTGACAGGTAATGGCGTACCGCCCTGAAGGGGTAGGAACCGGCGCTGCTGCCGGCCGTGGGGAATCGTCAAGCGGTTCGCCAACCACCGGCTTCGGCGCCGGCTTCTCAAGCAATGCATTTCCGGTAATCGCTGCAGCGCCAGGCCAGTTCGCCCGCGGAATTCGCTTGCCAAATCCGCGCTCCAGTTGCCGCCATTTGGAATGGTCTTCCTGGGTGAGCAGGGTGATAGCCTGCCCGTAGCGACCCATCCGGCCAGTTCGTCCCACCCGGTGAGTCAGAAGTTCCGACGACTCCGGCAGATCAAAGTTGATCACCTGGTCGACAGTTGAGATGTCCAGTCCTCGCGCAGCGACGTTGGTTGCAAGGAGAATCTGGGTGGTGCCTGCACGGAAAGATTCCATCACCCGGTCCCGTGCATTCTGCGACATGTTGCCCTGCAGCGCCGCAACCGGATACCCCTGCTGTTCCAGTTTGCGGGCGAGCTTCTTGACCCCGTGCTTGGTGCGGCCGAAGACAATAATCTGTCCATCGCCTCGCGCATCCAGCAATTCGGTCAGGGCGTCGAGCTTCTCGACGTGGCCCAGATCAAAGGCAACATGATCGATCTCGGCGACATCCTCCGGTCGCGGATCGACCTTCACCAACACCGGACGATGCAGGTGCCGGTTGGCGGTTTCCTGCACCCACTCCGGCAACGTTGCCGAGAAGAGTGCAGTCTGCCGGTTTCGGGGAGTGTGGGCGATGATCCGCTCGACGTCCGGGGCAAACCCACGGTCAAGCATCTCATCGGCTTCGTCCAGCACCAGCATGCGCAGGTGCGATAAATCAAGTGCGTTCTGACGAATCAAGTCCAGCACACGGCCGGGGGTGCCGACGACAACATGGGCACCACGACGGACTGCCGCGATTTGCGGATTGATGCCGCGCCCGCCGAATACGAGCGTGGTTGTGATTCCCTGCCCTGCCGAGGCTTGTTCAACAACTCCGCCAACCTGCACCGCAAGTTCGCGGGTCGGCACGAGCACCAGTACCTGAACACGGCGCAGGTCTCGCTGGACAGCCTCAATTGCCGGCAATGCGAACGCCAGCGTCTTGCCTGAGCCGGTACGAGCCTGGCCGATAATGTCGCGGCCCTCCAGCAACACCGGCAAAGCGGCATCCTGGATCGGGGTGGGCTGTTCAATGCCCATGGTGCGGAGCGCCCGGAGCGTAGCCGGGCGCAATGAGAATCCGGTAAACGAGGGATTGACCTCAACGCCGGCCCTGGGACGATCTGTGGAAATTACCAAAACTGAGATACCCGTTCTGAAGTGCAGCAAGAATCCAATATTCAAAGCACAGTGAAACCGCCGAGCCGGTTAGTACGTCTCGACGGACCTCCTGCTGCAAAATCAGAGGTTCATTGGCGTACTACCGCGTACATAACGTACGCGTCCATGATGCAGCACAAGTGTACACCCCAGGGCAAGGTGCGTGCAGATTGACGCATTGCAACACCCCGCTTTACGATGACACCGCGAAAGCTGGACACGCGGTTCACTGTTCGGAGGCTGATTCTTGCCGGTATCAATGGAAAACTCCCGGCTGATCTATGACGCACTTCGCGCATGCAATGTCGAGGTGATGTCGGCGCTGCCGGAAACGTGGCTGGTGCACCTGATCCGGATGGCAGAAGAAGATCCCGATGTCACCCTGGTGCGCCTGGCCAAGGAAGAAGAAGGTGTCGGCATCTCTGCCGGCGCGCATCTGGCCGGCGTCAAGTCAGCCATGCTCATGCAGAACCACGGGTTCCTGGCCAGCATCAACGGTATCGTTTCACTGGCACATCTCTATCACATTCCCCTGTTGATGCTCATCAGTTACCGCGGGGAATTTGGTGAAAAAGACCCGTGGCAAACCCAGGGAGGCGGAGTCACCGTGCCGCTGCTCGACTCGCTGGGCATTCCCTGGGTTCGTCTGGAACACCCTGATCACGTAGATGATCGCATCCGCAAGGCGCAGACACTTGCCGACGCCGCCCTGAAACCGGTTGCCGTGCTGCTCTGCCGGGACCTGATGTGGGAGGAAGCATGAAGCGCATCGAGGCACTGGAAGCGATCTATTCCGATCTCGAAGAGTGTGTGGTTGTCACAATCATGGGCGCGGTTTCGGCCGAACTCCAGTCGCTCGGACACCGCCCCAACTTCTTTTACCTGCTGCACGCGATGGGGCTGGCATCGTCGATGGGGCTCGGTATTGCCCTGTCCCGTCCGGAACTGAAGGTCGTCGTCCTCGATGGAGATGGTTCGATCCTGATGAACCTGGGCGGGCTAACCACCATGGCCCGCTACCGGCCGCCGAACCTGATCCACGTCGTCTTCGACAACGAAAGCCTGCTCTCGGTCGGAGGTTTCCCGACCGCAACCGCAACCGGCAGTGATCTCGCCGGAATCGCCGCTGCATCCGGAATTCCGCGCACTGGATTGGTGGATACCGTCCCGGACTTTGTCGATCAATTCCGCGCGGCAATCCAGTCCAACGAACTGACGACACTGGTTGCCAAGGTTTCAGCCGAGGGTCCGGCAGCGTTCCTGACTGACCTGCCGATGCTGGAAAACCGCTTTCAGTTCCAACGTCATTTGCGCACCATGGGAAGGGAATAAGGTCAGTCATGACGAATTCGCTGACAAATCTCATTGCTGATCTTGCCGCTGGCAGGATCAAGGTTGTGGATCTTACCCAACCGCTCAGCCCGGAGACACCGGTGATTGCGTTGCCGGATATGTTCGCGCAATCCCCCGGCTTCTCGATGCAGCAGATCTCGCGCTACGACGACGCCGGCCCGGGTTGGTACTGGAACACCATCACCCTCGGCGAACATACCGGGACCCATTTCGATGCGCCTGTCCACTGGATAACCGGCAAGGACCTGCCGAACAACACCTGCGATACCCTGCCACCGTCCAGTTTCGTCGGCCCTGCCTGTGTCATTGATGTCTGCAAGGAGTGCGCGGAAGACGCTGATTTCCTGCTGACGGTCGAGGGCATCAAGGCATGGGAGGCCGAACACGGCGAAATTCCGAAGGGTGCCTGGGTACTGCTCCGCACTGACTGGAGCAAACGCACCGACCCGGCAGACTTTTTCAACGCCGACGAAAACGGCCCGCACACCCCCGGTTTCGACAAGGAAGCCTCGGAATTCCTGGCGCTGACCCGCGATGTCATCGGTGTGGGTGTCGAATCGGTGGGCACCGATGCCGGCCAGGCTGGCACCTTTGATCCGCCGTTCCCGAACCACGCCATCATGCACGGCGCAGGCAAACTCGGACTGGCCAGCCTCTGCAATCTCGACCAGTTGCCGCCAACCGGCAGTCTGCTTGTTGCCGCACCATTGAAGATCGTCGATGGCAGCGGCAGTCCGGTACGCGTCATCGCCCTGACGACATCCTGATCTGAAAGGAAGCAACCGGTATGGAAACAACTCCGCTTCGTGTCGGCCTCATTGGACTTGGTGCCATCGGCTCAAGGGTGATTGATTACGCCAGGGAGCACGCAGCGGATTCCATATTGTTTGTCGGTGCGCTGGTCCGTGATGTCGGCCGGCAACGCGAAGCGGGTGACATCCCGCTCGTTTCCACACCGGCCGAACTGCTTGCCCTTCGACCTGATATTGTGGTCGAGGCTGCCGGACACGAAGCCTTGCGCACGCATGGGCCTGCCATTCTGCGCTCAGGTTGCGATCTGCTCTTCCTCGGGGTTGGCGCGCTGGCCGACCCCGATCTGGAAACCGCCATCCGCGAGGCGGCCCTCGAAGGAGGGGCCACCGCCGAGATCGCGTCCGGTGCGATCGGTGCTCTGGATGCGATCTCGGCAGCAGCAGTCGGAGGCATTGACCGGGCAACCCACACCGTCCGCAAGCCTCCCCGGTCGCTCATGTCTCAGGAGGAGGCCGACAACCTAACCGGGCCAACGGTACTTTTCCGGGGTCCGGCACGCGAGGGAGCGCTTATCTTTCCCGAGAACATCAACGTCGCTGCCGCAGTCAGTTTCGCCGGGATCGGCCTGGACCGCACCGAGGTTTGCGTGATTGCCGACCCTGCCGTAGGACGCAATCAGCACGAGGTTGAAATTGAAGGCACGTTTGGCTGGATGAAGTTTGAAATCCGGGGGATTCCGTCCGACGAGAACCCGAAGACCGGTCGTATCGTCGCAATGAGCATTGTCCGGCACCTGATGAACCGGCAAGCCCGTTTCAGGATCGCCTAGGGGACGTAGGAAACCAGCAACGAAAATGGGCCATCCGAGGAAACCCGGTAGGCACCGGCGGACGCCGGCACGACAACGGTTTCGTGCAGTCCAAGTGGAATGCTGCCTTCCCCGGCAATGATCTCTACTGAACCGTCGGAAACAGTAACTGCGTGGAATGAGGTCATGCCGGTTTCGAGTTCCACATTACCGCCGTTGCACCGCACCATCCGGAGGGCAAAGAACGCGCAACTGGCAAGCGTCGTACTACCCTCGCCATCCAGACGCGTCACCTGGCGGCCGGCACAATCGCCAATCACTGCCAACCCCTTGTCGAGGTGCAGTTCGCGGCCGGCACTTGCCGGGCGGTCCCAGTCATGGATGCGGTAGGTGATGTCGCTGGTCTGCTGCACCTCATAGGTCAGAAGTCCCGGACCGATGGCATGCACGCACCCGGCAGGAGTAAACAGCGTGTCACCCGCCTGCACCCGCTGGACGTTCAGCGCGTCCGCAAGGCGTCCGGCAGCGATGTATTCGGCCAGGTCATCACTCGTCCGGTTGCCAGACAGTCCATAGACCACCGCGGCTCCCGGCTCAGCCTCGAGGAAGTGCCACGCTTCGGTTTTGCCGAAGTGCCCTTCCCCTTCCAGACGGCGGGCCTGCTCGTCATTCGGATGCACCTGTACTGACAGCCATTCGGTTGAGTGGAGAATCTTGATCAACAGCGGGAAGCGCGTTCCGGTGCGCGCAAGGACCTGCTCACCAAGCAGGCGGGCACCTTCTTTGCTGGCGACTTCCGCGAGCGTGCGTCCATCGTAGCGACCACCGGCTATCCGGCAACCTTCATAGACCAGCCACGCCTCACCGACCGGTTCGGTTGAATCCGGTTGCAGACGATAGCCACCCCAGACGCGCGGCTGATAGATTGGTTCCAGTTTGAAGGGCTCCAACAACTCCCACTCCAATCACCTGCGACTATACCCAATCAGCCGAAGTGCCAAACAGGTCGAATCTTGACAGTGCTTCCCCACCTCCACTACTGTCTGCCCGGTTATGTGGATTCGAAGATCTCGCTGAGGAGGAGCGCGGTGAGCGACGCAGTTCTCTATACAAACGGGACGATCCTGACGATGGACCCGGCAAATCCGGAAGTCGAAGCGGTTGCCGTCATCGGTGAATACATCGTCGCGGCCGGCGACCGGGCAACCGCAGAAAACGCACTCCCTCGTGGGCATCGCCGGGTGGATCTGGCAGGCAGGACCATGGTTCCCGGCTTCAACGAAGCCCACAACCACATGATCGGCTACGGAACCATCGCCAATCACATTGATGCCGGCTACCCTGCGGTGAAATCCATCGAGGATATCGTCGCCCGCGTCCACGAGCGGGCACAGAAACAGCCGCCCGGCACGTGGATTCTTGGCCGTGGCTACGACGACAACAAACTTGAGGAACGCCGGCACCCGAACCGTCACGACCTCGACCGTGCGACAACCGAGCATCCGGTCGTCATTGTGAATGGCTCCGGACACCTTTCGGCAGTTAATTCCAAAGCACTCGAAATTGCAGGCGTGACCAAGGGAACTCCGGATCCCGAAGGCGGACACTTTGTCCTGGATGCTGAAGGTTATCCAACCGGCGTCCTTCATGAGACAGCCCAGCAACCCGTCCGCAGCAAGATCCCGGTGCCAACACTCGAAGACTTTGTCGAGGCGCTCCGCATCTGCAACGATCGGTACGTCCGGGCCGGCATCACCAGTTCGCAGGACGCAGGGTCCTCAACCCCGGATCATGTCCGTGCCTACCAACTGGCGTCAGAGCGTGGACTGCTCAAACTTCGCACCAGCATGATGATCCGCGAGAATCTGCTGCCTCACGTTGTTGGGCTGGGTGTATCGCAGGGCATGGGCAACAACCGTCTCAAGGTCGGACCAATCAAGATGTTCATCGACGGCTCGCTGATTGGCCGCACGGCCGCGGTTACCCAGCCTTTTGTGACCGGCGAGAGCGAGGACCTCGGCCTGACCATGATGTCGCAGGAAGCGCTGGATGATTACGTCATGCAGGCACACGGTGCCGGCTACCAGATCGCCATCCACGCAATCGGCGACCGGGGCATCGATATGGTGCTGGATGCCTATGAAAAGGCCATCACCGCCATGCCTCGCAGTGACCATCGTCACCGCATCGAGCACTGCGGAATCTGCCGGCCCGACATTATCGACCGCATCGCCCGTCTGGGAGTGGTCCCGGTTTCCCAACCGGTGTTCATCATCGAATATGGCGACGGTTTCATACAGCACCTGGGCATGGAGCGTATCCAGTTGACCTACCCGTTCCGCTCCTTCCTGGACAAGAACGTGAAACTGGTCTTCTCCTCTGACTGCCCGGTCTCGCATTTCGCACCGCTGAAGTCGATCCAGGCTGCCGTCACCGAGCGCACCGGATCAGGAGCATCCTACGCGCTGGAAGAGGCTGTGACCGTCGAGGAAGCAATCGAGATGTTCACTGTCGCCGGCGCCTATGCAACCTTCGAGGAGAAGATCAAGGGGCAGATCAAGCGCGGAATGTTGGCCGACTTCACCATCCTTTCCGACGACCCGCGACTGGTCGACCCGATGTCGCTGGCCGAACTGCCGGTCAGTGCGACCGTCATCGGTGGTGAAACCGTCTGGGAGGCCTGATAACCATGTTCAAGACTGTCAAACAGCCGGCAACTGCGACCAGAGGCATGGTCACTTCAAATCACCCACTGGCGTCGCTTGCCGGCAACGAACTGCTGATCCGTGGCGGGAACGCTATTGATGCGGCCATCGGCACCATGTTTGCCCTGTCGGTGGTCGAACCGATGATGACGACCATCTTTGGTGCCGGCTTCATCAACATCCGGTTGGCGGATGGCACGTGCACCACCATCGATAACTATGCGACCGTGCCACTCGCTGCACGCGATGACATGTTCACGCCGATTCCAGGCAGCCTGGATAACGATGTCGAAGGTGCGCTCAACTCCACCGGTTACCTGGCCGTCGCAACCGGGGGTACCTTGCTGGGCTGGGCCACTGCGGTTGAGCGGTACGGAAAACTCTCGCTGGCGGACGTTATCGAACCTGCCGCCCGTTTCGCCGCCGGCGGATTTACCGTCAGCCCCTACCTGCACGAGATCATCAAGATGCAGGCAGAGAACCTGGCGCGACACCCCGCGAGCGCGGAAATCTTCCTGCCCGGTGGAGAACCGGCGCCGATCGGCTCAACACTGGTACGTGCTGATTACGCGAAAACGTTGCGTGCCATCGGCGAACATGGACCGGACTACCTCTATCGTGGGCCACTGGGTGACGCAATCGTCGAGGACATGCAACGCAACGGCGGGCTGATCTCGAAGGAAGACCTCGAGAACTATCGCGTCTACGAGCGCGAACCGGTTCGCGGAACCTACCGTGGCTACGAGATCGTGGCGATGGCCCCGCCGTCCTCCGGTGGTACCCACATTATCCAGATGCTGAACATCCTGGAAGGATTCGACATCGGCAAAATGGGCTTCGGCACGCCGGAGACGGTCCACCTCGTTGCCGAGGCGATGAAGATCGCGTTCGCCGACCGATTCCGCTATATGGCGGACCCGCTCACCACCGAGGTCCCGCTCGATTGGCTCACCTCGAAATCCTACGCTGAAGAACGCCGTGCCCGGATTGACCTTGACCGGGCACAGCAATATGTCGCGGCCATTCCGCCTGACGGTGAAGGTAAATCGACCACCCACTGCTGTGCGATGGACGCTGAAGGCAACGTGGTTGCCACTACCCAGACACTCAACGGCGGGTTTGGCTCCAGCGTGACAGTTCCCGGAACCGGCACGCTGCTCAACAATTGCATGCACCTGATGGACCCGACGCCCGGCCGCACAAACTCGATTGCACCGGGCAAGCGCATCCTCTCCTCGATGTCGCCAACACTGGTCATGAAAGACGGGAAGCCGTTCATGGCCATTGGAACGCCTGGTGGCGTCCGCATCTTTGGCACGGTGATGCAGGGCATCATGAATGTCATTGACCACGGAATGACACTCCAGCAGGCAGTCGAGGCACCTCGCATCTGGGATCGCGGTCCGGTGCTGGAAATCGAACGTGGATTCCCGAACCTTGCTGAGCTTCAGTCCGCGCTCGAGGCAAAGGGACACGAGGTCTTGCAGGTCTACCGTGTTGCCGGCGGAATGAACGGTATCCTGATCGATCCTGATTCCGGCATCATGCAGGGAGCCGCCTGCTGGCGCGCCGATGGCGCCCCAATGGGGTTCTCCGGTGGTCAGGCCACCATGGAATCCGACTCCACCGACCCGGCCATGTGGGCCTAGCGCGCTATCCAACAAGGAACCTGTTGCCCCGATTCGGAGCAACAGGTTCCTTTCCTCATCAAGTTCTGACTGATCTCAACGAAGCGGCACG
>CAYWXR010000026.1:0-18547 GCA_964462545.1 uncultured Thermomicrobiales bacterium
CGAACGAGGTGGTGTGGGCGGGTGCATTGCAATGCGCGTCTACTTCCTGCGGGGGGCGATAACTTCTGAAGACAATGTCCATACAAAAAGAACCGCCCCGGCATACATCATGCCGGGGCGGTTCTGAGCGAGGAGGTTAACTGCCGTAGCTTGAGACGCGGATTTCCTGGGAGGTGAGGAACTCGAGGAGGGCGGGTTGGCCCTGCTCGGTGCGTTCGATACCACGTTTGATGGCCGGGATGATCTCGGCCGGGTCGGTGACGCGTTCCCCGTAGCCTCCCATGGATTTGGCGAAGTCGGCGTAGTTGCCACTGATGCCGGTAGCATCGTACCGCTGGGTCGAGACCTGCATCAGCGGAATCTCGCAGGCCATCGAGAAGTTGTTGAAGAGGATCGAGAGGATCGGAATCCGCTCCCGGACGGCCGTCTCGAAATCCATCCCGGTGAAGCCGATGGCGGCGTCGCCCCAGACATTGATGCAGAGGTGGTCGGGTCGGACCAGCTTGGCGCCCATCGCCAGGCCGAGACCATAGCCGAGTTGGGTGGTCTTGCCCCAGCCAAGATAGGTGAGCGGTTCGATGGTTTCCCAGAACGGGGAAAGCTGATCGCGCGGGCTGCCGGCATCGTGGGTGATGATCGTCTTGCTGACATCAACCGTGTTGTAGAGATCGTGGATCACCCGGTAGGGGTTGATCGGCGATTCGTCGGACGTCAGCAGCGGCTGCCACTGGGCGAGCCATGCTTCCTTGATCTGCTTGATTTCCGCAGCGACTTCATCGCGCCGACCGCGCGGTGTGCCATTCAGCCGTTCCGAAACGGCGGCAATAACGGCATCCAGCACCAGGTCTGCATCGCCAACCAGCCCGAGATCAGCCTGGACGTAGCGGTTGATGTCGGCCTGGTCGAGGGTGGAGTGGATGATCGTCTTTCCGGCCGGCATGGTGACGCCATAGCCGGTGGCGGTGAACGAGCAGCCGATCCCGAAGATCACATCCGAGTTATCCAGGAAATGGCTGACCGGCCGGGGAACGGCACGTCCGGCACAACCCAGTGACAGCGGGTGATTTTCCGGGAAGGCACTCTTGCCCTGCAGGCTGGTGGTGACCGGTGCTTCCAGCAGTTCCGCCAGCGCCTTGAGCTGTGGCCATGCCTTGGCATAGTGGACACCCTGACCGGCGTAGATCACCGGCCGGGCTGCGTTCACCAGCGTATCGGCCACTGCCTCGACATCCACCGGATCGGGAGCGGACTTCAGACGGCGTGATGGTCGATACGGTGAGGGGGTGGTTACTTCCTCACGCAGCAGGTCATCCGGAATCTCGACCAGCACCGGGCGCGGCCGGCCGTTGCGCACCTGGCTGAATGCCCGGCGCATCACCGACCAGATTTCGTCTGCCAGGGTGAGTTGCTCGGCAGACTTGGTGACGTGCTGGTAGTTCAGGAACGAGTTGAAGTGCGGCGGGACATTGGTCACCCGGCGCGGGTGACCACCCGGCAGCACAACGATCGGCGAGGAATCGCCATAGGCCTGGGCGACGCCACCGAACGAGTTTTCGGCACCTGGGCCGAACTGCATGGCGAAAACACCGATACGTTCACCCGACGTTACCCGGCTGACCGCGTCGGCCATGTGGATACCGGTGCGTTCCTGGCGGACGATGATGGTCCGGATTTCGGCAGCGGCTGCTGCCTCGATGAGGTCATTCACCGGATAGGCAATCAGGAACTCGGTTCCCTCCTGCTTCAGAACACTGGCAACTGCCGCTTTTACATCCACCCTTGTTTTCCTGATTCTCTGCTCATACGAGTTGTTGATCCGAATTCCCGGGTTGGTTGATTATTCCGATGCTGCCTCGAACGCATTCCATTCCAGATCCGGGTCGATCGGGAAGAGCGGCCGCTGCAGGTGGCGGAACGGCAGGCTTTCGTAATCGACCGTGCTGGCACCCGGGCTGGCAAGGTCAATGTTGTAGGCAACAATCGGGTCGAACGATGCCCGGTGCGCCTGGTTGGACTTCACGACGAGAATCTTCTTTTCGTCGAAAACCACGCCGGCACTCTTGAAGAAGTCGCGGTCCTTGCCGCTGCGTCCGGTGGAGAAGATGACGTCGATTTTGTCACCGATGCGCAACATCACCCGTGGGCCGACGTTTGCTTCCCGCCATGCATCGCGGGTGACCTCGCGGCCCCAGCCGCCATGGGTCGGGCCACAGATCATGTAGTTGCCGTCGTCGATGGATTTCACGGTTCCCTTGACCTTGAGCGGCTTGTAGAAGCGCTGGTCGACCGAAGCACCGACTTCCATCTCCAGCGTCGCGCCAACCCCGGCTTCCAAGCCGGCCTTGACCACGTTCTCGTCGCGGATCGTCATGATGACGTCCTTTGCGCCGAGGCGGATCAGCGCTTCGAGCACGGCCGGGCTGTCTGCGGCGCAGGAACTGCCGGGATCGTCGCCGAGGTCCACCAGCACCACCGGCTTGTCCTCGTTGCTCTCCATCGCCATCTTCACACCCTCGTCGATGCTGTAGATGGGACGGACATTGAGGATCTGGTGGCGCTTCTCCCAGGTCTGCTGGGCCAGTTCCTTGCCGATTTTCTCGGCCAGTTCCGGATCGTTATCGGTGGTGACGACAATCGACATGCGCGATTCCGGGGTATCAGCGTAGCCATAGCCACCCTGGATGGTGATGTTGATCACGCCGGGGGTGCGCTCCAGTGCCTCGCGGATGAGGTTGAGCTGATACATCGGCAGGCTTTCCTCTTCATCGCCGACGTGTGACCAGGTGCTCTGGCCGATGTTCGGGCCGATGATCGGGATGTGGGTAACGCGGGTGACCGGGTTGATCTTGCCGTCGAGGATATCCAGCATGCATTTGCCGGCCTCGAGTCCGCGTTCGTAGCCATCAATGTGCGGGTTGGTGTCGTTCGGGAAGGCGGCCGCCAGCTGCCGGCATTCGTCATGGCTCATGATGTTGTGGAAGTCGTAGGTGGCGACGAACGGCACGCCCTCGCCAACGACCTCACGCACGCGGCGCATTAGTTCGCCTTCAGCGTCGGTATACGGGTCTTCGGCGGCCATGGCTCCGTGCAGCGTGAAGAACACACCGTCGATCTTGCCGGCCTCACGGAGACCATCAACGATCTTGCCGGCGTAATGGTCGTAGACATCTGCGTGGATCAGGCCGCCATGAATGAACCGGACGACGAGGATCGGCACGAACTCGATGTCATCCCGGGTTGCGGCCTCAAGGAACCCGCCAACGAAATTCTTTGGATGGGCGTTGTCGATGATCTCCTGGCCGACATCGGCCTTGCCGTCGATCTTGTCGTTATGCTCCAGGGCAAAGGTGTTGGTCTCATGGACCATGCCAACGATTGCAATGCGCTTCACCGGGGTGGCCTCTTTCTCACTTACGTTCGATCTGTTTCCGGTGACCAGGAAAAGTCCCGGTCGATGGGATAGAGTGGTCGCTGAATGTGCTCAAACGGCAGGCTGGCGTAGTCAACTGTGCTGGCACCGGGACTGGCGAGGTCAATATTGCCGGCGACGATCGGGTCAAATGATGCCCGGTGCGCCTGGTTTGACTTCACGACGAGAATCTTCTTTTCATCGAAAATGATGCCTGCGCTCTTGAAGAAGTCGCGGTCCTTGCCAATTCGACCGGCGCTGAATGGTCCTCCTTCTCCGGTGAAAATCACGTCAATCCTGTTCGGCAGGCGGATCACCGCACGCGGTCCGGCATCAAAGTCCTGCCAGGCATCCCGGGTGACCTCCCTGCCCCAACCTCCATGCATGGGGCCGCATACCTTGTACTTGCCGTCATCCAGAAAACGCACGGTTCCCTGTACCCGGAGCGGCTGGTAAAAGCGCTGGTCGATTGACGCCCCCACTTCCAGATCCAGCGTCGCACCAATGCCGGCAGCCATGGCCGCAGCAACTGCCTTGGGATCGCGGATCGAGAGGGCACAATCGCTGGCGCCAAGGCGGATCAGCGCTTCGAGCACGGCCGGGCTATCTGCCGTGCAGGAACTTCCCGGATCGTCGCCCAGGTCCACCAGCATGACCGGTTTGTCGGCGGTGCTGGCCATTGCCATGCGTACGCCTTCATCAATCGAGACGATCGGGCGGACCCCTGCGATCTGTTCCCGCTTGTCCCAGACCTGGGCAGCCAGTTGCTGGCCGATTCGTTTGGCCAGTTCCGGATCGTTATCGGTCGTCACGACGACGGACATCCGGCTATCCGGTGTGTCGGCGTAGCCGTAGCCGCCCTGAATCGTGATGTTGATGACACCGGGCGTGCGCTCCAGTGCTTCCCGAACCAGGTTCAGTTGGTAGAGCGGCAGGTTCTCTTCCTCGTCGGGGCTGTGCGCCCAGGTGCTTTGGCCGATATTCGGACCGATGATCGGAATGTGGGTAATGCGGGTCACCGGGTTGATCTCGCCATCGAGGATGCGGAGCATGCATTCGCCAGCTTCGAGTCCCCGGTCATAACCATCAATGTGCGGGTTGGTGTTGTTGGGGAATGCCGCCGCGAGTTGTTCGCATTCGGCGCGGCTCATGATGTTGTGGAAGTCGTAGGTAGCGACAAACGGCACACCTTCGCCAACCACCTCGCGAACCCGGCGCATCAGTTCCCCTTCGGCGTCGGTGTAGGGATTGGCCGCCGCCATCGCGCCGTGCAGGGCGAAGAAGACACCATCCAGTTTCCCGGCATTGCGGATTGCGTCGACGATCAGACCGACGTAGTGGTCATAGACATTGGCATGAATCTGCCCGCCGTGGGTGAAACGCACCTCAACCGTCGGGATGATCTCGATGTCATCACGGCGTGCCGCCTCGACAAATCCGGTGATGAACCCGCCGGAGAAATTGCGGGGGTGGGCGAGATCCAGAATGTCCTGACCGATCTTGAGATCCGCGTCCAGTTTGTCATTTTGCTCAAATGCGAAGGTGTTTGTTTCGTGAAACATGCTCGCAAGGGCGATGCGTTTCAAGGTATCGAACTCCGTTCCGGACGACCGAAGGCGGCATTGTGTTTCATATAATGAAACGTCACTTCACAAGATGGAAACATCCTAATGTGGGCCTGTTCGGGTGTCAAGCGGTCAGTTTGCACTGAAGTTGCGTTTTCCTGGACACAGCGACAGAATTGGAATCTTTCCGGATTTTCCCATGATGTGGAGGAGGGATTCACTCTGTGAAACATCATCGGTGGAATAGTTTGCACTACATGAAACACTCGCTGCCTGGCCAAACACCATCGATCACGAGATCAGTCGTGAGAAACCTGTTGACACGCTGTTTCACAATCGTTATCCTGTTTCAAATCTTGATCTAATGTTTCATGGTATGAAACACGCATCTCGACTGGCGATCAATAGCTCTGGCCAGAAACCGGAGTTTGCACCGTCCGGTCGGACGAACATAGTGTTCGCTGCATAGATCATTGTTCGTTAATGTTCAGGAGGCTTCCGGAATGAATGCACAGGCCAACACATCGTCAACCGAACTGGCCCAACAGGCCAAGTCGGTCCTCGCCGGCGGTGTTTCGGCTTCCATGCGTCTCCACCCGTACCTGGGGCAGCCGTTCTACCTCAGCCGGGGCGAGGGCGCGCATGTCTACGACCTCGATGGCAAGCAGTACATCGACTTCAACATGTCCAATGGCGCTACGCTGCTTGGCCACGGGCATCCGGCCGTGCAGGAAGCACTCCGCAATGGCATCGATATGGGCATGGTAGCTGCCGGTGAAATGGAGTATCAGGAGCAACTCGCACGGGCGCTGACCGAGATCATCCCCTCGGCCGAACGGGTGCGTTTTGCCAGCACCGGCACCGAAATGACCAGCCTGGCCATCCGGATTGCCAGACATGTCACCGGCCGCACAAAGCTGCTCAAGTTTGATGGCCACTTCCACGGCCAGACCGAGATGTTCCTGTATCGCACGGACCCGGAGACCGGGGCTGTTGTCCCGTCGTCTGGCGGTGTGCCGGAATCGGGGGCAGACGATGTCGTGATGGTTCCGTTCAACGACATCGCTTCGTTCGATGCTGCCATTGCCCGGAACCAGGGCGAAATTGCTGCGGTGATTGTCGAGCCGGTCCATTTCAATATCGGCTGTGTGACCCCGGAAGAGGGCTTCCTGGAGCACCTCCGGGCCGTGACCAAAGCCGAAGGCATCATCCTGATTTTCGACGAGGTACTCTCCGGGTTCCGGATGCATATTGCCGGTGCCCAGGGGCACTACGGGGTTACCCCGGACCTGACGACGCTGGCCAAGGCGCTTGGCAACGGTATGCCACTCTCGGCACTGGTCGGGCCGGCCGAGTTGATGGAGCAACTGGCTCCGGTCGGGCCGGTCGTCCATAGCGGTACCTATTCCGGACACATCCTGCCGGTTCTTGCCGGCATCGCGTCGGTTGGTCAACTCCGGCAGGAAGGTGTCTACGACACCCTGTTGGAGAATGCCGAAACCTTCTATCGCGACCTGCAGCGGATTTTCGATAACCGCGGTATCCCTGCAACGGTCCAGGGGCTGGGCGCACGCTTCGGTATCTACTTCGGGGTGACTGATCCGGTGCGCAACTTCGCCGACGCGAACCTTCACGACCACGAACTCAATGAGCAGTTCGTCCGTGGCTGCCTGGAGCGCGGTGTCTACTTCCACGCCTACAACCGTGCCGGCGCACCCGGCCATTGCGGATTCTCGCTCAGCCACACCCGCGAGGATTTCGATACCGCTCTGAATGTAATCGACGATGTAGCCGCCGGCATGGCACGAGGGCAATAGCAGCCGGAAATGACGAACGACTATCGCATCGCAGTTGTAGACCGCACCCTGGATCTGATCGAGGCAATTGCCGCGGCCAGTGAGCCGGTTGGTGTGACCGAGCTGGCCCGGGAGATCGGCGCGACCAAGTCGGCGGTCTTCCGGATTCTGGTGAACCTGGAGCGGCGTGGCTATATCACCCGCGATCCGGTGACCAGCAAGTGTCAGCTCGGGGTGCAACTTGTCCACCTTGGTTACCAGGCAACCAGGTCGATTGACCTGCGCGCCCGTGCCCGCCCGGTGCTGGAAGACCTGCATGCCAGGTTCAACGAAACGGTGAACCTCGGCATCCTGGTCGGTAATCACATCAGCTACGTCGACATGATCGAGAGCGATCACGGGCTCAGGATGGCCGCAACAATCGGGGGGACCGAGCCGATGCATTCGACCTCCCTGGGGAAAGCGGTCCTGAGCTTTCTGCCGGAGCAGGAGCGCGAAGCAATCCTGGCCCGGCCGCTGATCCGTATTACCGAACGAACCATCACCGATCCGGAGTTGTTGCGGGCAGACCTTGCACGCATCCGGGAATCCGGCATTTCTGAAGACCGCGGGGAGAACGAGATTGGCGCACGCTGTTTTGGCTCGCCGATCTTCGACCACCGGGGCCGGGTTATCGCTGCAGTCAGTGTTTCCAGCCCGGAAAGCCGCTTTGATGTTGTCCGCTTTGACGAAATCCCGCGTGCTGTCCGCGAAGCCGCAATGGCCATCACCGCTGCAATTGGCGGGGTCTGGCAACAGGGGAAGATGGGCTGATCGCAGTTCGCACGAGGTATGACCGTACAGGCAGGTATGGAAGGAGAACAAGGGCAAGGAGCGAGCAGGATCAGGAAGTCGCCGGGCGGCTGGATCGACACCGGTCCATCACAGCCCTGGCATACGACCACCAGCTGCACATTGCAACAACCTGATGTCGCTGAGGAGAAGGAAGAACGGCAAACGCGTCGCTGGCAGGCATCCCGGACAGCGTCGTCGCGAAAGGAACCACGGAGATGAAATTCGATCTGTCAACAATTAGTCTGAATCGCCGCAAGTTCATGATTGCCTCTGTCGGGCTGGTTGGCACTGGCCTGCTGGCTGCCTGTGGCGATGATGACGAGGATGACCCGACTCCAACCACCGCACCGGCTGCCCAGCCGACGAATACAACGGCAGCCTCCGATGACGATGAGGAAGAGGAAGAAGCTCCCGCGGACGAAGAGGACGAGGAAGAGGACGCGGAACCAACGGCAGCAGAAGAGGACGAGGAAGACGAAGAGCCGACCGATCCTCCTGCCGATGGCGAACCGAAGCGGGGCGGCACCCTGATGATTGGTCAGGACTTCGGCCCCCAGGAAATGGACCCGAACCTCTCCGGCGCGTGGGCTTCCACCAATGTCCAGGAGTTGATCTTCAATGGCCTGTTGCGCTGGAGCGCAGACATGCAACTGGAGCCGGACCTGGCGACATCGTGGGAAATCTCCGACGATGCACTCACCTACACCTTCAGCCTGCGGGAAGGTGTTACCTTCCACAATGGCAAGGCGTTTGGTGCCGATGATGTCAAGCACACCATTACCCGTATCCAGGACCCGGAATTCGCCAGCCCGCGTATTTCCATCTACCGCAACATCGAATCGGTTGAGGAAATTGACAACCTGACGGTGCAGTTCAACCTGTCATCGCCAATCGCGCCGCTGCTCCGCAACCTGGCAACCATCCCGCATGGTGCCATTGTTCCGGCAAACGCCTCGAACGAGGAAATGCTGACCGACGCGCCGGGCACCGGTCCGTTCCGCTTCATCGAGCACGTGCTCGACCAGGAAGTCCGGCTGGAAGCCTTCCCGGATTACTGGGAAGAGGGCATGCCGTATCTGGATGCAGTCACCTTCCGCTTGCTGGGTGATGACACCTCGATTTCGGCAGCGCTGCGTTCCGAGTCGGTCCACATCACCTGGTTGAAGGACCCGAAGGTCGCCCAGAATGTCAGCCAGTCGGTTGAGAGCATCGAGTCAGTTGAGGGTGTCAGCTGCCGCTACCTGCCGATCCTCTTCGATCTGAAGGAGGCGCCGTTCAACGATGTGCGGGTCCGCCGGGCGATGAGCCTCGCTATCGACCGGGCTACGGTGGTCCAGATCGTGCTGGGTGGCTTCGGTCAGGTCGGTACCTTCCTGCCGCCGTCGCAGCTGGGCGGGTACATCGGTGATGGTTCGGACCTGCCGTACTACACCCGTGATGTTGAGGAAGCCAAGCGCCTGCTGGCAGAAGCCGGCTACCCGGACGGCCTGGATGTGCCGGAATTCAAGGTGGTGGCTGCCAACGCCCTCGACGTGCAGTGTGCCCAGGTCATGGCCGAGCAGTGGGCCGAGGCCGGCATCCGCGTCACCATCAACCCGATGGAAGTCGGCGCGATTCTCCAGGACTTCAGCAGCGGCAACTTCAAGATGGCCACCGTCGGTGGTGTCTGGACGCCGGACCCGAGCAACGAATCCGCCCGCTACCACTCAAGTTCGCCGCAGGGCTCGGCCTACGGCATCAACGATCCGGAAGTCGACCGCCTCATCGATGCCGGCCTGGCGGAATCGGATCCGGACAAGCGAGTGGAAATCTACCGGGAACTCCAGACCCGCATTCTCGATCAGGTGTATGTGATTACACCGTATGTGTATCCGCTCCGCTGGGAACTTATCTGGAACTACGTGAAGGGCTATGATGTGATGGCCAATAACTCTCGCATCAGTGTCCGCAAGACCTGGTTGGATATCTAGTCGATGACACAGGTAATCCTTCGACGACTGGTCATGCTCATACCGATTCTGCTGGGTGTGTCGATGCTGACATTCGGCGCGATGCACCTGATTCCCGGCGACCTGGCGGTTGCCATGCTGGGAATCGAGAATGCGCAGGATCCGGTTGCGCTGGCCAATATCCGGGCGAAGTACGGACTCGATCAACCGATTCCGGTGCAATACATCAAGTGGCTGGGCAATGTTCTGCAAGGTGACTTCGGGACCTCCCTGCGGCTGAAAGTACCGGTGCTGGATGAAATCGTGCGCCGTCTCCCGCTGACGATCGAACTGGCGCTGCTCTCCATCCTGTTCGGCCTGGTCGTCGGAGGATTGCTTGGTACCCTCGCTGCCACCCGGCGTGGCATCTGGGACATCATTGGCCGTGGCTACATCCTCCTGGGTGTAGCCATGCCCAGCTTCTTTCTTGGCACGATCCTGATTCTCTATGGAGGACGCTACATCAGTTTCATCCCGACGTTGCAGTATGTCGGGTTCCGGGAAGATCCGAAAACCCACCTGCTGGTGATGATTTACCCGGTAGTTTCGTTGGGGAGCGGGCTGGCAGCGGTGATCGCCGAGAATACCTGGTCGGCGGTCTCCGAAACCATGAACATGGAACACGTCCGGGTAGCCCGGGCGAAAGGCCTTGCCGAGCGGAAGGTCGTTGCTGGCCACATCGTTCGCAACGCCCTGATCCCGATCACCACAATCACCGGATTGCAGATGGGCTTCCTTTTGGGTGGGACGATCATCATCGAATCGATCTTCGCACTGCCCGGTCTCGGACGCCTGGCCTTCAGCGCGATCAACCTGCGTGACTATCCACTGATGCAGGGCATCGTGCTGTTTATCGCCACCATGGTCGTGCTTTCGAACCTGGTCGCAGACCTGCTCTACGCGCTGTTCGACCCTCGTATTCGTGTGAACTAGGAGAGCGGCGCAACGATGTCAACCGGAACACAAACCAGTACCTTCACCGGTCAGAGACTCCAGGCGCAACCAACGTTCTGGAAACGCCTGCGTCGCCGTTCCAATATCCAACTCATCCTGGGCGGATCGCTGCTGTTGATCGTGCTGCTGGTCACGATCTTTGCACCGGTCATTACCACCCAGGGGCCAAACTCGATCTCAATAACCGGGTCGCTGGCACCACCGCAATCTGGCCATATCTTTGGCACTGACTCGATCGGGCGTGATGTCTTTACCCGTGTTGTGTATGGTGGACGCGTCTCGCTGATGATCGCTATCCCGTCGGTGGCACTTGCCCTGGCACTCGGCATGTTGCTCGGGGTGCCGGCCGGATACTTTGGCGGCAAGATCGACCAGATCATCATGCGGGTACTGGATGTACTGTTTGCCTTTCCGGGCGTGCTGCTGGCGATGGTGATTGTCACCATTCTTGGCCCGAGCGTCCGCAACCTGATCCTGACGATTGGCATCCTCTACAGTGCGAGAATGGCCCGGATTGTTCGTGCGCCGATTCTCTCGGTGCGCCGTCTGGAATACGTCGAGGCGGCACACTCGATTGGTTCACGGAACCTGCGGGTGATCCTGCGGCATGTGATTCCGAACGCATCCTCGCCGATCATTGTTGATGTCACGCTGGCGCTGGGTCAGGTCATCCTGACCGAGACAGCGCTCAGCTTCCTCGGTCTCGGGCCGCCCCCACCGGACCCGTCGTGGGGCGCAATGCTCAGCCAGAGCCGGCAGTTCATGGAGTTTGCCTCCTGGACGGTGCTTGCACCCGGCTTTGCGATCATCGTGACGGTGGCCGCGTTCCTGCTGCTGGGCCACGGCCTCCGCCAGATGCTCGACCCCCGCCGCCGCGGGATCCGGTAACACCCTGGAGCGTGTGACCCGGAGCGACTATCTTCCATTGTCATCCCGAACCCGGTGAGGGATCCGTCCTGTTGTGGGGAAGCGGATCCCTCGCTACGTTCGGGATGATGTGTTGAACAGGTTCGCATCCTCATGCCGTTTGGAAGGGCCGACCCGGCAAAACCGTCATCCCGGGCGGAGTCGAGGGATCTCGCCGGTTGCGACGGTATGGCTCACGAGGGGTGTGTGCAGCCGCCCAAGTTTAACGGTATTGCAACAAGACTCTCAGCTTTGTAACAGAAATGTATCTTTCCAGACCTGTATTTGCCTGTTCGGCAGGCATACAATCACGGATGCGGACACAGGGGTTCGCGTGGTTCTGGCGAGGGAGATACGCATGGCATTGACGAGCGCGACGGAGCGTGAGGTTGTCTTGCAGGACAATCTGCTGGATATGACCAGCAAACAGGATCGGGACATCATCGATCCATGGTCCAACGATGACGCCGACCGCGTCATTGTCGACCCCACCCGACCGGCCATCCGTTCGTATACCCGTCCTTCCACGGTTAACGGTGACAAGATCACCGACTTCCCGACCGAATGGACGCTTGACCAGCGCTAATCCGGTCCGTTTTTCCGGATGAAACCGGCACCAACACCGCGATCGCCCCCCGGAGCAGTGCGACCGGGGGCGACGCGGTGCGTTTGCATGTGTGTTGAACTAGTCGTCCTGGGGGCGGACCATCATCAACGGGGCATTTGCCTCACGCAGCACCCGCTCGGCGACTGAACCCATCACCACCCGGCGGAATCCGGTGCGGCCGTGGGTGGCGATAACCACCAGATCCACCTGCTGTTCATCGGCGGCTGCGGCGATCTCTTCCGACACCATGCCGGTGCGAACTTCCCAGGTGACGGTGTGGCCACGCTCTTCCAGTTTGGCAGCAACCGCTGCGAGATACGCCTGGGCCTCTTCCTTCATTGCCTCCATATAGGTATCGATCACCTCATAGTAGGCATAGGCGCCGGCTTCCGGCGAGGCTGCCCAGGTGACGCTCTCCGGCACCCGGACCAGGTGAATTTGCAATTGCCGTGATGCCAGCGCTTGCTGGGCGACTTCCAGTGCATTTTCTGCAAATTCCGAGCCATCCAGCGGTACGAGGATCTTGTCGATAGCTCCGGAGAGGGTGGTTTCGGAACCGCGTACCACCACCACCGGGCAGGTCGCGCCATGCACGATGCGGCCGGCCACGCTACCGACAACCAGCCGGTTGAATCCGGAGCGTCCGTGGCTGCTCATTACGACCAGTGGATCGGGAGCCTGATCCAGGAACTCCAGGATTTCTTTTTCCGGCCGGCCGGTGAGAACCACCGTCTCGACGGTCAGCCCTTCCTGCCGGGCAGCGATTTCATCCAGATAGACCGCAGCGGTCCGTTTCTCCTGCTCGAAATCGTCCGAGACGCTGCTATCGAGCATCCAGGCAGTGAATTCGCTGGAGACATCCACCACGGTCAGCAGGGTCAGCGAGGCTCCGCTATCACGGGCAAATGCCCGTGCAACCGGCAGCGCGGATTCCGATAATTCCGACTTGTCCAGGGGCACCACAATCGTTGACGGCATGCGTTGTTGTTCCTTTCAACAGACGGCGCAGTTCGTTATCCAGTATAGAGCGCAAATCCGCATCATTCCGCCGTTCTTCTGTGCATGGAGATACCGGTTCTTTCCTTTGGAAGCGTGAAGGTGAAATGGATCGCGGCTGCTGCGAGATACGCCTGACGGAGCGAACCCGGTCAAACTGTCATCCCGACCGGAGCGAAGCGGAGTGGAGGGATCTCGACAGACGAGACGCACGAGTCATTGCGTCGCAATAGATGGGGCAAAAGGAATATATCCCGCGAAGCGGGGGTGAACTGGTATGCTTGGTGCCCGAAGGGGAGTAGCTACGGAGCCGGTGCTCCATGCCAATGGCCGTCATCCCGAGCGTATATGCTCCGGCCCGGCACCTGCGACACAGATGCGTTGACAGGGGCGAGACCTTCGCAGCCGTGTTTTGTCGACGGTTGCGGGGGGCTCGCCCCTGAACTGTATCTGTCCGCAACGGACGGGAAAGGATGACCTGATTTGTTTGCGAACTCCATAGGCTCACCGGCCCTCTGGATTGCCTTCACCGTCGGGGTAGTGATCCTGCTGGCAATCGACCTCACTGTTTTCCACCGGAAACCCCATGTAATAGGAGTCCGTGAGGCCGGGTTCTGGGTCATTGGTTGGGCATCGCTGGCGGCGCTGTTCAACATTGGCGTGTACTACTTCGCCGGTGTCGACCGGGGACTCGAGTTTACCGCCGGCTATCTCGTCGAACTTGCGCTCAGCGTCGACAACATGTTTGTCTTTGCCCTGATCTTCACCTTCTTTATGGTGCCCCGGCAATATCAGCACCGGGTTCTCTTCTGGGGTATTCTCGGCGCGCTGGTAATGCGGTTGGCGTTTATTCTCCTTGGTGCTGCCCTGCTGGACCGCTTCCACATCATCATCTACGTCTTCGGTCTGTTCCTGGTCTTCACCGGTTTCCGGATTCTCAAGGAAAACGATGTCCACATGGATCCGGCAGAGAGCCGGGTCTTCAAGATCTTCCGGCGTTTCGTGCCAATGACCGAAACCTACCGTGGTCAGTCGTTCACCGTGATCGAGCATGGCAAACGTCTGGCCACTCCGTTGCTGGCAGTGCTGGTGATGGTTGAGGCAACCGACCTGGTCTTCGCGATCGACTCGGTGCCGGCCATCTTCGCTGTTACCGATGATCCGTTCATTGTCTACACCTCCAACGTCTTCGCGATTCTCGGCTTGCGGTCGCTCTATTTCCTGCTGGCAGGCGTGATGGACATGTTCCGGTTCCTGAAAGTGGGGCTTGGACTGGTCCTCATGTTCGTTGGTGTGAAGATGGTGCTGACCGACATCTGGCACATTCCGATCGCCATCTCACTGGCAGCGATCGTTATTCTGATCGGTGGTTCGGTGCTGGCATCGGTGCTGATCAAGGAAACCCCCAGGGTCGACGCGGAACCACCACTGGAGTCGTAAACTTTCAACCAGGCCATCTCCTGATACCACGGGCGATCCGCCGCCCGTGGTATTCTCGTTTCGGTTGCAGAGACTGAAGTGGAGGTCCGCAGGTGACCGTTTGCCGGCATTGCGGTGTTCGAAATCCGGATAGCGCAGTGTTCTGCGAATCGTGCGGTGCACGTCTGCGCGAGGATCTCCCGAATGATCCGGTCATCATCGACGTCACCGGCGATGAGGCCGAGGTGGTTGTTAGCGAGGAGCGGCCGGACGGTTCGTTTCCCACCACGTATGTCAGCCAGGCGCGGGTCTATGTCACCAGCAGCAATAACCGGGGGTGTCTGATCATCCTGGTGATCGCGTTGCTGGTTATCTGCTGCATTTGTGCCGGCGGGATGGCGTTGTTCGAGGGCATCCTCTTCTAACAGCAACCAGCAATGCCTGCCAGGGCGATCAGTTGCCGTTCTGTCTGCTGCGGCTGGTGAGCAGGTCGACAATCACGAGGATGATGCCGAAGCCGGAGACGGTCAGCCAGAACAGGCCACCCCAGGCAAACCATTCGCCGCCGCCGATCATCAGGACCACCTGACCACCAAGCAGCAGCAGCCACCCGGCCGCTGATATCCAGCGCCGTTGGCGGCCATAGAGATAGCCAATCAACGGCACGATAATCGCCAGGAACAGCAGCAAGATCAGCAATTGGGCAGTTGTCAGGGTCGGCTCCCGTTCCCGCAATCGGCCAGCGTTCTGTCATCCCTATCCTATACTGTCGGCAGATTGCTGACCGGAATGTTGAAAGGGATGACCTGGTGAAGTATTTCCGTATCTATGCCGATGCAGATGGTGAAACCCACTTTGAGGACCTCGAGTTCGAGATGACGAACAGCAAGTGGGATTCTTCCCTCACCGATCTCATTCCGGCCAGGGGAGTTATTTTCCGGACCAGCACGGCCGACCAGTTCATCGACTGGCACAACGCCCCGGCGCGGCAGTTTGTGATTACTCTCTCCGGTCATGCCGAGGTTGAGGCCAGCGATGGTGAAATCCGCCAGATCGGCCCTGGCACGATCATGCTCGCCGACGATACCACCGGCAAGGGCCACATTACCCGCAGCACTTCCGACGAGGAACGTATCTCGATCTTTATCCCCCTGGAGGATTAGCGGTCACCTGCGTCCTCTGGCCACGGGATGTTCCCGCAGGGGTAGGGGCGCATTGTATTGCGTTCGCGGTGAACGTCCTGATTGTTCAACCAGTGGCCGGCCAACTCTTCATGTCATCCCGGCGAAGGAGGGATCCGTAGCTCCGTGGTCACGGATCCCTCACTCCGTTCGGGATGACAAATACCCTTCGGGATGAACATCCTGCACATCCCGGGTGAGGAACGGTCCTACCGTTCCACCGGCAAGTCGGCGGCGGTCCAGGCCTGGTAGCCGCCGGACATGTTGATGACCGGGCCACGGTTGTGAGCGTGGAGGATGCTGGCAGCGATGGCCGAGCGGTAGCCGCTGAGGCAGTGGACGATGATCGCCTTGTCGTCCGGCACCTCGTCGATCCGTTGCTCAAGGTACCCGAGCGGGATATGGATTGCCTCACTGATGTGGCCCTCGCGGTATTCCGCTGACCCACGGACATCGAGCAGTGTGACATCGCCGCGTTCAATGCGGGTGCTGGCCCCGGCGGCAGAGAGTTGTTCGGTGGTGTCCATCTGCTGGCCAGCCAGGTCTTCCGGTGTCCAGTATCCGGCGATGTCATCAAGACCGATCAGTTGCAGGTCCCGCACGACATCCATCAGGCTGCCCTCATCGACGATCAGGGCAAACGGTTCCTCATAGGAAACCAGCCAACCTGCCCAGGTAATAAACGCCTTGCCATAGGGAATGTTGATCGTGCCCGGCACATGACCGGCGGCGAAAACATCGGCCGGCCGGATATCAATCACCCGCAGACCGAGTTTGATCTGGTCTGTCAGGGTTTCCGGGCCGAGCCGTTCCGGTGGCGTTGCGTCTGCGACCCGGGGAACACCGTCGCGGTTGATCCGCTTCATCTCCTTGAAATAGGTTGGAGGCTCAGGCTGGTCGGATGTCACCTGCCGGACGAACTCGTTCTCGTCGTCAATGTTCAGGGCCCAGTTGAAGAGTTTTTCGTAGCCGACGGTGCTTTGCGGCACAGCCCCGAGAGCCTTGCCACAAGCGCTGCCGGCACCGTGACCGGGCCACACCTGCAGGTGATCCGGCAGTTCCCGGAACTTCTGCAGCGAGGCGAACAACTGGCGAGCGCCCGTTTCCATGGTGCCGGCCAGTCCGGCGGCGGTCTCCAGCAGGTCCGGGCGTCCGACATCGCCAACGAAGACAAAGTCACCACTGAAGATGCCCATCGGTTGATCGGCAACCGCCTTGTCGGTCAGGATAAAGGAAATGTGCTCAGGAGTATGGCCGGGTGTATGAACCACCTGTAGCCGGATGTTCCCGACCGGGATGATATCGCCATCGTGCACCAGTGACGCCCCGGTTGCTTCTGCAAAGCCGTATTTCCAGTCTGCATCACCCTCATCGGAAAGGTAGAGCGTTGCACCGGTTCGCTCTGCGAGTTCGGCAGCGCCGGAGGCGAAATCGGCATGGATGTGGGTTTCCGTAACTGCGCTGATCGTGAATCCTTCGCTGGATGCGAGGTCCAGATACTGTTCCAGGTTCCGGTTCGGGTCGATCACCAGTGCCTCACCGGTGCGTTGGCAGGCCACCAGATAACTTGATTGGGCCAGCTTCTCGTCGAAGAGCATCCTCAGAAACAAGGTCCACCTCCCCGGATACATCACCACAAGCCCGGACAAACATACGCATTTGCAGACACGGTTGCACGCATTGTTTGCCGGAAGTCTGGAATCGTTGCTGATGCTGATCTTTATCATACCCGCAGGAGGCAACAACGTTGCAATGCGTGCCTGGAGGTGTCAGGAAAGAAACCACCCCGACCAAACTGGCCGGGGTGGTTCGTTGGTTGCTGTAGTCTACCGGGAACGTCCGTGAGGATTACTCCTCAGGAATGATCCATTCGACCATGGCAACGTGGTTGGCACCAGGGACGACCGCGAGGTTGGCAACGTAGATGGTGTCATCACCATCGACGGCCAGACCGGTCGAGAAGGCCAGACCCTGTGCGCCGCCCGCCAGCACTTCGTGGACATCGTCCGTGCTGATGCGGGTCAGTTGGCCCGCAGTGGTTGCCGGGTTTTCCGGGTCAGCAGCCAGCAGGCCACCGGCCAGGATTTCCAGCACCAGCAGGTTGCCTTCGCTGTCGAAGGCGATAGCGCCAATGTTGGTGAAGCCGGTTTCGATCACTTCGGCATCACCGTCCGGAGTCACCTTCCAGATGCGGGCACTGCCGACCTGGAACGGGAAGCCGGTGAGTTCACTGACGTAGTAGTTGCCATCCGGGCCAATAGCGACGTGCGTCGGCACGGACTCGGCCGGGATCTGGGTGCCTTCCGGCAGGCCCAGGAACGGCGGAGCAGCCACCATCTGCGGTGCGAAGGTTGCGATCACGGAGATCTCACCTTCCATGGTGACGCGCAGCAGTGCATTTGCGCCGGCATCGGCAACGATGAAGTCGTCGCCATCCATCACCACAGCGTAGGGGTTGGAATCCGGCGCCGGGGCGCCATCCGGGTTGTTGTCGAATTCGAACTGGAGGAGGTCAGCAATCGGAGTCAGCGTGCCATCCCCGGCAATATGTACGAGCTGGCCAAAGACTTCCCCGCCGGCACCCAGCATGGCGCGGTGCTCCGGAGTGAAGCCAAGACCGAAGCCGAAGACGCCATAGATGTCGCCTTCTTCAGTCACGACAACATCATGCAGGCCAACAGCATCGCCGGCATAGAGGGACGGGAGGCCACTCACGATGACTTCGGCTTCGCCATCAGCGATGCGGGTGATTGAACCGGAGTTGCCCATGCAGACTTCGACCGAGTCGTCGTCCTGCTGCAGGTCGGTTCCTTCTTCATCGCCGTCGCCGTTTTCGTCGCCGGTATCACCGTCGCCGTTTTCGCCGTCGGTATCACCGTCGCCGTTTTCGCC
>CAYWXR010000026.1:18647-37395 GCA_964462545.1 uncultured Thermomicrobiales bacterium
CGGTATCACCGTCGCCGTTTTCGCCGTCGGTATCACCGTCGCCGTTTTCGCCATCGGTTTCGCCGTCGCCGTTTTCGCCGTCGGTATCACCGTCACCGTTTTCGCCGTCGGTTTCGCCGTCGCCATTTTCGCCGTCGGTTTCACCGTCACCATTGTCGTCGCCCTCTTCCGGAGCGGTGAACTCGACGCAGGCATCGCCGCCCATGCCGGCATTGGCGACATAGATTGCACCGTCCGCGCCGACGCTCAGGTGGCGTGGCTGGTTGACATCATTGGTGATGGTGGTCAGGACAACCTGTGGTTCCGGATCGACCGGCTCTTCGCCACCGTCGAGATCCAGGATTTCGTTGCCCAGCAGGCCGAGCAGCACCTGGTATTCCTCGGCGTGGTCCGGGTGGTGTTCGAAGCGGGCGCGCTCGAACCACTGGGTCAGGACCGTATCGCCGGAGGAGTTGGTTTCAATTTCGGCCTTCGAGATCGGATAGCCGAAGAGGGCCAGCGATTCACGGAAGGAAATGCCGGGGTCGCCAAGATCAAGGCCGTAGCTCTTCCAGTAGTCGAGGAAGACCTGCGGAACGGCGAATCCGGTTTCGGCAAAGTAGTTCTCTTCCGAAGGATCGCTGCGCTCGGCATCGCGCCAGAAGCGGCCCTGCTTCAGCATGACCTCGTTGCCGAGACGGCCCAGCAGCACTTCATATTCAGTGCCGGCCAGCGCGGTGTGGTGTTCGAGCCGTTCGCGCTCGAAATACTGAACTGTGTACACCTCGCCGGTGTCCCAGTTCTCTTCTTCAAATGCTTCGGTGACCGGGTAGCCGAAGATCGGCAGACCACCGTTTGCGTTCCAGTATTCAAGGAAGACGCCACAAAGGTTGTGGCCCGTTTCCTCAAAATATTCACAGCCCTCGACCGGATCTACCCGGTCGGTAGAAGGGCCGGACTGCGCTGCTACACTGGCCATACTGGTCAATGCCAGCATCAGTGTCAGCGCGAGCGCCAGCACTCGTCTCATTCTGACTTCCCTTCACAACACTGCACACGATTCCAGGGGACCCTGACCTCCCAGCCCTCCTTTCGGATGCCGTTGACTGGATCAACAACCATCAGTCAGCGGAAGATAGGAGCAGCCCGTTTGCTACCCGGCTCGCCCGTTACGAAGACTCCGGCCGTCGAGATCCTGATGCACGCCTCTTCAGCTTACCGGAGCTGGAAAGCCGAAAGGCATGGTATGTCGTTGTGGCGACATTATCCACAACGTACCGGAGCATTATTTTGGTTATAGATGGCGCTTTTTTCCGTGTCAATCACCGGGATACTTATGCATTTCACAGGAAACCTAATGGCATACGAATAATTGACATCATGTGCAATATCGGACTTCTGGCGGTGCAGATGACGCATCTTTCCATGCCGCCCGATTCACGCTACGCTGCCGGTAGCAACACACATTGATGAGGCTGACAGGGGGAGTACCGGTGGGAAGCAACTACGCGCTGACCAGTTTCTGGCTGGAGACCAGTGGGGATGATCTGACACCACGCCCGTCGTTGAACGGGTCGATCGACGTCGATATCGCCATTCTCGGAGCCGGATTCACCGGCCTCTGGACGGCCTATTATCTGCTCCAGAGAGATCCCTCGTTGAAGATCGCCATCCTGGAACGTGAGATTGCCGGCTTCGGAGCGTCCGGACGGAATGGCGGAACACTCGGTAATCGTTTCCCGGTTGGCATCAAGCGCTACGCCAGCCTGTTCGGCCGGCAGGAAGCGATTGATCTGCAGACTGCCATCAACACGGTGATCGACGAGATCGAGGCGGTCGCTGCCCGGGAGAACATGGATTTCGATTACGTTCGTGGTGGCTATATGCGGCTTGCCCGGCAGCCTTATCAGATGCAGACGTTGATCAACGACCAGCGGGCAATGGAAGAGTTCGGCTTTGGTGATGAATCCGAGGTCCTGGATGCCGACCAGGTAGCCGAGCGCGTATCGGTCGCCGGCGCAGTTGGCGGGCACTTCAATCGTCGTGGCGCGAAGATTCACCCGGCCAAACTGGCCCGTAGCCTGGCCCGTGCAGTTGAGCGGCATGGTGCCACGATCTACGAGCAGACCCGGGTAACGGGCTACACCACCGGCGCCTATCCGGTCTTGCATACCGCCCGTGGCCATGCCCGGGCGAAAGTCATTGTGCTGGCCGGCGAATCCTGGCTGTCACAGTTCCCCAGTCTCCGGCGAAAGGTGCTGCCGGTCTATTCATTGATTACCCTGACCGAGCCGCTCTCGACGAAGGAGTGGCAGGAGATCGGTTGGGAAGCACGCGAGGGCCTCTCCTCGGCGACCAACATGGTGAAATATCTGACCCATACCAGCGATGGCCGCATTCTCTTTGGTGGTCGCGGTGCGCCATACCACTTCGCCTCGAAGATCAAACCGGAGTATGA
Source organism: uncultured Thermomicrobiales bacterium (assembly GCA_964462545.1). GTDB lineage: Bacteria > Chloroflexota > Chloroflexia > Thermomicrobiales > CFX8 > CAYWXR01. The sequence goes on from CAYWXR010000026.1 coordinate 21,085, forward strand.
CCGGCATCCTGACACCCTGCAGATGTTGCAGGATGATGTGCGGGCCTGGTTCCCGATGCTCAAGGATGTGCGCTTTACCCACAGTTGGGGCGGGCCGCTCGGTTGGCCGCGGGATTATGTGCCGACGGTTTCCTTTGACCCGGCAGAAGGCATGGCCGCTGCCTATGGCTATACCGGCACCGGTGTCGGGCCATCCAATCTGTTCGGCCGGATTCTGGCGGACCTGATCACCGATACCGACAGCAATCTCACCAACCTGGCGTTTATCAATCGCAAGGGGCCCTCCTGGGAGCCGGAACCATTCCGCTACATCGGGGTCCGGGCAGTGCAGCGCAGTTTTGAGCAACTCGACCGGAAGGCCGAAGCTACCGGCATCGCTCCCAATGGCAAGTCACTTGCCGAACGCCTGACCAGGCACTAGCGAACCGTCCGGTTGTCCAACATCCCAACTGTTCCCGGTCTTGACTCCGGCAGGGCGAACCTGTCCGGAGATTGGTGTGACTTTGAGGCAAATTCCGGATACACTCTGGAAAGCGTATGAAGAAAGGGCAGCCGGATCAGTGATGGACACAATCATGGACTGGTGGATTCCACTTGTGGCCGTTCTGGCCGGGATTGTGCTCGGTGGTCTGGTCGTCTACTGGTTTGCCCGGCGCAACCTTGCCCGCATCGAGGCTGCACGCCCGGTTCGCCCGGAAGCCCAGATTTTTATCGCCGAAGATGAGCGTGCAGCCCTGCGTTCTGTGGTTGGCGAGATGCGCCTGAACGCCCTCATGGTCGATGAAACCACGGTGATCTGGTCGTGGGCGCCGTTCGATCGCCGGGCGCTGGATAACGCCCAGTGGCTGTTCCCTGGCATGCCACCGGTCGTGGCCGAGGCCATCGCCCGCGCCAATCGCAAGGTCACTGAATACAACTCGATCGCCGAGTTTGCCAATGCCCAGGACCAGCAGGTTCACCAGGTTGCGATGGAAGCCCGCACCGCACTGGTTATTGCTGCGCAGCGGCTTGAGGAATACCTCACCGGCACCCAGATGGAGCAGGGCCGCCGCGGTCTGCGTCTCCCCCGTGCCGGTGTCGATCTTCGCAACCGCCCTGTCACTCCGGATACCTCCGACTGGCAGCCCACGGACTAGTTCCTGCCTCCGAAACGCGCTCATGGAGCGGTGTTCACACCGTAGCCTTGCCATACCCGGAAGACCGGGGATGTGGATAATGGGGCTACATGAATCTGACCGTGAGCCAGAGTGAGGGAGCAGTAACGATGTCGACACCGGCCGGGCATTGGAGCAAGGAACCGGGGCGTTGGGAGCCTGAACTCACGCCGGAAGCGTGGGCGTACATTCCCCGGGTGAGTGTGCCGGTGGTCTCACCGGACCGCAGGAGCGTCGCCTGGTTGCGCAGTTACGATGGCCGCAACGATATCCAGGTCATGCCACTGGATGGCCCGGCGATGCAGGTGACCGATGTCGCTGCCCCGCAGGGGGCCGACCCCGGCCAGCGACAGGCGTTCCCGATTGCCTGGACTCCCGACAGCCAGCGGATCGTCTACGCATCCACTCGCGAGGGCAAGCTCTGGAGTGTCCCGGCACGTGGAGGGAAGGCGTCGACACGGGATGAAGCTGCCGGCAACCATCATTCCCCGGCCGTCTCCCCGGATGGCACCCGGGTTGCGTTCGTCGCCGAGCGCGGCGAAACGGTCGACATCTTTGTATCTTCCCTTGATGGCACCTGGACCCGGCAAATCAGCGACCCGGATGATGACGGCTATGTCTCCAACCCCAAGTGGTCGCCGGATGGTCGGTTGCTGCTTTATGTCCGCTGGCCGCACTACGATATGCCGTGGGATGAGATTGCGATCATCGTAGCCAACCCGGAAACCGGGGAGCGGACGACCGTTGCTGGTGGCAGCCGGGTCGCGAACAACTGGCCGTCCTGGTCGCCGGATGGCCAATACATTCTTTTCGTCTCGGACCGGCAGAATGGCTATCCCAATCTCTGGCGAATGCGAGCTGATGGCTCGGAAGCGACCTGCCTGGTCGATCAGCAGTCTGACCACCGTTCGCCGGCGTGGTCGCCGGATGGTTCGAAGATTGCCTACGCCGTTAGTTCAAATTGTGAAACGCAGATTCACGTCTGGGAGAACGGTGAGACCCGCCAGATTACCAGCGAACCGGGTGTGCATGGTGACCTGAACTGGATCGACGAGGAGACGATCCTCTGCACCTTCGAATCGCCGCTGTTGCCGCCGGATCTCTGGCTTATCGGGCTGGATGGCAGCCGCCGGCAACTGACCCAAAGCGCGACCGGAGGTGTCCTCGGTGGCAACCTGGTGCTGCCGGAAGTCATAAGTTGGTCATCGACCGACGGACTGACTATCGAGGGGATGCTCTTCACCCCGGAAGAACAGCGCCCGGGCGAGCATCCGTTGATGGTCTTCATTCATGGCGGCCCGGTTGGTCAATCAATGCAGAACTGGACGCCGTGGATCCAGTATCTCGTCCAGCGAGGCTACCTCGTGCTGGTGCCGAACTATCGTGGCTCGAAGGGCTATGGACGCGAGTTCATGGAGCGGCTCTATGGCGACTGGGGCGGCGGTGACCTGAATGACTACGTCACCGGTGCCGAGGCGGTCATTGCCCGCGGTCTGGTTCATCCCGGCCGGGTAGTGGCGACCGGTGGTTCCGCCGGTGGCTACAGCACCTTGATCTGCCTGACCAAGGCCCCAACCTTCTTCAAGGCCGGCATCTGCCGCTTTGGCATTGCCGATCTGCTCTCATTCCATGAGAAGACCTGGGTCTTCGAGAAGCACTACCTCGCCAAACTGATGGGTGGCACCGGTGGGCAGCTCCCTGAGCTGTATCATGACCGCTCGCCAATCAACTTTGTGAATGATGTGGTCAACCCGCTGCTGATCCTTCAGGGCGAGGAGGATATCGTCTGCCACCGCTCCGAGATGGACAAGATGACTGCTGCCCTCAAGGCCGCCGGCAAGGATGTTGAATATCACACCTACCCCGGCGAAGGTCACGGCTGGCGCAAGGTCTCCACTATCCTCGACGACGCCTGGAAGAGCGACGCCTTCCTCACCCGCGCCGTCCTGGACCGCTAGCTCCGGCCCCTCATGCCCGCCGCCCCTTCCTCCACCGGGGGGAGGGGCGCATTTGCAATGCGTCCGCCGTACATACCCGGGCGTCCAATCAGACCAGCCGAAGTTCAAACTGTCATCCCGAGAGTTCAAACTATCATCCCGAGAGTTCAGACTGTCATCCCGAGAGTTCAGACTGTCATCCCGAGCGAAGTCGAGGGATCTCGCCGGTCGCACGTTCAGGTAGCGGGGTGGCTTGACCGATAGGGCGAAACCGGTAGACTGCGGGTACGACTGTCATTCAAGAGGTAGCAGGTATCGAGGCCCCTCATGCTCGCGAGCGTTCTCCGTCTCGACCAGCCATACGTCTGTGGATAACCGGAGATGGTAGCGGATCGTGCTGCCGGCGTTGTATGCCGGACCTGCGGGTGGCAACACCCGGCGGGGACGTTGTTTTGCACACAATGCGGGGCGCAGATTGCTGCCGGTGTGGACCCGCTACGTGCGGCAGGGTGGGCACCGGTGCCGGGGCCGGAAAACCGCGAGAGCTTCCGCAAGGCCCAGCGACGGCACCGCCGGGCAACATGGCGTCTGGCATTTGTCTCTGCCCTGGCCGCGCTGGTGACCGGCATCCCGATGAGTATCGCCCTCACTCCTGTCCTCTTTGCCCTCGCGGTGGTGTTGACCTGGGCTGCCGGCAAGGTGGTGCCGGTGCCGGAGCAGGTCTGGGACTTTTACATCTCCTCTGGCCGGGTGTTGATGGATGTGGTCGATTCGCTGGATGACCCGGCGACGGCCGGTGTGGTCGAAGGCGATGTCGGCCGGATTCCACTCGATCTGCTGGTGCGCGCCGCCGTGGTCTGGCTTGTACCGGGGATGCTCTTCATGCTCGGTTGCTGGGTGATGTTGCGGGCACTGTTCCGCAAGGGTGGTGCCGGCGGGGTACTGCTGACACTTGGAGCACGCGATCCACGTCCCGGCGATTTCGAGGAACGCCAGCTGGTCAATGTCGTTGAGGAACTCGCCATTGCTGCCGGGATGCCTGCCCCACGGGTGATGCTGCTGGATTCCAACGTGGCCAATGCTGCAGTGGTCGGCTCCGGGCCGCGTGATGCCACGCTGGTCGTCTCCCGCGCCTTGCTGGACGACCTTGACCGTGATTCAACCCAGGGAGTGTTGGCCAACCTTGTTGCCTCGATCGGGAATGGCGACCTGCGTGGCGCCCGCTCGATTCTGGCGGTGTTCGAGACGTTCGGGCTGGCGGCAGTGTTGCTGAAAATACCGATCAGCCGGGCAGCGCGACGGATGTTCTGGCGGATCTTGCGCTATGTCTTCAGCCGTCAGACGGCCGGCGAAGCCCAGGCAGTCTCCGGGATGCTCTCCCGCAGTTTCTGGGAAAACGAAGACGACGACATGAACACCCTCACCGATAGCTCCGGGAATCCCGGTCAACGCCGGGGTCCGCGGGTGCAGTTGCTGTATGTCTTCCCGGCGCTGGTGATTGGCGGATTTGTATTCACCGCGATCGGCAACCTGCCGATGGCGCTGTTCTGGCTGGGCGTTGCGTTCCTGGCCGCCATTGCCTTGCTGATCATCATCTACCAGTGGAAGTACGTGGTTTGGGGTGTGGGCTATGCGGCTCGTTCGACGGTGGCGATTCTGTTGCTGCCTTATTACCTCGGGACGATGCTGCCGCAGATTGCCCTGATGATCGTCATCCCCTTCCTGCTCGAGCCGATGATCGCCCTGCTCTGGCGGCGACGCCGGTATTTGTCCGACGCCTCGGCGGTGCAGTTCACCCGTAATCCGGATGGAATAGCCAAAGGACTGGTTGGGCTGGTGGCCCGTGGCGGGGTGATACCCGGCGGGCACTGGGCAGCGCCGATGTTTGTGGTCGGGCCGGAAGCGATGAATGCCCGGGCCGTCGCGATGATCCGTGAGCAATCGGCCGGCAGGATGACCCAGGCAGCAATGGTTTCCGAACACTACGCCGGAACCGGTTCGTTCAGTGGTAGCGGGAGTGGTTCGGTCGTCAACTTTCATCCTCCATTGAACCGGCGGCTGCGGGCGCTACGCCGTATGGGCGCCACTATCGAGGAAATCGATATGTCCGTGGGTCGTGCCGGCGGTGGCAAGGGGCGCAACGCACTGCTGGCGCTCATCTTTATCCCCTTGTCCCTGCTGGTGGTCGTGTTGCTGGGCGTGGCGCTGGTGCTGTTGATGGCGTTGAGCATCTTCTTCTGCGGGATGCTGATGATGGTGGTCTATGGCCTGGCCGTCTGGTTGTCACCGTAAGGAGGAGTGCGGGTAGGGCATTGCGACAGTTCGTCCGAAATCTGGTGTACGAAGGGAAAGCGGTAACGGTATGGAAGTAGCCCTGATCATCCTGATAGCACTGGGAGCGCTGGCGCTTCTGGTGGTGCTGTTTATCGTTGTGATCTACAACCGTCTGGTCGGGTTGCGCAATCAGGTCCGGAATGGCTGGAGCCAGATTGATGTGCAACTCAAGCGCCGGGCCGACCTGATCCCCAATCTGGTGAATGCTGTTCAGGGCTATCTGGATCACGAAAGCCGGGTGTTGACCGAGATAACCAACGCCCGGGCCAGGGCGATGGCCGCCGGGGACAATGTTGCCCAGCGAGCTGATGCCGAAAACCAGATCACCTCGGCGCTTCGTTCGCTGTTTGCCGTGGCCGAAAACTACCCGCAACTCCGTTCGACCGAGAACATGATGCAGTTGCAGGAAGAACTGTCATCCACCGAAAACCGGATCGGGTTTGCCCGGCAGTTCTATAACGATGCGGTCATGGAATACAACACCGCCAGGGAGGTCTTCCCTGCCGTGCTGTTTGCCGGCCTCATGGGCTTCAAACATGCAGACTCGTTCAATCTCGACGCCACACCTGCAGACCGCGCAGTCCCCGAAGTCCGGTTCGGATGAGGTCGTCCCCGAAAGGGTAGGGACGCATTCCAATGCGTCCGCTGCCAACACCCACGATGCCAAACCAGGGAGCAGCACCCTTTCATTGTCATCCTGAGCGGAACGAAGTGCAGTCGAAGGATCTCTGTCCGCCGGAGTCATGACGGAAGAACGGACGTTGTGTCAAAACTCCGCCGACTTCGCTCAGGATGACAACGAAAGGGTGCTGCTCCTCGTTCAACCCCGGGGTATTGACTGTGTCGCACGGACTTACCCCGGGAGACGTTCCAGTACACGCTCGACGAGGCGGGAGTGGCGGCGGCGGATGCGGGACTCTTCGTCCTCGTCCAGCCCCCAACCGGAAATCTTTCCGCAGAAGTTCAGTGCGCAGCGGAGTTCCCACCAGGCCAGATGGCTGAGGTCAAGGTCGTTCAGCGAGAGATAGTGTTCGGTGAACGCTTCCATCGCCTTGCGCCCGTGGTTGAAATACTGCTCCAGACGGGCATTGGCAAGATCGGAAAGCGGGTCGCCCACCCGGGCGTCTTCCCAGTCAACCACCGCCACCAGCCGGTCATCCTTCCAGAGGAAGTTGCCCGGCCAGTAATCACCATGCAGCAGGGTGCTGCTGTTGATCTGCCGCTCCGGCCGGTGAGCTTCCAGCGGCTCGCGAATGCGGTCCTCGTGCATGGAGATGTCGAGTTTTTCCGGTGCAGGCGGGATGTTTATGCCCGGGTGGGGCAGGAACGACAACTCCGGCGAATCGGGAATGGTGTGAATTCTGGCCAGTTCACGGGCCGCCTGAATGGCGTGGTCGCGGGCATCGTCCGGATCGAGGTCGGGCTGGCCATCCACCATTTCAATCACCAGCACCGGCAACGGGAAGATCTCGCAGGAGTCATCCAGAAAGCGGGGTGCCGGAACAGCGAGACCGTGTTGCTTGAGCAGGGAGAGCAGGTGGAACTCGTCCCGGGCGATGTGCGGATTGGCCGCCCGGTCGATTTCGCCATGCATCCGGGCCACCAGGCGCTCCACCGTCCCGTCGGGGTGGGCAATCTCGATGGCCGATGTCTGGGCCGACACCCCGCCACTGAGTGACCGATGGCTAACCAGCGTGCTGCCGGGCTGAATCTTTTCGGCAAGTGCCTGCCAGCGAAGGATGGCGTCCCGCTCCGTCATCATGTATCCCCTGTCCGGTTTCAGGATGTGTTTCTCTCCGGGTAATTATGCGATCCGGTGCAATCCATACCAGCGTCGCCGGGCAGAAGGAAAAGCCGGCCCCGGATATCCGGGGCCAGCCTGTGCGCAGTGGGTTTCCTTGATCAGCGTCAGGCGCTGATCAGCGGGATGCCCTTGGACTTCAACTGTTCGACGAACGCGCCGACGTCGTTGTTGACCAGTTGGCTGACCGCATGGCCGACCGAAACGAGGTCTTCTGACAGGTTGTTGTAGACCTCGTATGCCTGGGCGGTCGGGGCGTGGTCGGATTCGTCGATCGCCAGCGAAAGCACTGCCAGTTTCTCGCGCAGACCGTTCTCGCCACCCTTGGCCTGGGTGCGTGGGGAGATGCGGAGCTTGTCTTCCTGCTGGCTGATCTTCTCCTTCAGTGCCTCGGCAGCGGCGGAGATTTCCTCGTCGTTGGCGCGGGCCGTCCATGCCTCAACCTGTTCGCGAATGCTTTCGAGTGAGTTGAGGGCTTCGTGTGCCTTCGAGATCTCGTCGCGCAGTTTGACCTTGAGGTCGTATTGCGCCTTGAGGTCCTCGGCGGTCACCGGGAGACGGTTATCGGGCACGATCGAGAAGGATTGGGTCTGGGTTTCCCCGCCTACTTCCAGTTCGACGGTGTAATCGCCAGCAAGCACCTTCGGAGCGGTACCGGCAATCATCATCTGGGCACGCTGACCAGCCTGGGCGTCTGCCTTGCGGGCAACAGCGCCTTCACCCTTCATGTCCCAGATGACCCGGTTGCTGCCGGCCTTGAGCTTGATCTTGTTGGCCGGCGCGGATGCCTCGGTCGAGAGGGTGCGCACCACATTGCCCTCGCTGTCGCGGATGGTCAGTTTCACTTCACCTTCCGGCTTGCCGGCCAGGTCAACGTAGATGATCACACCATCCGGCGGGTTTTCGCCGGCATTGAGCAACCGGGTTTCCAGTTCGCCGTCTGCATTGCGCACCAGCTGCGAATCGACCGTCACCGGGCCGGATGCCCGGTAGCCAACGTAATCCAGCGACGGCTCCTGGCCGAAACCGGCGTTGTAGCGGTAGCGGACGGTATCGCGCGGCTTGTAGAGCTTGTTGCCGGCGGCAACGCCTTCCTTCAGCTGGTGAATCGGGGTGAGGTCATCCAGAATCCAGAAGCTGCGGCCGTGGCTGGCCACCACCAGGTCGGTGCCCTTGACCACCAGGTCGTGAACCGGGACCACCGGGAAGTTGCCCTGCATCCGGGTCCAGTTGGCGCCGTCATCCAGCGAGACATAGATGCCGGTTTCCGTGCCGGCATAGAGAATGCCCGGTACGGTGACATCCTCGCGCAGGGCGCGGGTGTAGTCATCATCCGGAATACCGTTGGTAATCCGGGTCCAGGTCTGGCCGTAGTCGTCGGTCTTCAGCAGGTACGGTGCCCGGTCGTCGTGCTGGTAGCGGTTTGCCGCCACATAGAGTGTGCCCGGCTTGTGCGGCGAGACGTCGAACGTGCTGATCCGGGCCGGGTTCGCAGCCGGATTCGGCAGCACATCTTCCGGCGGGGTGATCTCGTCCCAGGTCTTGCCATCGTCCTTCGAGATGTAGATCAGGCCGTCATCCGAGCCGGAGTAGAGCACACCCTTTTCGTGCGGCGATTCCTTGAAGGCGAAGATCGTGCCATAGGCTTCCGCACCGACATTCTCCGACGAGATCGGGCCACCGGAAAGTTCCTGGTGCGCGGGATCGTTACGGGTGAGATCCGGACTGATCACTTCCCAGCTGCCGCCCTCGTCGTAGGAAACATGGACGTGGTTTGAGGTGGCGTAGAGCTTCTCCGGGTCGTGTGGGGAAATCTCCACCGGGAAGGTCCACTGGAAGCGATACTTGTGGATTTTGGTCGGCGAGGAGAAGCCATAGAACTCCGGCCAGACCGTGATGTTGCGGGTCTGGTCGGTGCTCGGGGTCCAGGCGCGGAACCGTCCGTGACCAAGACCGCTACCAACCGAACCACCGAAAACGGTATACGGCGGCACCGGCTTCACGGCGATGTGACCACTCTCGCCACCACCGGGGACCTGATAATCGCGCCAGTTGATCGAGCCATTGAATCCGATGCTCGGCAGCCGCATCGCAGAGTTATCTTGCTGCGAACCGTAGACATAATACGGTTCCTGGTTGTCGACCGTGACGTGATAGAACTGCGCCGTCGGCTGGTTCATGATCGTCGACCAGGTCTTGCCACCATTGAAACTGATAACCGCCCCGCCATCGTTGCCTTCAATGATGCGGTCCGGATCGAGCGGGTCGATCCACATATGGTGGTTATCGCCGTGTGGTGTCGGCACGGTAACCCACGACTTGCCGCCGTCAATCGACTTCAGCAGTCGTTGTTCCATCACCCAGACCGCTTCCGGGTTGCCCGGGTCGGCGTAAACGTGGGTGTAATACCAGTGCCGGGTGCGAAGCGCGGGATCGTCGCTGGTGTATTCCCAGGTTGCGCCGTAGTCGTCCGAGCGATACATGCCGCCCTTGTCGGCCTCGATCAGCGCCCAGACGCGACCCGGCCGTGCCGGAGATGCCGAGATGCCGATCTTGCCGAGCACCGGCTCATTCGGCAGTCCGGGGTTGTTGGTGATGTCTTCCCAGGTATCGCCGCCGTCGGTGGTGCGCCAGATGCCGGATTCCGGCCCGCCGCTTTCGATCGACCACGGGTAGCGCTGCACCTGCCAGATGGCTGCGTAGAGGATGCGCGGGTTATCCGGGTCCATCGTGATCGAGATAGCCCCGGCGCCGTCGCTCTTGTAGAGCACCTGCTCCCAGGTTTCGCCGCCGTCCTGGCTACGGAACACACCGCGTTCGCTGTTGCGTCCCCAGGCGTGACCAAGGGCGGCAACGTAGACCAGGTTTGCGTCGTCCGGATGGGAGACAATCTCGCCGATGTGGCGCGTCTCCTTCAGCCCGACATTCTTCCAGGTCTTGCCGGCATCGGTGGATTTGTAGACACCGTCGCCGTGGGAAACGTTGCTCCGGATGTTTGCCTCGCCGGTGCCGGCGTAGATGACATTCGGATCGGCCCGGCACACTTCCAGTGCGCCAATTGAGGCCGTGGTGAAGTAGCCATCGGAGATGTTGTACCAGTGGGAACCGGCGTCGTCGGTTTTCCAGACACCGCCGGCACACGCTCCGAAGTAGAACACCGCCGGATTGACCGGGTCGCCGGCTACTGCCGGCACACGGCCACCACGGTGAGGCCCGATGTTGCGCCATCTCAGTTTATTGAGAATTTCGCCAGCCATCGTTGAGGTCCCTCCCTTGAATACACCTGATCGTCCGCGCATCGTAGTACAGGTTGGAAAGAATTGCGCGTTTCGTACATCGAATTTGCGGGATTATGCCGTTTCAGTGGGCAAGATTCGGGTGATAACTCCGGCTTGACGGTCTATCCGCATCCTGTCCTGCTGCCGCTATACTGCAACCAACCACCTCGGAAGAACCTGAACGCAACCGAAGGATCGAGAGATGAGTAACGGGCAACGACCGGCAGAGGATGCAACCTTCGATGCAGTGATCGTGGGGGCAGGATTTTCCGGAATGTACCAACTCTACCGGCTGCGCGAGCAGGGGCTGGATGTCCGTGTCTACGAAGCCGGCAGCGGGGTGGGTGGTACCTGGTACTGGAACCGCTATCCCGGAGCGCGTTGTGACACCGAGAGCCTGACCTATTCCTACTCCTTCTCGGAAGAACTCCAGCAGGAATGGTCGTGGAGCGCCCGGTATGCCGACCAGCCGGAAATCCTGACCTATGCCAACCACGTTGCCGACCGGTTCGACCTGCGTCGGGATATTCGTTTCCATACACGGGTGCTTTCGGCACACTACGACGAGACGTCCAACCTCTGGGAGATTCGCACCGACCACGGAGACCGGATACAGGCGACCTATTGCATCATGGCCACCGGCTGCCTCTCGACCGGACAGGTTCCGGACATCCCCGGCCTCGACACTTTCGAAGGTGACTGGTATCACACCGGCAACTGGCCGCATCATGAGGTGGATTTCACCGGCAAACGGGTCGGGGTGATTGGCACCGGTTCATCCGGTGTGCAGGCGATCCCGATCATTGCGAGCAAGTCCGCTGAATTGACTGTGTTCCAGCGCACTGCCAACTTCTGCATCCCGGCCTGGAACCGGCCGCGCGATGAAGAAGAGGAACGCCGGATAAAGGCAAACTACGCCTGGCACCGGCAGAAGGCACGGGAATCACGACGTGGCTACGACGTCGATTTCAGTGATACTCCCACCTTCGCCGTTTCACCTGAGGAACGCGAGCGTCTCTTCCAGGAAAGCTGGAAGCGCGGCGGACTCCATTTCCTGACGGCCTTCAGCGACCTCTATACCAACAAGGAAGCGAACGATACCGCGGCAGCTTTTGTGCACGACCGTATCCGCGAGCGAGTGACTGATCCCCAGGTTGCCGGGAAACTGCTGCCAACCACGCATCCGATCGGTACCAAGCGACTCTGTGTGGATACGAACTATTACGAGACCTACAACCACGACCATGTGACGTTGGTGGATATCCGCCAGACCCCGATCGTCGAGATTACCCCGACCGGCCTGCGAACCACTGAAGCAAGCTACGACCTCGATGTCATTGTGTTCGCCACCGGCTACGATGCCATGACCGGTACGCTGACCCGGATCGACATTCGCGGGCGAGATGGCATCTCATTGAAGGAGAAGTGGGCTGAGGGACCGAAGACCTACCTCGGTCTGGCTGTAGCCGGTTTCCCGAACCTCTTCACGATCACCGGGCCGGGCAGCCCATCGGTGCTTTCCAACATGATGGTCTCGATCGAGCAGCACGTCGACTGGATTTCCGCCTGCATTGATTACCTGCGCGAACGCCACATCGCCACCATCGAGGCATCCGCCGAGGCCGAATCCGCCTGGGGCGAGGAAGTTCAGCGAGCCGCCCACAGCACCCTCTACCCGCTGGCCGGTTCCTGGTACATGGGCGCCAACATCCCCGGCAAACCTCGTACCTTCATGCCCTACGTCGGCGGCGTCGGCCACTATCGCAAGATCTGCGACCGGGTCACCGCCTCAGGGTACGAGGGCTTCGTCCTGACGGAATCATCTCTACAAGGGTAGGGGCGCGTTGCAATGCGTTCGCTGCGAACTCTTGCAATGCCGCACAAGGAGAACCGACGTTGATCTGTCATCCCGAACGCAGTGAGGGATGACACATTAGCGTCATCATTCCGGATAGAGCACAGCGGGTATCAACCGCAGACGGACAGGGCTAAATCGTCCCCGCCTCGCGCAGACGGGCGATCTCTTCCTCGGTATAGCCGAGCAACCCACCGAGGACATCCTGATTGTGGGCGCCCATCTCCGGGCCGGCGAACTCGACCTGGCCAGGAGTCCTGGAGAACTTCGGGACAATGCCCGGCATCTTGACCGTGCCGAGGGTGGGGTGGTCGACGGTGATGACGTTCTCCCGCGCCTGATAGTGCGGGTCGTTGAAGATATCGGCAATCGAATAGACGAGGCTCACCGGACAACCGGCCGAATCAAGCGCAGCCTTGGCCTCTTCATAACTGCGACTGCCAAACCACTCGATCAGGATTTCATCCAGCAGGTCGCTGTGCTCGACCCGTTTGGCATTGGTCTCAAAGCGCGGGTCTTCCAGCAGTTCCGGACGTCCCAGTACTCCGGGCAGGCGTTGCCAGGTGCGCTCGGTGCTTGTCACCAGCACCACCCATTTGCCGTCGCCGGTCTGGTAGGTGCCGGATGGACTGGCCCCGCCGGAAAGTCCGGGCGTGCGCTCGCGGACGACACCCAGTTTGTCATGCTCGGCGACCAGGAACTCCAGCATCCGGAAGAGTGGTTCGTAGAGGGTGACATCGACTTCCTGGCCCTCATCCTGCTTGCCGGCCTCGCGATGATAGAGCGCCATTACCGCCGAGAGTGCTGCCATCATCCCGGCAACGTAATCGGCCAGCGAGAATGGTGGGCTCATCGGGGGCAAATCCGGATGCCCGGAGAGGTAGGTCACACCACTGAATGCTGTCGCCGGCGTGCCAAACCCGGCCATCTGGCTGTTCGGACCGGTCTGACCGTACCCGGAAATACGCACGACAATGATGCCGGGGTTGACCGATTTCAGCGTCTCGTAATCCAGACCCCAGCGGTCGAGCGTACCCGGCCGGAAGTTCTCGATCAGGATGTCGGATTTTTCGATCAGTTTCAGGAAGACTGCCTTGCCGTCTTCCGAGCGTAGATCAAGCGTGATGCAACGTTTGTTGCGGTTGAGGGCTGTCCAGCGAACCGAAACACCATCGACGTGCGGGGTTAGCCCACGCACCGGGTCACCCGAACCAGGCATTTCGATCTTGATGACATCCGCCCCGAAATCCGCCAGCAGCGACGCACCATACGGCGCGGCAATCACCGTGCCGGCATCAATCACCCGCACCCCGTTCAACGGCCCAAACCCGGACATCAGCAACCCCATCCTTCACCGACATAGCCACCCTGTTCCAGATACGCTATCCGATCAGCCCATCCCTGAAAAGCCCCCTTGCTCTCGTTGCGCCCCCTGGGTGGAGAGATCACCGATTGGAACGTCCCGGTGCTACCATGTCGTCAGCATATTCACTGCTGACGATATACAGGTCGAGGGAGCAACAGATGGCAACAACACCACTGCAATTTGCCGAGCGGATGTCCCGTCTGGGTACGGAGAGTGCCTTTGATGTCATGGTTCGTGCCCGGGCGCTGGCAGCCCAGGGCAAGGAGATCATCTATCTGCAGATCGGCGAACCTGATTTCGACACCCCTTCCCATATTATCGAGGCCGGGGTTGAGGCCCTGCGGAGCGGCGATACGCACTACACCCCGCCGGCCGGTATTCCCGAGCTTCGCCAGGCGATTGCCAATGAGGTGAGCGCCACCCGGGGCGTTGAGATCACCCCGGATAATGTTGTCGTGACCCCCGGTGGCAAGCCGATCATGTTCTTCCTGATCCTGGCGCTGGCCGGTGAGGGCGATGAGGTGATCTACCCCGATCCCGGCTTTCCGATCTATGGCTCGGTGGTTAACTTTGCTGGCGCAAAGCCGGTGCCACTGCCAATCCGTGAGGAACTCGATTTCCGCTTCGACATGGACGAACTGAAATCGCTGATCAACGAGCGCACCCGATTGGTCATCATCAACTCGCCGGCCAACCCGACCGGCGGCATCCTGACCAACGACGACCTCGCCGAACTGGCCCGGTTGGCTGTGGAACACAACTTTGTCGTGATGTCCGACGAGATCTACCGCAAGATCGTGTACGGCGATTTCGAACAACCGAGCATCATCAGTTTCCCCGGTATGCAGGAGCGCACGGTCATTCTGGACGGGTTCAGCAAGACCTATGCCATGACCGGCTGGCGTCTGGGCTATGGTGTGATGCCAACCGACCTTGCTGCCCAGGTGACCCGCCTTGCGATCAACTGCAACTCCTGCACTCCGGGATTCACCCAGGCCGCCGGTGTTGCCGCGCTGACCGGCCCGCAGGAACCGGTTGAGCAGATGGTTGCCGAGTTCCGCAAGCGCCGCGACTTCATCGTCGATGGCCTGAATGACATCCCCGGCATTACCTGCAAGCTCCCGCTCGGTGCCTTCTACGTCTTCCCGAACGTCTCACACTATGGAGACAACATCGGCGACTACCTTCTCACCGAGGCCGGCGTCGCAGCCGTCGACGGCTCCGCCTTCGGCGACCAGGGCAAGGGCTACCTGCGCCTCTCCTATGCCAACTCACTGGAGAACATCGAAAAAGCCCTCGCTCGCATGAAGGACGCGCTGGCGCGCTATCCGGGTTAGGGAAGTTCTGTCGTCACCAGACCGGGCACGGCATTCGCTGATGCCCGGTCTTTCGTTGCCTCGCCGGCAGTCATCACTGCCAGGGCGATCACCATCAACACGACAAAAATCAGCGACATGAGCGCCAATGGTGAGATGATCGGCAGCAAGTAGAGGCTGATGAGCGTTATTGCCCGCACCAGTGGCGGAGCGTCACCCTGCAGGAACAGGATCATTGCCGGCACGATCAGGATCAGCGCGCCATGGGAATGCATGTCGTAGCCGACGAGGGTCGTGACAATCGCTGTTGCAAGCATTTGCCGGGCAAACCGGGGTTGGTCTGGTCGCCAGTCTCCTCGCCAGATTACCGGCAACACCGCCAGAGTAAGAAGCGAAAGGACAATCGTCACAGCAAGCGCCTGGTGTTCAGAAAGTCCCTGGCCAAGCAGAGCCACAATTCCACGCCAACTGATCATCTCGGTTGCGCCTGATGTATCAACGGCACCGGGAGTCTCGGAGGCATGGTCGAGAATCGAGCGGTAGAACGTAACCAGTCCATCTGCCCCGAGAATCAACAGGGAGAGTAGTGCCACCGCTCCACGGGCAATTACCGCGCCGGTCAACGCATGCCAGCGTCGTTTCCAGACCAGCACGGCGAGAATGCCGATTGCAAGTTGCGGTTTGATCAGCAGCAACCCGAGCCAGAGACCGGCCCGGAGATCATCCCCGCGTTCCAATGCCCGGTAGACCTTGTAGAAGATCAGGAGCAGGAATCCGACCGGTTGACCTGCCCACAGCCCCAGCACCACCGGTAACGAGAGCAGCACAGTGGGAATGGTTGTCCACCCGGTACCTCCCAGCCGTTTGACAACATCCCGAAGCACCCATGCGACCAGTCCGGCATTGACACTCACCCAGGCGATAAACCCGATGTGTGCCGGTAACAGGGCAAACGGCATCACCAGCAGGACAAACAATGGCGGGTAGGGGACAGGCAGGACGCGCAGTTCAGCATCTTCAGGCACATAATATGCCCGCAATGGCTCCACGTGCATCGCGAGTTTGTCGAGATCGTAGACACTCGCCGGCCCGTCGGACAGAAATGTCCTCGCCGCAGCATGAAACGCTCCGAAATCGACGCCAATGCCGAGAAAGAGACCGATCCGGGCAACCAGCACCCAGATCAGTACCCCCCAGAACAGGGCCAGACATACCAGCCCCAAGACCGACACCCAGTTCGTCCGGGCGCCGCTCGCTTCAGGCATTTGAC
>CAYWXR010000027.1:0-17347 GCA_964462545.1 uncultured Thermomicrobiales bacterium
ATCTGGCCGGATTGCACCCAGGCATGTTCGTACGCCAGCAGGCCAACAAGGGCGAGACCGGCAGCCACTGCCAGCGCACTAACCGGGCCACCTGCCAGAAAGATGATGAGCAGCAGCAACGGGATGACAACACCGACTACGACAGCCCCGACCCAGAAAAGCCGGGAGTAGCGGCCGACTGTCATGACAGAAGCTGCACGGGCAATGTGGGTGGTTGGATGATGTGAGAACAACTCGGCAAACATCACCACCAGATTGGCAACCAGTCCACCCAGGAGGACCCAGCCAAGCACATCTGGCAGGTCGGCTGAGATACCCACCGGCATGGCGGTCAACGCGAGAATGCCGGCACCGGCAACGGTTGCCTGCACCAGCAAGTGCGGCAGCAGAAGTGGACTCTGCCAGAAATCACGCCCCTCGGCCTGACCAAACAGGAACGCGGTATACCCGGCTGCGGCGGCAGCCAGTGGCAACCCGATGACCGCAAGTGCTCGCCAACCGCTGTCGAGTCCGGCCAACCCAGCAAGGACCCAGAGGCCTGCAAGGGCACCAAAGCCGGCCAGGATATATCCACCCAGCGCCAGCCAGGATGTCCGGTTGGGCTTGACCATCAACATCCAGAAACGTTCCGGGCGCTTCAGGTCAACGACCAGCAAGACCGAGGTGATGAGGATGAAGAGCACTGCCAGCAGCGGCGCAACAATCTCCAGCAGGTCACGATCGGAACTCCAACCTGCCAGCAGCAGCACCGCCGCCAAACCCAACGACCCGGCAGCTATCGACTTGGTCCAGAGATAACTGGAGACCTTCCAGCCCCACGGGCGGGGGTGATGAACATCGTAGGCGACCCGTGGTGAGCCGGGCTTGGCCAGTGCCGGATCAGATTCCCATGCCTCGGGCGTCAGTTCCGGCGCCGGTTGATAGGGCTGCCCGGACAGCGTGTGGTTGTCGATACCGTTTAGGTAGCCCTCACCACGCAACTCGGCCCACATGTAGCTCTGTCCCAGGGCGAGTGCTTCCGGAGTAAGCGAGGCATCCTCGGCACCAACATAGAAGACCTTGGGCTTGGTTCCCTGTTCGGGCTTTCGCACTGTCACCGGCTGGCTGCCGATAGTCCGGGCAATTTCGCTGGTCGGGTCGTCAATGTCACCGGCGATGATCGCTTTCACCGGGCAGACAACCACACAGGCCGGCAGGAGTTCCTGCTCCACCCGGTGGACGCAGTAGTTGCACTTCGCAGCGGTGTTGTTGTCCGGATCGATATAGAGCGCATCATACGGACAAGCCTGCATACAGGCCTTGCAACCGATGCATTTTCGGTTATCAAAATCGACAATGCCGTCCGGCCGCTTGAAGAGCGCACCGGTCGGACAAATCTCGACGCAGGGGGCATCCTCGCAGTGGTTGCAACGGAGCACATTGAAATGCCGGCGTGCATTCGGAAACTCGCCGCTTTCGACGTACTTCACCCAGGTGCGAAAAACGCCGAGTGGCACCTCGTTTTCGGACTTGCAGGCTACCGTGCAAGCATGGCAACCAATGCACTTGCGCTGGTCGATAACAAAGCCGTACCGCATGTGTCTTCTTATTCTGCTGTCAAGTTCTAACGTCAGGGACACAGTACCATACATACGGCTCCGGCAGGAAGAGTGCGTATCCTTGATCCATAACTGATCGGAACCCGGCCGATTGTCGTGATATGACACCGCCGATCGATGCTACCGCCTGAGTTGACGTAAGGAACTTCCATGCAGTGTCCGCAATGCGGCACACGAAACCCGCTGGGCAGCAGCCATTGCAGTAGTTGCGATATGCCATTCACCCGTGAAGCCAGCCAGCAGGAGTATGGCTACACTCCGGCTGCCTACCAGGCAGGTGCAAGGCCCATACCGCCGGTAGCCCGGCAACGGACACGCCGGGGGAGTTGCCTGGTATCGATGCTGGTCATGCTGGTCGTGGCGCTGGGGTTGGTTATTGTGGCCTTTGTAGTAGCCGACCTGTTGATCAAGCCCCGGGTTGCCGATGTGGTGGCAGCCAATATCCGTACCGGAATCGAGGGCACCGTCCGTGAACGGGTGCAGGCAGACCTGGCGCACCTTGAAGCCGGTTCAATAACGATCAGCGAGGGAGAGATCAACCAACGCCTGCATGAGGGGCGCGATCTCGGCCCGATCGATACTCTGGACATCAATATCGATCCAGAGGGCATTAGCGCCGATATGAGTGCTTACGGGTTGAGCGGAACATATGCCGCTGATGTCGTGGTCGAGAATGGCCAAATCCGGCTTGCCAATGGTTCGATCGGTGGCCCTCTTCAATATGTAATTGACCGGTCAGAAATCGAGCGGGTAGCAAGTGAAGCCATCAACCAGGCGCTGCTGGAATCCGGCTACGAAATAACATCCATCACACTGCACGAAGGTGAACTGCAACTGGAACTGGGATCGACGGCCAGTTAGGTACGAGACCCTCTAGTTGCGAGAGTGCATTCCGCCCGAGGCAAAGAGGACCCGATCAGACAGGGCGGTCAGCAGTGGCAGCGCCCGTTCGAAGAGATCCTGATCTCCGGAAACTCCCAGTTCGGTGCCAAGCCTGCCCACCGCCAGGTGCACGGTGAGATCGGATTCCAAATCGAAACCTGGCGAAATCCGGAGAGTTGCCACGGCGCGCTGGTGAAGATCCTCAAGGGCTCCGGCACCGCCCAACAACGACACCCGCGGACGCCAGCGGGTTGGTGCCACGGCCAGGAGGCCGGCCAGGTCTTCGGGACGAGGATTGCCAGTGTGGGGCAGCGTCACCACCCAGTCAGCTTCAACTGCCGCAGGATTATGCTCAACTATTCGCCCACCGGCAGTTGCGAACTCCTCACGCCATTGCGGCAATACCTGGACTCCAAGCACACGATAACCGGCATCAATCAACCGGATAGCCAGACGCAGGCCAACAATATCGATCCGGTTCACCACGACGGTCGGCGGGTGATGGCTACCACGGGACAGGTTGGCCGTCCGAGGCAGATTTCGGCCGGTCATGGCTGCACATCCTCGCCACTAACCGTCCAGCGCCCCGGTTCGAGTACCCGCAATGGATGCGGGCCGCCAAGAACAGCCTGCAACGATGCTTCAACCGCTGCGCGGCAGCGACCATTGAGCAAGCGCGCAGCCAATGCCGAGGATGCACCGATAACGATCGTGCCATCCGGATCCTGACCAAGCGGGAGCGAGCCGGCGATCCGGGCGCGCTCTTCATCACGTGTCACCGTGCCAAGTCCATCCAGCACAACCCGCCACAACTGACGAGCCTGCTCGGCATCGTTCCGGGAAATGACAACCACATCCGGCGTCCGGGCGTTTTGTGCTGGTCCGGACACAGAAGGAGCGGATTCCTCAATTCCCTCAAACTGCACGGTCACATCGCGTCGCAGGTGGTGGCTCAGTCGCCGCTCGACAATCGCGCGGTATTCAGCCGATAGCTTGGATTCCACCGACGCGGCAACCTCGATCTCGATCTCACCATTACGGTATCCGGAAATACGGCTGCCGGAGAACAGTCGATGATGACTTTCTGAATCAAGCACCCCGGCAAGATCAGTCAACACCTGCTGCCACAGTTTCCCGGCACTGCGCCCCCGGGGCAGTCGCACCGGGCTGGAATCGCGAGAAGATGCAGTTTCATGGGCGGAAGTGCGGGCTACTCCCGGGCGTCCGCCCTCGGCAGCCCAGCGATTGATGATTTCCTGAATGCGTTTCGGAGCGACGAATGTCGACCCGGAAGCAACCGCCTCCCGCAGTGCGGCGGCAACCCAGTCGGCTCCGGTTTCGCCGGTGGCAGCTGCGGGAGCGGCTGCGTCTCGTTCAAGCTCTCCCAGGAGGATTCGCTCGAGTGGAGAGGCAGCACGGTTGTTGGCTGCTTCGAAGATGGAAACGACCAATGGACTTGGATCGACCAGCGGTCCCCATCCCGGGGTACCAGCAGCACCCCGCTCAACCGCTCGCTGGCCTTCCCGGATAGTTCCGGATTCTGTTCGGGTAGATACAGCGGTGGTGTTGTCGTCCAGCCCATTTGATCCAGCAGGCGCAGAGAGATCGACTTCATACCGGCCCCCAATCGCTGCATGATCGTCCCGGGCAGATGTTCCGGAGTGGCCTGAAATGTGGAGAGCATCGCCGCCGGTTGCTGTTTCTGATCCGGTTGTTGTTGTCGTGGTTGTAGGAATCTCTTGGTAATACGTAGTGTTGCCGGGTGCAACAACGCTCGCCTGACCATTGTTGGTCGTTTCAGCACTGCTTTCTTCTCCGCCCTGTAAACCATTGTTGGCCGTTGCAACATCGAGGTCGAAACCGTTGTTGGTGGCTGCAACACTGGTTTCGATGGGGTGCAAACCGTTGTTGACCGAAGCAACAGAGGTTTGCTGTCGATGTTGTTTGCCTTCAGCATGTTGTCCGTTAGATAACGTTCCGTCTATCAAATGACCACTGGTCATTGCATGGTCAACGGAATCAGGTTCCGTTGAGGGTGTTTCTTTTCGGGGTGTTTGGCCGGCACGTGCCTGGTGCCCGGCCCGGGTGCGGGCACTTGCCCGTGCTTCGATGCGGGCTGTCTTTGCTGCCAGTTTCTGCCAGGTGGGATCGCCGGCTACTTCTTCAAGGATCCGGTGCCAGACGTTATCGCGGTCGATCGGGACGAACCGCTCCGAGAAGACCCGGCGGACATAGCGGAAGACTGACGCATCCCGCGCGGCCAGTTCGGCAACACGCAGGACGTCTTCAGTGCGCAGTTCGAGTCCGTCCGGTCGGTCCTTCACCCGGTAGAGGTTGTGCGGCACCTTCCAGCGGCGACCCTGTGCATCGGTCTTTTGCACCATCTCCTTGCGGATTTCGATCAGATCAAGGGCTGCCAGGATCTTGTTGATCGTGATTAGTTCGGCACGGTCTTCTCCATAGAACGCAGCTTCGGCCTGCTGGCCGGGGAATGCATAGCCGCGGGTGGGAGATTGTTCGCGCCGGTCTGTCCAGACGGTGTAGGAGTTCAGCAGGCCCACTCCCTTGAGCCCGATAAGCGGCGAGTACTGGGTGACGATGCCGTTCCAGTGCCAGAACCACCCGCGCTGACGGGTGTCGGTGCCGCTCCGGTTTTCTTCTGTGGTGGTGCTGTTGTTCTGCTTGCCGGAGTGCTGGTTCGGGGTCGACAAATCATCGCCCGGTAATGAGGTTCCGGGTGATGATTGCCGGTCTTGTTCCGTCCGGGAGGACGGTATGTGCGGGGCACGTTGTTTTGCCATAGCCCTCAAATACCCCCGGCGACTGCAGTCCGCCGATGGTTAACCCAGCATTCCTGAAGCGATAGTAGCACGATCGTATCATCAACTCAAGTATGAATGAACTTGGGAAGTAGTTCGATCGTCAAGCGTCCAATGTCCAAGCAGATCGCGCAGTATCCGTCAAGTCTTCAAGTGTGCATGGCGCGACTAATGGCTCGGTGGAGTGCCTGAACACATCGTTGGGCTCTGGTTTCCCACGGAACGTGTGCTGCGAACCGCTTACTCCGGGCAGCACTCGCCGAAGCAGCGTATTGGCTGAGGCACAGAATTGGGCTGGTAACGGCAACAAACAGGGTAGTTTCCGGGTGGTCGACCACACCAGGAAATTGTCAATTGGCGTGAACCCGCGCGCGGCGGATGAATCGTTCGTCGCTGTAGGCAGGTTCGGCAAACCTGGCTGCGTGGAGATTCCAAGCGTGACGATTGCGCTTGAGGAGTTCCATTGGGTGTTAAGAACTGGACATGGTATCCGTCAAGTGCGATACTTGACAGATAGTGCCGGGGAATCTGTCAAGCGCGAAATGGTGAAGGGTCGACGCCAACATGCCGGAACTCATACTGCCGTATAGAACAGACTGGCGGGAGATGCACCGCATACTTGACTATTGCAAGGGCAAGGGTGCGGATCGGGCCACTCTGGAAATACGTTTCGGAGGTGGCGAGAGCCTGCGGGAAACGCTGAACGCGTTGGAGCAGCTGGCGCTTATCGACCGGCAGGAATCAGGCGATGTTCTGTTGACCGAGGCCGGCGACCAGTTGATCTATGCCCGGGATGAAGTTGCCCAACAGGAGGCTCTGGTACTGGCCATGCTGAATTACCAGCCGTACCGCGTGCCTTTCGAGCGGGCTGTCGATGACCAGTTAACCGTGCTTGATGCTCCGCTTGTGGAACGCATCTGGCAGGTGGAGATGCGGCTGGGCCAGCCACGGAACCGGGTCGAGGAAGCTCGGACGTTCTTCTTCCGTCTGGCTGATGATGCCGGCCTTGGTACCTACCGGCGCGGTGTGCGTGGGCAGACCACCCGCCTGGAACTTGATCCTGATGGCTTGACGCTCCTCGAGCGGACATTGCTCCGACTGGATAATCTGTTGCCGGAAGAGACACTACCGGTTGATCCGGACCATGAGGAACCGGATCCCCGGGATGTGCCTTCATGGATAGAAATCGGGTCGGCTCCGCGCGCGGGAACTGCTCTGACCGTGCATGTTGATATGTCCGAGTGGGATCTGGAGAAGATCGAGGCGTTCCTGCGGATGATCGGTTATCTGGACACGTCGTCAGGCTAACGCTCTGCAGGTGGATGGTGAAGCAGCCGGTGTCCCCGAACCCGCCCTCCCCGTGAGACCAGATCAGCACGTGGTCGTGCACATTGACATTGCCCGGTACTGGTGTGACGATGCTGGGCGTGCCCGGTAAGGATGCGGGAGTTGAACCCGCGTGACGCTGCCCTCGCGTCTGCCAGTTCGTCGCTTTTGCCCGCGACGAGAGGGCTTGTGCTCGCCTCTGTTCTCTTGGGTACCAACGTCCGGCTGTCAGTCTTCCAGTTCGGTTAGCCAGTTCATTTCCTGAATGGCGGTATCAAGTTCGCGATACTCCCGCGCGATGGCATCGGCCTGCTGCTGGATGCGGGCCACATTGACCGTGCTCTGGAACTTGACCTCCGAGCGGCTGTACCGTTCCTGGCCAATCGAGGCTGCCTGGGCGAGGTCGCGGTAGGTTGCCTGGCGCCACGCAAGCACGTCCCGCTGGGCCAGTGCATCCGAGATGGAACTGCCATCCGCCAGAAATGTCGAGATGTTGGTCCGGTTGATTCGCTGGATGAGCACGGTGAGTTCGCCGGCAATCCGTTCGATCTCGGCCAGCAGTTCTGCCGGGTCTTCGGCCGGCGCATCGCCTTCCTGCACCCGGGCATTGCGAATGAGCCGCTGCTTCAGATATTCGAGCCGGCGCTGTGAATCGGCGCGCAGCATCAATGCTTCGGCAAGCTTCATACGAAACAGTCCTCTCGCTGCTGAAATGCGCCGCGAGAGTATGCCATATCCCGCCGGGGGAGCATGAACTGCCGGCACCAGTTTGTGCAGGGGTCTTCCCGCGTGTTCGTTCACGGTTTTGGGAAAAACAGGAAGGGCGGTCCGTATCGGGCCGCCCTTGTTTGGTGTGAGATTGGTGTGTGGTTATCCGGCGTTGCGTTGTTCCCACATCTGGCGGGTGAGTTCGGCATGGCCGATGTGTTCGCAGCTGTGCTCGACGGCATGGAGTGCCCACCATGCGCCGGTAACAGACCGGGCGCCGCGGGTGATTTCGGCCGCAACCAGGTCATCAGTCAGGCGATCGAGGTAGCCATCAACATCACGCTCTACCTCGTCGATATAGGCCAGCAGTTCGTCCGGACCGCTCACTACCACCCGGAAGTGGGACTCGCGGTCGCGCTCGATTTCGGCGTCGACCGACGAGGCGAGCAGAAATCGTTCTGCATCGAGTGCGTGGGAAACCAGCACAGCGATCGAGTTGGTTTCGTCGCCCGGCCTCCAGTTGAGTGCGTCGGCATCCAGACCGGTAACTACCTCGCGCCAGCGACGGTGCTGGTCATGAAGAATGGTGCGGGTTGCCTCGCGGATGGCATCGAGAGCAGTGCTCATGATGGACCTCGTTCCTTCTCTGTGGCTACTCGGCGTCGCCGGTCAGGAGACGGCGGTAGCTATCGTAACGATCGGGGTGAATTTCCCCGCGTTCGAGTGCTTCAAGGACGGCACAATCCGGCTCGTCCATGTGCCGGCAATCGGCATAGTAGCACTGACCGAGGTGAGGCCGGAACTCCGGGAAGAGTTGATCCAGATTGTCGTAATCGATGCCGTACAGCCCGAGTTGACGCATACCGGGTGTATCTGCCACGTAGGTATCGTGGTCGATCTGGAAGAGGGTCGTCCAGGTGGTGGTGTGACGTCCCTTGCCGGTCGCCGTGCTGATTTCTCCGGTACGCTCCTCAAGATCCGGAATGATCTGGTTGAGCAGGCTGGATTTCCCGACGCCGGATGGCCCGGCGAATGCGGTGATCTTGCCAGTCAGGTAGGAACGTAGTTTGTCGATGCCGGTGCCCTGCAGGGTGCTGGTCTCCACGACCGGGTAACCGGCCATGCGGAACTGCTCGAAGAAGGCGTCCACCTCGCCCGGTTCGGCCAGGTCGACCTTGTTGACACAAATGATGGTTTTGATACCGCGTGCCTCCGCCAGCAGGAGCAGGCGGTCGATCATCCGGGCATGTGGTTCCGGATCGTGAATGGCAAAGACCGCGACCAGTTGATCGGGATTGGCGAGAATAACCTGTTCGGAATCGGTGCTGCCTCGTGCCCGGCGGGAGAGTGCCCGCTCACGGGGAAGTATTTTCTCGATAACGCCTTGCGGGGGCGTATCTTCCGGGGTGCTGACGGTGAGCTTTACCCGGTCACCGACCGCGGCCGGGTCGGTCTTGCGACGTTCGCGTTTCAGGCTTCCGCGCAGGGTGCAGCGCAGCAGGCCGGCTGGCGTCGAGACGTCAAAATGCAAACCATAGCTCCGCACGATAACACCGGAGAGTTCTTCTCCTGCAGTCAGCGTCGGTTGCTCGGTCAAGGGCATGCCTCCCGATTCTCCATGAATACTCAGCACATTGTGCCAGATCACTGCTCCGGGCCGATGTATCCGATGGTGTTCAAATAAGCAAACGGATCTTCAGTCTCGTCCGGATCTTGCCGGCTGTGAACCAGGAACTCTCCGTCTGCGTCCCGGATAGCGGTCTGGAGATCAGCGATGAGGGTGAATTCGCCCGGGAACGGAAGTGTCACCCAGGTGAGGACAATCTCGGGTGATGTGGTGATGCGGTCCGGGGCAGGGTGTACCCAGGGACCATCCGGCCCGCTGACTGCACCCTCGATGCCGACCAGACGCGCGAGCGACTGGATGTCCTCGGCGCCGGGCTCCACCTGATAGACCTGTACGATTTCTGCCGCCGGGTTCCCCGCTTCATCCGGTGCCGCCATGATCTCGTACCCCAGCAGCGTGGGACCATTCTCAAAGCGAATCGGTGGCACGGCAAATGGCAGGCGTTCGCGAGTGCGATCGTCCATCAGCCAGATCCGCGCTGCAATATCGTCGTCTGGCCCGGCAATCGTGCTGGCGAGCGTCTCATCGGCAATGAAGCTGGTCAGGGAATCCGGTATTCCGGCCGATGCCGGCAGGACCAACCAGGCAGTACCGGTGGCCGGTAGAACGAGGATGTCTGGTTGCTGAATGTCGCGGCGCGGGCGTTCATCCGCGAGATACCGCACGATCCGGCCCTGCTCGCCGGTGGCGAAATAGACGAGGCGGTCATCGGGGGGGAGTTCAGCGAGCGCCTCGACTGCGTCGCGGATGTCGCCGGCGAATGCCTTGTAGGTAGCCGGGTCGCCGGTCCACTGGATATACCCGGCAACCGACCAGATGATGCTACCGGCAAGGCTGGCGGCGACGAATGCCGGCAACAGCCAGCCAGGCATGCCTCGCATTTGGTGGCGGGTGAGCGTCTGCATCGCACGGAGCGGAATCCAGATCATTACGGGCATCAGCACCAGTAGTTGTCCGTGGTCGCCGGGAGTAATCAGGATCGCAGCCAGCAGGAATCCGCCCAGCCAGGCGAGAGCAAGGGCATCGGTACGTCGCAGGGGGCGGCGCATCACGACCGACAGGCCGATCAGGAACCATGCGGCCAGAATGGGAGTAAGCAATGACCGTTCAGCAGTTCCCTGCCGGAGCAGTGCGCTGAGGGTGTCCCAGGTCGCCCGCAGAAATTCCTGTGGATTGCCTGGCGCGTTGATGCCCAGACGGAACACGTCCGGGTTTTGCCAGAACCAGGATGCCAGTGGAGCGATGACCAGCAGCATTACCAGCAGTCCCATAACCAACCCGCGACGGTCTGCTGCCGGGCGATTTCCCGAGCGCCCCAGATAGAGCATTGTGCCGATAACCAGCACAACCGGCAGGATTGCCCGCATCGTGACATCGATATAGAAGCCAATGCCAAAGAGCAGACCGGCCACGCCGTACCAGGCGGATGGTGTCCGGAACCGTCCGCGGCTCACCGGTTTGGTGATTGCCTGATGGAGTGCATAGAGACCGAATCCGGCGACGGCAGGCATCAGGATCTGCGGAGCCGCCTGGTGACTATGAACGAGATGCCAGAAGGATGTTGCCATCAGCAGCCCGCCAATGGTGCCCCATAGCGGTCCCAGGGTGCGGAGGTACCAGAGGGTGCTGCCAGCGACGGAGAGCAGCCCGGCAAGTGCTGCTGCCAGGCGCGGACCATCAATGCCCCATCCGGCAACCCTGCCAGTGATTGCAACGAGGTGGACGAAGGCAGGCTCGATCGTTTCCGTGCCCTGGTGGAAATAGATTGGAACGTGTCCGCGCTCGACCCGTTGTGCAGCCATGGCCACGCTGGCTTCATCGTGACTGAATCCGGGTGCCGCCGGCAACAGGAATTGCAGGGCGATAGCGCAGAGCATGACCAACCCGAGCAGCACGACGGTCTGGACGGCAGGAGAGGCCTGCCGGAACCGGTCGATTACCGGTTGATACCAGGAATGCCGGCTTGCCCCTGCGCTCACGTCGTCCTCGCCGTCCCCGCTGCTGGTGGCATGGGATCTATTTCCCGGTTCTCAATAATGGCGTGGGCGTTTTCGATCAGCCACCGGGCGTAATCAGCGCCGGCAAGGCTTGCAGCGCGTTCGAGTGCTTCCCGGATTGCTGGTGGGCGACGTCCGGGATTGTGGGCATCTGACGCGATAACGTGGACCTGCCGGCGTCGGATCAGCAGTTCGGCGCATTCCAGGGCATGCTCGCCGTGATACCCGGTAAGCGAATGGGCGTTGATCTGGATGAACATCCCGCGTTCGATCAACCTGCCGATCCAGTCAGGGTCTTCCTGCACCGACAGGAAGCGCTCCGGGTGAGCCAGCAGTGGCACCAGGCCCGCTGCCTGGATACGACCGATGGATTGTTCGGCGAGTGGCTGTGGCCAGTCCTGAAAATGTAGCTCGGTCAGTTGATAGCGGCTGCCATTGATGGTCAGCAGGTCGCCACGCTGGTATCGCTCTGCCAGGTCCGGTGCGATTCGCGCCTCGTGCCCGGCAAGGATCTCGATCCCCAGGTCGTGCTTGTTTGCCAGTTGACGTAAGGCGTCGACGGCATGGCGGGTGTATTCGCCGGGGACATGATGGGAATGGGGCGTTGCGACGATGGTCTGGATGCCATCTGCCATGGCAATACGCAACATCTCCAGAGCCTGGGTTTCATTGCGAGCGCCATCGTCAACATCCGGCAGGATGTGGGTGTGAAGATCAATCAGTGGCGTGCTGGAGCCGAAAATGGGGTACCTGCCTCTGTGCTTGTCGGTTAGACTGACACCAGTATCAGCGTGCCCTGCCGGCACGTGGTTTCAACGTGAGCAAAAGCCCGATGCGGGCGAAGGTAATCGTAGACGAAAGATCGGGAGTATACCCATGGCTGAAGAGTTTCGTATCGAGCGTGATTCGCTGGGCGAATTGCAGGTCCCGGTAGAGGCCTACTACGGTGTGCAGACAATGCGCGCCAAGGAGAACTTCCCGATCAGCGACCTGCGCTTCCCGCGGGCATTTATCAAGGCCATTGGTCAGATCAAGGGCGCGGCCGCCCAGGCCAACAAGCAGTTGGGACTCCTGGACGAATCGCTGGCCGATGCCATCGTCGAGGCCGCCCGCCAGGTCTCCGAGGGCAACTTCGATGCGGAGTTCGTGCTGGATATCTTCCAGACCGGTTCCGGCACTTCGACCAACATGAACGCCAACGAGGTGATCGCCTCCCGCGCAAATGAGTTGCTTGGCGGCAAGCGCGGGGCATCCAGCCCGGTTCACAAGAACGACCACGTCAACATGGGACAATCCAGCAACGACGTGATCCCGACCGCAATTCACCTGTCGGCGCTGATGACGATCCATGAAGAACTGAAGCCGGCACTGGCACAGCTTGAGGCGTCGTTGCGGGCGAAAGCGGAAGAGTTCATGCCGGTGATCAAAACCGGTCGCACCCACCTGCAGGATGCAACGCCGATCCGCCTTGGCCAGGAGTTCGAGGGTTATGCCGGCCAGATCGAGCGTGGTCTCACCCGGCTTGAGGGCGCCATCGCCGAGTTGAAGGAAGTCGCGCTGGGTGGCACGGCAGTTGGCACTGGCATCAATACCCACAAGGACTTCTCGAAGACCGTTTGCGGCATTCTCACCGAGTGGAATGGCTTCGAGGTCGTTGAAACCACCAACCACTTCCAGGCACAGAGCGCCATTGACGGCGTGGTTGCTGCCAGTGGTGCCCTGAAGACGATCGCGGTCAGCCTGATGAAGATCGCCAACGACATTCGCTGGCTAGGCTCCGGGCCGCGGGCCGGTATTGGTGAGATCGAACTGCCGGCTGTCCAGCCAGGCTCCTCGATCATGCCGGGCAAGGTGAACCCGGTTATCGCCGAGTCGGTGGCGATGGTTTGCGCCCAGGTGATCGGCAACGATGTCACGATCAACACCGCCGGTGCTTCCGGCAACTTCGAATTGAATGTCATGCTGCCGGTGGCTTCCTACAACCTGCTGCAATCGATCAGCCTGCTGGCTACCTCAGCCTCGAACTTTGCCGAGCAGTGCATTGACGGGCTGAAGGCAACCGACCAGGGGCCGGCAATGGTCGAAAAGGGCTTGGCAATTGGTACCGCCCTTGCTCCGCGTATCGGTTACGATGCAGCAGCAGATATCGCCAAGGAAGCGGCCAAGTCGGGCCGGACGATCCGTGAGGTGGCGTCTGAAATGACTGACCTGACTGCCGAAGAACTGGACCAGTTGCTTGATCCATCCGGCATGACCGAGCCGGGCACCACCCTGGGGCCGGCCGGCGGTTGATCAAATAGCTGACAGGGCCGGGCAGTCAATGGTGTAACCAGACACAGGAGTGTGCGATGAGGATCATATTGACTGCCATCGGTGCCCTGGTAGCCGTCGCGTTAGGGTTCTTCCTGACGCTGGTCTATGGCATGCGAACCGGGAACCGGACGGTGCTCGACGCCGTCCGGAACCTGAACCGCGCCTTCACCAATCCCCGGCAATTGGCGACTGCCGGTCAACCAGGCGCTATGACATCGGTTATTCGCCATATTGGCCGGAAGAGCGGCCGGGAATATTCCACGCCAGTCGGGGTGCGCGAAACCGATGAGGGCTTTGTGATCTCGTTGCCCTACGGGCCGGAAACGGACTGGGTGCGAAACACCATTGCCGCAGGTTCGGCGGTCATCGTCCACGAGGGGCGGGAATATCCGGTTGACCGGCCGGAAGTGGTGCCGGTCGAGACCACCCGGGTCATTCAGGATGAACCGGCGGTCGTGAAACTGTTTGGTGTCCGGTCGGCGCTGCTCTTGCGACACCGTCAGCCGGAGCCGGAGGGTGCCTGATGCATTCAGCAAAGGCGTTGACCAGCGAATCCTTCGGCCTGAGCCTGGATGGGTATCCTGCGTCGCTCGACGAAATCTTTCCCGGTTTCCATCAATTCGACCGCCTGGGTGTGGTGGTACGGACTCCCGGCGGCGCGACCGGCGCCAGCGGTCTGATCATGGCGGCTGTGACCCGTTTCTACGATTTCCAGCGAGCCTCCGGGCGGGATTTCTTCATCTACCCGGACTACTTTGTCTTTCACGTTGGCGGCAACTGCGGCGACCACAATATGCTGGATATCTGGCCCGGCCACAAAGAGGTCCAGGTTGCTGCTGACGCCGAGGAAATCATCCAGTCGATCAACGACCGTGGCATCACCCGGTTGCTGGTTGAGGATTGCGCGTTCGAGCCAGACGGTATCAAGCGGCACACCCGGGAGAGCGCTGAATCCCGGATCGTGTCGGTGCTGATCTTTGCTGCTGATGGGTATGTATCCGGGGCTGATGTTAGTGTCTCCGGCAATGCACCAACCGAGTCATACGTCAGCGCGGTTATCGAAAAGTCGCCTGCCTTTGACGAGGGCACCCGGGAACGTCTGCGATCCATTCGCGCGGCGCTGCAGGGCAATGGTATGGCTATCGAGCACTATCGCCGGGCCGACTTGCAGGCTATCCTCGGGACACCCGCCTGATTGTTCAACCTGATATTTAGGATGCCGGGGCTGCGATGGCCTTGGTGATGGTGCGCAGGGCCATCTTGCGTGCTTCGGCGCGTGTGCCGCGGCCGCTGCGGACATAGTCCCACATGCCGAAGATCGTGGTCCAGATCAGTTCCATGGCGATCCATTCGGGAGACAGTTCCGGATCGATCGATCCATCCTCATGCCCCCGCCGGACGAGGTCGAGCAGCATCTGGTCTGGTTCGGTTTCGGAACAATCGATTTTGGATTGATGAAACTCCGGCACGTTGATCATGAAGGTCATCAGGTCGGCGAGGTCGAAATATTCCTCGATCAGTCGTTCGATAGCGTCGGCAGCCAGACCGTCGTCGGGGCGTGCACGCAGGGTAGCCTGGTAGATCTGCTCGTTGATGTCGACCACGAGTTCGGTGAGCAGGTCGGTGCGACTGGGAAAGTAGCGGTGGAGGGTGGTGCGACCCACGCCGGCAGCGTCGGCAACCTCGCCCAATGAAGCGGCCGGATTCTCGCCAAGTAACTGAATGGCGGCGTCCAGAATGGCGCGCCGTGTCCGGTTGCGTATGGCAGATGTGGTTTCAGTGTCGACAGTCATTGTTCGTGATCCGGTGGTTCAGGAGAACCGTTAACCCAGCCTTTCCTTGCGTTTTCAGCCTGTCGGCTGTTCCATCATATTGTACATAGCGTCACCGTAATGAGACATCACTTGACAAAAATGGAACAGTAGTGTTCCATTGCGAGCCGAATTCGTACCTGCAATGAAGGAGGTTCGATGGAGCCGGTCACGGAGCAGACGCTGTTGTCGAAATTACGGGTACTCTGGACGTTCATCCGCCCACACCGGAAAACGCTTGGGTTCGGATTGTTACTTGCACTGGTTGCATCGGCGACCGGGCTTGCCATGCCGATGGCGACCAAGTGGGTGCTGGATACGTTGAACAGTTCGGGATCCATGGTCAACCCGCTGGCGCTGCTGGTGGTGTTACTGGTGATCAGCACCTTCGTCTGGTATCGCCAGATGGTGTTACTGGGCACGATGGCTGAACGGGTGGTGCTGGACGCCCGTGAATCAATGGTTCGCCGCTTTTTCAGGGTGAAGATCGGCGCACTCACCGGTCATCCGACCGGGGAACTGGTTACCCGGGTCACTTCGGATACCGTGCTGCTGCGTGAGGCAGCCTCTTCCAGTGTCATTGGCATGATCAATAACACCGTTGTCCTGATCGGCTGTCTTGTGCTGATGGCAGTTCTGGACATTGTGCTGCTCGGTGTTGCCCTGGCAGCGGTTATGGTGGTTGTCGCGCTGGTGGCCAAACTGATGCCGGCGATTGCCAAGGCACAGGAGCGCGCCCAGGAAGCAGTCGGCAATCTGGGCGGAGACCTTGAAGGCTCATTACGGGCAATCCGGACGGTCAAGGCGAGCCGTGCCGAGGACCGCCAGGCAGACAAGATTATGGCGTCTGCCGAGGAATCCGCCCGCCATAGTATCCACGCGGTGAAGACAGCGGCACTGGCATGGACCTTCGCCGGGAGCGGTATCCAGCTCGCGGTGATTGTGGTGCTCGGGTTCGGTGCCTGGCGGGTGAGCCAGGGACTGCTGGAAGTATCGGCGCTGATTGCGTTTCTGCTCTATGTGTTCCAGTTGATGGAGCCGATTACCCAGCTCACCGGCAACGTCACCTCGCTGCAATCCGGCATTGCCGCTGCTGCACGCATCCAGCATGTACAGGGTCTGGATGTTGAGGAGTCGGATGTTTCAGAGGCAACCTCACGGCTGGCTTCTCCGGCTTCAGAAGGACCGGTGCTGGTGATGGAGGGTGTGACGGCTGCCTATGGTCCGGAACAGGAGCCGGCGGTCCGGAACATTGACCTGGAGATTCCCCGCCGTGGGCACACGGCGATTGTCGGGCCATCCGGTGCCGGCAAGACGACGCTGTTCTCCCTGATCCTGCGCTTTCTCGAACCTCAGGAGGGCAGGCTGCTGATTGATGGCCAGCCGTACAGCGAGCTGAGCCATCGCGAGATCCGCAGCCGCCTCGCCTACGTCGAGCAGGAGACACCGACCGTGCCTGGCACAATCCGGGATAACCTGCTCTTCACTCACCCGGATGCGACCGATGCGGAAATCCGGGCTGCACTGCGGGCGGTGCAGCTTGAAGAGAAGATCGATTCGCTTGCCGAGGGGCTGGATACCTCGCTGGTTTCGAGTCCGATTTCGGGTGGACAGCGGCAACGGATCGCGCTGGCACGGGCGATGCTCCGGCCGGCAGATGTGCTGTTGCTGGATGAGGCTACTGCCCAGGTGGATGGTTTGACCGAGGCGGCTATTGCAGCCTGCATTCGTGAACTTTCGGCAAATGGTGCGGTTATCACGATCGCCCACCGTCTCTCAACGGTCATTGATGCTGACACGATTCTGGTGATGGAGGATGGGCGTATCCGTGCCCGTGGCAGCCACACCGAACTGCTGGCTACTGATGATCTCTACCGGCAACTGGTCGAGGCACTCCGGATCGCCTCGGCAACTCCGGATCCGGTCGCGGCCTGACCTGTCATTCGGATGAGGAGGGATCCGTTGTCCTTTGGGATACGGATCCCTCACTGCGTTCGGGATGACAAGGCAACGCCGGCGCTTCTTCCCAATGGGTCAGGGTATTGCACAAATGTGTCATCAGTCTCGTCTGGTGAGATCCCTCCACTCCGCTTCGCTCCGGTCGGGATGACAGATTGAGGGTTGCTCCGGTCGGGATGACGGGTTGAGGGGGTTGCTCCGGTCGGGATGACGGGTTGAGGGTTGCTCCGGTCGGGATGACGGGTTGAGGGGCGCTCCGGTCGGGATGACAGATTGAGGGTTGCTCCGGTCGGGATGACGGGTTGAG
>CAYWXR010000027.1:17447-34379 GCA_964462545.1 uncultured Thermomicrobiales bacterium
GGGTTGCTCCGGTCGGGATGACGGGTTGAGGGTTGCTCCGGTCGGGATGACGGGTTGGACGGGTGTGCTTTCTCGTGGCGTCTGATGCGTGACGGCCTGTTCGTTTGTCATCCCGAGCGAAGACGAGGGACCTCGCCGGTGCCGGCGTCTGAAGTGTGGGGAACAAAGAAGCCCCGGAGCGACGTCGTTGTCGCTCCGGGGCTTTGCCTGTCTATCGGGGCTACTTCTGGTTGTGGTACATCCGCATGGTCAGCGGGGCGAAGATGCCGACGAGGATGGCGCAGCAGAGGAGTACCCAGCCGATGTCGCCGGATGACGCCTCACCGGCCATCAGTCCACGAACGGCTGTCACCAGCAGGCCGATCGGGTTCACGCTCACGAACGATTGCAACCAGGATGGCATCGTTGCCGGATCGACGAAGATGTTGCTGGCGAAGGTGAGCGGGAAGAGCACCAGCATACTCATCATCATCACCGAGTTCGGGGTCTGCATGATCAGGCCGAACATGGTCCAGATCCAGCCGAGGCTAAAGGCAAACAGCAGCAACAGCGCCACCGAGAGCAGAACACCCACCACGCCGCCATCCGGACGGAAGCCGAGGATCAGGCCGAGGACAATGACCATCGTCGATGCCAGGGTAAAGCGGGCCGCATCACCAAGCAGCGCACCCACCAGCGGTGCCGGCCGCCAGATTGGTAGCGACCGGAACCGGTCGAAGGTTCCTTTTGAAATGTCGGTGTTCAGCGAAACGCCGGTGTACATCGTAATGAAGACGACCGTCTGCACCAGGATGCCGGGAATCAGGAACTGGACATACTCTTTCGTGGAGCCAGCCAGCGCGCCACCGAAGAGATAGGTGAACATCAGGGTAAACATGATCGGGAACGCGGTGACGTCAAACAACTGTTCCGGAACATGCTTGATCTTGAGCAGCGCCCGCCAGCCAAACATCAGGGAGACGCGCAGGCCGTTCGGCCGGGCCGGACGTTCCTTTGCCGAGAGCGCAGCCTTGCGAACATTCTCAATGGAAAGTGATCGGGAGTGGGATTCGGCGATCATGCGGCATTCTCCAACCGGTCTTCATCTTCCGTCGGTCGTCCGGTCAATGCCAGGAAGACCTCATCCAGGCTGGGCTGACCCAGTGAGAACCCGGTGACATCAATACCTGCGCCGGCCAACTGACCAAGCGCACGGGCAACGATGTCGGCATCCGACACACGGGCAGAGAGCCCTGCCGGATCAGATTCAAGATGCACCGGGACACCAAGGGTGTTGTTGAGCATCGACTGGGCGACTGGCCGCTGTTCGGGATTGCCCAAACGGACCTGGAGTGATCCGGCTCCAACCGAAGCCTTGATCTCGCTGATGGTGCCATCGGCAATGACCTTGCCGTGGTCGATAATCGCGATCCGGTCGGCCAGTTGATCGGCTTCATCAAGATACTGGGTCGTCAGGAGCACGGTGGTTCCATCGGAGACGAGGGTGCGGACAATATCCCAGACCTGGTTGCGGCTGCGTGGGTCGAGGCCGGTCGTCGGCTCGTCGAGAAAGAGCAGATCCGGCGTCACCACAATACTGGATGCAATATCGAGTCGCCGGCGCATGCCACCCGAATAGGTCTTGACCTGACGGTTGCCTGCTTCGGCGAGGTCAAATGCCTCGAGCAACTCGGTTGCCCGCTCCCGTGCCTGCTTGCGGTTGTATCCGAGCACCCGGGCCAGCAGGATCAGGTTTTCATAGCCGGTGAGGTCTTCATCCACCGAGGCAAACTGACCGGTCAGGCTTACCCGTGAGCGGACTTCATTGGCTTCACGGACAAGATCGTGACCGAGGATACGGGCAGTACCGCCATCAGGCTGGAGCAGGGTGGCCAACATCCGGACGGTAGTTGTCTTGCCGGCGCCGTTTGGCCCGAGCATGCCATAGACGGTTCCCGGACGGACTGCCAGATCGACGCCATCGACCGCTCGGGTTTTGCCGAAAATCTTGACCAAACCTTCGGTTTCGATAGCGAATTCCGGTTGAATGGTTCGTGACATTCTCTGTCCTTTCTCAAGACGATGAGTGGTTCCCCGGCATCGTTGCCGGGCCATACAGTCGTGACCCATCCTTTCTCTTCCGGCAGGATTGTAAGCCGTACGTACAATAGAACAGGTGTTCGCGTGTGTCAAGAGGTCATCATTGACCTCCCAACCGGTTTCATAACCGAGCACTTCTTCGTGCTGACACCTGTTAGTCGTTCGGCATCGTCCGAAATCGACACTTTTCGCCATCGAATTTCAGACGAAAACGACATCGAACAGTCTGCAGCAAACCGACGCTGGCGGGATCCGCAAGATTGCGTAGATTTGCGTGCAAGATCGTAGCTTGCCAAACAGGAACAGCCCGATCCAGCCCGATTCACTCAGGCTGAACTCAGGAACCCGACGGCCTGTGGCTAGATGAACTCCCGGTGGGCAGGTGGGGCGAATTGCCGGCGGATGTCGATGGTGAAGTTGGCCAGATGTTCCGCGGTGATTGCTTCGCCGGGGTGGCAGGCGTGCATCCAGCGCAGGAACGGGGCGACCTGGACGGTGGCGGTTCGGAACTCCTCGATGATGAGGCGGCCGATCAGCCCGTGGGTGTCGAGGAAATCAGGCTGTGCCATGCGTTCGAACAACAGGGAGCGATCGTAGGGGACCCTGCGAAACTCTGGCTGCCAGGTGCCATCAATGGTGGTGAGCAGCAGATATCCGGCGTCCGGGTTGGCATCGAGCGGGACTCCGACGGTGCCGGGGTTGAGGATGTGCCACCGCCCGGAGGCACGATCCATCGGCAAGTGCGTGTGGGCGGTGATGACGACCGGTTCAGCGACCGATGCCAGCATCTCCGCAACGGTTTCATCCGGGATCTGCGGGTAGAACCCTTCCCAATGGTCACGCGGTGAGCCGTGGATGACCCGGACGAGTGGGCCGTCCGGGAAGCGTAGCTGAAGGGAATCCGGCCAGCCGGCTATCCGGCGGCGCCACGAGTCGCCGATCTGGCTGTGGGTCCAGGGCGGCATGGTATAGCCCTTGCGCGATGCCGGGACCCGGTCGGAATCGTAATCAAGGACATAAAACTCATGGTTGCCGCGGATGATCGAGCAGTGCTCCCGGCGTTCATCCAGGAACTCCAGCACTTCTCGCGAGCACGGGCCCCAGTTAATGACGTCGCCGGCGATGATGACGTGGTCGACGTCATGCTGTTCGAGGTCCGCCCAGACAGCCTCTAGCGCCGGCAGGTTGCCGTGAATATCCCCGAGAATGGCAAGCCTTGTCATGCCCGGCTGGTTGCCATGGCCGTTTGGGTTGAGTGGACCATGAAGATAATCGGGATCAGCAGCAGGGCCAGCGCGCCGCCTGCGAGCGAAAGCACGGTGAAGCTCGCTGTTGCGACGATCACTCCGCTGGTGATGCTGCCACCGGCGCCGGAAAGGGCGACACAGACATCCACCATGCCCTGGGTCGATGCGCGGGACTCGATCGGCGTTGAGTCGGTCAGCAGTGCCGTACCGGAGACCAGTCCGAAGTTCCAGCCGAGGCCAAGCAACCACAGGGCAAACGCCAGTGTCGGCACGGAATCAACCGGCGCGATTGCGGCGATAATGCCGGCCGCCGGCAGGGTGATGACCGATGCGATCATCAGCGGAATGCGTCCCAGGCGGTCCACCAGATAGCCGGTCAGTGGCGAAAAGAGGAACATGCCGGCTACGTGAAGGCCGATGACCAGGCCTGTTGCCGATAGGCTGTGGCCGTGATCGCGCATATGAATCGGCGTCATCGTCATGATCGCCACCATCACCACCTGGGTGATGACCATAACTGATGCCCCGAGGATGATGCCGCGGCGTTGCAACTCGGTAACGCCCTTGGCGGCTGTCTTGCCGGTGGACCTGGCTGTTGTGACGGCCAGTTTCTGAGCGGTCAGCAGCGGGTCAGGTCGCAGGAAGATTGTCAGGATCGTTGCGGCAAGCAGGTAGGCGGCGATTGCCAGTAGAAAGGGGCCGGAGAGTTCCGGGATGCCAATGCGGATGGCAACATCACCCATGGTGCTGATCAGGTTCGGACCGGCGACCGCGCCAAAGGTCGAGGCGACGAGGATTGTGCTGATCGCCTGTCCACGACGTTCCGGTAGTGCCAGGTCGGTACCGGTATAGCGGGCCTGCAGATTGGTTGACATGCCTGATCCGTATATAAAGAGGGAGATGAACAACAGGATCGGGTTATCAAGGATCGCTGCAAGCACGACCCCCGAGCCACCAATTGCGCCGGAGAGATAGCCGAGGCTCAGGCCGATCCTTCGGCCCTTCTTCTGCGAAATACGTCCCACAATGAACGCAGCAATGGCGGACCCGAACGTGAAGAGGGCGCCAGGCAGACCGGACAAACCGGTCGAGTTCAACATCTCCTGGGCCAGAAGTGCGCCAACTGCCACGCCGGCAGCAAGGCCCAGGCCACTCATTACCTGTGAACAAGCCACGACGATCAGCGTACGTTTGTATACACGCTGGCGTTCCGCCTCGAGGGCGGGATCAAGATGTGTTGCAGTTTGCATTCAAGGACGCTTTCGATGCTCACTCAAACAACGAGGGCCGGTTTTGGCCCATGAGACTATAGCGCGTTTTGCGTTTAACAGGTCAACAGGCAGGGCGTTTGCTCCTGCCTGTGACTTGTCGCCAGTTTTCAGGATGCGTGAAAGTCTACAGCGACCAGAACGCCGATTGCACCTGCCGGACGATATCAATTGCCTCGGCCTGATTCTGGCGGAACTCCCGTTCGGCGCGGTCGAGTTCGGAACTGCCGGACCACGGGTCGCTGATCCCGGTGTGGACACCGGTTAGCCCTTCCACAACAGCCAGTGAACAGAAGGGAATGTAGAGCACCGAGTAGCCGCCCTCCTGGAGGGCAACCAGCCGTCCCTCGCAGACTTCGTTTGCGATGGCAACCATCCGGGCGGTGAGGTTGCGATAGCCCTCCATCGTCACCATCATCCGGCCCAGCGGGTCGGCCATGTTGGCATCCTGACCTGCCGAGATGAAGATGGCGTCTGGTGCAAACTGGCGGATAACCGGTTCGACAACCCGTTCGAAGGCGAGTTGGTATCCGAGATTGCCGGCGCCCGGCGGCAAGGGGATGTTGACGGTGGTGCCGCGTGCGGCGTCGCCACCGACCGCTTCGGCCGCGCCCCAGCCACCGGGATACCAGTCTTCCTGGTGCAGCGAGATGAAGAGCACATCCGGGTCGTCCCAGAAGGCGTGCTGGGTCCCGTTGCCATGATGCACATCCCAGTCGACGATCGCGATCCGTTGAAGACCGTGCCGTTTCTGAAGATGACGGGCGGCGATGACGACATTATTGAAGAGACAGAATCCCATTGCCTGGTCCGGCATGGCGTGGTGCCCGGGAGGGCGAAGCAGGGCGTAGCCGTTTGCTGCCCGTTCGTCGGCAATGGCGCTGGCAAGTTCCATGGCGGTACCGGCGGCCAAAAGCGCGGCATCGAGCGAACCGGGCGAAACCCGTGTTTCCGGGTCGAGCATTCCTCCACCAGCGGCGCAGACTCTACGGATATGTTCAATGTATTCCGGGGTGTGATACCAGCCGATCTCTTCCAGTGTGGCAGGCCGGGATTTCACCGGGATGAGGTTGGCCTCCAGTCCCGAGCCCTTGATGAGTTGGGCTGTTCGGCTGATGATCCGGTTGTTTGAGTGGTGTTCCACCGGGTCCATGATCGAACCATCGGGCAACCGGGTACCGGATTCACCAGTATCGTGTTGCAGGAACGCCGGGTCCCATGCATAGGCAGTTCCGGCAGGCATATGCGGCTCCTGTCCTGAGAAACGTTTCACTGATTGAATTGTCAGTTTCCGTACGTTCTGTTGACTCTCCGTCAGCATGGTAGTATAGTGACCCGGTGATGTTCCACGCGGAGCATGCGCGTATAAGGGTATTCTCAAAAATGGGTACGTACTTCAGGACAATCAGGCGATTCAGGCGCGGCTAGTTTCTGGCCAGCGCATTTCCCCGTTCGCGTGATCGTTCAGTTTCCGGAGTACGAATGACTACCCAGCACCCGATAGCCGAATCCACATCTTCAGCGCACTTCTCTCGTAGCCGCGACCGTTTCAGGCTCTGCGCCTGACGTTGGTGTTCCCTTCGGGGCGCAACCTCAGGCAGAGGCAATAACGTGTCGAATGCCGCATTCCCTGTTAGCTACCAAGAGAGTGAAAAACGATGAAAGACCTGCTGAAGACTGCTGACCTGACCCCCGCCGATTTCAATTACCTTCTCGAGCTTTCGGCCGAGCTGAAAGCTGATCCGCTGAAATATCACGGCATGTTGACCGGCAAGACGGTGGTGCTCTATTTCGAGAAGCCATCCACCCGCACCCGATTCTCCACCGAGACGGCAGTGGTCCGGCTTGGCGGTGTGCCGCTTTCTGTCTCCAAGGAAGAGCTGCAGGCCAGCCGCGGTGAGACCCTGGAAGATACCGCCCGGATTGTCAGCCGCTATTCCGAGGCGATGCTGGTGCGTGTTTTTGCCGACGATGATGCCAAGCTGATTGCCGAGTCGGCATCAATTCCGGTGATTAACGGGCTGTCGGATGGCCATCATCCGCTCCAGAGCCTGGCCGACTTGCTGACCCTCAAGGAACAATGGGGCACCCTTGCCGGCAAGACGCTTGCATATGTCGGAGCGAGCAACAATGTCGCTCACAGCCTGATGGAAGCCTGCGCCCTCACCGGGGTGAACATCGTC
The DNA here is from genome assembly GCA_964462545.1 of uncultured Thermomicrobiales bacterium. Taxonomy (GTDB): domain Bacteria; phylum Chloroflexota; class Chloroflexia; order Thermomicrobiales; family CFX8; genus CAYWXR01. The sequence continues at coordinate 24,225 of CAYWXR010000027.1, forward strand.
ATTGCCAGCCCGGAAGGCTACCAACTGGATTCCGCGATTATTGCCAACGCCAAGGCCATTGCCGCTGACCAGGGCAGCACTGTCAAGATGATCAGTGATCCGGTTGAGGCAGTCACCGGCGCGGATGCCGTCTACACCGATGCCTGGATTTCGATGGGCGACGCGGAAGCTCAGTGGGCCAACCAGGTTGCCGCGCTACTTCCATACCGGGTAACGAATGAACTGATGAGCAAGGCTGCCCCAGGTGCGCCATTCCTGCATTGCCTGCCGGCTCATCGTGGCGAAGAGGTCACCGCCGAAGTGATTGATGGCCCGCAGTCTGTGGTCTTCGACCAGGGCGAAAATCGCCTGCCAACCGTCCAGGCGGTGCTCTATGCACTGCTGACAGGCAAGATCAAGGGTAGCGCTCAGGCTGCCACCGAGACGGTTTCGAACGTGGGTGTTGCTGTTCCCGTCTAGTTGCCCAGCGTTCGACAGCACAATGCAATGACAACGTCCGGTGCGGGTTACTGCACCGGACGTTTTTTGCGTGCGATGATCCGTCGCCAGGTCTGGGGAACAATGATCAGGATCGCGCCAACCTGCAGGATCGAGGAGCAAACCAGTAGCAGATCCAGCGACAGCCCGTCATGGCCGGCGCGGGTCCACGGTTCGGTTGCTACCCGTACGAGCAACCCTGCATTGATCAGACCAAATGCGAGCAGCGCAAACGGCTCATGGTATCCCTCCGGGCGCTCAGGGGTTCGTTTGCGAGGGAGCAACCAGTACCCAACACCGATCGCGAATTGCATGAACCAGCCGACAAAGAGCATGTGCCCGTGAGATGGGGCAAACCAGAGCCGCCAGTCGCCGGGCACCAGGTTGTCGGAGAGCATCAACCCGCCCAGGATGAAGCCGGCCAGCAGCCATAGCAGTGCAGCCCGGACGAACAGAATGCTGACCCGATCCATCGATGGCTACCGCCTCGGAACGATACGAGGTGAGGGCTGAATGGTATTGGTGGTCACACCGGCGCGAGCAGACATAAAAGTCAGGCCAATCAGCGTTGCAAAGACCAGGAAGCTGGCCGTAATGGTCAGCGCAGTGACCGTCAGCAATGGCTCGACATTCGCATTTCCCCGGTAGAAACGCCACCAGGCCGTTGAACTGACAATGACACTGACCAACAGTAGCACGACCTGCGCCTGAGCGATACGCGGCCAGCGAAGCGGATGGCCGGCAAACCGGGGGAAGAGATAGTAGCCAACCCCGGAAATCAGTAACCCTGCCCAGCCGTAGAGATTGATCTGGGCGTGACTCAGCCGCAGCGCAGTGTGGTTTACCGGGTCCATTGCAACCGAGGCTCCGAGGGAAACTCCAAGCGCAAGAAAGCAGGCAGCCGCGATGACACCGGTTCGTACCGTTGGCGGTAGTTTGCGAGCCAGCGGGAAAATGTTGACCACCAGCAGAATGACGGCAGTAGCCTGAAGGGGGCCGGCAACCTTGAACAGGTCAGTCATGTTCTCGGCCAGTGCAATTACCATGAGTGGCAGCGCGACCAGGGTGATGTAGTAGTGGGCGTGGATAAGCTTCACCCGCTTCCACTGTCCACCGGTCCAGCGCGACATGATGTGGTAGAGCACGCCGGAAGCCATCGAGACGAACCAGCCAACCAGCATCAGGTGTGCCCAGACCAGGTCCCAGCGGCCCCTGTTCGGTGTCCAGAAGCTGAGCGCCACACCGGTTATCAGCCCCAGCACCAGATAGATGCTGGCAAGTCGCATGAACCGCGTGCCGACCTTGTCGACTTCTGCCTGGCCGGGATAGGGAAGTGGTGGGCCATTCCCGCGTCGCGGTGAGCGGAACAGCATGATGATGCTCGCGAGGAACAGGAGTCCGCCGGCGAGCGCCATCAGCGTGCCGGCAGTCTCCAGCAGGTCGTGTGGCATGGCTCTGCCGGCAAACACCATCCATGCCCCGGCAATTGCAGAGATCATGGCGGCGTACAGGATGTTCGGGCGTTTCCAGGTCCGGCCACTGAATACCGGCACGATGCGGGCATTCACCGCAAAGATCATCGGCGTAACGCCACCAAGAACGACCAGCGCGACCGAGGCGCTCCAGTAGCGAAAGTGCTCCAGGACAAAGGCAAGCGACAGCGCTCCGGCGGCAAACGCCAGCACCGCCATCAGGATGACGGCCGGGACAATTCGTTGTCCCATGGGTTACCGCCGTTCGCGGTTGATCGAGTCCAGCAGCGCGGTGGTTAGTTCGTCGCACGGGATCTCGTGCAGACGGGCGGCTTCGGCAACCGGGTGTGACCCACCGCAGCACATATCGAGTCCGTAGTTGTGGAAGACAACCATGGTTTCCGGGTAGTCCTCGATGACCTGGCTGATCTGCATGCGTTCGAGCGAAGCGAGAGAGATGGTATTTCCAGTCGTCATCTCGATCTATTCCCTTCTGATAGAGGATCTGTATAGCGTGCCCGGCGACCCGGGCCCTATGAGCGCAATATACTACCGGCATGGTCGGGATCCTGTGACTTTTGTCACTGCATTGAATGTGCAGTAGCCGGATAGCCGTCTGGTCGATATGCGGACGGTTGTGTGGTCGAGCGTAGGCGTTGGGGAAATCGGAGATCAGATGTACAGACCGGGTAGCCAGTTTGATGCGTTGGCGGGTGATTATGATCAGTATCGACCGGAATATCCTGCCGAACTTCTGGAATTACTCGGGGCGCATGTGGACGCAGGCGAGCACCCTGACCCGGCTGTGGTGGTTGATGTCGGTGCCGGCACCGGTATCGCAACCCGGTTGCTTCGCCGCTATCTGAACTCCCGTTATCTGTTGGTGGGTGTCGAGCCCGGAGACGGAATGCGTTTGCAGGCTGAACAATCCACGCCCCGATCGTTCGAAATCAAGTACCTGGATTCGACCGCCGAAGAGTTGCCATATGACGACAATGTACTCGCGGCCATCGTGGTAGCGCAGGCAATTCAGTGGTTTGACCGCTCCCGTTTCTATATCGAGGCGTACCGGGTGCTGCGCCCCGGTGGGACGCTGGGCATCCTGCAGAACAACCGCGACTGGCAGTCCAGCGAGTTTCTGGACCGGTACGAGACATTGATGGAAACACACAATCCGGCCTACAGCCGGCATTACCGGTCGTTCGATATCGAGTCGGAACTACTGGAAACCGGCACATTTCTGGTCTCTCCACCTGCAATTGTCTACTGGGACTATGAGGTGACGGTTGATGCATTTCTGGGCATGGCTGTGTCGTCATCCCGGTTTCAGCAGGTGATCGACCGGATCGGTGAGGCACGGGCAATTGAACTTACCCGTGACCTGGCAGGTCAGTACGTCACCGAGGATGGCCGGTTGCAGGTTCGCTATCGAAGTGAACTCTACCTCGCCCGGAGTGTATCGTAGCGGCGATTTTTGCTTTGCGCAAAATACCATCCTGAAGACGGCAAAATGCGAACATCGAGGTTTGATGTTCGGTTGCTTTCGTATATTCGGTTCATGGAAATTGTTGACGTATTCCGGGCGGACTGTTAGCCTACGGTCGCTGGAAACGGCGTAGGTCAGAGGTGTTCAGCTTCTGGCATACCGGTATTCGCCAGGCGAACGGGTGGTACCCGATCCGCCGGGAGGATATCAACAGTTTCTGAACATCAGGTGAATCCGGCACGCTGTTTCCGCGGCAGACGGCCGGGCCAGCCGGTTCGGGCTCCTTTTCCAGTCACCGGTTATCAGCTGTTTGGCAACTCAGGAAGCAGCTCCCTGCAGCAAGCCCGCATGGGTGCCGATGTTGCCTGGATGGATGCACCTGTCAGGTGCAGATCAGAACGGAACACCAATTCGAATGAGTACCCCGAACCAGGTGGATGAACTTCTCCAGTTGGCCTCAACCGGTACGCTCTCGCGCCGAAGCGTGCTGAAGCGTGGATTGGCATTGGGTCTGACCGCTCCGGCGCTGGCAGCGTTGCTGGCCGCGTGTGGCGATGATGACGATCCTGCACCAACTCCGACCCAGGCACCGGCCGGTGGAGATGAAGGCGATGATTCGCCGACCGAAGAAGAAGTTGAAGAAGACGACGAAACCGGCGACGAAGAGGAAGCCGAAGACGAAGAGACCGGTGAGGTTGCAGATGGCGAATCTCCGGGACGTGGTCTTGGTGGTCAGTTGCGGCTGCTCTTCTGGCAGGCGCCAACCATTCTGAACCAGCACTTCTCCCAGGGCGACAAGGACTCCCTGGCTGCCCGGCTCGTCAACGAACCACTGATCTCGTTCGATGCCGATGGCAAGCCGGTTCCGGTTCTTGCTGCCGAGATTCCGACCCTGGAAAATGGTGGCGTTGCTGAAGACGGCATGAGCGTTACCTACAAGCTCAAGGAAGGCGTTGTCTGGTCAGACGGTGAGCCGTTCACCGCAGAAGACGTCCGCTTCACCTGGGAATTTGCCACCAACCCGGAAAACACTGCCACCTCGGCCAACATCTACGGCAAGGCGACCGATGTCGAGATCATCGACGACTACACCGTCAAGCTGCACTTTGCCGAGGCGAACCCGGGCTGGATCACGATGTATGCCGGTTCGTACTACGGCCAGATCCTGCCGAAGCACATCCTCGAAGAGTATGTCGGCACCAACGCCCGCGAGGCTCCGTTCAACATGAAGCCGATCGGCACCGGCCCGTTCAAGGTGCGGGAGTTCCGGCCGGGCGACGTTGTGCTCTACGACATGAACGAGAACTTCCGCGAGCCGAACAAGCCATTCTTTAGCGAAGTCGAACTCAAGGGTGGTGGTGATGCTGTCTCTGCTGCCCGTGCGGTCGTGCAGCTGGGCGAGACTGACTACGCCTGGAACCTGCAGATCGAAAAGGATGTGATGGAGCAGCTGAAGAGCCAGTCCACCGAGGGCTACATCTCCTCGCACCTGGCCAACAGCGTCGAGCAGCTCCTGCTGAACTTCGCCGACCCGAATACCGAAATCGACGGCGCCCGATCCGAGCCGGGTACAACGCACCCGTACTTCTCGGACGAGAACGTTCGCCTGGCGCTGCGCCTGGCCACCGACCGTGACCTGATCGCCACCCAGCTGTATGGCGAAGGAGGCAAGGCAACGGCCAACACCCTGGTTGGACCGACGGCATTTGCCTCGCCGAACACCGTTATCGAGTTCGACCTCGACCGGGCGGCCCAGATGCTTGAGGATGCCGGCTGGGTGATGGATGGCGGTGTTCGCAAGAAGGATGGCGTTGAGCTCAAACTGCTGTTCACCTCGACCAATGCCTCGATCCGGCAGCGCACCCAGGAAATTCTGAAGCAGTCGTGGGAAGAGATCGGCTTCAAGGTCGAAATCAAGGCGATTGACTCCAGCGTTTATTTCTCCACCGATGCCGGCAACCCGGATACGGTCGCGAAGTTCTACGCAGACGTCACGATGTACGGGAATGGCACGACCAACCCGTTCCCGATCGACTATATGGCCCAGTTCCTCTCAATCGACCCGGCTGTGCACTTCCCGCAGAAGGCAAACAACTGGTCGGGCCGCAACTACATGCGTTGGTCCAACGAGGAGTTCAACAAGACCTGGGTTGAGCTCAGCACCGAGATGGACTACGACAAGCAGGCGGAAGGCTTTATCAAGCTGAACGACCTGGTTGTCAATGGCGTTGCCCGTGTTGGTCTGGTCCAGCGCTCTGCGCTGAACGGATTCTCCAACCGGATCAAGGGTCACAACCACACCAGTTGGGATGCTTCGATCCACGACATCAAGGACTGGTACGCCGAGGAGTAGGCAACGTCCTTCAACGGAAGCTTCCTGAACACCGGGAGAGCTGGCGGGAATTTCCCGCCAGCTCTTCTTTTGTATCTCACACCATCACGGGTTGATGAGGGTGAAAAGCGTTGCTGGCGGGGTTTCAACCGGCGGTCGCGTTCAATCGAGGGTAGGCCAAGGCAGTCCCGCCCGAACGAGCGAAACACAGATTGCGCGAATGAGTAGTCAGTGAAAGACGGATACCGTCTTGCTGAGAGTTTGTTCATACGTGTTACGTAGAGTACTAATGTTTGGTTGACGCAACACGTATCGGGCTGCTAGGCTATCATTTGCCGGAAACGGCGTTGGCCAGAGGTGGTCCAGGACTTCTGACCAACCGGCTTTCGCAAGGCGAAGGCACGCGAACAGCCTCGCTGGGAGGTATAACAGCGGATTCTGAACATCAGGTGAAACCCGGTTAAATCGCAGATGAATAGCGTTGCCGGCCGGTCTCTTCGATATTCAGACCCCTTCCAGTTACCGGTTATCAGCAGGATGACAACGCGGGACTCGTTGCTCTTTGGCATGCACGCCGGGAGTGCCCATGTTGTCCGCACGGATGCACCAACCCGGTGCAAACCAGAATGGAACGTGGAGACGAATGAGTAGCTCCAACCAGGTGGATGAACTTCTGCAGTTGGCTTCAACCGGAACCCTTTCGCGCCGGAGTGTGCTGAAGCGGGGACTGGCACTGGGCCTGACCGCACCGGCACTGGCCGCCTTGCTGGCTGCCTGTGGCGACGATGATGCCGATCCAACTCCAACCCAGGCACCGGCCGGTGGTGATGACAGCGACGATCAGGATTCCGAATCCGAAGGCGGAGACGACGCCGGCGACGATGAGGAAACCGAAGCTCCGGAAGAGGGCGGGGAATCCGCCGGACGTGGCAAGGGTGACACCCTGCGACTGCTCTTCTGGCAGGCTCCGACAATCCTGAACCAGCATCTCTCCCAGGGCGACAAGGACTCGTTGGCAGCCCGTATCGTGAACGAGCCGCTGGTCAACATCAACTCCGATGGTCAGCTGGAGCCGGTGCTCGCAGCTGAGGTTCCGTCGCTGGAGAACGGTGGCGTTTCCGAGGATGGCCTGAGCGTTACCTACAAGCTCAAGGAAGGCGTTGTCTGGTCGGACGGCGAACCGTTCACCGCAGAAGACGTGTACTTCACCTGGGAATACGCAACCGATCCGGAAACCACCGCTACCTCATCGCACATCTACAGCAAGGCTGTTGAAGCCGAGATCATTGACGACTACACGATCACCTTCCGGTTCGAAGAGCCGAATCCGGGCTGGATCACCATGTTCGCCGGCGCCTACTATGGCCAGGTGCTGCCGAAGCACATCCTCGAGGAGTACAAGGGCGCCAAGGCTCGCGAAGCTCCGTTCAACATGAAGCCGATCGGCACCGGGGCCTACAAGGTCAAGGAATTCCGGCCGGGCGACGTTGTCCTCTATGAGATGAACGAAAACTTCCGCGATCCGGACAAGCCGTACTTCCGCGAAATCGAACTCAAGGGTGGTGGCGACGCAACCTCCGCCGCACGAGCCGCGGTGCAGTTGGGTGAAACCGACTACGCCTGGAACCTGCAGATCGAGAAGGATGTCCTCGAGCAGCTCCAGAAGCAGGCAGCGACCGGACACATCGTCACGCCGCTGGGCAACAGCGTCGAGCAGGTGTTCGTCAACTTCGCCGACCCGAATACCGAGGTCGATGGTGCCCGCTCCGAGCCGAGCACCAAGCACCCGTTCTTCAGCGATCTCAAGGTGCGCCAGGCCCTGCGGCTTGCTACCGACCGCGAACTCATTGCTACCCAGCTCTATGGCGAAGCTGGCGTCGCGACCGCGAACACCCTGGCCTCTCCGGAGCCGTTCTCCTCGAAGAACACGGTGGTTGAGTACGACCTGGATCGCGCGGCAGCCCTGCTGGATGAAGCTGGCTGGGTGATGGATGGCAACGTCCGCAAGAAGGACGGCGTTGAGCTTTCCGTTCTGTTCACCTCGACGGTTTCCTCGATTCGCCAGCGCACCCAGGAGATCCTGAAGCAGGCATGGGAAGAGATCGGCTTCAAGGTCGAAATCAAGGCGATCGATGCCAGCGTCTACTTCTCCTCGGATGCCGGCAACCCGGACACGGTGTCCAAGTTCTATGCTGACCTGACGATGTTCACCAATGGCCCGGTCAGCCCGTTCCCGATCGACTACATGGCAGGCTTCCTCTCGGCCAATCCGGACGAGCACATTGCCCAGAAGTCCAACAACTGGTCCGGCCGCAACTACATGCGCTGGGTCAATGAGGAGTTCAACGAAATCTGGCAAGAGCTGGCCGTTGAACTCGACTTCGACAAGCAGGCAGAAGGCTTCATCAAGCTGAATGACCTGGTGGTCGAGGATGTTGCCCGGATCGGTCTGGTACAGCGTGCCGTGCTGGCTGGTTTCTCTCACCGGATCAAGGGCCACACCAACTCCCGCTGGGAGCCGCAGGTCTACGACGTCGAGAACTGGTACGCCGAAGAATAGGATTTCTCCATTCCGGACGCATCCGGACGGTCATAGATCAGCGCCGGTGGGGTTTCCCACCGGCGCTGATTGTGTCTCCCGGTTGATGTGCCGCCACAACGGCGACATATCCCATGGGGTGGCATGTCCGGTGACGGCTAGCCTTTAACGTAGGCGAGTTTCTCCGAGACCTTGCCGTCGCGGACCTTGAAAACATCGACGCCACGGATGTGGCCGGTGTCGCTCCAGCGATAGACCCAACGCACCAGGCATCGGTCGTCACTGGCAAAGATGTCCTCGGTGGTGAACATGGCATCCGGATTGGTGGCGAAGAACTCCGTCCAGAACCCGCGCACGGCGTCCTGGCCCTCGTAGCGTTCGCCATCCGGTGCGGGGGAGGTGTTCTCGAAGATGACATCATCTGTCATCATTGCCATCACCGCGTCAACGTCCTTTGCGTTGAAAGCTGTGTTGAAACGGTCAATGATGTCCAGGGTGGATTGTGATGCGGCGTTCATGGACATTCCTTTCCGGCGATAGCGCAGATTACAGACCCACAGCGATCAGGAATCCATCCTTTCCAGCGGTGCGATGTTGAGTTCCTCCGCAATCAGATCGAACCAGGCGATGACCTCGGAGTGGAGCGGGATGCCGTTGACCTTGCGGTCGGCCTCATGTTCGTGTTCCGGCAAGCCGGGGTAGATCACCCGCTCTGCACCGTCCGCTGGCGGGGTTTCCTGCAGCGTCTGGAGGGTGGTATCCATCATCTCCTTGAAGCCGGCAAGGTCGGTGAAGGCTTCGATGTTATAGGCAGCAAAGTAGTGCTTCGCACCGGCATCGGGATTGAGCATCGTCGGGATACCGCCGGAAAGCATCGTGCTGAGAATCTCGACCATCAGCGCCAGCCCGTAGCCCTTGTGCGAGCCTTGCTCACGGGTTCCGCCGAGCGGAAGCTGGTTGAACTGGCCGCGTGGCGGAACCGGCTGTGCTTCGGTAATCGGCACGCCATCAAGACCGGCTACCCAGGCAGGTTCCATATCGGCCCCAACCCGTTCGGCAAGGACGATCTTGTTGCCGGCAACGGCTGAGGTGGCCGCATCGAACAGCACATATGGCTCGGTGCCGGCCGGCGCGGCAATGGAGATCGGGTTGGTTCCCATCCGTGGAATCCGGCCGAACGTCGGCAGCACCCGGAGACCGGCAGCCGTCATGCAGACGCCAACCATGTCCTGCTCTGCTGCCAGCATCGCATGATGGCCAACGGCTCCGAGATGGCCGCTGTTGTGCATCACCACGATGCCGATCCCGACAGTGCGGGCTTTCTCCATGGCCAGACGCATTGCCCGGGGCCCCTGGATCACACCAAGTCCACCATCGCCATCAATTGTCGCTGTTCCCGGTGTTTCCCGGAGGATCTTCCACTGCGGGGTCGGGTTCAGACGCCCGTCGCGGAACCACATGACGTAGTTTCGCAGCATGTTCGAGACGCCATGTGATTCCACTCCGCGCAGATCAGATGCCACCAGGGTATGTGCGCCTTCAGCGGCATCGTCCGCCGGGACTCCAACTCCCTGGAAAATCTCGATCACCGTCTTGCGAAGTGCCTCGGCGGATACCCGCACCATATCCGAAGGTGGAACGTAGAACCGGTCCAGCATCTGCGGCAGCCCTTTCAGCGATGGGAACGTTCTGTTTCGCGTGTCCAGCGCATCATAGAGCATTGGAATCAGGTTTCATGCAGCGTGATGCGAAAGCGAGTACTGGCGAAGCGTTCGGTGGGTGGAGATCTCTCCATTCCGCTTCGCTTCAGTCGAGATGACAGGAAAGAGGCGCTTCAGTCGAGATGACA
>CAYWXR010000027.1:34479-36379 GCA_964462545.1 uncultured Thermomicrobiales bacterium
GACAAGAGTGAGAACTTTCAGGCGAGATGACAAGGAATGGTGGCACGCTCCGGTCGGGACGACAGGGAACGGAGCGCGCCGGTCGAGGGGGACTGAGGGAAGAGGATGCCTCAGCTGTTAGCCATAGATTGTTGCCGGGTCGGTGCTGCGCCAAACTGTTCGGCAAGGAATGTCTCCCAGGTTCCGGTACCGACCGCGTTTTCGGGGGCGAGATTGGCGCCATTGCGAAAAGCTTTCGCGGCGCTGCCGGGCATGTGGATCCGTATCAGTGGTCGCCGGATACCGGCTTTCTGGAGAAAGCTACGCATCAATGCCTCCATCGTATAGATGTTTGGCCCGGCCATATCAGGCACTCGACCTGCCGGTGGCTCCTGGGCAAGTTCGACCAGCCTCGCGGCTACCTCGTCGGAACTGATCGGCTGAAACCGGAAGCCCGACGGGATGGGGATGATTGGCATTTTCGCCATCTGTTCGGCAGTCATGAACACCAGATCATGGAACTGGGTAGCCCGCAGCAACGTCCAGGGCAGGCCGGAAGACATGATGATCTGCTCGGCTTCATGCTTCGCACCGAAGTACCCAAACATCATGTTGTCCAGACGGCCCGCCATCGGGATCAGGTCTGCGCCGACCACCGAGATAAAGATCAGGTGAGGATTGCCTGCCTTGCGGGCCGCCGTTACCAACGTGCGTGCCTTGACCTCGTCTCCCTTGGCACTACCGGCCAGGTGAAGAATCGTTTCAACGCCCTGCACAGCAGCATCCACGCCTTCACCCGTCTCAAGATCGCCGGTGACATAGGTGAAGGTGCCGCAGCCCGCTTTCGGGCTGCGGGTCAACACCCGGAAGGGCAGCCCTGTATTCTGTAAACGGGTAATGACATGTTTGCCGAGCGTTCCGGTGCCCCCGGTGACCAGTACCGGCTTCATTGCCGCGTTGCGCTCCATAGCGTTCATGGTGAACCTCCTTGTTGTCACAAACCCCTCGTCGTTGGGGTCATCTCTTTGACACATGAACGCGAGAGGATGTGACCGATGGGTGAAAATCAGTGGCTGGCAGAGCAGTTTGAGGAGCACCGGCCCCACCTGCGGGCGGTGGCTTACCGGATGCTTGGCTCGACGGCTGAAGCGGAAGATGCGGTTCAGGATGCCTGGATGCGGGCGAGCCGAGCCGGCAGCGAGAGCATCGAGAATATCGCCGGCTGGCTGACCACGATCGTCGCCCGTGTTTGTCTCAACATGTTGCGTTCGCGAACCACCCGCAACGAACGCTACTTCGGCGTCCACCTGCCGGATCCGGAAGTGATTCCTGATCGTGGTCCGCAGCCCGAGGAAGAGGCGGTCCTGGCGGATTCAGTCGGGTTGGCGTTGCTGGTGGTGCTGGAAACGCTATCGCCGGCGGAGCGTCTGGCCTTTGTGCTGCACGACATGTTCGATCTGCCATTCAACGAAATTGCCGGGATGGTTGATCGCACCCCGGAAGCCACCCGCCAACTGGCCAGCCGTGCCCGGCGACGGGTTCGCGGAGCGGAGTTGCCCACACCGGACCCTGACCATCGCCGGCAGCGTGAGGTGGTGACGGCGTTCTTTCAGGCGGCTCGCGGTGGAGATTTCGATTCGCTGGTATCGCTGTTGCATCCCGATGTGGTTCTGCGGGCTGATGGTTCACCCGGTCGCGAGAAGTTTTCCACCGAACTCGTCGGGGCCGATGCTGTGGCGCGTTCCTCGATGCGCAACGCGATTCCCAACGCGACGCTCCACCCGGCGCTGGTCAATGGAGCGGCCGGTGTCGTGATCACCGTCGGTGACCACCCGATCAGCATCATGGGATTCATCGTCACCGACGGCAGAATCACCCGGATCGACGCCATCGCCGACCCCGACCGCGTCCGCCGGATCGC
>CAYWXR010000028.1:0-35917 GCA_964462545.1 uncultured Thermomicrobiales bacterium
CTTGGCTGGGAGACGATTGACTGCTTCAACGAGCACCACGAGCTTGGGCGGGAGCATCGGGGTGAGGTGGTGCTGGTCGGGCGGTTGCGGGAGGCGTTGGGGCGGTTGAATCCCGACCTTTCGAACGAGGCCATTGAGGCGGCTATCGAGGAACTCACACGGGACCGGGGCGCGATGGGGTTGGTGGCGGCGAACCGTGAGGTGTATGACCTGCTCAAGACCGGCGTGCGGCTCACCGTTGGTTCGGATGAAGACGGCGAGTCGGTTGAGGTGGTCCAGGTTATTGATTGGGCTCAGCCGGCGAACAACGATTTCTTGCTGGCCTCGCAACTCTGGGTGACCGGCGAGATGTATACCCGGCGAACGGATCTGGTCGGGTTCGTCAACGGGCTGCCGCTGCTCTTCGTCGAACTCAAGGCGTCGCATCGCAATCTCCGCGACGCGTTCCTGGGCAACCTGCGCGATTACAAGGAATCGATCCGCCATCTCTTCTGGTACAACGCCGTCATCATTCTCTCCAACGGCAGCCAGAGCAAGATCGGCAGCATCACCTCCGACTGGGAGCATTTCCACGACTGGAAGAAGATCAACAGCGAGGGCGAAGAGGGTGGCATTTCGCTGGAGACGATGTTGCGCGGTGTCTGCCGGCCGGAACGATTGCTGGATCTGATCGAGAACTTCACGCTCTTCCAGGAAGGGCGCGGCACGGTCAAGCTGATCGCCAGAAATCACCAGTATCTCGGGGTGAACAACGCAATTGCTGCCATGGAACGAGCCGGTGAAGATGCCGGCAAGCTGGGGGTGTTCTGGCATACGCAAGGCTCCGGCAAGAGCCTCTCGATGGTCTTCTTCGCCCAGAAGATTCTCCGCAAACTGCCGGGCAACTGGACGTTCGTCATTGTCACCGACCGCAACGAACTGGACACCCAGATTTACGGGACATTTGCCTCGACCGGCGCGATTACCCGCGACGAGGTGCAGGCGACCAGCAGCGATCATTTGCGGGAATTGCTCGGCACGAACCAGCGCTATATTTTCACGCTGATCCAGAAGTTCCGCACCGCACGGGGTGAGCCACACCCGCTCATTTCCGACCGCTCCGATATCATCGTCATCACCGACGAGGCCCATCGCAGCCAGTATGCGACCTTTGCCCTGAACATGCGCAACGCCCTGCCGAATGCCCGTTTCATCGGGTTCACCGGCACACCACTGATGGCTGGCGAGGAGCTTACCCGTCAGGTGTTCGGCGACTATGTGAGCGTCTACAACTTCCGCCAATCGATCGAGGATGGCGCTACCGTTCCGCTCTATTACGAGAACCGTATCCCGGAACTCCAGCTCACCAATCCGGACCTGAACGAGGATATGGAACGGCTGCTTGACGAGGCGATGCTCGATGAGGATCAGGAGAAGCAGGTCGCCCGTGTGTTCGGCCAGCAGTATCACCTGATTACCCGCGACGAACGGCTGGAGACGGTCGCCGCCGATATCGTCTCCCACTTCCTGGGGCGTGGGCATCGCGGCAAGGCGATGGTGGTCTGCATCGACAAGGCGACTGCGCTACGGATGTACAACAAGGTGCGCCATCACTGGTCGCGCAAACGTGGTGAACTCCAGCAAGCGCTTTATCTTGCTCACCCGGACGAGCGCGGCGAGATTCGTGAGACGCTGGAATTCATGGATGAGACCGACATGGCGCTGATCGTCTCCCAGAGCCAGAACGAGATCGCCGATATGCAGGAGAAGGGTCTTGATATTCTCCCCCACCGCCAGCGGATGATCCGCGAGAATATGGAGGAGAAGTTCAAGGACGCCGATGATCCGCTGCGGATCGTCTTTGTCTGTGCAATGTGGATGACCGGGTTCGACGTGCCCTCCTGCTCGACGATCTACCTCGACAAGCCGATGCGCAATCACACGCTGATGCAGACGATTGCCCGTGCGAACCGGGTGTTCCCCGAAAAGAACAACGGACTGATCGTCGATTACATCGGCGTCTTCCGCAATCTCGAACAGGCGCTGGCGATTTATGGATCCGGTTCCGGAGGGAATGTTGCCGAAGGTGACTCCCCGGTCCAGGACAAATCCGCACTGGTGGACGACCTCCAGTTGGCGCTGGCATCTGCCGAATCATTCCTTCAAGACCATGGCGTGAACTTCGAGTCGCTTCTGGCTGCACAAGGGTTTGACTTCATCGGATTGCGTGATGATGCTGTCGATGCGTTGCTGGTCAACGATGAGACCCGGCGGGCCTATCAGGCGTTGGCCAGAGATGTCTCCCGCATATACCGGGCGATCCTGCCAGATGAGGCCGCCAACGCCTTTGGCCAACGCAGGCACGTGATCGTTAACATTTCCGAGGCACTGGATTCCAGAACTGAACCGGCGGATATTTCCGGGGTCATGGGTGAGGTTGAGAAACTGCTCGACCGTTCCGTCGCGACTGAAAGCTATGTCATCCGGGAGCATGGTGTCGAATACGGCGTGTCGAATGTGGTCGACCTGGGCAAGATCGATTTTGAGGCGATTCGTGCCCGTTTCGAGGCTGGCAGGAAGCGCATCGAGGCTGAGAAGCTCCGGCGAGCCATCAACAACAGCGTCCGGCACGTGGTCAGGTTGAATCCAACTCGCATGGACTACCTGGAACGATTCCAGCAACTGATCGACGAATACAATGCCGGCAGCATGAATGTCCAGGAGTATTTCGAGCAGTTGATGAAGCTCGCCGGAATTTTGGAAGAAGAGCAGAAGCGTCACGTTGCTGAGCAGTTGACCCAGGAAGAGTTGACAATCTTTGATCTCCTGACGCGCTCGAACGTTGAACTAACCGAATCCGAGAAGCACCAGGTCAAGAAGATCGCAAGCGAACTGCTCGACAAGCTCAAGAAGGAACTGCTGGTGCTTGACTGGAAGAAGCGCCAGCGAGACCGGGCACGCGTCCTTCAGGCAATTGAAATCGCATTGGACAACTTGCCTGATGCCTATTCACCGGAACTCTACCGGGAGAAGTGCAATGAGACGTTCCGGCATATTTATGACAACTATTACGGCGAGGGCCGCAGTGTGTATACCGTTGCTGCTTGATAAAGAATGAGGATTCTCCATGACCAAACCTCGTCTTCGTGATCTTGGGATCACGGTGGGGACGATGCCGACCGGGGCGTATAACGCGGTGACGGATGTTGCCGGGGTGCGGGTGGGGCATCGGACTGTTGTTGAGGGTGATAGTGTGCGGACCGGGGTGACGGCGGTGATTCCGGTGGAAGGTACTGCCTTTTCGCAGATGCCGCCGGCAGCGATCCAGGTGCTGAACGGTGCCGGCGAGATGACTGGCCGCTCGCAGGTGGATGAGTACGGTCTGCTCGAATCACCGGTGATGATTACCAATACCCTCTCGGTTGGCACGGTTCACCGCGGCGTCATTGAGTGGTTGCGGAGCAAGGAGCCGACGATCGGGGCGATTCATTTCTCGATTCCGGTCGTTGCCGAGACGTACGATGGCTTTCTGAACGATATTGCCGGGCAGCATGTCACCGAGCAGCACGTCTTCGAGGCGCTGGAGTCTGCAACATCCGGGCCGGTAGCCGAGGGCTGTGTCGGCGGTGGCACCGGGATGATGCTGTATGGCTTCAAGGGCGGTATCGGGACCTCATCGCGCGTGGTGGAGATAGAAGATACGCCGTATACCGTCGGGGTGCTGGTGCAGGGCAACTACGGTGTCCGCGAGCTGCTGCTGGTGGATGGTGTCCCGGTCGGCCGTGAAATCCAGGATCTGCGACCGGAACGAGGCACGGAACTGCCGGCACCACCCCGCGATGGCTCGATCATCGTGGTGATCGCGACCGATGCACCCTTTACCGACCGGCAACTGGCCCGGCTCTGCCGGCGCGGAATGCTTGGCCTGGGCATGATCGGCGCAACCGCCACTCACGGTTCGGGCGATATTCTGATTGCATTTTCGAATCATCCGGACGTACTGGTGGACCGGTTCTCAACCGAACCGGTGCTGACTGCTCCGCATATTAACGACCGGCGGATTGACCCGTTCTTCCAGGCAACGGTCGAAGCGACTGCCGAGGCTGTCCTGAACGCGATGGTGGCAGCCGAGGACACTACCGGGTTCAACGGAAACCGTGCCTATGCGCTGCCCCACGACCGGTTGGTCGAGATTATGCGCAAATACGGCAGGTTGGCCTGACAGCCGACCTGCTATTCCTCCGGCCGGCGGGCGAACATGTTGAGGCGCCAGTAATCGAGCAGGTATGGCGGGTCATCCAGTGCTGCCTGCTCGGTCAGGGTGTCGAGGAACCATGCCCGGAGTTCGAGCGACGGAATGCGTGCCAGGTGGGAGCCGAACACGACGGTTTCAAGATAGTCGCGATACTCCTTTGCATCAGACATCGGCGTCGGGCGAGCCTCGACGCTGGTGTCAATGTCAATGAACCCGGCATCAGCCAGCCGTTCGGCAGTCTCCTCGGCAGAGGCAAATTCCCACGGTCCGGCCCAACCATTGAAATGCGGGGCGAGCCGTTCATTGGTCATCAGTTCATCAACCCGGGCCAGCAGCGCAGCGATATTCTGTCCGCCTCCGGATTGGGCAACCAGCAGGCCGCCGGGTTTGAGCGCCTGGAAGATGCTCCGGAACATACGCGGATGGTCCGGCACCCAGTGCAGCGATGCGGTGCTGAAGACGGCATCTACCGGCTCCGGTAGCGTGAACTCCTGCAGGTCTGCCTGGACAAACGAAACCCGGTCGCCGAACTGTGGCACGAGGCGAGCTTTGGCTTCGGCGAGCATGTTGGCCGAGATATCAAGCGCGATCACGTGGCCGTTCGGGAGACGTTTCAGCAGGTTTTCGGTCACCCGGCCCGAGCCGCACCCGGCATCCATAACGGTTTCGTCACCACGGAGCGGCAAGCGATCGAGGACCGGTTGGCCCCAGACAACGTGCGGATTTGCCAGACGGGTGTATTCCTGCGCGTCCCACTCGACGGTGCGGGAGGTGCGTTCTTCGGTCACCAGATGTGCTCCAGACGTTCTTGCAGGTTAGCCAAACCGGATTTCCGGGCGAAGGGCGGTCCGAACGGTCAACATGACGTCGTTGGCCAACAGTGCACCACCATGCAGTGCTGTGCCAATGGCTGCTCCCCGGAGCCAGGGTCGTTTGGTCTTCATGGCGACAATGGTGCCGCCGACTATATAGGCGACATCTGCCGCACTGTTGATGGCAACAAACCAGGTGAAGCGTTCGGCCTCTGCCTTCACGATGCCGGCGCTGATCAGACCGGCGCGGGCTGCGACGGCGTGTTGCCGTGCCCAGTAGGAGCCATAGAGCGCAACGGCAGTTTCAACCGTCCCGAAGATCGCCGCCTGGGTGCCGATTCCACGGATCATGCCGGAGCCGGTAAGCGCCAGCATGGTACCGGCCAGCATATTGCCAACTCCCCAGGCAAGGAGGTTATCCAGAGCACGTTCCTGCCAGACGAAGAATGCTTCGCGATCACCCGCCGGTGCACCCCGGCCAAGCAGCCATGCAGTCCGGTTTCCACGTTCCGGCACCTCGGGCAACCGGTCGCGGATCGACTGAAATTGAGAAATCTGCAGCACCCTGACCCCTTCAACGCTTCATGTCCGCGACAGTTCAGGCAGTCTACATTAACATACGTCCGACCGGTACTGATGGTCGCTGATACGGCAAATTCCCCGAGAAGTTTCAACAGGCAAAGCATGAGAGGCAGATAACGTTGAACGCCCCAACCTGGCGAGACGATATTGTCCGGGCACTCAAGGAGAACAATATCTCCCTGATCGCCCATGTCGCAGATACAGTCCTTGCGCCGATCATCATCAAACTCGAAGCCGATCCGTTCTTTCATGTCGTTACCCTCTCCCGTGAGGAAGAAGGGATCGGACTGCTATCCGGCGCCTATCTTGGCGGCAAGCGGGGTGCGATCCTGCTACAGAGTTCCGGGCTGGGTAACACACTGAATGCGCTCGGTTCGCTTGCGCTGCCCTATCAGATCCCGTTTGTGATCCTCCTGAGCCCGCGAGGCAGTTTCCTCGAACACAACCCGGTGCAAACCCCGTGGGGCAAGGCCGTGCCAGCAACGATGGCCGCTCTGGACATGCAGATGTTCGAGATGCAATCTGCTGATGAAGTCGCCTGGGTCATGGACCGTGGCATCAAGCATGCATACGTCTCACGCAAGCCGGTGGTGTTGAGCATCACGACCCGGCTCTCCGGCGGAAAGGCTGGTAGCTGAAATGGCAACGATTGAACGGATGGACCGGTTCGAACTTACCAGCCGGATTCTGGAACTGATTGACGAAGAGACGATTCTGGTTGCCGGAATTGGCAACGCATCCTTCGAACTGTTCACTGCCGGCCATCGCCCGAAGAACTTCTACATGCTGGGAAGCATGGGCCTGGCAGTGCCGATCGGTCTGGGGCTGGCTCTGGCACAGCCGGACCGGACGGTGGTTGTCATGGAGGGTGACGGCTCGGTGCTGATGAACCTCGGTGCGCTCAGCACGGTCGCCCGGGAAGCACCGCCGAACCTGACAATCGTTATCTGGGACAACTCACAGTGGCAACTAACCGGAGGCCAGACGACGGCAACATCCTCGACGACCGACCTGGCGGCTGTCGCGGCAGGGTGCGGAATCAGCGGGGCCGCAACGCCGGAAGATCCGGATGCCTTTGCCCAGGCCGTTCGCTATGCGCTTGACGCTCCCGGCCCGCACGCCATCGTCGCCCGGATCAATACCCTGAAGGCTCGTGGCATCCATCACGACGATCCGATCGTAATCAAGTACGAGTTCATGCGTTCGATCGGAGTGCAACCGGATTAGGGAGCATCACCATGCCACGCTACTTTGTTTTCCTGTCGGCGATCAATGTCGGCGGCCGCCGGTTAAAGATGGATCAGCTTCGCGACCTGTTTGTTTCGATGGGTTATCCCGGTGCGGAGACCTTTATCGCCAGCGGAAACGTCATCATCGAGGCGGATGAGCACGACCCGGCAACGGTGGAAGCCCTCATCGAGGAGCAGTTGCAAGCGTCGCTTGGCTACGAGGTGTCGGCCATTCTCCGTACCCGGGATGAACTGGTAGCCATCGCTGCCCACTCACCGTTTCCGGAAGACCTGGTGGCGGAGTACTCGAAGTACTATTATGTCTGGTTGCTGAAGTCAGAACCGTCGCCGGAATTGGCGGATATCGCCGCTGAATGTGAAACCGAGGATGATTTCTTCCATGTTCACGGCCGGGAGGTCTACTTCCTCTCCCGGGTCGGCGCCGGCCGGACAACCGCTCCGCTCAACCGCCTCGGTCGTGCTTTCGGATCACCGGCTACCCAACGTAGCCTCAACACGATCGATCGCCTGCTGAAGAAATATCCGGAGTAAGCGCCTACCATTCCAGGTGGGCGCGGACATCCTCGGCACGCGTGATGGAATCGACAGTCCAGTCAGGGCTCCGGGGGTGCTGGCGGATTTCCTCGGCAGTCATCCAGGTGAGCGATTCAACTTCATCCGGGTCTCCGGGAGTTGGCTCACCGGAGAGGTACCTGGCCAGGAAGACGATGTCGATCACCTGATTGCCATCGTCGGCGCGAAACGATTTGCTTTCGACATAGGCAAGTTCCGAGACGGTGACGCCGACCTCTTCCTCTGCCTCACGGCGGGCAGTTTCCTCAAGGATGTCCTGAGTAACGCCGGCATCCTCAACCTTGCCACCGGGAAAACTGAGCGCGCCGGGCGCATGGACCTCATTTTCACTCCGGATGACCGTCAGGTACTGCCCCTCACGGCAGATGATGACTTCAACGTTGACGATGTAGTGGGTAACGCTCACGATTGCTCTACCTAACGATTGACGCAAACTCGTCCAGAGACATCCATCCGGTGATTTCGATGCGGGGCTGATTCCAGCGCAGGTCACTGCTCCAACCCTGACCTCCCCAGGCCGCGACAGCTCCGCGGTATCCGGCCGCTTCAACGGCGGCAATCACTCTTCCATCATACGCGCCATAGGGATAGGCAAAGAATTCGACCGGCGACCCGCTGATCTCCTGGATACGCTGCCGGTTGCCGGCAACCTCGTTCCAGAGCCGGTCGTCGCTGACCAGCGTCAGATCCGGATGCAGATTGGTGTGGCCACCGATTTCATGCCCACGGGCAGCGAGGTCGGCAATTTGCCAGTCGGGCATCCGGGGTTGATCATCAAGAGTGATGAAGAAGACGCCACGCATACCGTAGAGTTCCAGGGTTGCGGCAGCCTCCCAGTGCGACCACCAGCCATCATCGAAGGTCAACACCACCGGCTTTGCCGGCAGGCTTCCGTATCCATACAGGAAGTCATAGACCTCGTCGAGCGTGACAGCGGTGTAGCCGTTGTCACGCAGCCAGGTGAGTTGCTGCTCGAGGCGCCACATCGGGATTTCGTATCGATCCTGATTGTCGCCGACCCGGTGATACATCAGCACCGGCAATCGCAGGTCGCGCTGTGGCGGCGACATGGTGAAAATCGGAACGTCCTCTCGACGCTCGATTCCCTGCATATCGACGCCGGCTTCGCGGCCAGCCTCTACCCCAAGGTGGCCAAGTTGCACCTCGTAGACTGTACCGGCGTGTTCCGGCCACCATTCAAAGCGGGCGCGTTCAAAATACTGGACGGTGCGGCCATCCTCGGTGAACTCCTGGCTGATCGGGAAGCCGAACACCTGCAGGCCGCCATAGCGCCGCCAGTATTGCTGGAATCCGTTCTGAAGCGTATGACCAGTCTCGACAAACCAGTATCCCGGGTCATCCTCGCTCAGCGGATTCTCCGGCAACGGTTCAAACGCCGGGTCGGTGTGACCCGACGCGGTCCAGTTTCCGAGCAGTTCGAGTTGCACCTCGTACTGCGTACCGGCGTGTTGGGTGTGCCATTCCATGACAACCCGCTCGAAGTGCTGGACGATCATCCCGTCGCGTTCGAACGGTTCACTTACCGGATAACCGATGATCGGCAGCCCACCAAAACGCCACCATGCATCAACAAAGAGCGCTGGCACATGATGGCCGGTCTCCTCGAAGTAGACCCACCCCTCTGCCGGTAGTTCCTCTGCCTTTGATTGCACCGGCACGAGAGCCAGACAGATTGCGACAATTCCGACCAGGGTTGTGAGATGCAGGCGTTTCAAGGGATCTCCTTCGGGACTACCGGGGCGAGTTCAACCATTCTTCATACGACGACAGAACGCTGCCGATGGTTCCCGCTTCCGATTAGACGGACGTAGCAGGAACGCCCGATCCGGCGTATGGCTGACAGACCGGGCAGATATAGGTGCCACGATTGTTGACCCGCGTTTTGATGATCGGTGTGCCGCAATTCAGGCATGGTTCACCTTCGCGGCCATGAATAAACGGGAACTCGCCGTGGTCTGGCTGTGCCTTGCCGTTGAGGATCTTGGCTCCTTCAAGCGGTACAGCGATCTCCATGATTGCAACGATGGCGTCGTAGAGGTCCTCGATTTCCTGCTCGGTCAGACTGCTGGCCAGTCGCTCCGGATGTAACCGTGCCCGGTAGAGCGTCTCGTCGACGTAGATGTTGCCGATACCGGCGAGGAACTTCTGGTCCAGCAACAGTGGTTTGAGCCGGGCGACCTTTCTCCGGGCAATGGCATCCCGGAACCAGTCATGGGTGAACTGCGGCGAGATAGCATCCGGTCCCATTTTCAGCGCGTTGAAATAGGCCGGCACCTCGTCCGCCGGCATGAGCTGGACGCGGGCGAAGTGGCGAATATCGGTCAGATAGAGAATCGAACCATCCTCAAAGGTCACGATCAGGTGGGTCGATTTGTGCGGCATCGGCGCGTCAAATGCCGGTACCGGGTGTCCGGCGGCGAAGCCGGGAATGGATTCTCCACGGCCGATTAATTGGCCGCTGAGTTTCAGGTGGACCACTGCGGAAATGTCTCCCAGGTGCAGGGTCAGGTATTTGCCGTGCCGGTCGATACGGTCAATGCTGCGGCCAACCAGCATATCCAGCGACCATCCTTCCGGGGCAATCACCAGTTTGGGCAGGAGCAGTTCAATCCCGGTGATGGTCTTGCCCGTCATTTGTTCGTGGATTCCCCGGCGGGCGGCTTCTACTTCAGGTAGTTCGGGCATATCAGTTCTTCCTTTGGCGTATGGTCATAGTGGTGCGACCACGATGATAACCGCGTGGGGCAATGGTTGCGCTGCCATAATGAATCAGATCACGAACAGCCGGGAAGGAAACGGGAATGGCGGGTGTTGTCCAGGTCGATGGTGGGCATCTGGCGTTCGAGAGTGTGCTGGCTGTCGCGCGAGGCGACGCCCGGATAGAGCTTACCCCGGAAGCACACGAGCGGATGCGGCGGACACGCGAGTTTGTCGAGCGCGCTGCCGCAAGTGACCAACCGACCTACGGTGTGACCACCGGGTTTGGTGGGTTGGCGAACATGCTGATCCCGGCTGAAGATCGCGCCGAAATGCAGCACGCGATCATCCGGTCACACGCGGCCGGCATGGGGCCACCGATTGAACGCGAGGTGGTTCGGGCGCTGATGTTGTTGCGTATCGCGACGTTGGCAAAGGGCTATTCAGGTATTCGTCCGCTGGTTGTGGAACGCATGGTGGCCATGCTCAACGCCGGTATCACGCCCTACGTTCCCGAGTTTGGCTCGCTTGGTGCGAGCGGTGACCTTGCCCCGCTCTCGCACGCCTGTTTGCCGCTGATTGGTGAAGGGCAGATTATCGCGTCTGATGGTTCGATCCAACCTGCGCTGCCGGCAATGCAACAGGCTGGTATTGATCCGGTCACGCTGGAGCCGAAGGAAGGGCTGGCACTGATCAATAGCACCGACGGCATGTTGGGGATGCTGGTGATGGGTTGTGCCGATGCGTCGCAACTGTTCCGGACGGCAGACCTGATCGCGGCGATGACGATTGAAGGGCTGCTGGGCACCGACCGTCCGTTTGCGCCGGAACTTCAGACGCTGCGCCCACATCCGGGTCAGGCTGCCAGTGCCGCCAACTTGCGGCAGATGCTGGCCGGTTCGCCGTTGATTGCTGCCCACGATGACGTCACCCACGGTGTCCAGGATGCCTACTCGTTGCGCTGTCATCCCCAGGTGATTGGTGCTGCCCGGGATACACTCGATTTCGCCCGGCAGACCGCCGAACGTGAACTCTTGGCAGCCGTCGATAACCCGGTCATTCTGGAAGATGGCCGGGTGGAATCGGTCGGTAACTTCCACGGCGAACCACTGGCATTTGCCTGCGACTTCTTGACCGTTGCTGCCGCCGAGGTGGGATCGATTGCCGTCGCCCGGGTGGACAGGATGCTGGATAGCAAGCGTTCTCGCGGGTTACCGCCGTTCCTCAGCACCAACCCCGGTGTGAACTCGGGCATGATGATTGCCCACTACACCGCTGCTGCGCTGGTGGCTGAAAATCGCCGGTTGTCACACCCGGCCAGCGTTGATTCGATGTCCACCTCGGCGGCCCAGGAAGACCACGTGTCGCTTGGTTGGTCGGCAGCCCGAAATCTTCGCCGGGTGCTGGCAAACCTCACCAGGGTGCTCGCGGTCGAAGTCGTTTGTGCTGCCCACGCGATCGACCTGCGGGCACCGATCGAGGCGGGAGCGCCGGGCCGGGCAGTGGTTGAACTGCTGCGGACCCGTATCCCTGCACCGGGTCCGGATCGCTTCCTTGCCCCGGATCTCGAGGCGGCCGAGGAGTTGATCCGCGATGGATCGCTGCTCGCTGCTGCCGAGGGAGCGGGGGTGCAATTTGCCTGACAGTAATCCGTATGACCTGGTCATCACCAATGCAACGCTGGTGACCTGTCAGGGCGATGCACCCGATGACGTTGGATTGATTCCCGGCGGTTCGCTGTCAATCACTGACGGCGTGATCACTGCAATCGGAGTCGGGGCGTCCGGCAAACGAGTCATTGATGCTGGCGGGCGAGTCGTAATGCCCGGTTTCGTCGACGCCCACACCCATGTGGTCTGGGGCGGGACACGGCTCGATGAATACGCCGCTCGGGTCAGCGGTTTGCCGCTCGAACCGTTGCGTGAGCAAGGCGTGCCAGTCGGTATCAACGGGACAGTTCGGGAAACGCGGGCGCTGAGTGTTGACGGCCTGGTTGAACAGTCATTGCCACGACTACGGGAAATGCTGGAGTACGGCACGACCACTGTCGAAAGCAAGAGCGGCTACGCGCTGTCGGTTGAGGGCGAGTTGCGCATGTTGCAGGCCAACCGGCAACTGGCGTCGCTGCTGCCGGTTGAGATTATTTCTACGTTGATGGGGGCCCACGCTCTCCCGGAAGACCGGTCGCGCGAGCGATACATCACCGAGATCATTGAGGAAATGATCCCGGCTGCTGCCGAAGGCAAACTGGCGACGTTCTGTGATGTCTTCTGCGAATCCGGATATTTCACCGTTGCCGAAGCGGAAGCGGTGCTCGAGGCAGGAATCGCTCATGGACTCGTACCGAAGATTCATCTCGACCAGTATGAACATTCAGGCGCTGCCGGGATAGCCGCACAACTTGGCTGCGTCTCGGCGGACCACCTGAACTACACGACCGAAGCCGAACTGCGGACGCTGGCCGCAGCAGGTGTTGTGGCCATCCCCTTGCCGGGACTTGACCTTGCGGTGGCCCACCCTCAGCCAGTCAACATTCGCGGGCTCTACAACGCCGGGATGACCGTCGCCCTGGCGACCGATATTTGTCCCGGTTGCTGGATGCCGAGCATGCAACTGGTGATTGCCCTTGCCTGCCGGTTATATGGCATGTCGCCGGCCGAGGCAGTCCGCGCTGCGACGCTCGGCGCTGCGACCGCAGTTGGACGTCAGGAAGACCTTGGCTCTCTGGAAGCCGGCAAACAGGCGGACATACTGATTCTCGATAGCGATCGCTACGAAGACCTTGCCTACCGGTTTGGTCACAATGCGGTCGATGTGGTCATCAAACGCGGGCAGGTGGTTGTCGAACGACATGAGGTGGCGTGATGGCTGCAAACCGGGTTATCGAGGTTGCCCATCTGCACCAACCGGGTGGCTGGCTGTCGCCCGGATACCTCGAGATTGACGCCACCGGGACGATCGTCAGCGGTGGCTCCGCATTGCCCGCTGGCTCATCCGGGGTAGATGAGCGGGTGGACGGGTTCGGTATCCCCGGGATGGCAAATGTCCATTCTCATGCTCACCAGCGCGGACTGGTTGGCCGGGCGGAGCGGACAGCGGTTGCACGGCCGGATACATTCTGGACCTGGCGCGAGCAGATGTACCGGTTTGCCAACCTGCTTGAACCGGATGAGTTCGAGGCGATTGCTGCCCAGGCATTCCTCGAGATGGTGTCTTCCGGGTTTACCAGCGTCGGCGAGTTTCACTACCTGCACAATGCCCCGGATGGATCGCGGTATGCCGATCCTGCAGAAATGTCGCGCCGGGTTGTCGCGGCGGCATGGTCTGCCGGTATTGCCCTGACATTGCTGCCGGCTCTGTACACCAGGGGCGGAATCGGGATTCCGCCAGAGCCGGGCCAACGCCGATTTATCCTCGACCTCGAGACCTGCCAGCAACTGGTTGAACAACTCTCTGGAGAAGCGCAGGTCGGGATCGCTCCCCACAGTTTGCGAGCCGTTGATACGGACGAACTCCTCAACCTGGTTGCAGCGAATCCGGGACTGCCGGTTCATATTCATGTGGCAGAACAGCCGCGCGAGGTTGAGGAGTGTGTTGCCGGATTAGGTTTACCGCCTGCCCGCTGGCTGCTTGAGAATGCAGGAGCCGGTGAGGGCTGGACCTTCATCCACGCGACCCACTGCACGGCAGATGAGCTTTCAGAGATGGCCCGCCGTGGTGTCACGGTCGGTCTTTGCCCCACCACCGAGGCAAGTCTCGCTGATGGGCTGTTTCCGTTGACTGCGTTCCACGGTGAGAGCGGGCGCTGGAGTATTGGCACTGACGCAAACAACCGTCTGGATGTCGCCGAGGAACTGCGGGTGCTGGCACAGGGGCAACGGCTACGCGATGGTCGCCGCGAGGTGTTGACCGCCAGTGAGGAGACCAGCCACCTGGGTCGCCTCATGTTTGATAGTGCCGCCACGCATGGCGCTCGCTCGATTGCCCAGCCGTCCGGCGGTCTGGCTGCCGGCAAGAGGGCGGATCTGGTGGTGCTGGACCCCGATTCGGCGGTGCTGGCCGGGCACGAACCGGAAACCGTGCTTGATGCGTGGGTCTTTGGTGGAAACGGGCGGGATGTCCGGGATGTGATGGTTGGCGGTCGGTGGGTTGTCAAAGATCGGCATCACATCCGGGAAGAGCAGATTGTTCCCCGGTTCCGGGCAACGATGCGCGAGTTGCAGAAGCAGATGTAGGAAAGGATGGCCAACATGTCGATGTCAGGAGCGCGGACAGTTCGTGCCGCACGCGGGTCTGAATTGACCTGCAAGGGCTGGCAGCAGGAGGCCGCCCTGCGGATGCTGATGAACAATCTCGACCCGGACGTTGCCGAGGACCCCGAGAACCTCGTCGTCTATGGCGGTACAGGACGCGCCGCACGGTCGTGGGAGGCGTTTGATGCGATTGTCGATTGCCTCCGCAATCTGGAAAATGACGAAACGCTGCTGGTTCAGTCAGGCAAGCCGGTGGGAATTGTCCGCACCCATGCCGATGCCCCTCGTGTCCTGATTGCCAACTCACTACTGGTGCCAAAATGGGCAACCTGGGAGGAGTTCTGGCGTCTGGAGGGCATGGGGCTCACGATGTATGGCCAGATGACAGCCGGGTCGTGGATCTACATCGGGTCGCAGGGCATTCTCCAGGGTACCTACGAGACCTTCGCCGAACTCGCACGGCAGCATTTTGACGGCACACTGGCCGGAACGATCACCCTGACTGCCGGGCTCGGCGGAATGGGTGGTGCCCAGCCGCTGGCGGTGACGATGAACGGCGGCGCCTGCCTGGTCGTCGAGGCCGACCCCGAGAGGGCACGCCGTCGCGTTGAGACACGTTATTGCGATGATTTGATGACCTCACTGGATGACGCCGTCGCCCGTGTCGAGCAGGCTGCGGCCGACAAGGAAGCCGTCTCGGTGGCGCTGGTTGGCAACGCGGCCGAAATCCTGCCGGAACTGGTCAAACGCGGT
This sequence comes from uncultured Thermomicrobiales bacterium, assembly GCA_964462545.1. Classification (GTDB taxonomy): domain Bacteria; phylum Chloroflexota; class Chloroflexia; order Thermomicrobiales; family CFX8; genus CAYWXR01. The sequence continues at coordinate 15,176 of CAYWXR010000028.1, forward strand.
TTCCGTCCACATGTTGTTACCGACCAGACCTCGGCCCACGATGCGCTTGATGGCTATATCGTGCCGGAGATGAACCTTGAGGATGCCCGGTTGCTGCGCAAATCCGACCCGGATAACTACCTGAAGCGGTCGCTGGCGGCGATGGGCGAGCACGTCAAGGCGATGCTGGCTTTCCAGGAAACTGGATCAGTCGTCTTTGACTACGGCAACAACCTGCGCGGGCAGGCGTATGTGGCCGGCGTGGAGAACGCCTTTGACTATCCCGGATTCGTGCCGGCGTTCATCCGCCCGCTCTTCTGCGAGGGCCAGGGGCCGTTCCGCTGGGTTGCGCTCTCGGGCGATCCGAACGACATTTACGAAACCGATCGTGCGCTGATGGAACTCTTCCCGGAAAAGGAGTCGCTGCATCGCTGGCTGACAATGGCGCAGGAACAGGTTGAGTTCCAGGGACTGCCTTCGCGGATCTGCTGGCTAGGCTATGGTGAACGCCATCTGGCCGGCTTGAAGTTCAACGAACTGGTCGCCCAGGGCAAGGTCTCGGCACCTATCGTGATCGGCCGCGACCATCTTGATACCGGGTCGGTTGCGTCACCGTACCGCGAGACCGAAGGCATGCTCGACGGCTCCGACGCCATCGCAGACTGGCCGGTGCTGAACGCGCTGATGAACACTGCCTCCGGCGCGACCTGGGTGTCGGTCCACCACGGCGGTGGAGTTGGTATCGGACTCTCGATGCACGCCGGCATGGTCATCGTCGCCGACGGAACCGACGAAGCTGCTGCCCGTCTGGAACGTGTCCTGATGAACGACCCCGGAATCGGTGTCCTACGCCACGTCGACGCCGGCTACGAACGCGCCCTGCTCCACGCCCGCGCCACCCACCTGCGCGTGCCGATGCTGGACTGGGAGTAGTTGTTGGATAGCAACCAGTTCGAACAGGTCGGCAACCTGATCCGGGATGTTGGAGCGGAAGTCATCCTGCAGGGGTTCCGCGTAGATGGCGGCGTTGCGGTACATGAGAAGAGTCCTGGCGAACCAGTGACAGCAATCGACCAGGAGGCGGAACGCCGGCTGATCGCCGGTCTGGAGTTGATCCTGCCCGGGATCCCGGTCATTGGCGAAGAAACCTGGCCACACGACCAGCCGCTTGATCCGAAAGCGTTACGCAATGAAACCTTCTGGGTCATTGATCCGCTGGATGGTACCCGGGCGTTTGCCGATGGTGACGAGGAGTTCGCGGTCATGGTGGCGTTGGTCCAGCAGGGCGAAACAGTCGCCAGTTGGATCCATGCGCCAATACACAGATGGCTGGCGACGGCCGAGCGTGGGTCGGGTGCATTCATAGATGGGCGACGATTACAGACTGCGCCACCGCCCAACGATGCCGGCACCATCGGCAGTGTCCGGTTTCGTTTCCTGCCGGAGGAAACCCGCCGGCAGATCGAGACGGCTATCCCGGCGTTCGGGACAGTCCTGCTGGCCGGCTCCTCGGCCTGGGACCATGTTGCGTTGGCGGGTGGTTGGCGGCACTTCTCGCTCTACTACCGGACATTGATCTGGGACCACGCGCCGGGCTGCCTGATCGTGTCGGAAGCCGGCGGTAAGGTTGCCCGCCTGGACGGTACGCCCTACGATCCACTTGATAATCGTACGGGTCTGCTGACTGCTGCAAACGATGAGATCTGGTCCGATATCCGGCAACGACTCCTGCCTCATGACGTATAGATTCCTGGAGGAACACATGGCAAACCGCGATACTTCGTCGGCTCGCAGGTTTCATGACCTGACGAAGTACATCTGGGTGGAAGAAGAGGGTCAGGTCAAGGCATATATGGGTGAACCGCCTGATCTTCATCAGGCCATGGGCGATCAACTCAAGGAGAACGAGCCACTACCCTACAAGAACTATCTGACACTTGATCCGATTCCACTGCCTACAGACTTCGATGATGCACCGGTTCCGGGGTTAACCTCGATTGCAGCGAACGGCGAGGTCGATGTGGCCGAGGCCGTGCCGTCACTTGCCGACATCGCAAGGATTTGCCTGCTTTCCAACGGCATCCTCAAGCGCGGCAGCCACGGAACCGGCCGGGTGATCGAATACCGGGCCGCCGGCGGAACCGGGGCACGCTATCACCTCGAACTCTACCTGGTCTGTGGAGACCTCCCGGGTCTGGCCGCCGGCGTTTACCACTATGCCGCAAATGATCATGCATTACGTCAACTCCGGGCCGGTGACTTCCGCAGTGTGCTGGTTGAGGCAACCGGTGCAGAACCGGCTGTAGCCAGTGCGCCGGCAACGATGGTGGTGACGAGCACCTTCTGGCGCAATGGCTGGCGCTATCTCAACCGGGCCTACCGGCACGCCTACTGGGACATGGGCACCACCCTGGTCAATGTGCTGGCGGTGAGTGCAAGTAACCAGTTGCCGACGAAACTGGTATTTGGCTACGTTGATGAACAGGTCAATCACCTGATCGGTGTCGATGGCGTCAAGGAGGCGGCGCTGAGCATGGTGACGCTCGGACGCACCAGCGAGCCGGCCCCGTCTTCGCCGGACGTTCCCGTGATTGACCATCCCACCGAACCATTGTCGGCCTGGGAGATCGAGTTCCCCGACATCTATGAGGCGCACCGGAATTCATCCCTGCTGACGGGGGATGAGGTGGCAGAATGGCGATCCGCTCCCCTGGTGCTTCGCCACCCTGAACCGACCGGCAAACTGATCAACCTGGAACCGGTCGATCTGGCAGATCTTGATACCCGCAGTATCGACGACATCATCCGCCGGCGGCGCTCGGTGCGCCATTACGATGTGGACAAGCCCGCTCCCTTTGCTGCATTCTCCACCCTGCTCGCGCTTTCCTCGCAGGGCGTCGTCTCGGACGTGCTGGACCACACGGCACCATTGCTGAACGGGCGTTACCTGATTGTCAACAACGTCGAGGGGGTTGAACCGGGCGCATACGTCCATCATCCGGAACTTGGGGCAATCGAACAGTTGCGTGCCGGTAACTTCCGTAAAGATGCAGCGATTCTTGCCAGTGGCCAGGAGTACGCGGCCAATGCGCACGTCAACTTCTACTCGCTGGTTGATCTGGATGCTGTGCTGGAGCACTATGGCAACCGGGGTTACCGGATCGTCCAGACTGAGGGGGCACTGTTTGCCAGCAAGCTGCACCTGGCAGCCCACGCTGTCGGGCTGGGTGCAGTTGGGTCGACGTCGCGCGACAACATGGTCATCGACTTCTTCTCGCCCCATGCCGCAGGCAAGGCGTATATGTTCATCCTCACCTTCGGGGTCCGTCGCCGGCGAACCGGTTAGACCTCGGAGGAATATCAATCGCGCAAAAAAGCCGTAGCCCCTGGGCTACGGCTTCTTTCGTCACATCGAAATGACCGGGTTACCCGGTGCAGAACTCCCGGACGATACCGGCCAGGATGCCGGCGTAGGTGTGGAGGATGTCCAGGTCGGTCCACTCGCTGAGGCCATGAGCTCCGTCTCCATGGGCACCGAAGATGGCCGTCGGTACGCCGGCATCGGCGAGGAGGGCGGAGTCCATCCAGCCCATGCCGCCAACCAGTTCTGACGGCTTTCCGGTATGAGCCTGTGAATGGTGCTGGACGATCCGGACAATATCAGCATCCTCGGCTACCTCGAACGGGAACCGTTCCAGTCCCATCTCCAGGGTTGCATTGAACTGCGGATCTTCGGCAGCCAGACGGTCGAGGATGTCCTGGAGTTCCTTGCGCACCTGTTCGGTCGTCTCGCCGGGGATGGTGCGGCGTTCGATCTCCAGCACACACTCTTCCGGGTACGACGATAGTTCCTGCCCTCCCCGGATGGTTGAGGCATGGATCGAGGGTGGTCCGACATACCGGTGTGGAGTCCGGTTGAGGAGATCCCGGCCGAGTTCTTCAATCGCTACGATCACCCTGCCCATGTGGGCAATGGCGTCGATACCATCCTGATGCCGGCTGCCGTGGGCTGCATGTCCACGGGTGGTGATCGTTGCCCAGTTGAAGCCTTTGTGGGCAACACAGGTATCGAGGTCGGTTCCTTCCAGCACCAGTGCGGCATCCGGTTTCCAGCGGTCGATCTCCCGGCAGATAGCCTGGGTGCCGATGCTGGCGTACTCCTCATCGACAACAAACGTGCAAACGAGCGTGCCGTCGAGATCACCGGATGTGGCAAAGGCCTCCAGCAGCAGGATCATTACTGCTACTGCGTCCTTCATGTCACAAGCACCACGGCCATAGAGCCGGTTGTTCTGGATGACCGGATCGAACGGTGCTTCCATGCCGGCGACACCTACCGTGTCGGTGTGACCGTTCAGCATGAGCGTCCGGCCGTTGCCACTACCAACTGTTGCTATGACGTTGGGGCGTCCACCGCCGGCGTCCTGCAGTTCGACGTTGATGCCGGGTGTCTGGCGGAGGCGGTTGGCGATATAGTCGGCGATCTCGGCCTCACCGGTCGCACCGGGATTCAGGTCCGGATTGATACTGGGAATCCGGATGAGATTCTCCAGTGTTGCAATCAGTTTGTTCCTGTCGATCTGGACCATTGCTCCTGCCTCTCCGGTCTGCTGCGCACTGCATCGAAAAGAGGCGACCCGTCGGGCCGCCTCTGTCATGGTATCCGATTTTCCGGGAATTACAGCCGGTTGAACTGCAGGTAGCGAATCCGGTCATTGAAGATCTGGAAGTTGCAGACCTCGCCCCGGCCATCCCGGTGGAAGATGTAGGCCGTCCATGCAGTGACAAAGGTGTCCTTGCCGGCCGGCTTGAGTTCCTGTGGCTTCTGCTTGCGATGCCCGATCGTCAGTTTGCCGTTTTCCAGTGACACGCGATGGACTGCATCAATATCCGGGCAGTGGTAACTGCCGACGTATGCAGTCAGGTCTTCCAGCGACGGTTCGACGACTTCGACACGGTGGTACGTAACCGGCAATTCGGAGGAAAGGCGATCCTCCATGGTCACCGGATCGCTCTCCAGATCAAACCGGAGTTCCCAGTCGCTGTTATCCACCCGGAACCGGGTGGCAGAAACCGGTGTGACTTCCAGATCCGGACCGAAGCCGGTTGGCATCATCAGCTTGCCCTCCTGCAACTCGATGACGCGCGTCTGGTTGGTTTCCGGGTGCATGTAGATGCCGGTAACCTTCCGCAGGTCGTCTTCCGAAAGCTCCGCGGCCGGTTCGGCGATGATCCCCGGCTCGCCAAGCTTGTCGGCCAGGAAGAGTTCGGCGATCTTGTTGCAGAGCATGGCCGGTTTGACACTGCTGAGGTTTGAAAGCACGACAACGCCAAAATCGGCTTCCGGGAACCAGGTGATCTGCGAGCGGTAGCCGGAATCAACACCTCCGTGGCCGATTGTCTTGAGTCCCCGCCATTTTGAGACCGACAGACCGAATCCGTAGCCGGTTTCCTGGCCATTCGAGAGAACGCCCGAGGTCATGGCCTCGTCCAGGACGTCGGCAGCGACCTTGCGTTCCTTGAAGTTCCGGGCCCAGCGCAGCAGGTCATCAACGCAGGTATAGAGGCAGATCGAGCCGAGCGCATCGACGTTGGCGTTCATCGTCTTGAAGCCGTCGCCATCCGAGTCCGGCGTGTAGGCATTCGCGCGGTTGCGGATAACCTCGGTGCGATCGACCATGAACGAACTGCGGGTCATGCCGAGGGGCTCGAAGATGTTCTCCTGAGTGTATTCGCGCAGGTTCTTGCCGCTTACCCGCTGGACCATGAGTGCCAGCAAGGTGTAACTGGTGTTGCAGTAGGCGTACTGGGTCTGCGGTTCGAAGTTCAGGCGGGAGTGGCGGAAGGCAAAGTCCAGGACATCGTCGAATTCCTGGGCATCGCCGGTGCGCCATCCGGCGAGGGAGAAGAGGCCGTACTGGTCGCGAAGACCATTGGTGTGCTGGATCAACTGGCGCGGGGTGATCTTGTAGCCGAGGTCAGGCATTTCTGGCACATAGGTGCGGATGTCCGCATCGAGGTCGAGTTTGCCTTCCTTGGCCAGCATGGCCACGGAGATGGCACAGAACTGCTTTGACACCGATGCGACGTGGAAGACCGATGTCGGCGTGATTGACACACCGAGTTCAAGGCTGGCCATGCCATAGCCCTTGGCAAGGACAACCTCGCCGTTCTGGATGATGCCGACTGCCATACCCGGCGAGTCGGTCCGGTTCCATTTCTCGAATATCGCATCGACTTCGGCGGTGAGGTCGCGAAGTTCAGATTTCGTCATTCTCCCAATATGCTCCAGTTCCCGGGTATCCACCGCATTCTCCGGTGGGTATGAATCAAGCGAGACGAATCTCACGCACCATTGTAGAAAGTGTCATCCGGCGTGACCAGACGGAGTCTGAGGGGGATGGTTGCGTCAACAGCAGTATCCGGAGAACAGTTTCACCTGATTTTCAGGAACCCTGTGCCGCTTTCCAGCGTTCGTACTCTTCCTGATGGGCGGCATCGGGTGGATAGAACTCCAGGGAGCTGCCGCCATTGCGGATCTGCTCGAGAACCCAGGTTTCCTTCAGTTCCTGTTCGGCTGCGTCCCGGGCAACCTGCTCGGCAACGTGCCGGGGTATGACGATGACCCCATCAGCGTCGCCGACAATGACGTCGCCGGGGTTGACCCGTGCACCACCGCAGGAAACCGGCAGGTTGACATCGGCGCAGGTGTGTTCCACCGGAGAAGCGGCGCCGTGAGTTGCAGCGCAATAGATTGGTACGCCAACCGGTTCGAGCAAATGGGTATCTCGCATACCGCCATCGGTGACGATCCCTGCCGCCCCGAGTACCGCCATCCGGGTGCAGAGGATATCGCCCAGCACGCCAGAGCGGGTGCTGCCTCGAGCATCCACCACCAGCACATCACCGGGTTGAATGCCTTCAACTGCGACCCGTTGCGGGTTGCGGGCATTATCGGCTGGCGCAAAGTCGCCATCCGGACGTGCCGGCAGCAGGCGCAGGGTGGATGCAAGACCGATCATCATGCCGTCGCCCGCAACCCTGCTCACTCCGGGCATGAACAGACCGTGGTAGCCGTGCTTTGCCAGTACGCCGGCCAGCGTCGATGTTGTAACGGTACGGAGACAGGCAACGGTCTCTTCATCGAGGGGCCGCCGTTCGAAGACGCTGTATCCCTGAAACTGTTGATAGGATTCGCTGGGCATGCGCCGGTCCTCTCGCTGTTATTGCGGTACGTTTCGGGTACAGTGCAACGCCTTCCCGGGTTCGTCAAGGGAGACGACGGGATATTCCGGTGTGTAAAGGACGAAGGCTAACGTGACGCTTTCTACCAGGACCGGACCGCCCATCATTGAGGTGCGCGGTCTGGTGAAACGATATGGTCAGATGACCGCTGTCGACGGGATTGACCTGACCGTCTTCGAGAACGAGATTTTCGGCATCCTCGGGCCGAATGGCGCCGGCAAAACGACCACCCTCGAAATGATCGAGGGCCTGCGCGCACCCGATGCCGGGTCGATCACCCTTGCCGGGATCAATGCCCTGACCGACCAAACGGCATTGAAAAAGGCAATCGGTGTTCAACTCCAGTCAACGGCGCTCTTCGATTACCTCTCGATTGCCGAACTCATCGAACTCTTCGCAGCACTCTACGACGCGGATACCAGCGCTGCACGGGTCGATGAGTTGATGGCGATGGTGTCGCTGGAAGAGAAACGAACTGCCCGGGTCGATCAATTGTCCGGTGGGCAGAAGCAGCGCCTCTCCATCGCGATCGCCATGGTGAACAACCCGAAGGTGCTCTTCATGGATGAGCCAACCACCGGGCTCGATCCGCAGGCACGCCACAACCTCTGGGATGTCATCCGGGGGCTGCGCGATAACGGGATGACCATTGTGCTGACATCCCATTACATGGAAGAAGCCGAACTGCTTTGTGACCGGGTGGCGGTGATGGACCACGGCAAGATCATTGCCTGCGATACGCCGCTGGCGCTGGTCCGTTCACTTGGGTCAACAGCAACGGTTCGTGCACGGTTCGATGGCCAACTGGCGCAGGAACATCTCGCCGCGCTCCCCGGTACGGTTGACGCAGTGGTGACGGGCGATGAACTGACCTTGCAGACAGCAGACCCGCCGGCAACCCTGGCGGGCCTCTTCGCGCTTGCCGAACGATCCGGCGCGCGTCTGGATACCCTCACCAGTTCCAGTGCAACTCTGGAAGATGTTTTCCTGACCTACACCGGACGGAGCCTGCGCGAATGACCGCATTACGTCACATGATTATCGCCAACTTCAAGATGACGTTGCGCAACCGCATGGCGATCTTCTGGAATCTTGCCTTCCCGGCTGTCTTTATCATCTTTTTCGGCCTGCTGTTGACAATGGACCTCAACCGGATCAGCGTCGGCATTTCCGGCGAGGATGTCTCGCCGCTGGCGTCTGAACTGGTGGCGGAACTACGATCGAACGATGTTTTTGACGTCAAGACAGGCGACGCTGCCAGCGAACTGGACGCTCTTGCCGAGGGTGAGCGCGGGGTGGTCATCCTCTTTAGCCAGGGGGCGAATGGCCAACTCAATGCCGAAATCCATTATGACCAGTCCGATCCCCAGATGGGCGAAGTCTCGATGCGCACCATCCAGCATTTCCTGAATGAGGCCAACCTTGCGGTGATCGGTGATGATGCCCCGATCGCCACCACCGTACAGGCAGTTGATTCCAACGCCATGCGCTACATCGACTTTCTCGTGCCGGGCATTCTGGCAATGTCGATAATGAATACCGGCGTGATCGGGTTGTCGACTGCCTTTGTTACGTACCGGGAAAAGGGCATTCTCCGCCGGATCAAGGCGACGCCATTCCCGTTGTCATCGTTTATCGCAGCCCGGATTATCAGTCAGGTGGTCATTATCGTTGCCCAGGCAATGATCCTGATGTTACTGGGCATGCTGCTGTTTGATTTGCGGGTGGATGGCCAGTTGATCAATGTGGTGCTGATGGTCACCATCGGCGCGATTGCGTTCCTGTCGCTCGGGTTTGTCATTTCATCATTTGCCCGTAATGCCGAGGCTGCAGCCTCGCTCTCGAACGCGGTCACCTTCCCGATGCTTTTCCTTTCGGGAGTGTTCTTCTCGGTGGACGACGCTCCGACATGGCTGCAACCCTTCACCCGGATCATGCCGCTGCGGTATCTGGCCGATGGCTTGCGTGACCTGATGGTGCGAGGCGGATCACTGCCAGACCAGTGGTTGAACATCCTGGTCCTGCTGGGAACTGCGGCGGTGGCTGTGTTCCTTTCAATGCGGCTGTTCAAGTGGGAAGCGAACCCGGCGTAATAGCCGGATGATTGATGCATACAATTCGTCTCAATGACGATGTAGTGAGAGGGCCAGACCAATGCCAACCCGACCAACAACGCCGGAAGTCCGGCTCGAACGATTAACCAGCGAGGCAGTCGAACGGGGACGTTTTGACAAGGCTATCCTGCCGGTCGGTGCAACCGAGTTCCACGGGCCACACCTTCCCTACGGCACAGACACGATCGGCGCTGAGGTGCTGGCTGAGGCTATCGCCCGCGATCTGGGAAAGATGCTGGTGCTGCCGGCGCTGAGTTATGGGGTGAGCCATCACCACATGGCCTGGCCATGGACGCTTTCGATCCGACCCGACACGATGATCGCCGTCATTCAGGACATCGCTGAGTCGTTGATCTACCACGGTATCCAGAAACTGGTCATTCTCACTGCACATGATGGCAATCCTGGCCCGGCCGAGGCTGCCGCCCGGATTCTTTCGCAGGAGCACGAGATGACCGTTGCCATCTTCAGTGGCTGGCAAGGGAAATCCCGGAAGGCGCTTGCGCCGGATTGGGATATCGATATGGACCACGCCGGTCAGTCTGAACTCTCGCTGGTGCTCTATGCTGCGCCCGAGACTGCCCGGATCGATCTGGCCACCAACCAGCCAAACCAGTTCATGGACCATCCGGTTGAGGTAATCGGTAGCTTTGAGGGAACGGTGCCGAAGGGCTACTCCGGCAACGCAACCGGTGCCACTTCCGAAGAGGGCGAAGCAATTGTCAAGGCGATCTCCGGAATCGTCGTTCCCTTCCTGCGCCGTCTCGAAGAGAATGGCTGGGAACGCGGTGGCTGGATGAGCGGTATTGACGAATAACGCCCATCGTTTTGCCGTGATTGCAGGCATGATGGTGCGCTGGTTGTCGTGCCGGCGAAAGGGGCAGACATGCCGGTCTGGAGCGTAATCAGGTGGATCATTCCGCTTGCTTTCGTCCAGACGCCACTGCTCCTCTTGCTGGAGCGGCTGCTCGAAGGCTTCGAAACTGGCGGTATCTGGTCCACAGCTATCGCCAGTGTCTTCATCATCAGTTGGCTGGCTCTGTGCTGGCCGCTGATCTACCGGATTTCCGCCGGCTTGCATGTCCTGGTCTTTCCGGTTGCGAGTTTTGCTTTGACCGGTGGCGCGATCTTTGTTGCGGTCAACCTGCTGGACCGGCTGAACTGGATCACGATTCGCGTCACTAATCTCGAGACTGCGCTCTGGATCGGGATTGGCATGACTGCCGGTTCGGCTCTGGTCTCGGGGCTCTTTGCCGTTGACGATGACTGGACCTACAACCGGTTTGTCACCGGCCGGTTGCGTGACCGATACCACCGCGACGAAGGCGAGAAGACTCCCGGCTTTGTCTTTCTGGAAGTTGATGGCCTCTCCTTGCCTGCCCTCCGCCGGGCGCTGGAACTTGGTTATCTTCCCAATATCAAACGCTGGCTGGATACCGGCAGTCACCAGGTAATCGACTGGGAGCCGGACCTCTCTTCCCAAACCTCGGCTGCCCAGGCCGGCATTCTTCTTGGATCCAATGAAAATATCCCGGCGTTTCGCTGGTGGGATAAACAGCAGAAGCGGATTGTCGTTTCCAGCAGTCGTCGAGATGCCCGGGAGATTGAAGAGAAACTGTCGACCGGTAACGGACTGCTTGCAGGTGGTGGGGCCAGCCGCTGGAACATGTTTTCCGGCGACAGCGATGACTGTCTGGGAACGTTCTCCATGGTCGGGTCCGGTGAAGGACACGGCCGGACAAGTTACTACGCCTACTTCACCAACCCCTATTCGCTGTTCCGGACACTCGGGCTCTATGTCGCCGAACTCTTCCGCGAGTGGTGGGAATCACTACGCCAGCGGATCACCAATGTCCAGCCACGTATTCGACGGACATTTGTGTTCGCCTTCATCCGGGCTGGAACGACAGTTGTTCTCCCGGAAGCCAGCCGGTTTATGTTGACCGCCGACCTCTACCGGGGCGTGCCGGCGGTGTACTGCACCTATTTCGGATACGACGAAGTTGCCCATCATGCCGGAGTCGATCGCAAGGATTCGCTAAAGGTACTGCGGATGTTTGACCGGATTGCCGGTCATCTGGAGCGGGTTGCCCGGGAAACGCGACGGCCGTATCACCTGGTTGTCCTCTCCGATCATGGTCAGAGTCAAGGGGCGACCTTCAGGCAGCGCTACGGCAAGACACTGGCCGATACCGTCAGGGATTTGGTGGAGAACCGGGCAGTGCTTGCACCGGTTGCCGAGGATGAAGGCCGGGGCAACCTGTTACTGGCGCTGTCCGAGGTCGCGGATCGCCAGGACACCCGTTCCTCCAGAACGCTGATGCGGATGCTGGAGCGGAGCGGTGAAGCAATCGAACCACTGCGAAGTGCTTCTCCCGGGCCGGACGTCGATCCGAAAGATGCCGAGGTGGTGGTACTGGCGTCCGGCAACCTGGGGTTGATCTCATTCCCGGAGTTTCCCGAGCGGATGACGCTCGAGCAGATCAATGCCCTGTTTCCGACGGTTATTCCCGGCCTGCTGGCGCACGATGGTATCGGACTGGTGATGGTGAGGAGCGAAGCGGATGGCAGTCTGGTGATTGGCAGGGGCGGCGTATACTATCTGGATCAGGATATTGTTGCCGGGGAGAATCCGCTTGAGCCCTATGGCAAGAATGCTGCCCGGCACCTGCGGCGAACTGACCGGTTCGTCAATGCGCCGGATATCCTGGTAATCAGTCGGTATGATCGACAGACCGGCGAGGTACCTGCCTTCGAGGAACTGGTCGGAAACCACGGCGGGCTGGGTGGCCCGCAGACGGAACCGTTCCTGCTCTATCCGTCCAGCCTGCCACTGGACCGGGATACCCCGATTGTCGGCGTCGAACAACTCCATCGCATCCTGAAATCATGGATGCAATCTGAACAGCGCCGGGCCGGCAAGCCGGTCACCATTGCCCAAAAGGACGAGGCTTTCCCCGGATGATCAAATATATGACCCTCAATGTCGGAAACGGACTGATCAGCCCGGACCGGTTGGTCAAATGGCTGAAGGTTCACGGCACCGATGTTGTCGGGTTGCAGGAACTTGACCGGCATCAGGCTGCTGCACTCGAGCGGGAGCTTGAGGAGGAGTATCCCTGGAAAGTACTGCATGGGACCGGATTTGAGGGGCGTGGATTGCTCAGCCGTTACCCCTTGATTGATTACGCCCTGCCATATATTCGTCCCGGACGAATTGACCTGCTGGCACGTCTGGATACCCCCGGCGAGTCGATGACGATTATCGTCGCCCATCCGTTGCCACCTCGCCCTCAGTTGCGCGGGATCGTGGCCGACCCGGAGACTGGCGGGCATATCGATGGCATTATCCGGTTGGCAATGGAAGGCACGCCGGCCGTCGTTATGGGCGATTTCAACATGACGATGCGCAATCCCATGTATGACCGTTTGCGGGATGCCGGGCTGGTAGATGCGTTTTTCACCTCGGGCCGTGGCCGTGGGTGGACGTTCCCGGTACGACCCGGCAAGATGCGGAGCATTAACCACCGGATGCACTGGGTTCCCCTGCCGGCGTTCACGCGTATTGACTACATCTGGCACACCCCCGGCCTGAGAGCATTGAACTCCTGGGTTGGGCCAAATGCCGGTTCCGACCATTTGCCGTTGCTGGCCGAGATCGGGCCAGAACCAACGCTGTGACACCATGTCACTTTGACACCAAGACAAACCTTGAATCGCTGCGGGCGGTGTATGTACTCTATGTACGTACACTCGTCAGGAACGAGGAGAGGGAATTGTCTTGGGAATACGAATTACTGCCGGCGGAGCACGCAACTGGGTCCTTGCGGTGCTGATCGCAGCGGTGTGTCTGATACCGGCTCTGCGTCCGGTAGCCGGGCAAATGGTGTATACCGTCCAGCCTGGCGATACGCTTTCCGGTATCGCCGCAGAATACGGAACTTCGGTTGAATCGCTGGTCAGCCTGAACGGCATTGGGAATCCGGATCTGATCGTCGTCGGACAACAACTGACCATTTCCGGCGATAGCGCCCCGCCGGTTTCCTACGAACCGCCCCCGGTTCATTATGAACCGGATCCGTCGCCACCTTCCGGAACCGGTGGTGGAACCCCGAGTTATGCAGTCCAGAGTGGCGACACGCTTTCAGGGATTGCTTCGATGTTTGGTGTATCGCTGGAGAGTCTGATCTCGGCCAATGGCATTAGCAACCCGGATCTGATCCAGGTTGGCCAGGTGTTGGCTATTCCAGGTGCCGCTCCGGTCGTCGATGAACCGGTTAGCTCGCCGCCGGCGGTTTGGGCTCCTGGTCCGGTTGTCAGCCGTGAGGAAATCCGCCAGATGATCTATGACGCCTCATGGATTCACGGTGAGGATGCCTACCTGATGATGGCCCTCGCCTGGCGGGAAAGTGGCTGGCGACAGGATGTGGTTTCGAGTGCCGGCGCGCTGGGGGTCATGCAGTTGATGCCATCGACTGCCGAATGGGCCGGGCCGGCGCTGGTTGGGCGTGAAGTTGACGCGGCGTATGATGCCTGGGATAACATCGAGACCGGCATCGCGTTCTATGCCTATCTCTACTCTCTCACCGGCGATGATTACCTCGCGCTGGCAAGTTACTACCAGGGTCTCTACAGCGTCCAAACCCGGGGACTCTACGGCGAGACGGTGGAATATGTCGAGAACATCCTCGAGATGCGCGACCTGTTTGCCTCGGGCCGATTGCCATAACCCGCTCACACGTCATCAGGCGTACGTCAACCCGGCGAGGATTCCCTTGCCGGGTTGATGGTGTCTGGAATCTCTACCTGTGTGACAGATCAGGAAGGTGATACAACCTCTCCGGCGCAGGACGAAGGTGGGTGCCTGCGCGGAGTGTTTCACTGAAAAGAGTCTGGTTTGTCCAAGTCAGCACATCCGGTCAGCGGCATGGGACGCCTGTTCCAGTTGACTGCCGTTGCCGAAGCGTTCACCTGGGCCGGTCTGCTGGTCGGCATGTTCCTGAAGCATGTGACCGGAACGACCGAGGCCGGCGTCCGGATTTTCGGCTCATTGCATGGAGCCGTCTTCATTCTCTACCTGATGGTTACGATTGCGGCCGCCGTTTCCCTGCGCTGGGGCTGGAAAGTGGCGGCCGGAGCGATTCTGGCGGCAGTGCCACCGTTGCTTACCGTGTTGGCGGAGCGCCGTATCGCTGCAAAGGGGCATCTTGCCCATCCGGCAGTCCGGGATGCCGTGGCCGGACGCTAATCCTTATACTTGGTGTCATGAAGCGACGCCAGGAAGTCAGACCGGTTCTCCAGATACCCTTGACGACCACAGACAAGGTGGTGAACGTTTTCGGGTTTCTCTGTCTTGCTGCCCAGGTGCTTATCCCATTGGCCGCCTGGGCAGATCTGCCTGATCAGGTTCCCGCTCACTTTGGCCCGACCGGCGAAGTGGACCGCTGGAGTGGCCGGGGAATGGTGTGGGCTCTGCCTGTCGTCGGTGCGCTGCTCTGGGGTGGCCTGCTGCTGATCTCGAAGATTCCCCATACGTTCAACTATCCATGGGTGATTACCGAGGAGAACGCTCCGGACCTGTACAGGCTCTCGCGCTCGATGCTGCTCTGGATCAACACTGAATGTGCCCTGATGTTCGCAGTCATCCAGTACGCTATCGTGCGTACGGCGCTCGGTCATGATGAGGGCTGGATGAAGCTGTTCATTCCGGTGGTGCTGATTACCATTTTCCCGACGATGGGGTACTTCCTCTACCGATCCTCGAAGGTAGCCAGAATCAACAGCTAACGGGACGCGCCAGGGCGCGCCCCGTTCCATTGCCATGCGAAATGTCGCTCGTGTCTAGGCCAGCCGCTCGTTGAACCAGTTCAGGGTGCGCTCCCAGCTTTCGGCGCTCTCCTTGTACCAGGTTCCGGATGGATCGAAGGTCATGAAGGCGTGTGGCAGGCCCGGGTAGATGGTGAACTCATGCTCCTTGCCGGCATCAGTAAGCTGCCGGTCGTATTGCTCGACGTTGACCATCCCGACTCCGTGGTCCTGGTCACCCCAGAAGCCCAACAACGGCATCTGGACAAGACTCGTTTCCCGGAGTGGCTCGGTCGGGCGCAGTGCTGTGACGGCGCGATTGGCCGGAAAGCCGTAATAGATCACTCCACACTGCAACCGCTGGTCCTTGCTGGCCAGGTGCATGACCATGGTTCCGCCCATGCAGAACCCGATCACACCGAACTTGCCGCGCTCCTCGCCCTGATGGTCGATGATTGCACCAATGTCGTTTAGCGCCTGCGGGTAATCCAGCAGGCCACCCCGGGCACGGGCTGCCTCGTGCGTCTGCTCGGCCAGTGGCCCTTGCCGGACGAACATATCCGGCAGGTAGGCGGTAAAGCCTGCTACTGCCAGACGCCGGGAAAGATCATGGTAGAAGTCGTTTGCTCCCCAGATATCGGAGATGACGATGACCTGCCCACGACTGGTTCCTTCCGGTTCCGCCATGAAGACCGGCATTTCCACTCCGCCGGTTCCGACGATGATGTTCGTCTCCTTGATCGTGCTGTAGTCGCCATTCGGGCGGGCATCACCGTTGTCATGGCACATGGGCGCTGCTTCCTTTGCTCCTGGTCGTGTTACCGGCTATTCTCACCAGATTAGCAGGTCACTGCGACCGTCTCAAATCCGGAAAGGAACCCAACCTATGCCATCCAAACCGGCACGAGTTGCGCCCGGCGCCACTATCGGCATTGTGTCACCGTCCAGCCCGACGACCTACGGGAGCGACCTGGAACGGTTGCGCATCTGGGCTGATGCCCGGGGCTTCCGGCTGAAGTTCTTTCCTCATTCCAATGACAAGTATGCCTATCTTGCCGGTAGCGATGAGGACCGGGCTGCAGACCTGACCGCTGCGTTCGCCGATCCGGAGGTGGATGCGATCCTCACGATGCGCGGCGGCACCGGTGGTTGGCGGATGGTGTCCTATCTCGACTTTGATGTCATCCGTGAGAACCCGAAGTTCTTCAGCGGTTATTCCGACACCACGGCTATTCATCTTGCATTGGAAACCCAGGCAGATATGGTGACGTTCTACGGCGCTTCCGGATCGTCGCTGATCGGCCGCCGGCCCTCCAGTTACACCGAGCGGCACTTCCTGCGGGCGCTTACCGGAGAAGGCCCGCTTGGTGAAGTCGAGAAAGATCCGGATGATCCGTTCACCTGGGTGATTTCTGATGGCGTAGCAGAAGGACCGCTTCGTGGAGGTTGCCTGACGCTGCTTGCGCAATCCTGTGGCACTGACTTCCAGCCCGACTGGAGTGGTTGCATTGTCTTCTTCGAGGATGTCAACGAGCAGCCCTACCGCCTGGATGCCTATCTGACCCAGTTGACCCTTGCGGGAATGTTTGACGACGTTGCCGGTGTTATTGTCGGAGAGCACGTGCAGTGCGGCTCGGCGCCATACAAGCCGTCGTATCCGTACGGTTCATTTACCTCGGAAGAGGTGTTCCAGCAGCACCTCTCCCATCTGGGCGTTCCGGTGATGGTTGGTCTGCCCTGCGGACACGGAACCCACCTGGCAACGTTGCCGCTCGGGGTAAACGCACGGCTCGATACCGAAAACCTTTCGCTGACCATCCTTGAGGAGGCCACGATCTGATGTCTGAACACCGTGAACCAATGGACGTGCTGGAGGCAATCCACACGACCCGTTCAATGCGCCGTCTGAAGACCGACCCGATCCCTGATGAGGTGATCCGGGAAATTCTGGAAGCCGCTGTGCGGGGACCAAGCGGCAGTAATCAGCAGACATGGTCGTTCATCGTAATTCGCGACCCTGCGATCAAGAAGCGTGTCCAGGAACTCTATTACGAGGCAGGAAAGGCGTACTTTGCCTCGCAACAACCCTCTCCGGATCTTTCCGAGGAGCAACGGGCCGTTGCTGCCCGTGTCCGCAGTTCGGCACTGCACCTTGCGGAGCACATGCATGAAGCCCCGGTGCTGATCATGTGCTGCATCCGTGGCAAGGAATCATTCACGCTTGGTTCGTCAATCTACCCGGCTGTCCAGAACCTGATGCTCGCCGCGCGCGCATTCGGCATCGGCAGCACGCTGACAACCATCCATCGCGGGCGTGATTCCGAGGTGAAGGAACTGCTCAATATTCCGGAGGATGTCCATACTGCGGCGCTGATTCCGCTGGGGTATCCAACCGGCCAGTGGCGGCCAGGGCCGCGTAAACCGCTCGAAGAGGTTGTCTTTGCCGACAAGTACGGTGAACGACTCTACGAATAGCGTCGAAAACCGGAAACTCTGGGTGTTTCCTCAGATTTGACGCGAAAAATCTGTAAGGATTGCATCAGTAACCGGTCTAACCGGTAGACGCGGTTGCAACTGGTGCAGCGTTACGATCTGTTGAAGGAGCCAGGATTGTCCGTATTCCGACGGGGTGCGTTTGCCGGGCTGGCGTTACTGCTGGTGGCAGTGGCGTTGCTGGCGATTCCTGGAGTCCGCCCGGTTGATGTTGCTGCCCAGATTGCCTGCGATGTTGAGTTTTCCCTACCGGGTGGCAACGCTGTCCGGTTACAGCCCGGCGAGACCCATAGCTTCTCCTACTCGGTACTTGTCTCGGCTTCCGGTGTGAATGCCGTCGATGTCGAGGTAACCACCCAGTCGATCGCCGGGCTGATCGTTGCGATCCAGCCATCCGTAACGACCGTGGATGGCCTGCAAAGAGACATTCCCCAGGCGGTCCCGGTGTTTGGCCGGATTGTGGTGACTGTTCCGGAATCCGCGGCTCCCGGCACCTACACCATCGCCGGCGTCGGGGCAGTTGCCACCTGCTACGCAAGTTCCCAGAACGTGGATTACCAGACGACAGTTCGCAGCAACCAGACCTCGATCGTGGTGGAGGTTCCCGAGCCGGAACCAACCCCGACGCCATCACCAACACCGGTGCCGATCCCGCCGTTCTGTGAACCGGGCATCAGCATTATTGGCGACGATGTAATCAATGCGTCCCCGGGTGACCGGTTGGTAGTTCCCTATGAAGCATCGGTCGTTGTTCGCCGGATTTTCGACGTAACGGTTGAGGTCATGGCTCAGGACCAGGGATCGATCCGGGTCAGCTTTGAACCGGCCAGCGGCAACTTCACGTTTGATCCGGCGCCATCAAGCACCACGCTTCGCACCTTTACCGGCAACATCATCATCGACATTCCGCAGGCACAGCCTCCGGGCACCTATGGCATCAACGGATTGATGGCGACGGCACTCTGTTATGGCCTTGATACGACCGACGACGTGACGACGATTACCGGCACCTCGACGAACGCCAGCCTGACTATCCGCCTGGCAGTTCCGCCGACGGCGACTCCTCCGCCGACCGAAACGCCGACCCCTGAGCCGACCAGCACCGCCACGATTGAGCCATCGCCGACAGCAACCGCGACGGCAACCGTTCCTCCGGTTGCGGCAACCTCGACCAGTGTGCCGGAACCATCGCCAACTGCAACGGATTCGCCGACTTCAACGTCCACGGCAACCGCCGAGGCATCGCCAACAGCCTCTTCCACTCCCACGCCGCGCAGTATCGTGCGCACGCCGGTAGGGACAGTGACAGTTGAAGGCGAGGCATCCGTCACCCCGACTGAAACAGCCGAACCTCCGGTATCGACACCAAATCTGGATGGAATCGGGTTGCTCTGGAATGAGAACCGGCACGCAATCGAGGCAGAGCCGGTTGAGGAGTCAGACTGGATGCGGCCGCTCGCTGGCGGGTTGGCGGCGCTCATGATCGCCGGCGGTGGCGCCGGAATCTGGTTCACTCGCGGGCGCGGCTAGGTCGACGCTATCTGGTCTGCAAGGTGGCGGTGAGTACCAGTTCTTCCCCCGGTGCGATGGTAATGCTGTAGACCCGTTCGGAATCCGGTAGTCCAAACTCTTCCGGTACACGCCCCAACACGACATCGTAGGTGCCGGCCGTCGCATTGCGCCAGGTAATGGCACCGTTACTGTTGGTGGTGCCGCTGTACACCCGGCCCCGGTCATCCTGTGCATAAATCTGGACGCCGACACCCGGTAACAGTTCTCCAGCATCGTTCTGGAAGATCAGCATGAAACCGGAGTTGGCAGTCGATTGATTGCCCGAGTTTGCCTCTCCTGGCATTACCAGGAACACCAGGGCGATCAGCAGGACACCGAGAACAACTGAAGCGATACTGGCCAACATACCGATGTTGGTTCCGCCTGACGGCTGGTCTGCCGAAACAGATGCAGCGCCGGCACCCGGCCACTGGCTCAGGACATCGTTCCGGATGCTTTCCATCACACCCGGTGCTGCCGGCACCGGCACCAGCGCGCCGAGGATGGCGACCGGCGATACCAGTTCCGACTGGCGGTCCTGACAATAGGCGCAGGAATCGATGTGTCTGGTGACAACTTTCCTTGCTGCCGGGGAAAACCGCTTGATGGCCGCCCGGTTGAGTGCAGCATCCAGGTCGGCGCAGGAATTTCGTCCTTCGTTCATCATAATGTAGGCCGTGACCGTCTCGGCGAGAGCCGCCTTCATGCGCGTGAGCATCACATAGGCGTTATTGCGACTAACGTTGAGGATTCCGGCGATGTCGCCGCTGTCCAGCCCCTGGCGGACATGGAGATCAAGCAGTGAATACTGCTTGGGATTCAGCCCGGACGCAGCTTCCCAGACCAGCGATGCGACCGCCTCTGCCTGAACGGCGTCCTGCGGGTTTCCAAGCCGGTCGCTATCGACGATGAACATCTCCATCGACTGCCCCTCACCATCACCCATTTCCGGCATGGGCCGGGTCCTGCCGGCGCGTTCGATCCGGTTGAGGGCGGTATTGCGGGCAATTGTGAAGAGCCAGCTCTTGAAGCTGCCGGGGTTTTCCAGGTTGCCGAGCGAGTTCATCGCTCTGATGAAGGTGTCCTGAGTGGTGTCTTCAGCCTCGGCCCGGTTACGCATCATCCGGGTGAGGAAATCGTAGATCGGCTCAAAATAGCGATCGTAGAGTTCAGCGAAGGCATCCCGTTCGCCCTGTTGAGCGCGTTCGACCAATTGGCGATCGCTGAGGTTGTCGAGTTTTCGGGTTGCCACTTCGGCGTTCACGACACTACCGGGCCGTTCCGATTCGGCGCTGCTGGCGGGTTGCTGACGTCGTTGCCATGCGATGCGATGCTCTCCCGTTACGTTCGGATGGTACCACGCGTGCTCCGCCATTCCGGTTGATTATTCAGTAAAAGTGCTAAGCAGTCGCTGAGTATTTCGCCAGTTCATGATGCCAAACCTCTCCTCTCCGCAATCCGAACTTATTGTGGGGGGGGCGCCGCGGCCCCGGCGTGGGACCCGGGGCGCGGCCGGGGTAAGGGTGTCCGAACCGGCGGGGGGGCATTCCCCGTC
>CAYWXR010000029.1:0-35105 GCA_964462545.1 uncultured Thermomicrobiales bacterium
GGAGGAAATACCTTGTTCGATACCGAAATGACCAGCGATGTTCCCGAACTTGATCTGCTGCTCGAAGAGGGCTGGATCAGTGATGTTCTCTATGAGTTGAAGAGTGGCAAGGAGGCGACCGCCTGGTGTTGCGCCGGCGGGCGTCTGAGCAATGTGGAGTTTATCGCCGCGAAAGTGTATCGCCCGATCGATCAGCGCGGGTTCCGCAACGATGCTGTCTACCAGGCCGGAAGAGCGGACGGAATGAAGCGGCGCGAACGGATGGCGTTTGAGGGCAAGAGCCGGTTCGGTCTGAAAGTGCGGTTCAGCACCTGGGTGGAACACGAGTTCCGGACGCTCGATCTGGCCCACAAGGCGGGAACCCGTGTGCCCAGGCCGATCACCAAGACCAACGATGTCATCCTGATGGAGTTCATCGGCGACGAGGATGGCCCGGCTCCTCCGCTACATACGATCCGTTTCTCTCCCGGGGAAGCGCAACATCATCTCGATGGATTGCTGCGGGACATTGGCACCTGGCTGAAACTCCACCGGGTCCATGGTGACCTGTCGGCCTACAACATCCTCTACTGGCAGGATGAACTGGTGACGATCGACTTTCCCCAGGCTGTTGATCCGCAGTCGAACCCCAACGCCCGGGACTTGCTGGAGCGGGATATCCATAACGTTTGCAAGTTCTTTGGCCGCTTCGGTGCCAGGTCTGATCCCGGTGCGATCGCAGCGGATCTCTGGACCAGTTACCGTTTTGGCGGGCTGGAATGATGGCCAAACACAAAAGCAGTTTCCAGTCTGGTCTATCATCTAGTGGTGTTCTTCCGAAAGGGAGCCACGCTGTATAGGTCCGAGCGAGGGAGCGTGCACATGGCAGGGGTAAACCCTGAACTGTTTGGGGCGATGAAATATCGCTGTATTGGTCCGCACCGCGGGGGCCGGGTGGTGGCTGTTGCCGGCGACCTCTCAAACCCCAACGTCCACTACTTCGGTAGCACCGGCGGCGGTGTCTGGAAGACCGATGATGGCGGCGAGATCTGGAAGAACGTCTCCGATGGTTTCTTCAAGACCGCTTCGGTCGGGGCATTGCAGGTTAGCGAGTCTGATCCCAATGTCATCTATGCCGGCATGGGCGAGACCAGCATCCGCGGAAATGTGTCGCGCGGTGATGGTGTCTACAAATCCACTGATGCCGGCCGCACCTGGAAGCACTGCGGTCTGGAAGCAACCCAGAACATCGGCGAGATTGCTATCCACCCGACCAACCCGGATCTTGTCTATGTGGCCGCGTTTGGCCATGTCTGGGGTGAGAACGAGGAGCGCGGTCTCTACCGCTCGAAGGATGGCGGCGCGACCTGGGAGAAGGTACTCCATCGTTCCAACAGCGCCGGCGCGATCGATCTCTCGATGGACCCGACCAACCCGCGCATTCTCTATGTCAGTTTCTGGGAAGCCGGCCGCAATCCGTACAGCATGTCCAGCGGCGGTGAGGGTAGCGGCCTGTTCCGCTCGTTTGATGGCGGCGACACCTGGGAAGAGATCAGCCGCAAACCGGGTCTGCCCAAGGGCGTGCTCGGCAAGATCGGCGTAGCTGCATCCGGCGCGAAGGCAGGCCGGGTCTGGGCAATTGTCGAGGCCGAGGACGGTGCCGTCTTCCGTTCGGATGACTACGGCGATACCTGGACCCGCGGCAGCGAGGACCGCAACCTCCGCCAGCGTGCCTGGTATTACCACCATATCTACGCCGACCCGAACGATGCCGATACGGTCTGGGTGCTGAATGTCGAGAACTGGAAATCAATCGACGGCGGCAAGACCTTCGGCAAGGTTCCCGGTCCACACGGTGATAATCACGACCTCTGGATCGACCGCAACAATTCCAACCGGATGATCCTCGGCCATGATGGTGGTGCCTGTGTTTCCTACAACGGTGGCAACGCCTGGAGCAACACCTACAATCAGCCGACAGCCGAGTTCTACCACGTGGTAGTCGATACCCAGACGCCATATCGTGTCTATGGTGCCCAGCAGGACAACACCACAATGAGCGTCATCAGTCGCTCGATTTCCGGTGCGATCACCACCCAGGAGTGGTATCCGATCGGTGGGGGCGAGAGTGGCTACATTGCTGTCCGCCCGGATAACCACAACATCGTCTTTGCCGGGAGCTACGGTGGCAACCTGACCCGCTACGACCACTCAACCGGATTCCTGAAGGCGATCAATGTCTGGCCGGAAATGACCCTCGGTTCGGCCGATGCCGAGATGCACTTCCGCTTCCAGTGGACCTCGCCGACGGTGCTTTCGCCGCACGACCCGAACATTCTCTACACCGGCGGTAACCACGTCTTCAAGTCCGCCAACGAGGGCCAGAGCTGGCAGATGATCAGCCCGGATCTCACCCGCGCCGATCCCGAAACGCTTGGTCCGTCCGGCGGCCCGATCACCAAGGACAACACCGGCGCCGAAACCTACGCAACGGTATTCGCCATTGCCGAATCTCCGCTTCAGGCTGGCCTGATCTGGATTGGTACCGATGATGGTCTGATCCACATCACCCACGATGGTGGCGAGAACTGGGAAAACATCAATCCGCCGGACCTGCCGGACTGGGCGTTGATTTCAATCATCGAAGCCTCTCCGCACGATGCCGGCACTGCCTATGTGGCCGCAACGCGCTACAAGAGCCATGATGATGCGCCGTATCTCTACAAGACGAACGACTACGGCAAGACCTGGAAGAAGATTGTCAACGGCATTCCGGAAGATGACTTCACCCGGGTGATCCGCGAGGATCCGGAACAGCGCGGCCTGCTCTTCGCCGGCACCGAACGGGCGCTCTACGTCTCGTTCGATGATGGCGAGAACTGGCAGGAACTCCGGCTGAACCTGCCGGTTGTGCCGATCCACGACCTGGTGATTGCCCAGGGCGATCTGGTGGTCTGCACGCACGGACGGTCGTTCTGGATTCTGGACGACATCTCGCCGCTGCGACAGATTGCGGCCGATGCCGCTGATGACAAGGTGCGACTCTTCAAGCCGCGCGATACCATCCGCTACCCGGGTGGTGGTGGCTTCTCCGGCCATGCCCCGATCCCGGGCCGCAACTACGCCTTTGCCGCCGGCATGATGACCACCTATGACTTCGTCCAGAAGCCGGGCGAACCGGCGGAACGCATTATGCTGGATGCCGGCCAGAACCCGGATAACGGTGTGGTGGTGCAGTATTACCTGCCGGAAGCGCCGGAGGGCGAGGTCACGCTGACGTTCAAGGATTCGTTCGGCAATGTGGTGCGCTCGTTCACGAGCACCAAGCCGGATGATGCCTACTACAAGGACAAGCCGGGCCTGACCCGTCCGACGCCGATTCCGGCGAAGGCAGGCGCCAACCGGTTTGTTTGGGACATGCGACACGAAAATGCCACCGAGGTGCCGGATGACAGCGGTTCGATGGGCTTTGCCCGTGGGCCGAATGGTCCACGCAGCAAGCCGGGCGAGTACGTTGTGGAACTGAAGGTCGGGGATGCTGTCTATTCCCGCGAGTTCCGGATTCTGCCGTACGAGAAGATCGCCGTGCCGCAGGAAGATTACGACGAACAGCTTGACCTGCAATTGAAGGTGCGTGACAAGCTTTCGGAACTGCACACAGCTGTCAACCAGATTCGCAACATTCGCAAGCAGGTAGAGTCCTGGACTGCGCGAATGGATGACGAGAAGGTGTCCGAAGCTGCCAAGGCACTCAACGAGAAGCTCTATGAGGTTGAGGGCGAGTTGATCCAGTACCGGGCCAAGAGCACCCAGGATACGCTCAATTTCCCGGTGATGATCAATGCCAAGCTGGCCGCGCTGATCGCGGTGATCGGCAGCGCCGAGGGCAAGCCGACCCAGCAATCGTACGATGTCTTTGAGGACCTTGCCGGCCGGACTGACACCCAGCTGGCGAAGCTCAAGGAGATCATCGAGAAGGATGTCGCTGCCTTCAGCGATCTGATCCGCTCCGCCGACCTCCCGGCCGTCGCGCCGTAACACCGCACGTTGCAAGCCCCCGGTCCTTTCGCGGGACCGGGGGCTTTTTTCATGCCCGTTTCTGGCCGGACATCCGGAGTGCTGCAATGCGCCGCCACCCCTGCGCGGATGTGTTGTCAGGCTGTCCAGTTTTCACAATATGTGACTTCGAGGCATGGGGGTTTCCCGTTCGGACATAACGTATGAACGCATGTACGTACAGGCAAACGTTGATCGCCTCGTAATGAAGCTGAGAGAATGCTGTGAAATGCGTATGTGACAATGTGTCATAGGCGCTTGCAGGCACTTTTCGCGTGCATGAACTTGCGATTCGCGTATAATGGCTTGGCAGTAATGGGGCATCCTGGGTAAAGGGATGAGGGAACGTATCAAGGTCGGGAGAATGGCGAGGGTTCTCCTCGTTTTGGTAGTGCTGGCGGGTGTACTGCCTGGGGTGGTTCGTGCGCAGGGTACGCAGGCTCCTCCGGGCAACCCGATGGTCTTTGGAGTGGCCTCTCACGCCTGGTGGCTGGATCCGCTTGTCTATGGCGACCAGTTGCTGCCGGCGCTGGATGACCTGCAGGTCACCACAGTTCGACTGGGTATCGACTGGAAGCGCTTCGAGCCGTCACCGGGTGTCTATGACTGGTCGCTCTACGACCGTGTGTTCAGCGAACTGGCCATCCGGAACATCGTCATCATCGCCAACTTCAACACCATCCCCGCCTGGGCCTCGGTGGACCAGGAAGGGTGCGCTGTCGAGGAACTGGAGATCCACACCTGCCAGCTCCGCGAGGATGCCTATCCTGCGTTCGAGCGTGCCATTGAGGCTGCGGTCAGCCGTTACGCCTGGATCCAGTACTGGGAGTTCTGGAATGAGCCGGAGATGTGGCGCTATCTCGGACAGGATGGCACTGTCTACCTCCGGATGTTGCGCACCTTCTACGACATTGCCCACCGGATCAATCCGGAAATCGTTGTGGCAGCCCAGACGCTGGTTGGCCACGAATACATGGGCTACATCTACAACCTGAGCGAAGAGTGGTACGGCGACGGCAACGAGCCGTGGGACGCCATTTCGATCCACCCCTACAACTTCGAATACTTCCCGGGCGAAGGGGAGAGACCGCTCGAAATCAACTATGACCGCATGAACTGGTTGCGCGATCTGATGATCGAGCGTGGCCATGCAGATATGAAGATCTGGGTCACGGAATATGGCTGGTATGTGAGCGAGGAGCAGCAGGCTCGCAATCTGGGGCCGACGCTTGACTGGTTGCAGGCACAGCCCTACATCCAGTTCGCCCACATCCACATGCTCCACGACTGGACCGACGAACCGGGGCAGGTCTTCGGATTGATGGAGATCGTCCCGGATGCCAACGGCAGCCGCTATCTGGCGCCCGATACGGTCTTCCGGCCGAAGCCGGCGTTCTACAACGCGTTCAAGTTCTATCCCAAGGACCGGCCGGGCCATACTCCCCAGGCGAGTGCCAATGTGATGGTCGTGCCGGAAACCGGCCAGACCGTTGAGGGCCGCTTCCTGCGGGCCTGGCACGAGCGCGGCGGTCTGGAAATCCTCGGGTTCCCGATGACCCGTCCATATTACCGGCAGCAAGCCGATGGTTCGTGGCTGCTGGTGCAGGACTTTGAGCGCATGCGCTTTGAGTATCATCCCGGCAACCAGGGGACTGAGTGGGAAGTCCTTGGCCAATTGATGGGCAATATCACGGCCCAGGGCCGACGGACCGAGCCGGAATTCACCCCACTCGCTGCCTGTGAGACGACCGCAACCTCGATCTGCTTCCCGGAAACCGGCCACACGGTCAGTGGCGAGTTCAAGGCCTTCTGGGAGAGCCGCGGTGGGCTGATCACCTTTGGCTATCCGATCTCCAGCGTCTTTGTCGAGGATGGCCTGACGGTGCAGTATTTCGAGCGCGCCCGGATTGAGGACCACGGCAACGGTCTGTTCCTGCTCGGCGCACTGGTCCGTGATGAACTCCACGACATCGGCTGGATGGGCCCGGGTTCCCTGATCCAGGTCGACCCCCGCGCCCCCACCCGCCGGCAGTTCGAGTAGCCCTGCAAGAGAGGTTGGGACGCATCGCAATGCGTCCGCCATCGACACCTCGGACGATCAACCACAAGAACCGACGATCCTCTGTCATCCCGAACGCAGTGAGGGATCCGTATCCCCAAAGAGAACGGATCCTTCCTTCGTCGGGATGACAAAAAAACGTCGGTGCTCCTGATTGGATATACGGGGATTTTGAAGGCGGACGCATTGCAATGCGCCCCTACCTTCGGAAGATGTCGTTACTCCAGGAACGGGATGACCAGGGAGAAGACCAGGAGGTGCACGAGGAATCCTGGCCAGATGCTGGCGGAGCGTTCGCGGAGGAGGGCGGTGGAGAGTCCAACGACAGCGCCGAGGAACGCACCGGCGAGGAGTGCCAGGGCATAGTTCTGGCCGGCATTAACTGACGTTACGGCAATGGCAAAACTCTGCAGACCAAAAAATGCTGCGAAGAGTCCAACGACAATCAGCAGCGACCGGGTGCGGTCCAGCATGATCTCCAACATTGTTTTGACGTAGCCGTTGAAGAGCACCTGGATCGTGAGGACCTCGATGATCCCGAACAGCAGCAGTTTGGTGGCCTGTCCGGGATTGGTCAGGAACAACAGCACTGCCAGCACCAGGGAGGTGCCGGTCAGAAACAGCATCCCCTGCGACCAGAGCATATTGATGCGGTAGGTATTGAGCGCTGCCGCGACGGTGGCCGAGGCGGTGGGGACGGTACTCGATCGCCAGAACTGGGCGGTGAGTGCGGCGGAAACCAGCACAATCACCATTCGCAGGATGAACCAGTCGGTTGGCAAGCGGCTGGCATCGACGGTTGGTGCGTCGAAGGCGACGACGAGAGCTGCCCAGCCAAAGGCAAGCAGCAGGCTGAGATTGACCCAGAAGAACAGTGTTGCGCCAATCGCCACCCGTTGGGTGCCGTAGCGGGCCAGAATCAACCGTTCGGCAGCACCATGATCCGGGGCTGCTTGCGTTTCGTCGCGTGACACGGGCTTCCTTTCGCTCCGGCGTGATTGTTCGCGAGTCAGAATACGATATCAGAACTCGCTTCGCCTGCCCGAACTCAACAGAATTGTTGCGACAATCGGGCTCCCGTTGTTTCCGGATGATGATTCCTGAGACAGTAAGCAACAGCGTTGCGTAATGTCACCACATTGTGAAACAACTCATTGCGTTAGTATATTTTCGAGTACGTTGTTGTATCGGGATTGAGGAGATTGCATGGCAAAGTTAACATCAGAGCAGGGCAACAGGCTGGAAGATGAGTTGATTGCGATCTTCCAGAATAACCCGCAAGAGTCGTACCAGGGTGCGTTGGAGTTGGTGAAGGAACGACATCCTGATCTTGCCGAGTTGGTGGTGATCAGTGATATCAACTATCGCGTTCCCAAATTGCGACGGGCAGGGCGTCTTCCGGCATCTCAGCGGGTGGGCCGTGGTGGTGCAAAGTCGCAGACAGCAACCACAACAACATCCCAGCATCCTGTAGCACGCGCCTACCAGGAACTTGATGATGCCAAGCGGGCTGTTGAAGAAGCGCAGCGTCGCTACACGGAAGCACAGGTGAACCTGCGGGTAATTTTGAAGGAAAGCCTGCCACAGGACTTTCTGGAGACACTTGTTGAAGATATGAGCAACGAGTAACTTCAACCGGCAACTTCAATATTCAGGTGCAGGCGGGATGCGTTGATACAACACATCCCGCCTGTTGTGTTGAAGGAGTGATGATGGAGTTGTTGATTGCTTCAGGTCATTCGCGGAGTTCGGTTGATGCGAGAATTGTATGCTGACTGCTTTGGACTGAAGCCATAATCCCGGTCTGATCGTTTCAGCGAACATCTTCTCATGCTGCGCCGGAAATCCCTGTTCACAACGGCCTCAATCGGCTATTGTGATGCACCAGTCAGGTTGAGGATGCAAGAAGGGGGACACCAGGAATGGCGGACAGGCTGATCGACCTTGTCAGTGATACATCGACCCGACCATCACCGGAAATGCGGCGTTTCATGGCCGAGGCTCCGGTGGGCGATGAGCAGTTGCGGGAAGACCCGACCGTAAACCGGTTGCAGGATATGGTGGCCGAGCTAACCGGCAAGGAGGCTGCACTCTTCCTGCCTTCCGGAACGATGTGCAATGCCATCGCCATCAAGATCCATACCCAGCCCGGTGATGAAATTATTCTGGACCGGTATGCCCATCCGTATACATCGGAGGGTGGCGGTCCGGCGGTGCTGGCAGGTGTGAGCTGCATGCTGCTGGATGGCGTGCGGGGTGTGTTCACCGCCGCCCAGGTTGAGGCGGCTATCCGGGATACTGGCCCGCACTCGCCGCAGTCACGCCTTGTTTCGATCGAGAACACCACCAATGCCGGCTCCGGCAAGGTCTGGCCGATCGAGAATGTCCGGGAGATTGCAGCGCTGGCCCATAGCCGTGGGCTGCACACCCACATGGACGGTGCCCGCCTGATGAATGCCGTTGTTGCCAGCGGCATTCCTGCCAGCGAATGGGCGGCAGATATGGAGACGGTCTGGATCGACCTCTCCAAGGGGCTGGGTGCACCGGTCGGTGGAGTGCTCGCCGGTAGCCGTGAGGACATGGAGCGTGCCCGCCGGTTAAAGCACCTTTATGGTGGTGCCATGCGCCAGGCCGGAATCATCGCGGCCGCCGGTGTGTATGCGCTGGAGAATAATGTCGAACGTCTGGCCGAGGATCATGCCAACGCGAGGTTCCTCGCAGAAGGGCTCGCCTCGATTCCGGGTATCAAGATCGACCCGAACGACATCGAGACCAACATCGTCTTCTTTGACGTCACCGAAACCGGCCGCACCGGTCAGGAGATCAACGCCGCCACCACCGAACGTGGTGTCCGCATGGGTGGCCGTACCGACCGCATCCGCGCGGTGACCCACCTCGATGTCTCCCGCGCGGACATCGAACGTGCCCTCGAAACGATCCACGATGTGATCGTAAACGCCTGATCCCGACGCCCCGGAGACCGGTCCGGCAAAGATCCGGGCCGGTGTCATAGAATAGAACGCTGCCGTCCACACCGGTAGGTGTGGACGGTACTGTGTGGTGCAACGGGGTGGGATGATGGCGCCAGCGAACAGCGGGCCGTTCTGGCAATTCAGGTTGGGCCGTGAGAACGGATTAGCCTTCTGGGGGATGATCTTCCTGGAGGGATCGTTTGCTGCCTACATGCCGATCTGGACCCTCTTCATGGAGGAGTTGGGCGCACCGATTACGCTGATCGGGCTGTTGCTGGCCTTCGGCGGGATTATCCGGTTTTTCATTCTGCTGCCAACAGCCAATCTTGCCCGGCGCTTTGGGGCGAAACAGTTGTTGCTGATTTCCCGTGCGGTTGCCTTGCTGGGTATTGGCACGGCTGCGCTGGCGCAAAGCTGGTACTGGCTCTTTCCGGCGATGATCGGTATTGCCATCGGCTCAATGGCGTTTCCGATTGTTCTGTCTCATGTTGCCTCGAATGCCGGCGCAGACCGTGTACGGGCGTTCGGGCTGATCATCACTATCGGTCCGTCAATTGCCTTTGGCGTTGCGCCACTGATTTCCAGCGTCCTGATTTCCATTTTCGGTCTGCGTTCACCGTTCGTGCTGTCTGCCACGCTGTCGCTGATATCGATCTTCATTTTCAGTCGCATCCAGGGTGACAAAACGGTCATCGAAGAGGAAACCGAACGGCCGGCCAACGCGACCTATCGCGAGGCGCTGGCAATTGGTCAGGTGCGCCTGGTGCTGCTACTGAAGTTCCTGACGGTTTTCTCCCTGGGCATCGGCATGCAATTGATCCCCAACTACCTGCGTGCGGTGGGTGGTTACTCCGACGACCTGATTTCGTTGCTGTCTTCAGTCTCGGCCGTGGGTTCGATCGGATTCGGCTTCCTGGTGGTGCGAAACAAGCGATTCTCCTCAGCGCCGATGCGTGGGACCGCCGTGGCAGTGGTGGGCGTGTCGGTGGGATATCTGCTGCTGCTGGAGCCGGGATTGTTGCCGCTGGTGCTGATCGGGTACGTCCTGCGTGGGGGGATGTTCGCCTCGTTCTCGCTCTATTCGGCAGCCCTGGGCGATGTCACCCCTGCGCGTAACCAGCACCATGTGTTTACGCTCAGCGAGCTTCTGATTGTGGTCGGTTTCACTCTCTCGCCCATTGTCGCGGGCCTGCTGTTCAACATCTGGCCGGCACTCCCGCTGGTGGTATCGGTCGCGCTGGCAATGCCGCTTGCGGTTTACCTGGTCAAGGTGAAACTCGGTCCGGCAACCCAGACTGGCGCGGTTGAGGCGGTTTCCTGATGATGGTTGGCCGGTTACCGGGTTGATAGCCGGACGATACCCAGAATGTCGCCGAAGCCGGCAAACTCGGCTGTGTAGTGGTTGCCCGGTTTGAGCGCGACCGGCGGCACGAGCGTGCCGGTAAAGATGGTCTCGCCGGAGCGGAGAGGCTCTCCGCTTTCGACCAGTTTGCGGGCAAGCCAGGTCAGGATGCCCAGTGGCCCACCAACCAGTTCCGACGTGCGTCCGAGCGGTGTCGGGCCGGTATGGTCGGCGCGCATCCGGGCAGTGATGCCGGCCAGGTCAATGCTGCCGTCGTTCTGCACACCCTGGCCGATGATGAAACCGGCGTGCATACCGCTATCGGCAATTGCCTCGGCGATAACCTCGTTCCAGCCTGATGTGCGGGCATCGACGATTTCGATGGCCGGGTACAGGGCACTGATGGCCTGTGAGACATCCTCCGGTTGCAGGTCCGGAGCGTCCAGGTCGAGTCCCAGTTTGATCGCCACTTCAACCTCGGCCATTGGCTGGATGTAGTGACGCAGGTCAATTGTGCTGCCTTCAGGAACTTCTCCGGTGGAGAAGAGGTACGACCAGAACGGCTCATCGAGGCCATTCTTGAGTTGCCCCTGCCGGGTTGCAAGCCCCACCTTGCGCCCGACCGGAACGGCTCCGTCAATCATCCGCAGCAGATCAACTTCCCGGCGGATGGCATAGCCGTCGGCAACCGAGAGATCGGGAATGACATTGGCGATGGATTCTATGGGTGTTGCGGTGTGCTCGGCTTCCCAAAGCGCACGCGCGACGATGGACCAGGTTTCTCCTCGGGGATTTGGCTCGACGCGACGATGCCGGGAGCGTTCCCGTTCCTCATCCATGCCGAGCATGCCGGTGATTTTTTGACTGCCACTCAAATGAACTGCCGCCACTCGTTACCCCTGTACACCCATTTTCGTTGCTGTGTCTGCCTGGCAACGAAACCGGTTCTCTCACTTATGCTGAGGTTAACAGTCACTGAAACGAGGGGGTAGAGTAAGAAAGTCCGTATCAGAATAGACCGGACAGGACCCTCCTGTACCAGTCTGCTAGTGGACACGATGTCACGAATGACCTGAGCGGCTATGATGGTGCGCGAATGGAAAGGATGACTTGCTGATGGCCAGTAAGCCCGCATACGAGACGTATCTCTCGGAAAACAAGGATTCCCATCTCGAACAACTTTTTGACCTGCTGCGTATCCCCAGCATCAGTTCCCTGCCGGAGCACAAGGGCGACATCCAGGCTGCTGCCGAATGGGTGGCGGAGAAACTGCGTGCAGTCGGCGTGCCGACCGTCGAGATCCTGCCGACATCTGGCAACCCGGTGGTCTATGGTGAGTGGATTGTCGATCCGGAGAAGCCGACAGCCCTGATCTACGGCCACTACGACGTTCAGCCGCCGGATCCGCTGGATCTCTGGGAAACCCCGCCGTTTGAACCGGCAATCCGCAACGATCGTGTCTACGCACGCGGTGCTGCCGACGACAAGGGCAACCTCTTCATGCCGATCCTGGCGCTTGAGGCCCTGGTGCAAACCAATGGAGCACCACCGGTCAACATCAAGTTTGCCTTCGAGGGTGAAGAGGAAATCGGTTCGCCGAACCTGCCGGAGTTCGTGGCGGCCCGGAAGGAACTGCTGGCTGCCGATCTGGTGCTTTGCGCCGATGGTGGCATGTGGGGCCCGGATGAGCCGTCGCTGACGGTTGCCAGCAAGGGTCTTGCCGGTTGCCAGGTGAACATCAAGACGGCTGATACCGATATGCACTCGGGCATGTTCGGTGCATCCATCGCCAATGCTGTCCGCTCGGCCGCAGAACTTGTCGCAACCCTGCACAACCCGGATGGCAGTGTTGCCATCGAGGGCTTCTACGATACCGTCCGCCCGCTGACCGAAGAGGACCGGGCGGCATTCAAGCAGGTTCCGTTTGATGAAGGCGAATACCTGCAGAGCGTCGGGGCAACCGAACTTTGGGGCGAGGCGGGCTACACCGCACTCGAGCGCAACTGGGCACGCCCGACGTGCGACATCAACGGTATCTGGGGCGGTTTCCAGGGCGTGGGCGTCAAGACAGTCACCCCCTGCGAGGCGCACTTCAAGATCACCTGCCGGCTGGTGGCTGATCAGGATCCGAACCAGATTCTCGACCTGATCGAGAAGCACATCGAGAAGCACAAGCCGGTTGGCGCCACGGTAACTGTCGAGCGGCTCGCCGGCAGCGCCAAGCCGTATCAGGCGCGCCGGGACAACCCGGGCCTGCTGGCTGCCGAAGAGGTGCTGGGCGATCTTTATGACCGGGATCCCTACATCACCCGTGCCGGCGGCACGCTGCCGGTCGCCGAGACCTTCCAGTCGCAGCTCGGTGCCGACCTGATTTTCTACAGTTGGGGTATGCCGGATTCCCGCGCCCACGCTCCGAACGAGAGCTTCCAGTTGAAGTCGTTCCGCATGGCTCCGCTGGCCTACTGTGGCCTGCTGACCAGACTGGCCGATACCGACAAGGCGTCGTTCAGCTAGGCGGCGATGTACTTCAGAACTCGCAACGCCCCGTCGCGGATGGCCCCCTGTGGCCGCCCGGCGGGGCGTTTTGTGTGGTGGGGTAGGGCTATCCCTACTGCGAAAATTACCACTGGCTCCGTTCCCGGAAACGAACGGTGTCGATACCATCAGGACAGATGGTTCGATGCTGAACGTCAAGGGGACAACGATGACCACAGACCACCTGCCGGCCGTCCGTTTGGACGGAGTCGGCAAGACCTATGGCAAGGGCAAGAGCGCGGTTGAAGCGTTGCGGGATGTCCATGTCAGTTTCCCGCAAGGCTCGTTCACCGCGGTGATGGGCCCCTCCGGGTCGGGAAAAAGCACCATGATCCAGTGCGCTGCCGGGCTGGACAAGCCGTCAACGGGGACGGTGATGCTTGGTGACATCGAACTCAACCGGCTCAAGGAGCCGAAACTGACTACCACCCGCCGCGAGCATATCGGCTTTGTCTTCCAGGCGTTCAACCTGCTGCCGACGCTCAACGCCCACCAGAACATCATCCTGCCGCTGAAACTTGCCGGGAAAAAGCCGGACAAGGCCTGGCTGGAACAGGTGGTCGCCGGTGTCGGGTTGACGCAGTTGATGCGGAACCGTCCGGCCGAACTTTCCGGCGGGCAGCAGCAGCGGGTTGCGATTGCCCGGGCGCTGGTGGCCCGGCCCAGGGTGATCTTTGCCGATGAACCAACCGGCGCGCTGGACACCCGCACCGGACGGGACATCCTCACGCTGCTGCGTCAGACCGTCGACCGGTTTGGCCAGACCGTGATCATGGTGACCCACGACCCGGTGGCTGCGAGCTATGCCGACCGGGTGCTTTTCCTGAAAGATGGCCGCCTGGTAGACGAAATCGTGAGCCCGACAAGCGAGCGCGTGGCTGATCGTTTGATCCGATTGGAGCCATAGGCCATGATCGGGTTCATGCTCAGTTCCATTCGATCACGGATCGGAAACGTTGCCGGGGCGCTGGTGGCGGTGACGATTGCCATCGTTCTGCTGGCCGCCACCACGTCGTTGATCTTTGCGGCCTCGAACGCGGACCTTGAGACGGAGCGCTTCGCCGCGACCGATGTCATCGTACAGATGAAGCCTGACCGGGACCTCGACCTGGAAGAGGAAGAAGGTGACAGCGAGGAGCGGGGATGGGTGCTATACCAGACGCCACCCAGACTGCCTGCCTCGCTCGCTGAGGAAATCGCCGCGCTTCCCGGTGTTGCGGCGGCCATTCCTGATGTCCAGTTCGAGGTCAACCTGCTCGGCCCGGATGGGGATCTTCTATCCGGGACAGATGGCAGTGTCATCTACGGTCACATTTGGGATGCTGCTATGTTGTCGCCGTTCACCTTGCGTGAAGGCACTCCGCCGGTTGCGCCGGACGAGATTGTCATCGATGCCGGCCTGTCCCAACAGGGCGGATTTGCCGTTGGCGACAGCATTACCGTGCTTTCCAGTCAGATGCCGGCCACCTACCGGATCTCCGGGATTACCAGTGAAACGTTGACCCGTCAGGGGAGCGTGTTCTTCAGCCGGGAGACCGTCGATCTTCTGGCTGATGCGGCCGGTATGGCCGACCGGATTGCCGTGATTGCCAACCCCGGTGTTGAGCCATCTGCGCTCGCCCGGGAGATCGAGGCACATCTCGATGACCCCGCCCTGCGGATGTTGACCGGCTCGAAGATGGCCCAGGCCGACCCGACATCGGACGCCGAGATGCTGGAAGCTGCGGTGGCGGTGCTGGGCACGATGTCCTCGTTCAGCGGGTTCGTGGCGATCTTCGTGATGGCCAGCACGTTTACCTTCTCCATCCTTCAGCGGCAGCGTGAGATTGGCCTGCAACGGGCGATTGGTGCCACCCCGAGACAAATCCGGCGGATGGTTGGCGCCGAGGCGTTGGTGATCGGTCTGATTGGCACAGCTATTGGTCTGCCGGTCGGTTTGCTGTTGGCCAATGTGCTTGCGCGGATGCTGGTGCGTCTGGACCTTGCTCCGGCCGGGTTTGGCGCAGAATATAGTTTCTGGCCGCTGCTGATCGCTGCCGGCAGCGGGATCATCATCACCCAGATCTCGGTTTTCGGTGCCGCCCGGCGAGCGGCACGCATCCGGCCAATTGAGGCGATGCGGGAATCTGCCGCACCCCGGCGGTTGCTCGGGGCAGGACGCCTGATCATGGGGTTGGTATTTGTCCTCGGCGGGTTGGTGCTGGTTGCGGCGGCGCCGGCGGTCGAGGGCGACGCCCGGATCGCGATGTCGTTCGGCGTTGTGGCCTCGCTACTGACCGGCGCTGCCCTGCTTGGACCGCTGATCGTGCTGCCGTTTGCCTGGATTGGCGGCAGGTTGCTGGGCCGGTTTCTCGGTGCACCGGGCGACCTTGCTGCCTGGAACGGTCGCGGTGCGCCAAACCGGATCGCATCGGTGGCCTCTCCGTTGATGCTGGCGGTCGGCTTTGCCTGCATGATGTTCTTCCTCACTGCGACACTCCAGACGATTACCATCGACCAGAGCAAGAGCCGGACGACCGCCGAACTGGTGGTGCTCTCTGGCGGAGTTGGTCTGCCACTCGACCTGCTGCCGGAGATTCAGGCTGTGGATGGTGTGGCATCCGCCTCGGGAGTGCTTGGCACGACCGCTGCGATGGACCGGCATCAGGGTGATGTTCTGGAACTGGATGAACAGATTGCCGGCGGAGTTGACCCGGCAACGCTGGCGGACGTGGCCAATCTGGATGTCTCCAGCGGTTCGCTCGACCGGTTGCAGGGCGAGACAATGGCGCTGAGCCGGCTCAATGCCGAAATGTTCAAGGCCGATATCGGGGATGTCTACGAGTTCCACCTGGATGATGGCACCATCGTGCCGGTCGAGGTGGTGGCGATCTACGACAACTTCATGGGTTTCGAGGAGATGCTCTTCCCGGTCGAACTCGCTGCCCGGATGGCCCGGATTCCGGCCTGGTCGCAGGTCTATGTGGCACTGGAAGACGGCGCGTCCGGTGAGGATGTTGCCGCGCGAATTGCCGGCCTGCACCCGGAACTGGTGACCCTTCAGGTGCTGGAGCGGGACGAATACATCGCGATGATCGACCAGTCGATGGTCGAGGGAGCCATGGCGATCTATCTGATTATCGGGGTGTCGGTCTTCTTTGCCGGTGTGGCGGTGATTAACACCATGGCGATGTCAACCTCGGAGCGCTCGCGTGAGTTCGCGCTGTTGCGGATGATCGGTGCAACCCGGACCCAGGTGCGGAACATGGTGCTGGGCGAAGCCGGCATGGTGACGGTGATTGGTGCGACGGTGGGTATCGGCATCGGCTTGCTCAGCATGATCCCGGTCAGCCTGGCGCTGGCCGGCGATGCCGGGTCGATCTCGATTCCGTTCCTGCCAACAGTCGCGATCATTCTTGCGGCGGCCGTCATTGCGGTCATCGCCCACCTGTTGCCGGCCCGGTTTGTGTTGCGGTCGAGTCCGCTGGAGAATATGGGCATCCGGGAATAGCGGGTGGTGTCGATTTCGGGCGTGCTCAGTCGTCACTATCGCAAGGACCGCAGCGGGCGGTCATACTGAGCCTCAACACGCAAAGGAGAGACACCATGCGCTATGCACTGTTGCTGCACAATGCCGAACCTGCCGAGGGCGAGGTTCCGGAAGAGATGATTGCCGCGATGCAGGAAGCCTTCGGAGCCTATGGCCGGGCGCTGGAATCGGCCGGCGTGCTGGTTGCCGGCGAGGTGCTGGGTTCGCAGGTGGCGACCACGTCCGTTACCCTGCGGAATGGCAGTCTCCAGGTGCAGGATGGCCCGTTTGCCGAGACAAAGGAAGCGTTGGCCGGCATTTTTGTGATCGATGTGCCGGATCTCGACGCGGCGCTCGCCTGGGCGGAGAAATGCCCCGGTGCGCAATATGGCGTGATCGAGGTCCGGCCATCGGCGGTATCCCTGGTTGACGGGGTCTGGACTTCATATGGAAACCCGGGCCACTAACCCTGTCGCTCAGCGGGCCGCAATTGCGGCCCGCGATTCCTACGGCAAGTTGCTGGCGCTGCTCGTTTCCACCGGTTGCGATATCACATCGGCCGAGGATGCCCTGGCAGATGCCTTCGAGCAGGCATTGCGGCGCTGGCCGGTTGATGGCATTCCGGCAAACCCGGATGGCTGGTTGTTGACGGTCGCCCGCAATCGCTTGCGGGATGGCTGGAAATCGGCCGCACATCGCCAGAACGTGGCGTTCGACCCTGCCCGGCATATCGTTGCCCGGGTTGAGGAGATTGCCCCGGATGCGATCGGCGACCGACGTCTGGAACTAATGCTGGTCTGCACTCACCCGGCCATTCATCCGCAGGTGCGTACTCCGTTGATGCTCAACACCGTGCTGGGATGCACCGCCGCCCGGATCGCAACCGCCTTTGCCCTGCCCGAACCAACCCTTGCGGCACGCCTGGTGCGCGCCAAACGACGCATCCGGTCCGCCGGGATACCCTTCCGAATTCCCGACCGGAGTGTATTGCCGGAACGGATGGATCACTTGCTGGAAGCGGTCTACGGCGCCTTTGCCATCGACTGGGCAATTGCCGGCACCGAGCAGCGACCGGGCCTGGCCGGTGAAGCGTTGCACCTCGCGGAAATTCTGACCCGTCTGGTGCCGGATGATGCCGAGGCGTATGGCCTTGCCGCGCTGATTCACCTTTCGATTGCCCGTGCGCCGGCGCGGGTGGATGGAGACGGTGTGCTCATCCCGCTCGCTGAGCAGGATGTCCGCCTGTGGGACCGGGACCACATCGCCCGGGGGCGGGAGCATCTGCGGGCGGCCCACCGGTTGGGCGACCTGGGGCGATTCCAGTTGGAAGCGGCAATTCAGGCGGTGCATTGTGCCCGCCTCGAAACCGGAACCATAGACTGGCTCGCCCTGCGTGAACTGCACCGGAATCTAGAGAGGCTGGCACCCGGCCCCGGCACAACATCGGCACTTGCGGCTGTGCTTGCCGAAACCGACGGCCCGGACGCAGGGTTGGCGGTGCTGGACTCGATCGACCGCAGTTTTCAGCCGGCCTGGGCAACCCGTGCCCACCTGCTCGAACGGCTTGGCCGTCGTGATGAGGCGCTGGATGCCTACTCCCGTGCCATCGCGCTCACCACCGACCCACCATCACGCCGCTGGCTGGTACGCCGGCGTGACCTCCTCAAAGCAGGGTCGAACTTCTAACCGGTAATCGCCTTGATGTAGCGCTCGGCCGATCGACGGATCGCGCCGCTGCCATCTTCCTTGACGACACCGCCAAACGCCCCGTAGAGCCGCCGGGCAGGGAACGGTTCCACCGAATCGACAATCCGCCGGATGGCCGTTGCGTTGAGCGGGACCTGGTTGGGATAGCTGTACATGAAGCTCACCCAGCGCTGATCGGCAACCACCTGGATCGTGTCGCCAACGAACATCGCGCCGTCGCCATCCAGACCGTCCGCCCAGTGCAACACCGAGGCACCCTCGAAATGTCCCCCGCAGCGGACCAGTGTGATGCCCGAACCCGGCAGGATCTCCAGCGTTTCACCGGACCAGAAGGTGATCTCGTCGCCTGGTTCGACCACCCATTCGCGGTCGTCCTCGTGGATGTAAACCGGAATGCCACCAAAGGCCCGGCTCCACTCGAGTTGGGTGGAGTAGTAGTGCGGGTGCGAAAGCGCAATCGCTGCCAGCCCGCCGAGGTCATTGATCCTGGCGATGGTTTCGTCATCAATCAGGCTGATGCAGTCTGCCAGCACGTTGCCCTGCGCCGTCTGCACCAGATGCGCCTGTTGGCCAATTCCGAACTTTGGCTCGGAGATGATCGTCCAGATGCCCGGGTCCAGTTCCTCAAACCGGTTCCGGTGCCCTGCCCGTACCTCCGCCAGCGTCGTCCACTCCTGCCCCCCACGCCCGACATACTGCCGGTCATCCTCACAGATCACACACCCCGCCGGCGGCCCCTCACTCTCCGGATACTGAACCCCGCAGGTCACACAAACATACTTCGGCATGGAGGCTGCCCCTTTGCTGTAACGATGACAATAGATGACCAGATGCTACACCGAGGGGCAAGGTTCACGCCGTCGATCGCAAGTGCCTCAGTTTGTCGGGGTTGGCGATGGAGTGGATGGTGTGGATGTGGCCGTCGAGGATGTCGAGGCTCATGGTGCCGAAGAGGCGGCCGGTGGGGTCGATGGCGATGGCGCCGGGTTGGCCATTGATGGTGACGATTTCCAGGCGCATCTGCCGGCGGGCAAGGGTAGCGATGCCGGCGGCGAGGAGTTTGGCCACCTTCTCGCGGCCGAAGATCGGTTGACGCTGGGCCGGCACCTTGCCGCCACCATCGGCGTGCAGGCTGACATCCTCGGCCAGCAGTTCCTCGAGCGCTGCCAGGTCTCCGCGTTGGGCGGCCGCGAAGAACCGTTGGGCGAGTTCATCCATCTGGCTGCGGGATGTTTCGTAGCGTGGACGTCGCTCCCGGACATGGGCACGTGCCCGGGAGACGAGATGGCGAGCGCTATCGACGCTGGTCCCGATGATGCCGGCAACCTCGTCGTAGGGATAATCGAAGACTTCATGCAGCAGGAATGCGGCACGCTGTGCGGGAGTCAGACTTTCCAGCACGACCAGAAAGGCGAGCGAGAGCGAATCGGCGGTTGCGACCTGTTCATCCGGCGGACTGTCGATAGCTACCGGTTCGGGCAGCCACTCGCCGACATATTGCTCGCGGCGTGCCCGGGCGGAGCGTAACTGGTCGATGGCCCGCCGGGTGACCAGGGTCGAGATGTAGGCCTGCGGTGACCGGATCTCCTCGCCGCGTTGCAGCGCCTGATGCATCTTCAGGAAGGCATCCTGCACGACATCCTCAGCGTCGCTGACGCTGCCGAGCATGCGGT
This sequence comes from uncultured Thermomicrobiales bacterium, assembly GCA_964462545.1. GTDB lineage: Bacteria > Chloroflexota > Chloroflexia > Thermomicrobiales > CFX8 > CAYWXR01. The sequence goes on from CAYWXR010000029.1 coordinate 19,832, forward strand.
AGGCGATGGCGAATGCACGGGGGCGAAGGTCGTCGTGCAGGTCGGAGATGGTCATGGCCGGTTCGCTCGTTTCTGTCATCAGTCGTTCCTCCCAGTCTACCGGCATGGCAGCAGCGGGTTACGACAGGTCGAGATCGCGACGTCTGAACCCGGCTATCCCGGTGGACACAAGGGCAATGGCGACCAGCAGGAGCAAGGCAACGGCCGGCCATGCTATGTCGTCGAGTGGCGGGTTGCCGGTGTGCTCCATCGGGACGATCCAGCGAGCCCAGTCCGGCAGGTTGGCGACAGTGCCAACGGTGCCGGCAAACAGCGTGTAGCCCAATGCTGCCCAGACTGCGTTGATTGCCCGGGGAGCGAATCCGAACAGTGCTGCTGCGATGCCCGGGAAGACCAGCACGCCCGGCAGGTGAGCCAGGTGAGCGACGGTCAGTCTCCAGACCCAGGCGCTATTGCCAGTAGTGAGCGCTGCCCCGGCGCCGGTCGTGAGGCCGGCGATCAACAGCAATCCGGTGAGTCCAAATGTCAGCACCAGCAGATAGCTACCGAACCAGGCGATGCGACTGGTGGCCGTCGACAGCATTGGTTCCGCACGTCCGGACGTTTCCTCGCGCCGGGCGGCCTGAACACCGCCAACTGCCATGATGCCGGCGATCAGGACGGTGAAGAGGGTGATGACGCCGAGATAGCCATCGACCAGGGTCTCAAGCGACCCGCCAAACAGGTCAATCCGGTCGGCGCTGATGGCGTCGGGATCGGTGATCTGATCGCTGACCGCTCCGAAAATGAAGCCGGTGAGCGCCAGGGATGCCGTCCACCAGAGGATGCTGGCGCGCTGCAACCGGAAGGTGGCGGCGAGTGGTGTCCGCAGCCACGTCGCGGCGCGTGAAGGTCCGGGGCGGACGGCGATCATCCCGGCGCCAACATCGCGTCTCGTTGCCAGTTGATAGCCGGCCGATGCGGTGACCAGCGCGAGCGTGACCGATAGCAGCAGTGGCCACCAACGTCCATCGACGTAGGGTTGGGTCTGGTGGGACCACGCCAGCGGTGAGACCCATGAAAGCGGGCTACCGTAATCGCGCAGCATGTCGCCGATCGCCCTGATTACCCACGCTGCGCCAAGCACAGCACCGGCGAATCCGGTGGCTGCCCGGGAATCCTCGGTGAGTTGCACCGTCAGCGCGGTGATGCCAGTGAAAACCAGTCCGACGGCGCCGACGCTCGCTCCGAAGAGCAATCCGGCGCTGGCATCGTAGCCGTTGAGCGCCAGCACCCCGGCAAGCAGCAGGGCAAGCAGGCCGTTTGCGCCGGCAGCCACTGCCATCGCCGCACCGAGCGTTGCCTGCGGGCCGACCGGGTTGGACCGGACCAGTTCCGCCCGTCCGGCCTGTTCATCGGCGCGGGTGTGACGAGCCACCAGCAGGATGCTCATCAACGCGGCCCCGATAAAGAAGAAGATCCCGTAGACGCCCGTGACATAACGTTCGATGGTGATGGCATCACGGCCATAACCAGGGCCGAAGATTGCGCCGACCGAGCCTTGCATGAAGCGCTCGAGGTCGCGTAACTGCTCCTCGGTGGTAGCGATGCCGGGCAGCAGCACAGCCACAAAGTAATAGAAGAAGGCTGTCATGCCCAGTATCCAGGCCGGCAGGGTAATCCGGTCGCGGCGGAGCATGAACCCTGCCAGCGTGCGGATGCCTGTCAGCGATCCAGGGGATTTCCCGGAAGCGAGCGTCAGGGAAGGTTGGCGAGTCGTTGCGGTCATGCTGCCACCCCTTCCCGGTTGTTGCGCACCCGCAGGTCATCACCATAGTGGCGGAGCATCAGTTCTTCCAAGGTTGGTGGATGACTGGATAGCGACAGGATGCCGAACTGGCCAAGTGTTTGCAGGGCATCATTCAACGCCTCGCCATCAACAGCAAAGCGCACGGTTTCATCCGCTGTTTCGAGGTTGTGGACGCCCGGGAGTTGTTCCAGACCGCTGACCGGTAGCCGGGTGGTGGCCTCGATGGTGGTGCGGGTCATCTGGCGCATATCGCTGAGGGTGCCGGTCTGGACGACCTGTCCCTGCCGGACGATGCTGATCCGGTCTGCGAGTTCCTCGACCTGCGCCAGAATATGGCTCGAAAGCAGCACGGTGCATCCCTGTTGCTTCCGTTCGCGAATGACATCCTGAAATACCACCTCCATCAGCGGGTCGAGACCGGAGGTGGGTTCATCGAGCAGCAGCAGTTCGACATCGGCCGCCAGTGCTGCGATGATCGCCACCTTCTGACGGTTGCCTTTGGAATAGGTGCGGCCCTTTTTGGTGGGGTCCAGATCGAACCGCTCGATCAACACATCGCGACGGGCAGGGTTGAGCCCCCCGCGCAGGCGTCCCAGCAGGTCGATGGTTTCCCCGCCGGTAAGGTTCGGCCAGAGTTCGACATCACCGGGCACATAGGCCAGACGCCGGTGGAGTTCGACCGCGTGTTGCCAGGCGTCCTGCCCGAAGATGGTCGCCTGTCCTGCATCGGCCCGCAACAGGCCGAGCAGCACCCGGATTGTTGTGGATTTTCCTGCTCCGTTCGGGCCGAGAAACCCGTGTACCTCGCCGGCCTCGACACTGAGATCCAGGCGATCCAATGCACGGGTAGTCCCGAACATCTTCACCAGTCCGCGGGTTTCGATTGCACTCGTCATGGTGCGTTGCTCCTTCCTGCTCCGGAGGACATACACGCCACCGGCCCCGGTGGCTGCAGAAGGGAGACGGGCCAGGATCAGGTTTCATGACAGGGTGCCGGATTGCGTTGCGTGGGATAATGCGGCCAACCAGTCATGTTGAGATGTGTTGTGTCCGGGAGGAGGCGCCATGATCGAGGCGACGCAACGTGCTCCGGGGATCTTTGCGGAACGGATGACCCTTGATGAACGGCGCCGGATGGGCCGGCAACTGCGGGCCGTGGCACGCCGGGAGAGTCATGGCGCATGGGCACCGGCAGCAGACCGGGTAGACCCGGTGGCATTGCTGGAACAACAGGCGGCGACACGGATTCCGGAATTGGTGCCGGTTCGCCACGGCCGTATGGCGGTGTCGCCATTTACGTTCTATCGCGGGGCTGCCCTGGTGATGGCCCGTGACCTTGCGGACACCCCGGTCAGTGGTATCGAGACACAGGTTTGCGGCGATGCGCACCTGCTGAATTTTGGTGTCTTTGCCACCCCGGAACGAAACGTGATTTTCGATATCAACGATTTCGACGAAACATTGCGCGGCCCGTGGGAGTGGGATCTGAAACGTCTGGCTGCCAGCATCGAGATTGCCGCACGGGACCGTGGATGGGACAGCGACTTCCGTCGTGACATGGTGCTACAGACGGTCAGCCGTTACCGCACGCAAATGGCGGAGTTTGCCGAAATGGGCAACCTTGAGGTGCATTATGCCGCTGCCCGTGAGTCTGATGTGCTGGCGCTGATGACTGATGGGCAGGCGTTGAAACAGAGCCACCGGTTGCTAAAGAAAGCGCGACGTCGAACCAGTCGCGGCTCCCAGGAGAAGATGACCAGGATGGAGCATGGTCATCGCCGGATCATTGAGAATCCACCGGTCGTGGTGCGCGTGGATACCGGCGGGTTTCACGAGAGGATGCACCGGCACTGGGAGCGCTACCTGGACTCGTTGCCGGAAGACCGGCGCTATCTGCTGGGACAGTACCGTTTTATCGATATGGCCCGGCGGGTGGTTGGTGTTGGCAGCGTCGGATTGCATGCCTACGTAGTGTTGCTGGAGGGCCACGACGCAGATGATCCATTGATTCTCCAGTTCAAACAGGCCCAACAATCGGTTATTGAGGCCGATGGCCGGGTGAACCGCTTTCCCGAAGAGGGGCAGCGGGTTGTGGTTGGCCAGCGCAAGATGCAGGCCGCTTCGGACATGTTCCTTGGCTGGATGCAGGTTGAAGGCATCGGCGATTTCTACTGGCGACAACTACGGGATATGAAGGGTTCGGTCGAGCTCGGAGTCGTGAACCGGTACGGGTTTCAGTTCTACTGCCAGTTGTGTGCCTGGTGCCTGGCACGTGCCCATGCCTCTACCGGCGACCGGGTGCAGATTGCAGCCTATCTTGGCAGGAGTGACCGGTTTGCGGAAGCTATCGCTGACTTTGCCGTGGCCTACGCCGACCAGACCGAACGGGACCATGCTGCCATGCTGACTGCTATTAAACAGGGCCGGATCGACGCGGTCAGCGGTATCTAGATGCAGGAAACCAGCGACATCCGGCGATGCTGCCGTAACGAGCGTCTTGTGACCGATCAGTGGAGACCGTTCCCCTTTGTGTCCTGACCGGGGGTAAAACGTCTCCTATACTGGGGAACATGAATGTGTCGGAAAGGTTCCCCATGAATATCGTTTCCCTGATGCCAGGTATCACCGAGATCGTGTTCGCCCTCGGACTGGGTAATCAACTGGTCGGGGTGAGTCATCGCTGCGATTATCCGGAGGAAGCACGAACCAAACCGCAGGTGACCGGCGAAAGCGGATTGAATGCGCAACTGCTGGCATCGCTGGAGCCGGAACTGATCCTGACCGCGGAACTTGGTGATGCGCCGGTCGTCGCCTATGAGCAGGTGATCGCGGTTGCCGGCCGCTTGCCGGGCAGTCCGCGTGTGGCGACGTTCGACCCGGTTTCAATTGAGCAACTGTTTCAGGCGATCCACGATATTTCCTGGCTGGCTTCGCATCCTGAACGTGGGCGTGACCTGGTAACCGCGCTGGAAGACCGTCTGGAAATGCTCTCCAACCGGCTGGATGGGGTTGAACCTCGCAAGGTGCTCTGTGTACGTGGACTCACGGATGGTGTCATCGCCAATGACTGGGCCAGCGAGATGGTCTGGCGGGCAGGTGGCGTTGCCGTCAAGGATGACCCGGACCTGGTGGTGGTAATCCCGCGTGACGGGGAATCCGGTCAGGCTGCGGTGCAGGACGACAGGGTACAGGTCGTGGATGACCCGGTGCTGTTCAATCGTCCCGGCCCACGGATGATTGATGGTATCGAGGCGCTGGCAGTGATGCTCCACCGCAAGCGGTTTCCCCCGGCACTATAGTCTGCGCCGGTCGCGTGACTCCAGGTTTACCCGGGTTTTTTCTTTCCACACATCGGTATGGTCGAAGCGCTCCATGGTAACTGCGTAGGCGGTCGAAACCAGCCGAATCAACACAGCCCACAGAACAACTACAGCAAGAAATTGCAGCAACAGTTCGAGCAAATTGCCGGACACGATGGATTGTGCTCCTAGCGGAAAAACCTGGATGGCGGGGTCACCATCCGTTACCAACCGCCAGAAACTGTAGCCCTCTCAGGGGTGTAAACACAGGGGCCGCAAGTCCTGACTGCAAGGCACATCCTTCCCGGCGGATACGTACCGCGAAGTACTCTGGTGTGGGCTATTCCGGGAAATCGGGTAGGTCATCAACAGGATTTGGTGGACTGATCCGGGTGAGCATCAGCCAAAGCACGCGGTCCCAGGAGAGGACATAGTGGAGGATGACGGTCAGCGTCAGGATGACACCGGCGAGTTCGGCGCGGCTGTTGCCGTGGGCAGTGAACAATGCCACGATTGCCAGCCCGAAAAAGGTCATCTCAAGTGAGAGCCGGATAATGCCGTGGACCGGCACCGGGGCTTTCTGGTTTGCGGAGCCATCGCCGGGTGTCCGGAACAACCCCCAAATGATCGCTGCCAACACCGGCAACCCGATCGCCAGCGGCCAGCGCCACGGGTCGCCCCATGCCCACCCCCACCAGGCAAACGCCGCCAGCGCAGCCACTTCCAGCACAAAGCGCAAGCCCAGGTTCAACGGGTGCATCGACACGGGTTGAGAGGTTCTTTCCAATTCCGCCACCTTACGATACGTTCCTGCCGAAACGTATCATACGGGTTGCCGCAAGCTACGTTCGTTCACCGACACGATGTTGCCATTCCCGTGTTCAGGGGGACCCGCAGGGCCGGTTTGGAAGATGGCGCGTGTATTCCTGGAGAAGAAGCTGCCATCGCCCGGTCTCATCATTTTGCTTGTACGCCCGTTTTCCCAAATTGTCACGATTCTGTAACACCGGGTGTGACATAGGTCACACGCCAGCCGGCAATGCTCCCGTACCTTGAGGGTGAGAGCGGGGTTCGCCTCGGTTGAGCCTTTTCTGAAGGTGCATGTGGGTGGGCGAACTTCGCAAGAAACAGTTGGGTAAATGGCCCCGGGTTGAGAGGCATCCCCGGGGCGCGCGAAGGGAGCCTGGTCATGGCAGAAGGGTTGGACCAGAAACGGCTCAACCGGCGGTCGGTGCTGAAAGGTGCCGGGGCACTGGCCGTTGGTGTACCGGTTGCCGGCGGGTTGCTGGCGGCCTGTGGACCGTTGGGCGATGACGATGACGACGGCGGCAACGGCGCAAGTAACGGCACATCGGGAATACCAGCCTCGGCTATGGCTATCGCCGAGGCACGCGGCCTGACACCGGACGATATCACCCGCGCCATCAAGACCTATACCCCCGGTGGCGGACGCGAGGAGTTTGTGATCTTCGCATCGGCCGGCCATGGTGGTCAGGTGCTGGTGATCGGTGTCCCTTCGATGCGTTTGCTGAAGGTGATTGCCGTCTACACTCCGGAACCCTGGCAGGGATTCGGCTACTCCGATGATACCCGCGCGATCTATGAAGAGGGCGGGGTCGACGGCAAGGCGATCCACTGGGGAGATACGCACCACCCGGCACTGAGCGAGACGAATGGTGAGTACGACGGCGAGTACCTCTTCATCAACGACAAGGCAAACGCCCGTATGGCGGTGGTTGACCTGAAGGACTTCGAGACGAAGCAGATCGTCAAGAACCCGCACATGATCAGCAACCACGGTGGAGCGTTTGTCACCCCGAACACCGAGTACATCACTGATGGTTCGCAGTATGCCGCCCCGTGGGGCTGGGAATACGCCCCGATCTCCGAGTACAAGGAGAAGTATCACGGCTGTATGACCTTCTGGAAGTTCGACCGCGAGCGCGGCCGGATCGTTCCGGAAGAGTCGTTCACGATGGAACTGCCGCCCTACTGGCAGGACCTGGCCGATGTCGGAAAACTGGCCAGCGATGGCTGGATGTTCTCGAACTCGTTCAACGTCGAGATGTCGGTTGGTGGCGAAGGAAATCCGCCGGTCGAGATCGGCGCATCGCAGTTCGAGATGGACTACATGTCGGTCATCAACTGGAAACGCGCTGCCGAAGTGGTGGCCGAGGGCAAGGCCGAGGACAAGTTCGGCATGCCGGTCATCTCGATCAAGACCGCCGTGGAAGAGGGCATCCTCTATCTGATCCCGGAACCGAAGAGCCCGCACGGGGTGGATGTCACGCCGGATGGCAAGTTCATCGTGGTCTCCGGCAAGCTCGACCCCCATGTCACGATCTACAGTTTCGAGAAGATTCAGGCGGCAATCGAGGCCGGCGGGCATGAAACCGATGACTGGGGCATCCCGATCCTGCCGTTTGAGGACACGATGGAAGCCCAGGTGGAACTCGGGCTCGGGCCGTTGCATACCCAGTTTGATAACAACGGATTTGCCTACACCAGCCTCTTCCTGGATACCGCCATCGCCAAGTGGAAACTCGGCGAGGCCGGCAAGCCAGAGACCTGGGAGATGATCGAGAAGGTCCAGGTCCACTACAACGTTGGCCACATCAGTGTTGCCGAGGGTGACACCGTTTCGCCAAAGGGCAAATACCTGATTGCCCTGAACAAGTGGGCGATCGACCGCTTCCAGGAGATTGGCCCGCTCCACCCGCAGAACTTCCAGTTGATCGACCTTGAGGGCGAAACGATGGATGTGCTGCTCGATTCGCCGATTGGCATCGGTGAGCCGCACTATGTCCAGACCATCAGCGCCGACAAGCTGGATCCATGGATCGTCTATCCGGAAGTTGGCTGGGACCCCGCAACGCAGTCCCCGTCGGACCATGCAACCGCGCCGGGTTCGGAAGGGGTAGTTCGCGATGGCAACAAGGTCACGGTCAACATGACAGTGGTTCGCAGCCAGATTCGCCCGTCGCACGTGAACCTGCGACAGGGTGACGAGGTGACGTTCCACATCACGAACATCGAGCGGGCGCAGGATGCGACCCACGGTATGGCCATTCCGGGTCAGCAGGTGCAGCTGAGCCTCGAACCAGGCGAGGTTGCCAGCGTGACCTTCACGGTCGACCGTGCCGGTGTGTACCCCTTCTACTGCACCGAGTTCTGCTCGGCACTCCATCTGGAGATGATGGGGTACATGCTGGTTGAGCCGGCCTGACGGGAGGATGCATCATGATCGCCGGTACGCAGACCAGCGCAGACGCGCGTATGGAAGCGCAGACGTCAACCACCGGAACAGGAATCAGTCAGGCACCACCGGTCGCAAGGCTGGTCATGCTTGGATTCGCCGGACTGTTGCTGGTGTTGTCGCTGCTGGTTCCTTTCTGGACCATTACGCTCCATGCGCCGCAATATCCGGGCGGCCTGGTTGTCGATGCCTATGCCTGGAAGCTTGCCGGCGATGTTTCCGAGGTGGATGGACTCAACCACTATATCGGCATGATGGCACTGGGAGATGCCGGGGCACTGGAGCGCACGCTTGCTCCGTTCGCCATCCCGGTGATCGCCGTGCTTGCGGTCGCGTCGCACTGGTTGCGCGGCCGCAAGCGCTGGCTGGCTGTCGCCCCGGCCATCGCCTTTCCGATTGTCTTTGTGGCCGATCTCTTCGCCTGGCTCTATCACGCCGGCCACTCGCTTGACCCGACGGCCGCCCTGAGTTCCTCGATCAAGCCGTTTACACCCAGACTGCTGGGTGAGGGCCACATCGGCCAGTTCAGCACCGTTGCGAACTTCAGCTACGGCTTCTATCTGGTACTGGTGGCGGTGCTGGTCATCGTGGCGGCAACGTTGTTAGGACGGTCTGCAGATGCGCGCGAGCAATAACATCGCAGTCCTGTTCGCGGTGATGCTGGTGGTCGTTGCCGGATTGTTTCCGGCGACGGCCACCGCCCAACCGCTGGCCCCCCAACCGGACCTGGTGGTTTGCGCCACCTGCCCGGTAACCACGCTGGCGGGGGCGCTGGAAGCGGCAACGCCCGGTTCCCGGATTGAAGTTCGGGGTGGTGTCTATCCCGGCCCGGTAGTGATCGGTAAGGACGTCGAACTGATTGGCGTCGATAACCCGGTGATTGACGGCGGGGGGAGCGGCACCGTTGTTTCGATTCTGGAAGCAGATGTAACAATCCGCGGGTTTACCATTCGCGGTTCCGGCACGAGTCTTCACAAGGAAGATTCGGGGGTGTTTGTCGACACCGGCCGGTTGACCCTGGAAGATTCCCTGATCGAGGATGTCCTGTTCGGTATCTACGTCAAAACATCACCAGGCAGCATCCTGCGAAACAATACGGTCCTCAGCAAGCAGATCGGCACCGCCTCGCAGGGCGATGGCGTCCGGATCTGGTACAGCGACAACACCATCATTGAAAACAACATCGCGTCTGATGGGCGAGATATTATCCTCTGGTATTCCAATAATAGTGTGGTGCGGGGTAACCAGTTCGACCGTGGGCGCTACGGCCTGCACCTGATGTATTCCGACCAGGCGATTATCGAGAACAACTCGCTGCGCGAGAACTCGATCGGCGTCTACATCATGTACAGCCGCAATTCGCTGATCAAGGGCAACTCGATTTCCAACAACGATGGCCCGATTGCCGCCGGGTTGGGCATGAAGGATGTCGACGGGGCGGAGATCATCAACAACCGGTTCGTCAATAATCGCATTGCTGCCCAGATTGATAACTCCCCGCGTGAACCGGGCATCGAGCATTACTGGTCGGGCAATGTATTTGCCTACAACGAGATCGCCCTCGGGTTGATGCCATCCGCCTGGCACAACACGTTCTTCGGGAACTCATTTATCGACAACATCGAGAATGTTTCGATCCTCGGGGGTGGGCAACTCCGTGAGGTCTCCTGGTCGTTTGAGGGCCAGGGCAACTACTGGAGCGACTACGCCGGGTATGACGCCGATGGCGATGGCATCGGTGACCTTCCCTACCGGTCGCAACAACTTTTCGAAAACCTGACTGACCGTCATCCGCAGGTCCGGCTCTTCCTGTACAGCCCGGCCGCGATGGCGATTGATTTTGCCGCCCGTGCATTTCCGGCAGTTCAGCCTCGGGAGAAATTCGTCGATCCCGCTCCGCTGATGACCCCGCCGGGTATCGCCGGTTTGCCACCGGTCGAGCAGGCCGCCACATCCTGGCGTCTGCTGGGCGGTGGCGCAGGACTCCTGGCCGTTGCCGGTACGGTGCTCGTTGCCGGCCGGTTGCGACGGCGGGAACTCCCTGTGGAAAGTGAGCCTGCCATGGTCAACGAGATAAACAACGATAAACCCGGCAACCCCCCGCTTCCGCTACATATGGTGACCGTCCAGGGGCTGGTCAAGCGCTACGGCAAGGTTGCGGCGGTGAACGATGTCACCTTTGCCGTTCCTGCTGGCGAGGCTGTTGCGATGTGGGGGCCGAACGGCGCCGGCAAAACGACAATCATCCGCTGTTTGCTCGGTATTGCACGTTTCGAGGGCGACATCCGGATCGCCGATCTGGACCCGGTTCGCCAAGGCAAACAGGCCCGGGCTGCGATCGGATTTGTCCCGCAGGACCTTGCCCCCTCGCCGACACCGGTTGGCGAACTGGCGAACTTCGTTGCCCGGCTCAAGGGCTCGACCAGCGAGGATGCGCTGCGGCAGTTACAGCGTCTCGGGATTGCCGACCAGGTTGAGAAGCCGGTTGCGGCGCTCTCCGGCGGGATGAAGCAACGGCTCTCGTTGGCACTGGCCCTGATTGGCCAGCCGAAAGTGCTGCTGCTGGATGAACCCACCGCCAACCTGGATGCTGCCGGCCGGGCCAGTCTGCTCCAGTTGCTGGGGGAACTGAAACGCGACGGCTTGACCCTCATCTTCTCGTCGCACCGGCCGGATGACGTGCTGGCGCTGGCCGACCGTGTGCTGTTGCTGGAACGTGGTGAGCTGCGAGGCTCGCTCACTCCGGTGGAGTTCTCTGGTCATCTCGCCGCCAGTTCGCGTCTGGTGGTGACGCTCAGTAATGGCCACATGCACGAGGCTCTCCAGACGCTGGATAACCTGGGCTTGCCGGTCGATGCCGAGGGCAAGGTGCTGACCATCACCGTTCAGCCGCGCGAGAAGGCACGGGTGCTCAGTTCGCTGGCGCTGGCCGGAGTGGAAATTGATGACTTTGAAGTGGAGCGTGGGTCATGAACTGGACAAGTGTGCTCGCCGTTGCTTCACGAGATGCCCGGGCCGGGCTGCGGAACCGCTGGTTCCTGATCTACGCCATCCTCTTTGTCGTGATGATCGTGGCCTTTTCCTGGGTAGCGTTTGCCGGATCTGATGTTACCGGGCAATCCGGGTTTGGCCGGACCTCGGCCGGTTTGTTGAATCTGCTGCTGTTGCTGGTTCCGCTGATCGGGTTGACGGTCGGGGCGCAGGCGATTGTTGGTGAGCGTCAGGATCGCAACCTGGATTACCTGCTGGCGCAGCCGGTCTCGCCACTCGAGGTCTACCTCGGCAAATATCTCGGTGCCGCTGCAACGATGATCCTGCTGATCCTTTTTGGCTTCGGCTGGGCCGGGATGATGATGGCCTTCCGGGGCAATGCCGGCCGTGGTTCCGACTTCCTGCTGCTTGGCCTGCTGACCATGCTGCTGGGGCTGGGAATGCTCAGCGTCGGATTCCTGATCTCGAGTTTCTCGCCACAGACATCGGCAGCACTTGGTATTGCGGTGGCGCTCTGGCTGGTCTTTGTCATCCTGGGTGATCTTGGCCTGATGGGTAGTGCGCTGGTGATGAGCCTGGAGCCGGTCACGCTGCTTTCGATGACGTTGGCCAATCCGCTGGATGTCTACAAGCTTGTGAATGTCGGGTTGCTGCACACCTCACTGGATGTGCTGGGGCCCGCCGGACGGTATGCCAGTGACCGGATGGGTGCCAACCTGACGCCGTTGCTGCTTGGTCTCCAGGCGCTCTGGGTGCTGGTTCCGATGGCCGCCGGCTACTGGCTCTTCCGCAAGGCGGATTTTCGCTAGGGTTCAAGGGCTCTTCAGGGCAAGAGTCCGGCAGAGGAGATACAGATGCTGACTTCAGGAAATCACCCTCCAACGCTTTCACGGCGGCGGTTGCTCCGGCATGTTTGTGCCTGTGCTGCGGTGATTGTGGCGGCTCCGGTACTGTCCGGGTGCGGCGAGGAGGACCGATCGGACCAGCCGCCCCGTATCCAATACGGAGTTGACGTTTGTTCCCGTTGTGGAATGATCATATCCGAGGAGCGCTATGCCGCCGGTTTGGTGGCAGCGGACGGATCGCCGGTGATCGTCGATGACATTGGCGAAATAATCCTGATCGTACAGGAAGAAGGACTGGGAGAGCGTCGGGCCTGGGTGCACGATGCGGAATCGCTCGAGTGGATCGATGCGACGGGTGCCTTCTTCTCCGTCAGTCACGATGTTGTCACGCCAATGGGGATGGGTGTGACTGCGTTCGCCGAACGGGACAACGCCGAGAGTCACGGAGGCGAGACACATGGCATGGTGATGACCTGGGACGAGATGGTGTCCGATTGGCACTTCGAAATGGGCGGGCATTAGCTCGCGTAGAAGGGAAGCCTGAGAGATGAGAGTTCCTCGGGGGATTGCCATGTTCATCCTGGCAGTGCTTGGCCTTGGGCTGCTGGCTGCCTGTGGTGGAGATGACGCCGACCCGGTTCCCACTGCAACTTCCGCTGCAGCAGAACCGACCGCAACGACGGAAGCAGCCCCGCCAGCCGATGAGACTGGTGGAGATGCTGAAGCCGGCCGGCAGGTTGCTGCCCAGTGTATGGCTTGCCACACCACCGATGGTTCCACCGGTGTTGGCCCGACCTGGCAGGGACTGTATGGCAGCGAGGTAACCCTGGCTGACGGCTCGACCGTCACTGCTGATGAAGAGTATATCCGTGAGTCAATCGTTGACCCGGGTGCCAAGGTCCACGAAGGCTTTGCCGCCGGCGTGATGCCTGATTACAGCAGCATCCTCTCCGAGCAGCAGATCGATGACGTGGTGGCCTATATCATTTCACTGCAATAGGGGACAGCCTGGCTGATTCCTAGCTGTTAATCTCGGCACGCAGCGCACGGTTGGAAGCGTTCGCAGCATCGATCGATGCCCGGACACCTTCCAACCGTGTTTTTTCTGACGAGACAAACCGGGTGTAGGGCGAGATTGCATCACGAATCCGCCGGACAGAACGCGCGAGTTCTGCTTCAAACCCGTCGTGCAACACATCATGCAACTGGCGTTCGAGTTCGGCCGACCGTTTGCGAAGTTCAGCCCGTGCCTTGCGCCGGCGGGCCGGCAGGATCAGCAATCCCAGCCCGGCCACCGTTGCCGCGGCCAGAATGCCGGTAACATCCGCCGCCGCAGTCGTTGCCATTGCCACCACCACTGCACCGAGCGAAACCGCTCCCGCCTGGGCCAACGCTGTCTGGGCAACTGCCGAGCGGACATTTGCCGCCAGCAGCGCGGCTTCTGCCCGTTGGTCGTAACGATCGACCACCTCTTCCGCCTCACGCGCAACCTGACTGATCAGTGTCTGCCGGTCGATCACAAAGCGTGAGCCAACCTCACCGATCATGTCATCGCGATAGCGCTCCAGTGCTCGCCGGTCGAGCGTGTCGGTGACGGTCTGCCAGATACGCAGGTCCTGGGCGACCATCCAGTCAATCAGTTCGTCGATGGTTTCATCAATCTGGCGTTCAGTGTTTGCGACAACATCGCGTTCAAACGCTTCGCGGGTGTTTTCCGAGCGCACCAGATCGAATACCCGGCCGATGCGGACGTATTCATCAAAGAACCGGTCGGCCCGCTCGTTCAGACGGTGGACGATATTCTCGACCCGGGTGGTGTAGGTTGCGAACTCCCGGCGCATTTCGGCTTCATAGTCCGCAAGGTGGGCTTCGATCTGGGCAATGGTCGTCTGGTCGCGTTCGAGTAGCGAGAGACGTTCATCAGCCGTGCCGGTGTAGCGTCCCAGCAATCGCTCGGCGACCCCCAGCGGGTTGAGGAGTTTCAGACGGATGCGCTCTTCCTGATCGAGCGTTTCGATAATGTAGGCACGCAGCGCATCAAACCGGCCGGCAGGATCCCCACGTTCGGCGAGCTTCGCGGATATCGGGAAGATCAGTGGCTCAATACCCAGCAACCGGCTGGCATTGCCGGCGATGAAGCGGGTAACTTCCTCGATCTGTGCGTCGCTTTCCAGCAGGTCGATCTTGTTCAGGACGACGACGATCTTCTTGCCCCAGTTGCGGATTTCCTCCAGGAAAGCCCTTTCCGATTCACTGAAGGGCCGGTCGGCCGAGGTGACAAACAGCACCAGATCCGACCGCGGCACAAAGCGCTGCGAAATCGCCTCATGCTCCCGGAGAATCGCGTTTGTACCGGGGGTGTCGACGACATTGATCTCCCGCAGGAACTCCGCCGGATGCCGGTGGATAACGACGCTATCAATCGTTTCGTCCGGTCCTGGTTCGCCATACACCAGCAGGTGGATCATCGCCGTTGTCGGGGTGACGCCTTCCGGCATGACCGGCTCGCCAACAAGCGCGTTGATGAAGGCTGATTTCCCCGAGTTGAACTCGCCAACCACCACCAGCAGGAACAGCGCTTCCAGCTGCTGCTTCGCCTGCCGGATCAGCCGCAGGTCTTCCTCGATGTTTTCCGTCCCCGGAAATGCCCTGGCGATCCCCTCGGTCCGGGTCAGCAGTTCGATGGCCCGGTCCCGCAACTCATCATGGTGAGCAGCAAGAGCAGGAGTGGAAGATCGTTTGAACAGGCTCACAGCAGACATCCTTCACAGCCAACACGTTCCCGCCGCAATCTCACCATAAATGTTTCTTCATTGTAGGTGCTGCATCCGCCCGATGTTGATGCTGCCCGGGTACCAGTGGTACATTGTCGGGGCCTTTGTGTACACACATTTTATGAGCATCATGCTGATGACGCCATTGTTGTATTCAGACGGGAACCAGCGGGTTCCCGTTGCCCTCATAGGATGAAGTTACGCATCTGGATCGGAGGCTAGAGTGCAGCGCGTCCTTCAACTCTGGGGAAAGACCTCAGGAAATGGGGCATATCACCCTGCTGTGTTTCACATGATCGATGCCGGTCATGTAGCGGCGG
>CAYWXR010000030.1:0-34451 GCA_964462545.1 uncultured Thermomicrobiales bacterium
GGGGTAGGCAGCCGCTGCCGCCGGCAACATCAAATGGGTGCTGCGGGTCAGAACGGATAACCCCGGTGATGTATCTGTCCCCGGGGTTCGTTACCGTGCACGGGCGAGGCATCGCCTCGCCCGTGTTAGGTGGAATCGGTCGAACATGTAGCCTGCCACCTCGTCCGTTTGTCGTCCCGTCTGGAACGAATGGCGCAGCCTACCCCATGCCCAGGATGGAGCCGAGCAGGGTGGATTCGGAGTTTTCATTGATGTTAAGGAGTTCGGCAGCGTTGTCGCCGAGGATACGGCGCTTGTCGCGACGTCCGAGTTTCATCTCCTCGAGTTGGTCGATGCTCCCGGTGATGCCGGCTGAGGAATCCGGGTAGCCGGACCCGAAGAGGACATGGTTTACCCCGACCGTGTCCAGCGCACACTGCAGGGCAGGTTCTGTAGCGAGGACCGTATCGACATAGAGATCCTGGAGGATGTCTCCCGGTGGGCGGACAAGGTCTCCTGGTTGCTCGACGCTGTTCATCGCGCCGGCAATGTAGGGGAGCGCCCCGCCGAGATGGGTGGCTATCACCTTGATACTCAGGAAGCGGCCGAAGAAGTTGGAAAAGATCAGCCGGGATACAGCTGTGCTGGTATCGAAGAGTCCCATCGTCACCGAGGCGATATCCGGCTTCATCTCCGGGTGGATCATCATGGTTGTACCGAGGCGGTTGGCCTCTTCATGGAAGGGGAACAGGGCCGGATCGTCCAGGAGTGTGCCGTTGACGTTCGGGCTGGTACTGAAACCGGTCATCCCGAGTTCTTCAACGCAGCGGTTCAGTTCGCGTACGGCATCGTCAATCATGCCGGTATTGAGCGGGATGCTTGCCAGCGCCCGGAATCGTCCCGGATACTGTTCGACCAGCCAGGCCAGGTAGTCATTGCAGTAGCGGCAGATTGCCAGTGCCTCATCGCCGGCCAGGTAGATGATCTGCGGGTTGGGCAACGAGAGCACCTGAATGTCGATCTCGTGCTGGTCCATTTCGGCAATGCGTTCTTCAATGACCGGCATTGGCTGGGCTGTACCAACATCCTGATGCCCGAACCGGGCAAGGAGATCGGAGAGATCCGGTGGGAGCGCGTGGGCGTGAACATCGATCTGCACAGGGGAACACCTTTCTTGGTGGTTCGTATCAGGACGTAATCTGCCGGCGTTGGAAGATCACGATTGCCAGCAGGAAGAAGACCAGTCCGGCGCCGATCAGCAGCCCGGCATGGTCCCATTTCATGGGGGAGAGTAACGGTGCACCCCAGCCGTAGTAGTGCATCGGTGAGGCGACGGCCCAGTCTTTCAGGTCTTCGACAAATTCAGCGATTGAGTTCAGCATGTAGCCAGCGGCAACAACCGCAGTTGCGACCAGAGCTGCTGACTTGCGCGTGCCGAACACGGCAGTTGCAAACAGGCCGAACCCGAGTAGCCAGATGCCGAATGGCAACGTGTTGAAGATGGACAGGGTCAGGTCGATCCGATCGATCTCGACATCGGCGAGTGTCGCACCAATGACTGCGCCAACGGCTGTCGCCGAAACGATGATGACCATGCCGATCAGAATCGCCAGCGCCTTTTCGCAGAGAATCCGCCAGCGTTGGATGGGTCGGGTCAGCAGCAGGTCAAACGTGCCGGAGTCATCCTCGCCGGCGACCGCTCCACTGGTCTCGACGATCAGGAACACGGCCAGGTACAACGGGTAGAAACTGAAGAGTTGAAAGCTCAGATAGGCTTCTGGTGTACCCAGAATCTGGAGATTGCCAACCAGCGACTCGGCGATCGAATCGCCCATGCTGGTCATCATTTCCTCGGCAGCATCTGCCACCCGAGGGTAGAGATAGAGAATGAAGAAGGTCAGCAGGGCAAGCCCTACCGCGAACCCGCCCATACTCCAGCGTTGGTCATAGAACGTCTTCCCGAATACGCTACGCATCATGTTGGTAGGTACTCCGTTTGCGGTAGTAGCCCAGGAAGATCTCTTCCAGGGACATCTCTTGCCAGATGATGTCGGACGGCGGGTGTGCCGACAGCACCTGAATCAGGTCTTCCGGGATTCCCCGGGTGGTGAGTTCGATCATGTTGGTTGCCGGTTGCTGGATTTCGGTGAGATCCGGCAAGGCGGTATAGGCGTCGACCGGTGCCGGGCCGTCGAAGGTCAGCAGAACCCGGCGCGGGGCAACTGACTTGAGTTCCGTCACCGTACCGACGCGAGTCAGACGGCCGTCGCGGATGATGGCCACCCGGTCGCAAATCGCTTCTGCCTCGGCAAGCACGTGCGAGGAGAAGAAGACGGTCGTCCCCCGGTTGCGGGCCTCGTTAAGAATGTCGTAGAGCTCGGCCCGTACCAACGGATCGAGTGCATTGGTTGGTTCATCAAGGATCAGCAACCGTGGCTGGTGCAGCAGCGCCTGAACCAGTCCCACCTTCTGCTTGTTCCCCTGGGAGAGTTTGCCGACGTTGCGGTCGAGGTCGGTGATGCCGAGCCGTTCCGATAGTTCGATGGCATGGCCGATCCCGTCTACGCCATTGAGGGCAGCGCAGTAGGTGAACAGCTGTCGCGGGGTCAGGTTGTTGTAGAGCGATACTTCGCCGGGCAGATAGCCCAGATCCCGTTTGGCTTGCATCTCCTGCTTGCGGGTATTGAATCCGAAGATGTGTGCCGTTCCGCTATCCGGACGGATCAGATTCAGCAGAATCCGGATGGTTGTGGTTTTCCCGGCACCATTGGGGCCAAGAAACCCGAAAATTTCTCCTTCACGCACTTCCAGGTGAAGGTCATCAAGCGCAGTTGTCTTGCCATAACGCTTGGAAATGCCGTCAGTCATTACGACTGTTTCCATGCAGGTCCTCTCTTTCCGGCACACACTGGTGCGTTGATTCCAGTATGCGGGAGTGGACCGGGCCAAACGTTTGGCAACGATCTATGACTTTCTGTCAGGTGAAGGGGTGCATCGCGGGCGGAACAGGCTGTCTTGTGCTGTGTCTTTTCTGTACCTGTTCTTGCGCAACCTCCCCGGTACCGGGCGATGGCAGGGCGCATTTCTGGCGGATTGGTGAGCTAAACGTCCTGTCTCACGCTCTTCTTAGCAACTTTGCTATGTAACAAAATCAGCAATTCTTTGTGCCCTTTTCTATGTATGGGCTGGTCTGTTTGCCAAAAACCACAAACCTATACTGAGGAGATGCGCACAGGTTGACCCAGACCTGACGTGCCGGAGACGGCATGCGAACTGGTGTCACCGGAAGTCGCCGGCGTCCTCGCGCCACTCCTGGCCGGGGATGCACAAGGAACAGAGGAGACGATGAAAACAACGCGTAGACCATCATCGCTGCGGTGGTATATCACCCTGTTTGCTGCACTGGTACTGATTGTGCCAGTTCTGGCTGCATGTGCAGATGATGAAGACGACGATCCCACCGCGACCACCGAAGCGGTAGCCACTACCGAGCCCACAACCGGTTCGGACGCATCGACAGCCGAGACCGATACGACGATGACACCGGCAGAGACGACGCCGGATACCGCAACCACAGGAACGCCGGATGCCGACTCCACGGCCGGCACCGGCACTTCCACGCCGGGCATGGACACCACCGGCACGCCGGAGACGACTGGTACCGCGGATACCACCGGGACGCCTGATGGCACCGGCACGCCGGGCACCACCGGCACTCCGGATACCACCGGAACCCCTGATGGAACCGGTACACCAGATACGGCGATGACCCCGGATACCACCGGTACGCCGGGTACCACCGGCACCCCGGACACGACGGGAACACCTGACAGCACCGGCGAAGGCATGTTCAATGACCTCACCGGCATCGCCGATGAACTGGATAACTTCACGCTGAACGTAACCACCGAGGTTGAGAACCTGCCGGATAGCGTGGGCATGGTGAACTCGGCCAATGCCGACGTGACCCTGATGCAGAGCGCTCCGAATGTCTACCATGTGACGATGGACGCCTCCGGCGATGAGCCGTTCCAGGTCGAGATCTGGGCAATGCAGGATGCATTCTACGTCTCCGAGGATGGTGATAGCCCGATCCAGCTGCCGCCGGAAATGGCCAGCCTTTATACCCCGGCTGAAATCCTCTCGATGGTGGTGCCGCCGGTCCAGATGCTCGACATGGCTGAAGAAGCCGGCGAGGATGAGATCGATGGCCGCACTGCAACCCGGTACGAGGTTGACGCCGAAACCGCGCTGATGCTGATCATGCGTGGCCAGGCCGCTGGTATCACCAATCCGGAAGGCGGAATGCAGATCTGGGTTGATGAGGAACTTGGTGTGGTGATCCGCATGGAAGTGGACCTCACCTTTGAGTCTGACAACAATGACGATGGCTCGATCATGATCGAGTATGAAGTCTCTGACATCGACGATACCGACGATGTTGAAGGCCCGTCAGCCAGTTAGGCGTTCTGGTTCCTGCAACACGAAACCCTCACCTCGATCCGGGGTGGGGGTTTTGCTTTGGCTTCATTGAGGTGATCTATGAGGTTACCCGGCGTGGCTTTCGTCCAGGGGGAATTCGGTCAGCACTTCCGAGACAACCCCGAGGAGTTGGGGGATCTGGAATGGCTTGCTGATGAACGACAGCGCCTGAATGTCCATGGCAAACTGCTGGCCATCTTCCGAACCACTGATAACGATGATTGGCGTGTTGAATCCCCGGGCGCGGAGTTCGCGGGCAAACTCGGGGCCACTCAACAGGGGCATCGCCTTGTCCAGCAGGATGAGGGTCGGTGAATTCTGTTCCACCACTCGTAAGGCAGTCGATCCATCCGGGGCGGTCATCACCTCGTGGCCCTCCATGGCGAGAGAGGTTGCTACGAGCGAACGCAAACCAGGATCGTCATCAACAACAAGAATGGAAGCCTTGGGCATACAGCCTTCTTTCCCGGGCTGGTGAGTGCAATCTGTTTCGACTTTATCAGGCACGGGCAGGTCAGTCCCGGGTCAAAAGTTCCAGTTGACTATACCGCGTTTGACCGCGTTTGTATGGCACATTCAGATATATCCCCGCGCAGGGAGTACAATTGATTATGGTCACTTCAAAAACTCATGACCATCTACTGCCGGGAGATCAGCTTGGATCGTAATATTCCCTACCTTGAGAACGAACGGGATCAGCGGATCCCGGGTATTGACATGCCCCTGAACGCCAACATGCAACTTGCCTCACGAATCCTTGCATCATCGGCAGAAGCGATTTTTGCACTTGATTTTGATGGAACAGTCCTGTTCTGGAACCCCGCCGCAGCTCACCTCTATGGCTGGAGTGCGGATGAAGTCGTCGGGCGCAGCACGTTTGACCTGATGCCCGGTTCAACGGAATCGGAACGCACCCGGCAGGCGCTCAAGGAGATGCGTCATCGGGAATCCTGGACCCGTGAACTAAACCTGGTCCGCAAGGATGGAAGTTCCTTCCCCGGAGAGGTGACCCTCTCCCGGTTGACCGATGATGAAGGCAACCCGGTTGGGATTGTCGGGGTAACCTCCGACATCACCAGTCGTCGCCGCGCCGAACAGCGACTGAATATTCTCTATTCTGTCACCCGGTTGCTATCCGGATCGCGGGATGTTTCCTCGGTTGGTGAACGGATTCTCAAGGCGATCTGCCAGGAGATCCACTGGGACTGGGGCGCGCTCTGGTTGACCGACGAGGAAACCAACACGCTTTATTGTGTTGCCATCTGGGACGGGAACAAGGAACAGCTTTCCATGTTCTCCAGTGTCTCCAGAGTCTTTCGCTATCAACGTGGTAGCGGATTGCCGGGTGGTGCATGGGATTCAGGCGCACCGGACTGGGTGGAAGATATTCAGCACGAGCACCGGATGATTCGCCGGAGGGCCGCGCTTGAGGTGGGTCTGATCAGTGCGATGGAAGTGCCAATCCAGGCCGGGCCCCAGCGCGTTCGTGGTGTCATCGAGTTGATGAGCAGCACCCGCGCCGCGCATGATGACCAGGTACTGGAAATGGTTTCGGCCGCAGCCCGGCAACTTGGCCTCATTATCGAGCGCCAGCGTATTGCCGATGTGCTCCGGGTGCACGAATCCCGGTTGCGTCAACTTGAAGAGTCCGAACTAATCGGCATTTTCAGGGCTGACCTTGATGGCGCAATGATCGAAGCCAACGAAGCCTTTCTGAAAATGACCGGTTACACCCGGGAAGATCTCGGGCTCGGCATGTCACTCGATCGATTGACGCCGCCGGAGTGGCGTCATGTGGTCGACATGATTCGCGGGAATCTGGAAACCACCGGGCGTAGCCCACAGACCGAAATGGAACTTTCCCACAGGAGTGGTTCGCGTATCTCCATTCTCCTGGGGGCAACGATGCTGGAATCGGCCCACAAGGAGATGGTCGCGTTTGTGGTCGACATCACGGCGCGCAAGCAGGCCGAGCGTGAACGTGAAGAGAGCCTGAAGCGGGAGCGTGCTGCCCGTCTGGCGGCAGAGGATGCGCAGCATCGTCTCACCATGTTGGCTGAAGCCGGGGCGTTGCTCTCCTCATCACTGAACACCCGGCTCACCCTCCGGCAACTCTCCGAGATGCTGGTGCCGCAAATGGGCTCCTGGTGTGCCATCACCATTGCCGATACCGATACCAGTTCCCGGAAAGTAGCCGTGTCCCATGCTGACCCGGAGATGAAAACCTGGGCGCAGGATTTCCGGCGTCACCTGCTGGAAGAAACCGATGAGTTCTTTGGTTTGACATCGGTAATTTCCGAGCGTACTCCACGAGTATTCGAACAAATACAGCAAGAGGTTCTCACCACTGTGCCGCTGGACGAGGTCACCAGGCAGTTCCTGAGTCAGGCTGGCGCCACCTCATCCGTGATAGTGCCGGTTGTCCTGCGGAATGAAGCAGTCGGGGCGATCACACTGGTGCATACCCGGCCGTCCATGTCATACAACGATGACGATGTGACGTTGATCGAGGATATTGCCCACCGGATCGCGATGGCAATTGAGAACGCACACCTGTACGAAGCCTCGCAACGGAATGCCCGGCACCTGGACGCTATCGCCGAAATCTCCAACGTGTTTGCCGAAGCAAGCCACAACGCCGATGCTGTCGTGCAGAGTTTTGCCCGGCTGATGACGGAGCGTGTCGGCGATTGGGCAGTGGTGCGGTTACCATCCGATGATGGAGTCTGGCTGCGTCCGGTGGCGGTGCACCATCCTGACCCGGGGGCTGTCTCGTTTCTGGAAGCACTGTTTCGGGAGACGCCGTTGCGGTTCAACGAGGGAATGGCCGGCAAGGTCGCGGCATCCGGCGATGCCCTGATGATCCCCAGTATCGCCCCCGAGGAGTTGCGGAATATCGTGCGTCCGGCGTTCAATAGCTGGATGGAGTTCCGGCCGATGTACGGTGTGTTGGTGGTACCGATGCGCCGGCGGAATCAGGTGGTTGGCACGATCGCCCTGATCCGCAACCGTCCGGATGTGCCCTACACTACGGAAGACCTGCGGTTTGTCCAGAACGTTGCCGACCGGGCGGCGCTGGCACTCGAGAATGCCCAGCTCTTCCATGAGGCCCAGGAAGCTGTTCGCTTGCGTGAGGAGTTCCTTTCGATTGCCTCACATGAAATGCGGACACCGCTGACAACCATTACCGGCTTCTCGCACCTGCTTCACCGGCAGGTGAGTCAGGGAATGATCAACACCGGGCATCTGGAAACGATTTCCACCAGCCTGCTCAGTGAGGCAACCCGCCTCGACCAGTTGGTCGGTGACCTGCTGGATGTATCACGCATCCAGCAAGGCCGTCTGGATATCCGTCCCGAGCCGTGTGATCTTTCACGGATCCTTCAGACCACCGTTGCGCGGATTCAGGCAGGGCAGGATGCCACTACCCGGCGGGAGATCATCATCGATGCGCAACCCGACGTTCACGGTGTCTGGGATGCCCGGCGTATCGACCAGGTGGTGACCAACCTGTTGACCAACGCGCTGAAGTATTCACGGGACGGCGAGATCCGGGTGACTCTCGGCGTCGAGTTTGATGATTGCGCTGTGTTGACGGTGAGCGACCAGGGGATTGGTATCCCGCTGGACGAGCAGGAGCGCCTGTTCGAGCCGTTTGCCCGGGGGAGTGAGGCGCACCAGGTTGCCAGTGGCACCGGGTTGGGACTCTACATTGCCCGGCAGATCATCGAGCATCATGGTGGCACGATCGACCTCGCCAGTGCTCCCGGCGAAGGGGCAACCTTCACCATCCGCCTGCCAATGGATAACGACAGCGACGAGTAGTTATTCATCATCCGGACATGCAACACGGGGCATCCACTATGGATGCCCCGTGTGTATTGCGGACTAGAGCGGCAGGAGGCCGGTATCCTCCAGTGCTGCCAGGGTGAGTGCACCGATGGTTTCTTCGCCGATGTGCTGGTCCGGCATGCCTTCACAGAAGACACCGATCACCAGTGTGCCGGCCGGCGTGGTGACAAACCCGGCATCGTTGGTGACGCCGGAGATGCTGCCGGTCTTGGTGCCCCAGGTGATGCGGTCATCTTCCGGCAGGTAGCGGGCGATGCGCCGGGTGTTTTGCTGCTTCTCGAGCATGGCTTTCATTTCGGCACAGGAATCTGCCGATGCCGCGGTTCCTTCAAGAATCGAGCGCACGACGGTGACATAGTCATCCGGTGTGGCCCAGTTTTCCTGCTCGCCGGGCACCGCCGGGCGGCCCTTCATCTCGCGGCCGAGATTGGATCCGGTCATGCCAAGTTCGGCAATGGTGGCGTTGACGGCATCCATTCCGGCGTAGCGGATCAGGATGTTGGTGGCGGTGTTATCCGAGATCGAGATCATCAGGTAAATGATGTCGCGCAGGGTCAATTCGATATTGTCGTGCATGTGCAGCAGCACACCGCTGCCGGCAGCCTTGTCCTCGGCCAGCAGGACATGAGGATCATCGAGTGTGCGTTCTCCACGATCAATCTGCCGGAAGATTTCGATCATCAGGGGAATCTTCACCGTGCTGGCTGCACGGAACTTCCGATCGCCGTTTTGCGAAAAGGTTTCGCCGTTGGGGCCGTAGACACTAACCCCGACCGTGCCGTACTGGTTGTACTTCTCGACCGCGGCTTCCAGTTTTGTCCATGCCATTGCTACTGTTGCTCCTTGTTCACCACATTCAAACAGGGGAAATTCGTGGGCACCCCCTTACACCACATTCCGGGGCTTGCCGACGCGGCCTTCCCGGAAGCGATTGTAGGAGAGATCGTGGAGGTCGAGCGATGGCTGACCATCAACGATCAACTCGG
Source organism: uncultured Thermomicrobiales bacterium (assembly GCA_964462545.1). Lineage (GTDB taxonomy): Bacteria > Chloroflexota > Chloroflexia > Thermomicrobiales > CFX8 > CAYWXR01. Next base: position 9,300 of record CAYWXR010000030.1, read on the forward strand.
CAATGAGTTTGCCGGCAACCGGCCCCATGGCGAACCCGTGACCACTGAACCCGGTTGCGAAGATGAACCCGCCTATCTCGGGCGCCTCACCGAGCACCGGAATGGCATCCGGCGTTGCGTCGATCAGTCCTGCCCAGGTTCGACGGATCCGCAGGTCACGAGTCGCCGGGATCAGACGGTGCAGACCCTGGAGACTCTTCCTCGCGGTTGAGATGTTCGGGGTCGGTTCGATGCCGACTGTATTGGCGAACGGGTGCTGCCTGGCATCGCTCCACGGAATGAGGGCGGCAATATCGTCCTTGAGTTGACTGCCGAAACGCATCCTGAAGAGCCTTCGGTTCTTGAGGTAGTTCGGCATGAACTCCCGCATATACCGGAAGGAATCCAGGGAGATGTCGTAATCGGATTGCGCACCACCGGCGATATAGAACGAACCATCGTTCTTCTGGCGGAATGCGATACCCGGCGCCCAGGTGCCGATTTGCGACACGATCTGCATCGGTGTCGTCTCGGCCACGGTCGCCCGCACCACCAGTTGCGGCAGTGCCAGCCCCACCATTCGTGCAATGCGCATGGCCCGCGCTCCGGCGGCGTTCACCACCACCGGTGCCCGGAAGACGCCACGGTCGGTTCGCACCGCCTCGACCTTTCCACCGGCAACATCAATGCCTTCGACCGTGTGGAAGGTGAGGATGTTGGCGCCATGCCTGCGGGCAGCATTTGCCAGTGCCCCGGTTGCCTTGTGCGGCTCGGCGTGCCCGTCGTTGGGTGTGTACATCCCGCCGACGTATTCCCCGAGCATGCCGGGAACCATCTCCAGAATCTCGGCCCGGCTGAGCATCCTGGTAGGAAGGTTGAACGTGCGCGCGACGTCCAGCCATTGCTCCATGACGGCCAACCGCTCCGCATCGCCGGCAATCGCAAGGTTCCCCTGCTGGACCCACTCAACATCCGTGTCGAGTTCTTCCTCCAGGGTTTCCCAGATACGCATCGCCTCGATGGCCAGAGGCATTTCTGACGGGTCCCGGCCCTGCTGGCGCACAAAGCCCCAGGCCCGGCTGGATTGTTCGCTGGCGATTTCCCCTTTCTCGAGCAGGGTAACCGCGAGACCACGCTTCGCCAGATACCAGGCTGTAGCGCAGCCGACGATTCCACCACCGATGACAATGACATCCGCCTGGCTGCCATCCATTGATGTCCTCCTGCCATGCGTTCCGGCACGATGGCGACATCATAGCAGCCAGTTTCCGCGACGTTGCGCGGGGTCGGGCATCCCGAATCCGGATTTGCAATCCGGGCGATCACGGGGGTGATGACGGTGGCCGGGCCTGCCGGGTGGGTCCTGCCTTCCTGCTCCTCCTGAACCCGTACGGGAAGGCGGGAATCTGGCCGGCCCTGGGCCACCACATCAATCACCATGTTCGCCCGTTTATTGCGTCATGCTGGTATCTCTCCGGTTCACGATGCCGTCGTTCGAGACATATCGGGTTGGGCGGGCCGGATCAGCGTTGGTCCGGCCCATCCATCGCCCTCCCCTAGAGCTTCAGCAGGCCGGTGATGGTGTTGACGACGGTGTTGACGATATTGCCAACCGGGTCGCCACTTTCATCATCGCTGCCCAGCAGGTTATCCAGACCCAGATCGACCGTGGCGTCAACGGTGATCTCCAGCGGCTTCTTGCCATTGGATTCGGTGTCCGGATTGACATCCACATTGATGGTCAGCAGGTCGTTCTGTCCCAGGTTGACATCGACAACAGTGTCGACAACCAGCCCGGTGGTCAGATCGCCTTCCCCGCCAAGACCGAGGTCCAGGTCAACGATTGCATCGACTTCGAGCAGTGGATCGTTGCCTGTGTTCAGAATCGGCAGGTCGCCGAGACCGAGATCAAGGTCAACGTCTGCATCGACTTCGAGCAGCGGATCGTTGCCGGTATTCAGAATCGGCAGGTCGCCAAGACCGAGGTCCAGATCGACATCGGCATCGACTTCGAGCAGTGGATCGTTGCCTGTGTTCAGAATCGGCAGGTCGCCGAGTCCGAGGTCCAGATCGACATCGGCGTCGACTTCGAGCAGCGGGTCGTCACCCGGGTTCAGGATCGGCAGGTTGCCGATACCAAGATCAAGGTCTACGTCGGCATCCACAGAGACGCCGGTGTCCGGAAGCAGACCGAGATCAACATCTGCATCGAGGTCGAGGTCGAGATCGACGTCCACCAGTCCGCCGTCACCACCACCCAGGCCGAGTGCTTCGAGCAGGCCAGGGATGTCAAGCACGATACCGCCATCGGCATCGATGCCCAGATCAAGCAGCGATTCCGGCTGGAGAATGATGATGTCGCCGATGGTGATGACGCGGAAGCGGCCAACCACGAACTGTCCGGTGTTCGGGTCGAAGACGCCGATTTCGATCCAGGTAAAGATGTCGGTGGTCAGGTCAATCGGCAGACCATCACCGATGGTGATCGTTGCATCCAGGCAGAGCGAAATGTAGATCGTACCAGAGACCTGCTGCACGCAAGAGTCAACTGGATCGGTCGGATCAGTCGGGTCCGTCGGATCGGTCGGATCGGTCGGGTCCGTTGGATCGGTCGGATCAGTCGGATCGGTCGGATCAGTCGGATCGGTCGGATCAGTCGGATCGGTTGGGTCGGTCGGATCAGTCGGATCGGTCGGGTCCGTCGGATCAGTCGGATCGGTCGGATCGGTCGGGTCCGTCGGATCGGTCGGATCGGTCGGATCGGTCGGATCAGTCGGGTCCGTCGGATCGGTCGGATCAGTCGGATCCGTTGGATCGGTCGGGTCCGTCGGATCAGTCGGATCAGTCGGGTCAGTCGGATCGGTCGGATCGGTCGGATCCGTCGGATCCGTTGGATCGGTTGGATCAGTCGGACCGCTGGCCTCGCAGTTGGTGCTGATCGACGCTTCGACGTGCACCGGAGCCGAGACCTTTGCATCGGCGTCCAGGCAGACTTCTGCCGAGACGTGAATGCCCTGGTCGCCAACCTGGACCGATGCATCAGCCGAGGCATCGACCGAGGAATCGACGATCACCAGTCCGTTTTCACCGCCAACTGCAACATCGACATCCGCGTCGAGGTCGAGATCGAGGCCCAGGTCGAGGCCGGAATTGCCGTTTCCACTCTGGCCGAGGCCGAGATCAAGGTTGGCATCCAGGTTGAGATCGAGGTCTAGAGCCGCCGCGGAATTCGAGGCTTCGTTGCCTTGCCCGTTGGCACCAGTGCCCAGGCCCAGGTCCAGCTGAACGTCCAGGAGCGTGTCCAGGAGCCCGCCGTCCTTCTTCTCTTCAGTTTCAGTGGTGGACTTTCCTCCGAGGTTGATGTCCACTCCCAGCGCATTGGTCTCGTTGGTAGTGACCAGTAAGGTCAGCACGAGGGCGAGACCGAGCGCACATATGAGCGTACGCATAGCTGCATTTCCTCCGCTTGGTGGCTGCGCAGAGCGCGTCAGCACACCACAGATAGCTCGGTGTTCTCAGCAGGGAGGTATCCAGTGCGCAAGGCACACTGATCCTGCGGAACAGCTATCCGGGAGGAACCGGGATCAGACTGTAGCGATGGGAAGGAATGGTCAGGGCAACCTGACCGATCGCGCTCCGGGTCAGGAGGATGAGCGCGACGATAACGACAGCCAACCCGATCATGCCGGGCGGGCTTTCGCCTGTAATCGAACCGCCGGACGCGGTTGATACCACGGTAATGACGGTCGAGGCGACACCGGAGGGAATCTCCAGCAGGTCGCTGGCGACGTTCCGGATCGACTCGAAGACGGAGTTCAACTGGATGGTGTCCACAGACGGGGTGGTGGTTGCAACGGTAACGACCGGAACCAGGCTGACCGGAGCAGTGATATCTGCTGCGGCGGTGTCCGGGATGCTGACCGGTGCGACGTTCTCAACCTGGACCTGCACCGGTGCCGGCTGCTGAACCGTAACACCCGGCTCGATCTGGATACCCGGGGAGAGGATCGACGGAGCCTGCACCGGGGCCGGGGCCACCGGGGTCAGGGTGTCTTCCGTCGACGGTGCAGCGGCTGCCGGCGGTTGTGCCGGGAGTTGCTCAACGGTCGGTGCCGGTGCTTCCGGAGCCGGGACAACCGGGGCAACGGGTGCCACCGGAGTAACCGGGCTGACCGGGCTCTCAACACCAGGAACGGTCGGGATCACCGGGGCAACCGGGTTGACCGGATTCACCGGTGTGGTGACCTCCGGAACAGTCGGGTTTACCGGGGTGACCGGGTTCGACGGGTTCACCGGCGGAATGACCGGCTCGACATCGACCGGGATTTCCGGGGTAACCGGCACGACCGGATCGGCAACTGGCGGGACAACCGGGTCGAGAATATCGACCACCGGCGGCACCACCGGAGTGACGACGTCAATCACCGGGTTGAGGACTTCGACAACCGGGACGACGATCGGATCGAGCGTGTCGATGACTGGCTGGACGACTTCGACCACCGGAGCGACCACCGGTTCGACCACGTCGATGACCGGTGCAATCACCGGCTCGAGAACGTCCACAACCGGCTCAAGAACCGGCTGAACCGCTTCGACGACTGGCTGCACGATTTCGACCACCGGCTCGATGATTGGTTCAACGGCGTCGATTACCGGCTGCACCACTGGCTGAACTGCCTCGATGACCGGTTCGATAATCGGCTGAACGACGTCAATCACCGGCTGGATGATCGGCTCGAGGATCTCGACAACCGGCTGAACCACTGGTTCGACAACCTGGGTGGTGACCGGTTGGGTGATGTTGGTGACAGTCTGGTTAATGGTTTCCGTCAACGGTGGCGGAGGATTCTCGGCCGGTGGGAGGATGGGAATGACTTCGTTGACGGTTTCAGTGATGCCCGAAAGCAGGTCTTCCAGGCCAAGCAGATTGTTGGCTGTTGCCGGGCCAGCAGCTTCCCCTCGCTCCATGGTGAACAGGAGCGCTATGCAGGCGATACAGATTGAGATCACCGCACGTTGGCGAAACATTTCTGACCTCTAGCTGAAGCGTGACCACCGGTACACGAAGGTGCCCGGCAGACACTGCTGCCAGTGAATACCGCATATCATATCACGATCAGGCGGGGTCAAAAATGGCGGACTGCTGGGAAAAAGGTACTACTCGCAGGTGCCAACAGATAGGTTGGCAGCAACTATTGGTGTCAGGGTTTGCGTCCGGAGACGTACTCGCCAGAGCATGCCTCCGGACGGTATTCGGGGCAGGAATTACTCCGGTTCGAAGTTCACCGGGTGGCCGGCAAAGTGGCACTCGCTATGGATCTGGGCGTGCTGCTCTCCGCGATACTTGCAGCGGGCGCAGTGGGTAAGTCCGAAGAAATGTTCGTAGAGTCCGGGGTTCATTTTGGTGAGCGGGCGATCGACTGCCAGCCGTTTGTATTCAGCCACCACCAGCGGTGCCAGTTTCTCATCGAGAACGTCTGGATAGCGCAAGGTGTAGGACTGGCCGCTCAGGTCATCGCGATAGGTGATGTGCCGGCCCTCTTCGGTAACCTCGTCGGAAACGATGGTCATGATGCCCCAGTCGACGCCGGCAGAGGCCGAGAGATACTGCAACAGGCGGGCCTTGTCGATCGTTCGGGTAGCCATCTGTTCGAGCAGGGGCATGACCCGCTGCACGACAGCATGCGTTGATTTGTACGCCATTGGTAGTGTCCGATCCGGATGCGGAAACGAGGTGGACGCTTCGGAACCTGATTCTGAAAAACAGTCGTAGTATGACGTCGAGTCTAGCATACGCACTGCGGGAAACAGTTGCATCAGGCAATGCAAATGCTCCATACTCGCCGGGATATGAACATCGAGGGACGACCGGATATGACAAGCGAAGCCGTCGCACTTGAGCGCTCCGCCAGGCTGGCAGATTTGCTGCGGGCCGGGGGATTGACCTGCGCGACTGCTGAATCCTGCACCGGCGGGTTGATCGGCCATCGCATTACGGCCCTGGCCGGCTCTTCCGACTACTTCATGGGTGGCGTTATTGCCTACACCAACGATGCCAAACAGAAGTTGCTGGGTGTACCAGGCGAGATCCTCCAGCAGGTTGGAGCGGTCAGTCCGGAGTGTGCCCGGGCGATGGCGGACGGTGCTCGTGCTGCCTTCTCGACCGACCTGGGAATTGCCAGCACCGGTATCGCCGGCCCGTCCGGGGCGACCGCCCGCAAGCCGGTCGGCCTGATCTATATTGCTGTTGCCACTCCGGAAACCACCGAAGTCCGGGAACTGCGTCTGCATGGCGGCCGATTGGAAAACATCCGGGAAACCGCCCTGCAGGCGCTTGAACTGGCGATTTCTGTATTGCAACCTTCCACAACCACACCGAATGAGATGGAGTAACCACACGTGATGTTTGCCGGCGACCAGCGATCTGACGACGCCACCGACTTTTACCAGAAGACCACGCTCCCCAATGGCGTCCGGGTCGTGACCAGCCGCATGAGCCACGTCCACTCCGCCAGCCTCATCTTCCTCTATACCGTCGGCGCACGGTATGAAGAGGACCACCAGTCCGGCGTTTCGCATTTCATCGAGCACATGCTCTTCAAGGGCACCGAAAAGCGCCCGGACCCGGCCATCATCTCCGGGCAGATCGAGGGCGTTGGCGGCATCATCAATGCCTCAACCGGCCGTGAGGGAACCAACTACTGGGTGAAGGTGCCGGCCGAGCACCTGGAATCGTCGTTCGATGTGCTGGCCGATATCGTGCGCAACTCCCTCTTCCTCGAAGAAGAGATGGAGAAGGAACGCTTCGTCATTGTCGAGGAAATCCACGGGGTCAATGACACACCGGATGACCTGGTGCACGACCTCATCGACGAAGTGGTCTGGGATGGTCAGCCGGTCGGACGGTCGATCCTCGGCACGGTGGATACGGTGGAGTCTCTTTCGGCCGATGACCTGCGCAACTTTATGCACCAGCATTACCGCCCCGAGCGGATGGTGATCGCAGCTGCCGGCAAGGTTGACCACAATCATGTGGTCGAACTGACCGAACGTGCCTTTGGCGATCTCGAGCCGGGTATTGGTGATGTCTGCGGTCTGACCACCTTCAACCAGACGGCCCCGCGGGTACGGCTGCTGGAGCGTCCTACCGAACAGGCGCACCTTTGCATCGGTCACCCGGCGCTGCCGTATACCGACGAGCGTCGCTATGTGCAGGGCACGATTGATTCGATCCTCTCCAGCGGGATGAGTTCCCGTCTCTTCCAGGAGATCCGCGAACGCCGTGGACTGGTCTATTCGGTATATGGCTATTTCCGGCAGTACGCCGATGTTGGCCAGGGTGTGATCTATGCCGGCACCGACCTGATGCGGGTCGATGAGACAGTGAGCGCCATCGTCGCCGAGTTGCAGAAACTGCGGGATCATGGAGTGCCGGAAGACGAACTGCAGATGACCAAGGCGATGAGCAAGGGCCGGATCAGCATGGGGCTGGAAGATTCCCGCTCCGTCGCCAGCTGGATCGGTGGGCAGGAACTTACCTTTGGCCGGATCATGACGCCGGAAGAGGTGATGGTCGAGATCGATGCCGTTCAGGCCGATGCTGTTGTCGACCTTGCCCGCGAAATCTATCGCGCCGACCGGCTCAGCCTCGCCCTGATCGGTCCCTACACCGATGACGAACATTTCCTCTCGCTGCTTACTATGTAGAGGGCCATTCCCGTCGCAGGGGCGCAATGCGTTTCACGCTGTGCCAGAAGCCGATTCTCCTGCGGGCTAACCGAAAGCCGACATTATGCCGGACATGCCGAACATCCTGGTGGTGGAAGACGACCCGTCAATCGGGTCGATGCTGCGGCGTGGATTGACCTTCGAGGGCTTCGACATTACTCCGGCAACCACCGGGCCGGCCGCACTGGAGATTCTCCGGTTCCGGACACCCGATCTGATCATTCTGGATGTGATGCTGCCGGGGCTGGATGGCTTCGAGGTCTGCCGGCGGATCCGAGCGGCCGGCATTGATGTTCCGGTGCTGATGCTGACGGCCCGCGAGGAAGTCTCCGACCGAGTTGCCGGGTTGAACGCCGGCGCCGACGACTATCTGGTCAAGCCGTTCGCCTTTGAAGAACTGGTCGCCCGGATCAAGGCGCTGTTGCGGCGGGCCGAGGGACGGACCACCGAAACTGCTCCGGCAGTACTCAGCTTTGCCGACCTGCGACTGGATACCGGGTCGCGGATGGCCTATCGCGGCGACCGTCCGATCGAACTGACCACCCGCGAGTTTGACCTGCTGCAACTTTTCCTGCACAACCCGAACCAGGTGCTGAGCCGCGACCTGATCATGGAGCGGGTCTGGGGCGATGACTTCCCGGGTGAGTCGAACGTGCTGGAAGTCTATATATCCACGCTGCGCCGTTACCTCGAGGCGGAGGGCGAGCCACGCTTGCTGCAAACGATCCGCGGGGCCGGGTATGCCCTGCGGGAGCCGCGGAACGCAGGTTGATGTGTCGATGACCATCCGCCAGCGAATTGCCTACATCACTGCCGGCGTGATGATCCTGCTCCTGCTGGCGCTCTCGGTTGGTGTCTATGTCGCCATGTCGCGCAACCTGCACGATGCCGTTGATCGCCGTCTTGAAACGGTGTATGCCACCTACAGCCAGAACCCGGCATCGCTGGCGCTGCGTCCGGATGGTACGTTTATTGTGAACCTGCCGGCACTGGATCCGTTCACGTCACCCGGTCTGTTCATGCAGGTAATCAACAGGCAGGGACTGGTCAACAGCCAGTCAGCATCGCTGGCCGGCAACTCGTTGCCGGTTCCGGCGGATGTCCTCCAGCAGAACCTCGCCGGGCAGCGGGTGTTCTATACCACCACGATTGATGACACCGAAATCCGGGTCTATTCGGTGCCGGTGTTCATTCAGGGCGACCGTGATGCTATTGCGGCCGTTCAGGTGGCCGAGTCGCTGGTCTCGGTCAACGAAACCCTCGGGCAGTTGCGTACTATCCTGATCCTCGGTTCGCTCGCCGCGACGATCGTGATTACCGCGGTCGCCTGGTTCCTGGCACGGGCGGCGATGCGTCCGCTCGCCCGGATGAGCAGCACTGCCCAGGCGATCGGCGGAGCCGGAGACCTCTCCCGGCGGCTCGATCCTACCGGCACGCGGGATGAGGTCGACCAGTTGGTCGAAACGTTCAACGCCATGCTTGACCGTCTGGAAGCATCGTTTCAGGCCCAGCGACGGTTTGTGGCGGATGCCAGCCACGAGTTGCGGACGCCACTGACCGCGTTGAAGGGGAACACCGAGATCATGCGCCGGATGGTTGCCGGTGGTTCTCCGGAGATGCCGGCGCTGGCCGAAGGACTGGATGATGTCGGGGCCGAGGTCGACCGGATGACCCGTCTGGTTCAGGATCTGCTGATGCTCGCCCGCGCTGATGTTGGCTGGCAACCGGAGATGTCGGTCGTTGACCTTGCAGCAGTCGCCCGGGACGCCGGCCATACCATCGCACCGTTGACGGGCAACCACCGCTATCAATCAACGATTCCCGATGGCCTGGTGGTGGAGGTGCATGGGCATGGTGACCAGTTGAAGCAACTGGTACTGATCCTGCTGGATAACGCGATGAGCCACACGCCGCCAGGCACAGAGATCTGTCTGCATCTGGAAGCAACAGACCAGGAAGCGATTCTGACGGTCCGGGATACCGGCCCCGGTATTGCACCGGAGCATCATGACCGTATCTTCGAGCGTTTCTACCGGACTGACTCTGCCCGCTCCCGCTCCGAAGGCGGCACCGGGCTTGGGCTCTCGATTGCCCACTGGATCGCCACCACCCACAAGGGCAATATCACCCTCCACAGCGCCCCGGGAGAAGGCGCCACCTTCGAGGTCCGCATCCCCCGTTCCGGCGTCGCCGGCCGTTAGTGGTCGGTGCCGGGTTGTCCTGACTGCCACCGGCGTTGCAGTGTCTCCGCGGCGTTGCATTGTCATCCCGAACGCAGTGAGGGATGACAGATTCCGACTCTGTCAGCGTCTCCCGCCGGGATGGTTCAGTCGGTTTCGAACTCCGCCTTGAGTTCGGTGAGGCGGTCGAGCATCGGGAGGACCTGCTCGGGGCCGGAGGACGGTATGGAGAAGACGTAGCGGTCGACGCCGGCGTTCCGGTATTCCTCGACGATGCGATGCTCACCGGGGCCGGCAAACATGGTGACCGGAATGTGTTCCCGGCCGGCTTCGGCAGCCAGCGAGCGCAATTCCTCCATACGTTCGGCAAAAGGCACCGGGCTGCGTCCATGCAGCGGGAACCAGCCATCGCCATATTCCAGCACCCGCTTGAGCACGCCCGGGCCGTCGCCACCGACCAGGATCGGCGGGTGGGGTTGCTGCACCGGTTTCGGCCACTGCCAGATCGGATCGAAATCAACATAGGTGCCGTGGTATTCGGCTTCATCGTTGGCCCAGATGGTCTTCATCGCCTCGATGCGCTCGCGCATGACATCAAACCGTTTTGCCGGGTTGGTTCCGTGGTTGGCCATCTCCTCGCGGTTCCAGCCACCACCGATACCGAAGATGAAGCGGCCGTTTGAAAGACGGTCGATCGTCGAAACCTGCTTGGCGAGGTCGATCGGGTCACGCTGGACCACCAGACAGACTCCCGTGCCGACCTTCAACTTCGTTGTGACAGCCGCCGCCGTTGCCAGGCCAATGAACGGGTCGATGGTGTGCAGGTAGTGTCGTGGCAGGTCCGGGCCACCCGGCCAGGGAGATATCCGGTCAGTCGGGATATGACTATGTTCCGGCAGGAAGAGCGACTCGAAGCCGCGCTCCTCGACCGCAGTGGCCAGTTCGGCGATCCCGATCGAATATTCGGTGGCAAACATAATGATGCCGAACTTCATTGCCACGATCCCTTTCGTTTATCCGGTTGTTACGGTCTGGAGGTATGCCTCAATATCGTCGCAGGCAGCGGCGATCAAGTCGGCCGCGGCCGCTTCGGTTGCCAGCGCCAGCGGGATGAATGACTGCCGGCTGACCTCCAGGTAACGGCGGGCCTTGGCCGGATCATTGGCATGAATCACCCCGCGGAGATTATCAATCCGGTCGGCAAGTTTGAGCAAGCGTGATTCGTGGCAGAGCGCTGGCAGTCCATCGAGATAGACCTGGTCACGTTGTGCTTTCTGCTCATCCGGCACACGGGGCTTGGTGACATCCTGGATGAACCCGGTCGGACGTTCGCCGAGCGCACCTTCCAGCACGTCGGCACTCAGCCAGTCGCAATCTTCCAGCACATCGTGGTTCAGAGCAGCGACGAGCATGTCCACATCGCGGACGCCGAGTTCCTCCCAGAGGATGAGCGCCACCCGGATCGGGTGTTCGATGAACGGTGTGCCTTCGTCGCGCTTCTGGCCATCGTGGGCGGCCTCGGCAAACCGGAAGGCGCGGATCAGACGTCCACCATCAAAGCGAGGCACACCGGCCGCCATCATTGCGATTTCGGGCGGGGTCGGGGGAGAATAATAGGGCACTGTCAATCGAAGAACTCCTGTAACGTTCCTGTCTTCCGGTGGCGCGTGCAGCAACGCCCGCCGGACACCGGCCAGATCCCCGGCGGCGTTTACAGACGTCGGTTCGGAAAGTGGCATGCGCCGGGTTGCGGGTGCAATCGAGACAAATCCGCGGAAAGTATACTCCGCCAATATCTGCCCCGATTCGCTAACCCTGACCGGCGGCGAGTGCCACCAGGCGAGAGACCAGTTCCATCGTATCGTCGTCTGCCGGTTCAATCCCCCAGGTTGCAACTTTTTCCCGGTTACGTTGGACGGCCTGCCCACCTGCCAGCACCGGAACGGTGATGCCGGCCTCTCGCAGCGCATTGATCGCCACGGCGAGGTTGTCGATATGCTCGTTGATGGTGGCCGAAAGCAGGATAACGTCCGGCTTGCGCAGGCGTACCGAATCAATCAGGAACTCCGGGGCAACCGCCGTCCCGAGAAAGTGAACGCCGATCTGCTCCTTGCGCAGCAGGGCGGTGATGATCCGCAGCCCCAGTTCGTGCTCCTCGGCATCGACGCAAGCCGCCACCACCGAGCCTCGTTCAGGAACGAGGTGGTTGATATGTTGCAGTGTCAGTTCGGCGATGAGTTCGTTGGCGAGGGCCGAGACTTCCTTCTCCTGCGCTACCGAGGCGGCACCGGTTTCCCAGCGATTTCCAAGTTCATGCAATGCCGGGGTGATGACGTCCATCAGCAGGGTGGAGAATGGCATGCCCAGTTCGCTGGCTTCCAGAACAACCTGAAGCGCTTCACGCTGATTACCGGCCAGACCGTGTTCGAGAAAGGCACGGGCAATCTCTGCGGGCGGGGCGATCCTGGAAAGTGAGTCCAGACGCCGTTTGATCTCTTCAAGCGAGAGACGTTGTTCCTGCCATGCCTTGATCTGGCGAATACGGTGGATGTCGTTTGTGGAGTAGAGGCGGTGTCCGCCGGGGGTGCGGGTCGGGACAACCAGCCCTTCACGCTCGAGAAAGCGCAGGCTCGAGTGGCTCACATCGGGGTAATCGTCTTTGAGCATCTCGACCGCTGCCCCGATCGGGACCAGGTCTTCGCGGTCGGCTTCGTCCTGTTTCATGTTTCTTCGTATCTCCAGCCACTGGCAAAGTAAACCATTTCGTGGTCGTCTAAAAGTGGATATATATCTAAACCTTGACTTTAGGTTTAGTTTAGCTTATGATGCCTGCATTCGACCGTCAAGGCGGTCACACAACGCAACGAGATGGATCAGGCGGTCCGGCGTTGCAGCTCTGCCGGGGAAGGTCCCCGCGGGAGAAGGCAGGGTGGCAAAGAAGCCACCGGAGAAAGGAACAGGATCATGTTGAAGCCGCTGGATTTGGTCGCCCTGGTGCTGGTGATCGTTGGAGCCGTGAACTGGGCGCTGGTTGGACTGCTTGAGTTCGACCTGGTTGCCACCATTACCGGCAACGAGTTTGGTGAAACGAACATCGCGTCGAGCGCGGTCTATGTCCTCGTTGGCCTGGCAGGTGTCTGGCTGCTGTCCCTGCTGGCTCGCGGCACCAGCCAGGAGCAGGTTGCCTGATTGCCGGCCCATACCTCACCCGGTAACCCCGGCTGCGAAGGGCAGTAACCAATTGAAGGCATCGCCTTCGCAGCTGGCCGGGCAGGTACCCACAGGGAGTGGTCGATGAAGACAGGAACTCCCTTTCCCCCTTCTATATAAATGGTTGAGAGCGCTACTGCTGCGCAGATTCAGAGGAACGAATTCAATGCGAAAGCGATTCACTTCGGTCTTGTTCCTGGTTGGTGCACTGGTCATGGCGCTCGGCATCTCCGGCGTTGGTGCCCAGTCGGAAACGGCGATGGTTCGTATCGTCCATGCCTCGCCGGATGCTCCCGCGGTTGATATCTGGATAAACGGCGAGGTTGCCGTTGAAAACCTTGCGTTCGGTGATGCAACCGAATATGTATCGCTCCCCGGCGGTGACTACGATGTAGCAGTCACCCCCAACGGTGGCGAAGCCGGCGAAGCTGTTATTGAAGCAACCCTGACCCTGGAGAATGGCAAGGCCTACACTGTGGCTGCGGTTGGCGAAGTGGCTGCTATTGAACCGCTCGTCCTCGAAGACAACCTGGCTGCCCCGGCCGATGGCAAGGCACACGTCCGTGTCATCCATGCTTCACCCGATGCCCCGGCCGTTGACGTTGCCGTTACCGATGGCCCGGTGCTGATCGAAGTCCTGGCATTCAAGGCGGATTCCGGCTATCTCCCGGTTGATGCCACGACCTACGACCTCGAAGTTCGCCCGGCTGGCACGGAAGACGTTGCGATCGAGATTGCCGGGTTCAATGCCGAGGCCGGTACGGTCTACACCGTGATGGCGATTGGTATGGCCGGCGATGGTTCGCTGACTGTCCTGCCTCTGGTTGATGCAACCCACGCCAGTTCCACCGGCGGTGGCTCCGAGACTGCACCGTCGATGCCGGCAACCGGTGGCGGCGGCACGGCTGCCGGTGTGATGACTGCAACGATCCTGGCGCTGGTGACGCTTGGGGCCCTCGTTGCCAGTGGTGTCCTCTACGTCTACTCGAATCGCCAGATCAACGGTGTCCGGTAAGAATCCGGTGAATTCCCTGCGACTCGTGCTGCTGCTCCTGCTCCTGGTTAGCGGGAGCAGCGCCACCCTGGCATCGGCCGGCTTGCGCCAGACGACTGAACCGCTGCCCGAACCGGCACTGGCATCAACCAGCCCGGTGCACGAGCCCGAAGTCCGGATCAGCCCGATCGCAACCGCCGTTTCATCCGTTCCCGTTCTGAAGGAAGAGCAGGCAATGTCGCAGTCAGCGTCAATTGAAGAAAGCCTGGCAATGGAGACGGACAACTGGCTGTACGAGCAGCAAGAGGCACTCCCGGTCGCTGAAGACTCTTCCAATAACGTAACGACTCTCCCGGACTGGAACGTTGCCGAACCACTGAAATGGGCACCGACGCAGTTGACCATTTCAGCCATCGACGTCACAGCCCCGATCGTCGGGGTAGGCGTTACCGCCGACGGAGCGATGGAAGCGCCGACCGAATACGACGAGGTTGGCTGGTTGCAGACCGGGGCACTTCCAGGCGAGGTTGGCCGGGCAGTGCTTGCCGGCCACGTAGACAGCAAGACCGGCCCGGCTATCTTCTACCGTCTACGTGAACTCCAACCGGGATCGATCATCGAGGTGACGATGGGCGGCACCGGAGAGGTACTGCGTTTCGAGGTTCGGGAAACCGCCCAATATCCTGAAACCGAGGCTCCACTTGAGCAGGTGTTCGGAACCTCTGACAAACCTGAACTCGTAGTGATTACCTGCGCCGGTAGTTTCGACCGGGATCGCGGCGCATACGACCAGCGTCTGGTCATCTATGCAGAACTCCAGCAACCGGACGCGGGATAGACAGATTTCTCGGTTCGCTCGGCCGTGGTTCCACTCCCTGACCTGGCCGATACCAATTCCCCTCCCCCATCTTCCAGCGCCCCGGGCATGTCCCGGGGCGTTTTCCTTGTCACCGTGGAAGGCGAATTGTGAATAATCCGGGCTGGCCCGGGTACTCCTTCGTGAAGGGTCGTCATCGTATAGTAGGCTACGCTCCAGATTGCTGGATCGACTCGTCTGGATGATTGCGCTGGGGAACAGGCTGATGGCAACGACCGCGAGTGACATCGGCAAGCGACTCCGCCGCCGGATCGTGCCGGCACTCATGGCCATCCTGCTTGCACTCGTGCTTTCCGGGTGTGTCGAGATCGAAATGCGATCCGAATATCGCCAGGATGGTTCCGCCTCACACACCATCCAGATTCAGGTTGCCTACGTGCCGGCCAATCGTGACGAGGCCGATGATCTGACTGCCATTCTCCTTGAACTCCAGGAACGGTCGGTTGCGGCCGGTCTGGAGTATGAACAGGCCGAGGACGCCGGCACAATTACCGTGCTGATCACCGGCACGACGTCCGAGGGTCAGGAAGCCGGGGCGGCCCTGAACTCGATGATCAATGCAACCGGCATCAATGCCAGCCCGGGTGTGGCGGCGCCCTTCCGGGGAACCTTCCAGCGGCAAACCGGAGCAGTGGGCGGGTCATCCTATGTGCTGGACCTGACGGTCGATGGAGAGTTGCTTTTTGAGTCGGTCGTTATCGAGCGTTTGAACAGCCCACGGTCTGCCTGGCGCAATGCGGTGAAGATGACCTATGTCGCCTCGATGCCCGGCAACATCGTTGAGACATCCGGCGAGAAACTGGATAGCAAGACTGTCCGTTGGGTGATTGCCAACACCGGAACCACTGACCTGGACGCAACCGCCCGGACCGGTGGCCTCGGTTCGGCTGTGCTGTTTGTGATTTCCGGTGCGGTGGCAATGGCGGTGGCGATCGGACTCGGGGTCGGGTTTGGCTGGTATTTTTCCCGGCGACGGCGTCTGGCAGTTACCCTGTCCGGCCCGTTGCACCGTATTCCTGATCAGCAGACGATCACCCCGGAAGGAATCTGGGTCGCCCGCAAGATCAGCGGCGTGATCAACTGGTTGCAGAACACCGAGTCAGCCCTGCCCGGTGAGGACCGCCCCGCCCGTAATAATCCGGATACGACGTCCTGATTCCTGCCCGTTTGCGGGGATAGTACTTTCGGCCCGGACTACCTGCCGGGCAAGCGCAACAATGGCTAACAATTCAGTTGCACAAAACTGCGGTGGCAGCACGGTATTGCGGGGCATACTAGAATCTCCAACGGCAGGCTGGTTGGAGCCGGCCTGGTGTAGAAGGACGATGATCGAGGATGTATCCATACCGCTCCCGGACGGTTGACCCGAAACGGCTGCACGCATTGCACGGTGCTTCCCTGCTCGACCCGGAACGTCAACCGGCGCTGGAGCGGGCTACCCGGACGCTTGCTGCTGCCTTCGGGGTCGAGATCGCCTTTGTGGGAGTGGTTGAGCGGGGCAAGGTGGCGCTGACGGCGACGCTGGGTATTGATCTGGCAAACCTCGGCCCGCAGCCCGGCTTTTGCATCACCACCATTGCCGGCAGTGAACCACGCATTGTCCCGGATACCCTGCGAGATCCGCTGACCGCATCACATCCGCTGGTGATCGGCCCCTGGCGGGTCAGGTTCTATGCCGGGGTTCCGCTGATGACCCGCGAAGGGTTCACCCTCGGCACCCTGGCCGTTGCAGATACCCGTCCGCGTGATGTCACGGCACAACAGCGCCAGATGCTCCGGGACATCGCCGCCATGGTGATGCAGGATTTCGAAGCGGCGGTGTTGCAGGACATTGAGGAAGATGTCTACCGCATCAGCCGGATGCTGGAGAACTTTCCGGTAGCGCATTTCACCAGCCGCCTCGATGGCACGATCCTGACCTGGAGCGCTGAAGCCGAGAGTATCTTCGGGTATGAGCCTTCCCAGATTATTGGCCAGCATATTTCAATCCTTGCCCAGCACAAGACCTATCGTGAATTGACGGCGGCACTTGCTGCTGCGGCGTCTCGTCAACGTGTGCCGTGGTTCGATGCGGTGCGGGTGACGAGAACCGGCGATATTCTGGATACCCAGGACAGCGCCTGGCCGATTTTCAGTTCTCACGGTGACGTTGTTGGTGTTGCCTGGGCCATCCGGGATGTCAGCGAACTGCGGCGTCTGGAGGCGCTGGTCTGGGAAACCCGTGAACGCTTTGATGTCGTGGCTGATACTGTCCTCGATGCCGTGGTGATGACCGATGTCGCCGGAAATGTCGAATACGTCAACCCTTCCGGGAATGACCTGACCGGGTGGTCAACCGCGACTGCCCGTGGCCGGAATATTCTGGACGTTGTTGACCTGGTGCACGAAGAGAGCCTGGAACGGATCGAGCATCCGGTCCAGATCTGCCTGCGGCAGTCGGCAGTGGTCGGGCCATCCAGGAATGCGCTGGTGGTGCACCGCGATGGCCGTACCTTCAGCATCGAACACGTCACCTTTCCGATCCATCATCGCGACGGTTCGATAGTCGGTACGGTCATGATCTTCCACCAACTGGCAGGTGAACCGGCGACGGTGCGTGAGACGGCCTACCTCAGCAGTCACGACCGGGTGACAGGATTGCCGAACCGCCAGGAACTGGAAAACCAGATCGAACGGGCGCTGGTGACGGCTGCCCGGGAAAATGTCGAGCACGTTCTGCTGGTGTTGACCATTCCGCAATACACGGCGGTGCAGGTACGCCAGGGACAGATCGCTGCCAATGAACTGATCAAACAGGTGACGGCACGGCTGCGAGGCAGGATTCGTGAATCCGACCTGCTGGCCCGGTTCGAGGAAGACCGTCTGGCGGTATTGCTGACCCATTGTTCTCGCCAGCAGGCGGCCAGGATTGCCGGTGAACTCGTCGATGCGGTCCGGAACTACAGGTTCGTCTGGGATGATCGCACGACCGTCATCGGGCTGAGCACGATGCTTCTGCCGGTGGATGCCGATGTGCGCAACGCAGCAACACTGCTCGATCTGCCCGAACTGGCCGGTGACATCATCATCTCGCGTCAGCAGCCTGACGGCTGGAACGAAAACCAGCGAGCTGCAACAACCGGGCGCCTCGGAGCGGAGCGCATGATTACCGATGCGCTTGCCAGGGAGAAATTCCGACTCTATGCCCAGAAGATTTCGCCGCTTTCGCCGGCACAGCATGGCGCCGAAATCTACGAATTCCTGGTGCATATGCTCGATGACGACGGGCGGGTATTGCCGCCATCGGTCTTCATTGAAGCGGCGGCGCGCGACCACCTCGCCGTTGATCTCGACCGCTGGGTTGTCGGGTCGGCACTGGCCGGCGTAGCCAGCCATAGTCCATCGCCGGCTGCGGTCTGGATGATTAACCTGTCCCTGCCTTCCATGTGTGATCCGGAGTTCCCGGTGTTTATTCGTGAGCAACTGGAACTGCGTGGAGTCGCGCCCTGGCAGGTGGGATTCGAGATTCCGGAAACGGTGGCGATCGAGAACCTGGCCAACGCCATGCGCTTCATCGGCGAGATGCGCACACTTGGCTGCCGGGTGGCCCTCAGCCAGTTTGGATCCAGCCTGCACACCTTCTCCTACCTGCGTAACCTGGATGTGAACTACATCAAGATTGATGGCAGTGTCATCCGTGACATCGTCGATGACGTGGTCGACCGGGCAGTGGTCGGGGCGATTGGCCACATTGCTCATACGATGGGCATCCAGACGATTGCCGAACACGTCGAAAGCGTCGAGGTGCTGGAGTGCCTCAAGGACCTGGCGATCGACTACGCCCAGGGCTACGCCGTATCCAAGCCGGTGCCATTGGCAATCATCTCCTGACTCACACACCAGCCCGGCCAGAAGTTCGGGTATGATGCGCCAGTATTCCGCAGAGGCGACAGTCAACTGGTGAAACAGGAGTGATGGACGAATGGCCGGATACGAGGACGATTTCCCACGCATTCATGGCGATCACCTGAAGCAGTTTGTTATTGATGTGTTCATGTCCTATGGCATGCGCGAGGAAGACGCCAGGATTTCGGCTGACATCCTGGTGGAGTCTGACCTGCGCGGCATCGATTCACACGGTGTCCCCCGCATGCCGATGTATACCGCCCGCCTCAAGGAAGGGCTCTACAATCTTGAAGCCGAACTGGTAACCGTTCGAGAGACACCCTCAACCATCACGTTCGATGCCCAGAACGGTTTTGGCCCATCTTCCGCCTACCGGGCGATGGAGAAGACCATCGAAAAGGCGAAGGCAACCGGTATCTGCCTTTCGACCGTCGGTCACTCCAACCACTTTGGCATTGCCGGCTACTACGCCACCATGGCGCTCGATCATCCCGGTATGGCCGGCATTGCGATGACGAACGCCACTCCGTTGCTGGTGCCGACTTTCGCACGGGAAGCCGCCCTTTCAACCGCGCCGATTGCGGCCGCATTCCCGGCCGGCGACGAAGACCCGTTCGTGCTGGATGCCGCGACTACTGCCGTCGCCTGGGGCAAGATCGAGATGGCACGCCGCTCGAACAAGCCGATCCCGCGCGGTTGGGCTGTGAACAGTGAAGGCCTGCCAACCGAAGACCCGTTCGAGGCCGTTGCGCTGATGCCGCTGGGCAGCGAGCGCGAAACCAGTGGACAGAAGGGCTATGGCCTGTCGTTGCTGGTCGAGGTGCTCTGTTCGCAGCTTTCCGGGTCGCTCTGGAGCAAGCACGTTAGCGGCTCGCGCTCGGATGTTCCGCGTCCGACCGACACAAGCCACGCCTTTATTGCCATCAACATCGAAGCGTTCCGGCCGCTTGCCGAGTTTGGCGCCAGCATGGATGAAATGCTCGGTGACCTGCGCTCGATGGAGCCGGCCCCCGGCCATGAGAGGGTGATGGTTCCGGGCGACCCGGAGAAGATCGCCTACGAGGACCGCTCCGAACGCGGCGTTCCGGTGCACCCGGTCGTGGTTGATGAACTGCGGGCAATCGGTACCGAAGCTGGTGTGGAAATCCCGTTCTGATACCTGCTGCGTTCGTCATTTCCCTGGTTGCCAATGTTCATGAGACGCATCTATCGGAAGGCTGGGCCATGGAATCCGGAAACAAACGACCTCTCAAGATCGGAATCGGATTGCCGGACGCAGTCGGCCAGATGGGTGGTGGAACGCCCCGCTGGAACGATCTGCTGACCATGGCCCGCCTCGCCGAGGATGTCGGATTTGACTCGATCTGGCTTGAAGACCATCTGCTCTTCCGTTTGCAGGAAGGACCGACCGAAGGCCCGTGGGAGTGCTGGACGTTGCTCTCTGCGCTGGCGGCCGTCACCAGCCGGGTCGAACTTGGCCCGCTGGTGGCCTGCACCAGTTTCCGTAGCCCGGCCCTGCTGGCGAAAATGGCGGATACGGTCGATGAGATCAGCGGTGGCCGGTTGATCCTCGGGCTCGGTGCCGGATGGCATGAACCGGAATACCAGGCGTTCGGGTTCCCGTTTGACCACCGGGTGAGCAGATTTGAAGAGGCGCTCAAGATCATCCACAGCCTGCTGCGTACCGGTAGTGTTGATTTTGATGGCAGCTACTATCAGGCTCGCGAGTGTGAACTGGTCCCGCGCGGACCACGCCCGGAAGGCCCACCGATCTGGCTTGGTTCCACCAGCCCGCGGATGATGAGCCTCATGGCACGGTATGCCGATGGCTGGAACACCTACTTCAACCGTCATGGGAATGACCCGGCAAATATCCCCGCCCTGCGTGAGGTGGTGGACGCCGCCTGTATCGATGCCGGCCGTGACCCTTCCACGCTCGAACGTACCTGCGCGGTGCTGGTCAGTTTCGAGGGTGATACCAGCCCACCGTCGTCTGCCAATCCGGGCGGCATTCCGCCGCTCACCGGTTCCCCGGAGCAAATCGCAACCGCCCTCCGAGGCTTCGCCGACGAAGGCATCTCCCACATCCAGGTCTGGCTCGAACCCAACTCCCCCGCCGGCATCGAATCCTTCGCCCCGGTGCTGGAGGTACTGGATCAGGGTTCCTGAGCCGGATAGATGGTCAGTTCCTCCCTGATCTCTCGCGTGCTGGTTGACTCGACATATGGATCAGGGGCATCGAACAATGCGAGATAGGGATGGTATCCGGATCATCCGCCGGTTCTTTCAGGTATCGACTATGTATTGAAATAGGGGCTGGCTGTTACCCCCGGTGGACAACCGGTCCGGTGGACGTATAATGGAATGCAGGTAAAGCGAGATCCTTCGGGGCAGGGTGAGGGGCGTTGCGACGTTCCAATTCCCGATCGGCGGTAGAGCCCGCGAGTAACCAGAATGGTTACATGATCCGGTGAGATTCCGGGGCCGACGGTATAGTCCGGATGAAAGAAGACTCGCGATAGAGCTTCCTCCTGGCTGGTGGCATGGTGTGTGTCACCGGGCCAACAGCGTTACATCGCTCTATCCTGACGCCCCGAAGGTTATTGCCTTCGGGTTTTTTTGTTGTGTGTCGGGGTAGAACGAATGACACTGGTCGACCTGCAAACGACAACAGCAACCAGCCAGCATATGGGGCTGGCGCTGGACCTTGCCCGATCGGCGCTGGGGCGTGTCGCGCCGAACCCGGCTGTCGGGGCGGTTGTGGTGCGAGATGGACAGGTTGTGGGCCGGGGCGCCACCCAGCCGCCACCCGGGCCGCACGCCGAAGTGGTAGCTCTCGAAGATGCCGGGGAACTGGCACGTGGCGCCGATCTGTACGTAACGCTTGAGCCGTGTGCCCACCATGGTCGCACCCCTCCGTGTGTCGAGGCGATCATCGCTGCCGGTATTCGCCGGGTGGTGGCGGCCTGCGGAGACCCGTTTCCCGAGGTGAATGGAGCCGGGTTTGCCCGGTTGCGCGCTGCCGGCATCGAGGTTCAGACCGGGCCGGGTGCGGATGAAGCAGCCGATATCCTGGGCGGGTTTGTTTCCCGTATCCAGACCGGCCGGCCTCGGACCATCGCCAAATATGCAATGACCCTCGATGGACGAATCGCCACCCGCACCGGGCATTCGCGCTGGGTGAGTGGCCCGGAATCCCGGCAGGATGTCCACATCCTGCGCGATCGTTGCGACGCAATTCTGGTCGGTGTCGGGACGATGCTGGCCGACGATCCGCAACTGACAACCCGCCTACCGGATCACCTTGCCGGGTATGGCGGTGCGCATGATCCCCTGCGGGTGATTCTCGATCGCCGGGCACGAACACCGGCAACGGCCCGGATGCTCGGCCTTGAGACACCGGGAGACACGCTGATTATTGCCGGCACCTCGGCAGATCCGGACCGGGTGGCGATGTTGCGTCGTCGCGGGGCCGACGTTGCACTCCTCGATGACCCCACGCCGCTTGCCGCGTTGGAGTTTCTCGGGGAGCGGGGCATCAATGACCTGCTCATCGAAGGTGGTGGCACGGTGCTTGGTGCGTTTTTCGATGCCGGATTGGTGGACCGGTTACGGGTCTACCTTGCACCGGTTGTCACCGGTGGCACCGGCGCACCGTCGCCGGTTGGCGGACTGGGCGTCGCGACGATGCCGGAAGCCTGGCGTCTGGTCGATCGCCGGGTACGTCATCTCGGGGAAGACATCTGTATTGAGGGCCGGATTGTAGCGGGAGAAGCGCATGTTTAGCGGCATTGTTGAAGAGATCGGCCGGGTTGAGCGGATTTCGCAGTCATCGGCCGGGCTGGCTCTCACGATCGGTTGCTCAACCGTGCTGGAAGGCACGCGTCTGGGCGATTCGATCGCTGTTGATGGCGTCTGTCTCACCGTGGCTTCGATGACGGCAACCACGTTTACCGCCAATGTCCAGCCGGTGACGGCCCGCCTCTCGACGTTGGGCGGACGGCGGATTGGTGACCGGTTGAACCTGGAACGTGCGCTGGCTGCTGGCCAGCGGATGGGTGGTCACTACGTGCAGGGCCATGTTGATGGCACCGGCAGGATTGCCGGCAAGCGTGGAGAAGGGGCCTCGATCCTGATTGATATCGAGGCGCCGGATGAGGTGATGCGCTACATCGTCGAGCGCGGTTTTATCTCGGTCGATGGCGCGAGCCTGACAGTGATGACCCTCGGTTCAAGCGGCTTTACGGTTTCGCTGGTCTATCACACCCAGCAACACATCACCTTGCCGGATTTGCCGGTTGGTGCGCCGGTGAACCTTGAGATCGATGTGATTGCCAAATATGTTGAGCGGTTGGTGCAGCCCTACCGCGATACCGGCGGAGTCTCGATGGAGACCTTGCGCCGGGCCGGTTATGTCTGACCGGGGCACTAGATAAAGGACGTACACCATGCCTGTAGTTTCGATAGAAGAAGCGATAGACGCTATCCGTAAGGGAAAGTTTGTCATCGTTGTTGATGATGAGGATCGCGAGAACGAGGGTGACCTGGTCATGGCAGCCGAAGCAGTCACCCCGGAAGCGGTCGCATTCATGGCAAAGCAGGCCAGCGGACTGATCTGTGTGCCGATGGCTGGCGAATATCTCGACCGCCTGGGGCTGGGGATGATGGTGCCGCCCACCCGGAACGGGACCCGGTATGGCACTGCCTTCACCGTGTCGGTTGAGGCCCGGGAAGGCGTCACTACCGGAATCTCGGCTGCTGACCGTGCCCGGACCATCTCGGTGCTGGCCGATCCGGAATCGGTGCCGGCAGACCTGGTGCAGCCGGGACATATCTTCCCGCTGCGCTACCATCCGGGCGGTGTGCTGGCCCGCAACGGGCAGACTGAAGCATCGGTGGATCTCGCCTTGTATGCCGGTTTCCACCCTGTCGCCGTGATCTGCGAGGTCATGAACGAAGATGGCACGATGGCCCGGATGCCGGACCTCGAGGTCTTCTCGGCGAAGCATGACATTCCGATTGTGACGATCGAGGCGCTGATCGAGTATCGCAAGCAGCACGAGATGCCGATGCCCCCGCTGATGGGCGGCAATGCAGTCCCTTCAACGCCGATCGGTCCGGTTGCCCAGCGTCTGGTGGATATCCAGTTGCCGACCGATGACGGTCTGTTTACGCTGTATGCCTACCGCGACCCGAAGGCTCCGGATGATACGCTGCCGCACATCGCGTTGGTGGCCGGTGATCTTTCCGGCCCCGAGCCGGTGCTGGCACGGATTCACTCGGAGTGTTTCACCGGTGATGTCCTGGGTTCACAGCGTTGCGATTGTGGACAGCAGCTGGAGGGTGCGCTGGACCAGATTTCCCGCGCCGGCCGTGGTGTCCTGCTGTATCTGCGGCAGGAAGGGCGCGGCATTGGCCTGCTGAACAAGTTGCGGGCCTATGAACTGCAGGACCAGGGCTTCGACACGGTCGAGGCCAACCATCAACTGGGTTTCCCGGCGGACACTCGTGATTACCGGGTGGCGGCCGAAATGTTGCAGGATCTCGGCGTCAGCCAGGTCCGGCTGTTGACCAACAACCCGTTGAAGATCAGCGGGTTGAACCGGTATGGCGTTCAGGTGGTCGATCGAATACCGCTGGTGTTTGAACCGACCGAAGCCAACCGGAAATATCTGGAGACCAAACGGGAACGATTCGGTCACTTGATCGAGGCGATGGATTAGCACCTAAAGGGAACGGGAGAACAGGTCGATGCGGACGATTGAAGGAATGTTGACCGGACGCGGCAAGAAGTTCGCGATTGTCATTGCCCGGTTCAACGAGTTTGTCGGTGGCAAGTTGCTCGAAGGCGCGCGGGATGCACTGGTGCGCCACGAGGTTGATGACGACGCCATCGACGTTGCCTGGGTACCGGGATCGTTCGAGATTCCGCTGGTTGCCAAGCGGCTTGCCTCCAGTGGCCGCTATGACGCGGTGATCTGCCTCGGTGCGGTCATCCGCGGTGCCACCCCGCACTTTGATTACGTTGCCAGTGAGGTTTCCAAAGGGATTGCCTCGGTCGGTCTGGAGACCGGTGTGCCGGTGATCTTTGGAGTGCTGACCACCGATACCATCGAGCAGGCGATCGAGCGTTCCGGTACCAAGGCCGGCAACAAGGGCTTCGAGGCCGCCGTCGGCGCCATCGAGATGGTCAGCCTCCTCGAGCGCATCGACGCCCGGCAATAGAAATCCCCCGTGTATTTGTCATCCCGAACGAAGTGAGGGACCCGTTTTCCTTCAGGGGTACGGATCCCTCCTTC
>CAYWXR010000031.1:0-22444 GCA_964462545.1 uncultured Thermomicrobiales bacterium
AAGCAATGAGCGGTTACCCTCACAGGTATAAATCACGTCTCAGTTGGTAAGGTGCAGGTTCAATCAGATAAAGGGTCAAAACAAACCCGCCGCTTCGGGCGGGCTTCGCGCAATCGAATTGTCTTGAGAAGATTCTCAGATCATTCGGTCAGTGCGCGATCGCCTCTCTATCCGCAGTTGCCATGTGGAGTGGGCGCAGGCGCCCGTGCTCTCCGTAGCCCATCAATGTTACCAAAGATCGGACTGATGTCAACTGTTTGCCTGGAGTTAGCCGGCGACCGGCCACTTTCCTTATCATTCCGGCTGGCACTCCTGCTGCCCTGAATGTTTTCGGCCCGCTTCGCGCCTCCGTGGAGGCCGCAGCCGACCGACGAAGAGGTATTCTACGGATGCCAACCTGCCGTGTCAAGGCGAAATGCAGTCGATTTTGAAAATTCGTTAGTTTCCGTCTAACACCCGTCGCTTTTCCCATCTATATGCGGTTCTTTCTCTATTCAACGACAACGGGAATAAAATCCGACCGCATCCCGTTACAATGTAATGATGATTACACGTTGACGGGTTAGCTCCGTCGGAACAGAAAGAGATGCTATGTCAGGAAGAGGAGGCGGCGGT
The DNA here is from genome assembly GCA_964462545.1 of uncultured Thermomicrobiales bacterium. GTDB lineage: Bacteria > Chloroflexota > Chloroflexia > Thermomicrobiales > CFX8 > CAYWXR01. The sequence continues at coordinate 616 of CAYWXR010000031.1, forward strand.
GGCCGCGGACTGATTTCACAATTCGACAAGGAAGACCTCCATCACCGGCCAGGAACACTGCGCCGGGTGGTTGCCTTCTTCAAACCCTATCGGGCTCAGGTAGCGCTGGCGCTGTTTGCCATCCTGCTTACTGCCGGGTTGGGTCTCATCAATCCATACCTGTTGAAACTGCTTATTGACGATGCCATCCCGAATGGCGATATGAGCCGTCTCAACCTGTATGTCGGACTGATGATCCTGGTGCCGATCGCTTCCGGGCTGATCGGGGTGGGCCAGAGTTACCTGAACAATGTCGTCGGGCAGAACGTGATGCGCGATCTCCGCAACGCACTCTATGCCCATTTGCAGCGTATGCCCCTGCGATTTTTCACTGCCACCCGCACCGGCGAAATCCAGAGCCGGATTTCCAATGACGTTGGCGGTGTTCAGCAGGTGGTGACCAGCACCGCATCCGGGATTGTCAGCAACGTCGCAACCGCAGTCAGCACTATTGTCCTGATGGCGATTATCGACGTCCGGCTGACGATTCTTTCGCTCGCGATTGCACCGGTCTTTCTTCTTATAACGCGCAAGGTCGGCGCGATCCGCAAAGAGATCAGCGCCCTCACCCAGCAAACGATGGCGAACCTGACCTCAACGACGCAAGAGACACTTTCTGTGTCCGGCGTGCTGTTGACCAAGACATTTGGGCGACAAACCCAGGCTATCGAGCGGTTTGCGGCCGAGAACGATTCCCTTGCGGGGCTTCAGATCCGACAGCAGATGATCGGCCGCTGGTTCTTCATGGTCATCTCGGTCTTCTTCTCGATTACCCCGGCGCTGGTCTACTGGGTCGCCGGACGAGCGATTGCCGGCGGTGACACAGCACTGACCATTGGTAGCATCGTCGCATTCACCACATTGCAGAGTCGGCTCTTCATGCCGCTTGGCCAGTTGTTAAATGTGCACGTTGAAGTGCAGGGCACGTTGGCCCTCTTCGATCGCATCTTCCAGTATCTGGATCTCGATCAGGAGATTGTCGACCGGCCAGGAGCCATCGCGATCAACCCGCGCAATGTCCGTGGTGAGGTCGAGTATGACCACGTCAGCTTCCAATACGATGTTCCGGCAGAAGAGAACGGAGACGATCCGACAGCACCCGTACAACGATTGGCACTGGATGACATCAACCTTCACATTCGGCCGGGTGAACTGGTCGCAGTGGTCGGGCCGAGCGGCGCCGGCAAGACGACGCTCACCTATTTGCTGCCACGTCTCTACGATGTCACGGCGGGTGCGATCCGCATTGACGGTCACGACATCCGGGATATCAAACTGGAAAGTCTTGGCGAGATTATCGGATTCGTAACCCAGGAAACCTATCTCTTCCATTCCAGCATCCGCGCCAACCTTGCTTATGGCAAGCCGGACGCCACTGATGCAGAACTGGAAGCGGCAGCACGGGCAGCAGCCATTCACGACCGGATCATGGAACTGCCGGATGGTTACGACACCGTTGTCGGTGAGCGCGGCTACAAACTCTCCGGTGGTGAGAAGCAACGACTCGCTCTTGCCCGGGTGATCCTGAAAGACCCGGCGATCCTGATCCTGGACGAGGCGACTTCGGCGCTTGACACGCATTCCGAACGACTTGTGCAGGCTTCGCTCGAACGATTGATGCAGGGCCGCACCACGATCGCCATCGCCCACCGCCTCAGCACGATCCTGGCCGCCGACCAGATTCTGGTCATGGATCGCGGGAAGATCGTCGAGGCCGGCACGCATCAGGAGTTACTGGACCTTGGAGGACTCTACTCCTCGCTGTATCTTCAGCAGTTTGCAACCGGACCGTCACTGGATACCGTGGCGGCCGGTTAACCGGGCTTCTGGCCCCGTTGGCTGACCACGCCTGGTGGTATTCTCGTTGCAGACAGAATCGACACTTTCTGCGGATCTCCTGTCCGCAGAACACCCTCCCTCTGAAACGCCGCTCATCGAAAGGAACCTGCTCCATGACCACTGCTGCCGCGCTTCGACCGGTTGCCAGGCGGGTGCTGGATAACGGGCTGACTGCCATTGTTCGCTACCACCCCGGCGTGCCGATCGGCTCATTCTGGGTCTGGTATCGCGTTGGTGGGCGCAACGAAGTGCCGGGCATTACCGGCATTTCCCATTGGGCCGAGCACATGCTGTTCAAGGGCACGCAGCAATTTGGGCCGGGCGAGGTGTTCCGGCAGATTTCCGCCACCGGCGGTACGTTGAACGGTTTCACCTGGATTGATTTCACAACCTATTTTGAAACCGTACCGGTGGACCGGATCGACCTGGCCATGCAGATCGAGGCCGACCGCATGGTGAACTCCAGGTTCGATGAGGAGGAGGTCGCCAGCGAGCGAACGGTCATCATCTCCGAACGGCAGGGCAACGAGAACCAGCCGACCTTCTTCCTGCGGGAAGAATTGAATGCAGCGGCATTCCTCGCCCATCCATACGGACAGGGCGTGATCGGTCATCTTTCAGACCTTCAGGCCATCACCCGGGATGATCTCTACCGGCACTACCAAACCTATTACACCCCTCGAAACGCCGTCGCCGTCTTTGTCGGGGACCTGCCCGAAGAGGAAGCCTTTGCAAAGATCGAGCAGCACTTCGGCCACCTTGATCCGGGACCAGACATCCCGGAAGTCCGAACCCGCGAACCAGAGCCGCAGGGAGAACGACGGGTTACCGTCCGGCGACCTGCTCCAAACCAGGTGCTCCAGATGGCATTTCTCTCCCCTGCTGCCGGCGACCCGGATGCACCGGCACTTCTTGTGGCCGACGCAATCCTCTCCGGTGCAAAGTCATTTGGGTTCTCAGGTGCCGGCGGAACGCTCGGCCGGTCATCCCGCCTCTACCGTCTCCTGGTCTCCAGCGGCCTCGCATCGTCGGCCGGCAGTTCGTTCTCGCTGACGATCGATCCCTACCTTTTCACCATTTCGGCAAACCTCACACCGGAAAGCACACTGGAACAAGTGGAAGCCCTGGTGTTCGAGGAACTCGAGCGCATGGCGAGCAACCCGGTTCCGCAGGATGAGTTTGACCGGATAATGCGACAGACTCGGGCCCAGATCGCGTATGCGCAGGAAACCGTGACCAGCCAGGCTTACTGGATCGGTTCCTTGGCTATTGCTGCTCCCGACAAGGATCCGGACGCCTACATTAATGAAATAGAAGCGGTTACCCCGGAAGATGTTCAGCGGGTAGTCGGCAGATACCTCACCAGGAGTCGTTCAACAGTTGGATGGCTTGTCCCGACGAATGCCGACAACGCAGCAACAGGTGGTGAGTAGAATGAACAGCGCCGAACTTCGAGATACCTCCATGCCGGTAACCCGGCAAACCCGCCTGGCCAATGGCATCCGGGTGGTCACGATGGAAATTGACCCGCCGAGACCAAGCAATGTGGCCGTAGTTCAGGTCCGGATTCCCAACGGCAGCGCGCTTGATGGAGACCTGCCGGGCGTTTCCCGATTTGTCGGCAGCATGCTCACTCGCGGTTCCGAAGGCCGCACACTGGAAGATATTGCCGAGGAACTGGACGGACTCGGGGCTGCTGTTTCGGTCGGTGTCGGAGGAGAGGCCACCGACATCGCTGTTACCTCACTCGCCGAAGATAGCGACCGGGTACTCGGCATCATGGCCGGCATGATCCTCAAGCCAGACTTCCCGGAATCGCAAGTACCGATTGTGCGCGGCCAGATGCTGGCAGGTCTGCGTCAGTCCGAAAACAGCACACGGGCGATGGCCGACCGGCAAATGCGGGAACAGATCTACCCGGCGGGCCACCCGTACCATCAGCGGTCCGGCGGAACCGAGGAGTCGCTTACGGCTATTGCCCGGGACGATCTTGCCCGGCACCATGCTGCGACCTACCAACCGTCACAGGCCATTGTCAGTCTGGCCGGCGGGATCAGTCACGACGATGCGGTGGCTCTTGTGGAGAAACATCTGGGCGGATGGACCGGTGAAACGCCGGTTGCGGTGGTGGAACCAGGCACCATGCCGGAATCTCGCCAGCGCTTCGACATGACGCTGCCCGGCAAAACCCAGGCGGACATTGCCATGGGCTTGCCAGCGCCAACCCGTTCCCATCCGGATTACTACGCACTTACCGTTGCGAATCATGTCATCGGCCGGTTCGGGCTAATGGGCCGTCTCGGGGAAAGCGTCCGCGAACGACAGGGCATGGCCTACTACGCCTTCTCAGGTCTGGAGGCCGGCAAGAGTGTCGGTCTTTGGTCGGCGAAGGCAGGCGTCGCAGCGCACAACGTTGATGGCGCTATCGAGTCGATTATTCAGGAAGTGCGCGGGTTTATTGAAGGCGGACCGACAGAGCGCGAGTTCGCCGACTGCATCGGGAGTCTGGTGGGCGGTTTGCCGATCGCCCTGGAATCGAGTGGAACCATCTCCTCGATTGCTGCTGACATCGTCTTTTACGACCTGGGCGACGACTACCTGCAACGCTATCGCGGGATCATCGAATCACTGACCCCGGAGGACCTGCGCCGGGCTGCCGCCACGCATATTGATCCGGATCGCCTGGTGGTTTCCGTGGTTGGACCGGCTTGAGCCGCACTTTGTGCGAAAAATCACGGAATCCGTGGCATACTTCGGCTTGTTGGACGAGATCGCTGAGCGACTGGAAGAAGGCGGATCACCAATGGCTGAGCAGCAATCAACAATGTACGCAAACTTCTGGATCTACAAGGTAGACCGGGAATGGCGCGCCCTTCCCGAGAGTGCAAAGGCCGCAGCACGAACCGAATTCTCCGGTTTGCTCTCCGGCGCCGAGGGCGTCACAACCCGCGGCGTGTACTCAACTGTCGGCCTGCGCCACGATGCAGATTTCATCATCTGGGTGCACACAACCGATTTCGACGCCATGCAGAAGCTGGCTGTCGATATCAACAGCTCCACCCTCGGGCGATACCTCACCACCGTGTACAGCTATATCGGCGTCAGTCTCGGCTCACGCTACACTGCAGACCACGCTCCAGCGTTTGTGAAGGGCGTACCGCCGAAGAAGTACCTCAGCGTCTACCCGTTCGTGAAGACGCACGAGTGGTATCAGCTGCCATTTGAAGAACGCCGCGCAGCGATGGCCGAACACGGCAAGATGGGCCGCGAATACCCGGATATTCTGACCAACACCGTCAGTTCATTCGGTATCGGCGACCACGAGTTCGTTGTCGCCTTCGAATCGGATGACGTTGGCGATATGGTCCGGATGGTGGAATATCTCCGGCCGGCAGCATCCCGACCCTATACAAAACTGGACACGCCGATCTTTCTCGGGTACATGAAAGATACGGAATCGGTCTTGCAGGACCTCGGCTAACTCCAGCACCAAAATGCTGACCGCGGTCCGGCCCTCAGAAGCGGAGGAACCCCCGGATGGGTCGCTGGAAGAACGGTGCGCAATGCGCCGTGATGCTGACATTTGACGTTGACGCAGAGACGCTCTGGCTCTCTGGCAACATGGAAAACCTGGGACGGCCCGGCATGCTGTCCCAGGGCACCTATGGCGCGCAGGTAGCCGTTCCCCTTATCCTCGACCTGCTGAAGCGACACGGTATCAGGGCCACGTTCTTCGTTCCTGGCTGGACCGCTCAAACCCATCGCGACATTCTGGCATCCGTTCACGAGCAGGGCCACGAACTCGCGCATCATGGCTGGATCCACGAGCACCCCTCAAATCTCGGCTACGAAGAGGAAGAACTCGTTCTGCAACGAGGCATCACTGCGCTACGCACGATCACCGATGCCGATCCGGTTGGTTATCGCTCACCTGCATGGGAATTCTCGCCGAACTCGGTGCACCTCCTGACCAAACATGGATTCAAGTACTCCTCAAACCTGATGAGCCATTTCATCCCCTGGGTGCATCCCGGCACAGACCTGGTGGAACTCCCGGTGCAGTGGATCATCGATGATGCTCCCTACTTCCTGTTCCGGGTGGTAACCGGCGGACGATCACCGCAGACCGCCGAGCATGTGTACCAGGCATGGAGCGAGGAGTTCCTCGGGATCTACAAGTACGGTGGACTTTTCAACCTGACAATGCACCCGCAAATCATCGGCCGGCCGGGGCGCCTCCTGATGCTCGAACGGTTTCTCGACTACATGACGTCGTTCCCGAACCTCTGGTTCGCAACCGGAGCGGAAGTGGCCGAATACTGGCTTGAACATGGCGAACGTGACCCGATCTCCGGGTTTGACCTGACCGGTGCCGGGGGATGAGTGCCATGCCTCGCCTGTTTACCCTCGCCGAGGCAACGGCACTGCTTCCAATGCTGCGCCCGATCCTGCGGTCCATGCAGAAGGACAAGCGCCGCCTGGACAACCTGCATACAGATATCGAAGCTATCACCCCGGCGATGGCTACCAACGGCCACGGACCGCGGCTGATGGACATCGAACACGAGATGGCAAGGCTGATTGAGCGGCTGAACCGCGACATCACCCGTATTTCCAGTACCGGTGTTGAAGTGAAAGACATCGACACCGGCCTCGTTGATTTTCCAAGCCGCCGCGAGGGCCGTATCGTCTACCTGTGCTGGAGGGTTGACGAACCGGAAATTAGATACTGGCACGAACTTGATGCCGGCGTCGCCGGACGTCAACCAATCTGAGACGGCGGCGGGCCAGACGGAGTCCGGTGGTAGACTTGGCCTGTCGACTGTTTGCTACTGGAACCAGGAAACGTTGCGTGGTGGTAATAGACGGAATCAAGGATCGGGACGGGCTTCTGGAGAAGCTCGGCATTAACGCGTACAACGTCGATACCAAGCCGCACATCTGGATCATCGACCGGGATATCTGCCTGCAGTGCGAAAAGCAGCAGTGCATCAACTGCTGCCCGGCAGCATGCTATGAGCCACAGGAAGACGGACGCGTCCTCTTTTCCTATGAAGGCTGCGTCGAGTGCGGCACTTGCCGGATAGTCTGCAACGAATTCGAGAACATCGGCTGGACCTACCCGCGCGGCGGGTTTGGCATCCAGTATCGCTACGGCTAGATCACCGCTCACCCGGCGCAATCACTTCCTTCCCTGCCAGGTGAACGCTATCGGCAGAGAGGTATTCACCCATGTACTGGAATCGCAAGCACGTTCTCATCTGCACCGCCCAGCACTGTATGGAAAAGGGCGCGCTGAATGTGGCTGGGCGTATGCGAATCGCCATGCGGCGTAGCGGTCTGGATGCCGATGTGCTGGTCAACACCTGCGATTCGATCGACCTCTGTGATTGCGGCCCGAACGTGGTGGTCTACCCCGAGCAGATCATCTACAGCAACGTCCAGATTTCGGATATCAAGGACATCATTGCCCACCTTGAAGGTGGTGAGCCCGTCGAACGCTTGCGGCTTGGGCCGGATACAGCCGACGAGATCGCCCGAAAGAATGTCTATCAGGATGTTGTTGATGCCGGATGGAAGATTCCTGCCGGGCAGTTCACCGAGATTGCAGAACAACACGGCTTCGACCAGAAGTGGGTCAACGAGCAGGCCCGGCGCGGGTTTATTGCCCGCAAGGAAGTTGAAGGCGAGCCGACCATAAACCCGACCACAAAAGCTCTCTCCCGCTACCGGATCGACTATCAGCCCACCGAAGCTGCCGAATGATAGCGGCTGATGAGCGATAGTTCCAACCCGCCGGAAGAGCCGGCAATCAATCAGCAGGAGCCTGAAACCACAAGCAGGCCGGTCCGCACGACCAGCATGCCCATCCTCAAGCGACGGGTACTGCTGATCCGTATTGCGGTCGCCCTGGTGCTGGTCACGGTACTCACCTGGATCGATACATCGTTCTTTGGCTGGAGCGTTGCCGTCGGTGCTGCCATAGCCATGGTGCCGCTCTCCCGGGTGCGGCAGTATGCCGTGGCATTCCTGCCATACGGTGCATTGTGGCTCGGGTTCACGCTGCTGCGAGCAATGGCCGACGAAACCGGCATCCCGCTGCGAACTGATGAAGTAACCCGAATTGAACGCTGGTTGTTCTTTGGAAACACGCCGACTATCTGGCTCCAGAACCGGATGTTCGATCCGCTCAGTATCGCCTGGTACGACTATTTCACGACCTTTATCCACTGGTCGTATTTCTTTGTGCCGCATCTCGCTGCAATCCTGATCTGGCGCCACAGCCCGGCGCTCTATCGGCGGTTCCTGGGAACGATGCTGATTATTCTCGGCGTTGGTCTGGCGATCTATTTCATTACGCCGGCTGCTCCTCCGTGGCTGACGGCCGATGCTGCACCGCAGGACGACATCTACCGAGTCATGTCCAACGTCGGCCGGCATCTTCATGAAGGACTGTACGACCGCACCTACTCTGCCCTGGGCGACCCGAACCCGGTCGCGGCCATGCCTTCAATGCATCAGGGCGTAACGGTTGCTGCCTGCCTGTTTGTGCTGCATTCCCGCCGGCGATGGCTCCATATTGCCGGTGTTGTCTACTGTCTGATGATGGCGTACACGCTGGTCTATACCGGCGAGCATTATGTCATTGACGCACTTGTCGGAACCGGCATTGCGATTTACGCCTACTTCATCTCCGGCCGCTGGATGACCGCAGTCGGGCCGCTCTACGAATCAGCGATCCGGCGGCATCGCCGGATTGCCAGTAACCCGGATGACCTGGTCCTCAGCCCGGCCGGGATACCTGCCCAACCTGTTCCGGGTGACAGAATGTCAAGTTAGAACCCGGTACAATCCAGTCGGAACACCTTCGTATTCCGCCTCGACTGGCAACAGGCAGTCTCTGGAAGGAGAGAAGGATGCAGGCCTTAACGGAGGCGCAGGATCCTGCCGGCGCGACAGATCGCCGGAACACTGTCCCCGCTCCATTCGTGCATCCCGCCGAAGCCGAGTTCGCAGCATTTCTCGACTTCTACCGAATCCGCTGGCAATACGAGCCTCGCTCGTTCCCGCTCCGCTGGCGAGACGGCCGTGTCGCGGAAATGCTTACTCCGGATTTCTACCTGCCTGAGCAGGACATGTACGTTGAACTGACAACCATGAAGCAGTCGCTGGTAACGCGCAAGAATCGCAAGATCCGGCGAATGCATGAGTTGTATCCGAACGTCAACGTCGTCCTGGTGCATCGGAAGGCATTCCACGAACTGCTCGGACGGTTCGGCTACGGCTCGGTCGATATAACCTCGTTGGCACCGGAAGATATCGAGCAGATTCTCTTCTCTTCATCGGAGATCAAGGAACGTGTCCAGCAACTGGGAGCCGAGATTTCGGCCGATTTCGCCGGCGAGAGCCTGGTGCTGGTGGGACTGCTCAAGGGTGTTACGTTCTTCCTCGCCGACCTCGCCAGGGAAATCACCCGCCCGCTGGTCATAGAGTATCTCTCGGTAACCGGCCCGGGATCATCGCCCGGTATCAGCATCGAGAAGCGCCTCGACACCGATATCAAGGGCAAGCACATCATCCTGGTAGAGGACATCGTGAATACTGGTCTGACGATGGATTTCGTGCTGGACCATCTCTGGAAGCAGGAACCGGCCAGCGTCTCAGTGTGTGCGCTGCTGGACAAGAAAGACCGGCGAATGATCCCGGTCGATGTCAAGTACGTCGGGTTCTCGATCCCCAACGAATATGTCGTCGGGTACGGTCTCGACCATCAGGGGCTTTACCGGAACCTACCGTTTGTGTGCATTCTCAAGCGGCATGTCTATGAGGACAGCCCGGCAAGCATTCAGGAACTCGTTACGACCACTCGGGGATAGCCCACATACAGCAGAGACGGCAGGGTATGCCGTCTCTGCATTAGTACAGGGTTACTTGTCCCAGCCCTCGCGGTTCCAGGCCATCGACCAGAAATTGTATTCATAGATCGAACTGAGCCGGAAGATCTCGAACGTGCGGTCTATCGTGGCCGACCCGGAGGTCTCTGCCAGGTCATTCAGTGTGGCAATTATCCAGTCCACCAGTTCGCCGTATCCGGGAGCCGCATACTCCTCGATCCACGCGGCGTACCGCTCATCGGCCGGCAAGCCCTGTGCCTTCAGAGTATGGCCAATCTCCCGGTAGCCCCATTGGCAGGGGAGAATTGCCGCCAGCGTCAGGGTCAGGTTTCGCTCGTTGGCGACTGACAGGAGATGGTTGGTATAGGCGCTGCAGGCCGGCGCCCGGTCTTTGGATTCAAGTTGGTCCGGGTTGCCGCCGAACGATGCATACAGCCTTCGGAGCGCACCCATCTCAACCGAAAGCGTCTGGTGAACGAGTTCTGCCAAACGAGTTGCGACCGGCAATGACAGCGTCGAGGCTATTGCCAGCGACTTCACCTGAATGTAGCGGCGGAGAAACTGGTAATCCTGCTCGATGTAGAACCGGAAGTTCTCCTCAGGCAATGTTCCATTGCCGATTCCCAGCACTGATGGATGTTGCAGCGTTCTGGCATGCAGTTCAGCAGTGCTGGCAGTCAACCGGTCAAACAACGTCCCGGACATAGGGTCAGCCTCCACCTACCATTTGAACAACCTCAAGCACGTCACCAGCGTGGATCATGGTGTTGTCATACTGATGACGTGGCAAAATCTCGCCGTTGTATTCGATGGCGATCATTTGCCGGACCAGCCCCTTTTGATCGACCAGTTGACCCAATGTCAGCCCGGAATCAACCTCAACGTTCGATCCATTTAGCGATATTGTTATCTTCTCGGCGGTATCTTGCGTCATTTGCAGTCCTTTCGGTTATCCGTTCGGTGATCGCAACGGCTCTTGCCACCGGGTCCTCAGCCTGGAGAATGTCCCGGCTTACGGCAACGCCCCAGGCTCCGGCTTCCAGTACGTCATCTACACGTTCCAGCGTAATGCCACCGATTGCCACCACCGGCGCCAGCGCCGCATTGCAGATTTGCCTGAGCCATTCCAGCCCCTTGCCCGGTTCGCCTTCCTTGCTGTCGGTATCGAACACATGCCCGGCGATCAGGAAATCGGCTCCATCCGACAATGCCTTCCGGGCACCGGCAACGTCATGAACCGACCGACCGATCAGCCTGGTGTTTCCAACCAGGCGCCTCGCAGCCTGCACGGGAAGCGACTGTTCGCCGAGCTGCACGCCTGCCGCGTTGACCGACATGGCAACATCGATACGGTCGTTGACGATTACCTGCGATGAGGTAGACAGAAGGCCAAACTTGAGCATACGGGCAACATCAAACGACGCCACACCGGGTGTATTGGGCATGCGTACGTGAATGGCGCACTCCACTGCCTTTCCTACATCGGTTCCGATCTTGATGAAGTCCTGAGGAGAAACTACACCCTCCATCGGACCGATCAGGTGCAACCGTGGAAGTGTTTTCATAGCAACTCCTTTACCAACTCGCGCGCTGCAGCCTTCGGATCATCCGCAAAGAAGACTGCCCCAACCAACGCGACTCCGACTGCGCCGGCATCAATGACCGATCTCGCCCGGGCAATATCAATACCACCAATTCCGATGGCCGGAACATTGCTTGCCCGTACCCGTACCGCAAACTCTTCAAGTCCCAGTGCTGGGCCGGCATCATCCTTGGTAACGCTGCCGAACACCGGCCCGATGCCCAGGTAATCGGCTCCGTCCCGTTCTGCCCGAATCCTGTCCTCCGGGGTTTCAGGAGAGTAACCGATCACCGCGCCGGCGGGAAGCAGTTGCCGGGCTACGCTCACCGGGAGGTCATCTACACCCAGGTGGACTCCATCGGCCCGGGAAGCAAGGGCAATATCTACCCGATCGTTCACGATGAACTGTGTACCGGTTTCGCTGGTCAACCTGCGAAGACGGTTCGCCGCCTCCAGAATCGCGGCATCGGTCCAGCCTTTTGCGCGCAACTGGACAGTGGTAATGCCGCCGGCAATCGCCGCCTCGCAGATTGCCACCATGCGCTCAACGGACCCGGCCCGGACATCGGTAACCAGATACGCCCGCAATGACTCGACATTGAAGCTCATCGCACAATCCCGGTGGTCGGGCTGCTGGCAGACGCGTAATCACGCTTCGCCATGCGTCCCGCAAGGTGGGCCATACGGCCAGCCTGAACACCGAGTGCCATCGCCCGGGCCATCAGTTCCGGATTGTCTGCAAGCGCAATGGCCGAGTTCACCAGGCAGGCATCCGCACCCAGTTCCATGGCGAGCGAGGCATCACTTGGCGCCCCGATCCCGGCATCAACAACCACTGGTACCGATGACTGCTCAATGATGATCTTGATCCGGTCAAAGTGAACCAGTCCCTTGCCCGAGCCGATTGGAGCAGCAAGCGGCATCACCGTTGCACAACCAGCTTCTTCCAGCTTCCTGGCGAGAATCGGGTCATCCTGAATGTATGGCAACACCACGAATCCTTCATCAACCAGCGTCCGGGCAGCCTCAAGGGTGCCAACCGGGTCCGGCATCAGATACTTCGGGTCGGGAATTACTTCCAGTTTGATCCAGTCGGAAAGGCCCATCGAGCGGGCCAGGCGGGCGACGCGGATTGCTTCCTCGGCAGTGGCACAACCGGCGGTGTTAGGCAGAATCTGGTATTTCGACCAGTCAACATTCTCAAGAACACTGCGGCTGGCCGGGTCGTCAAAATCTATCCGGCGCAGTGCAACAGTAATGATCTGGGTTCCGGATGCCTCGAAAGCTGCGACCATCTCGTCGTGCGTCCGGTATTTGCCGGTACCGAGCATGAGGCGCGAGGTGAACTCCTTACCGCCGATAACCAGCGGTTTGTCTGTTGCCGGGGTGGTTGTTGTCATTCGTCGTTCCCTTCGATGCATCGTTGATAGCGGTGAAAGTGGTTGATCGGTGAGTGGCCCCTGCCAACGGTATAGCCTTGCCTGATACCTTCAGCGACAAACGCCTTGGCCTGTCGGACAGCCTCCAGCAACGGCAGTCCTTTCGCCAGTCCCGCTGCAGTAGCGGCAGACAGGCTGCACCCGGTCCCGTGCGTGCAGGTTGACTCGATGTGCTCGCCGGTCAGCCAGACTTCCTGATTGCCGTCCAGGAAGAGGTCGTTGGCATCGCCAACCCGGTGCCCGCCCTTGACGAGAACAGCATTGGCACCGCGTTCCAGCAGCACTTGCCCGGCACGCCGCATATCGTCGGCGGTTTCAATGGTGACGCCGCTCAACGCTTCGGCCTCGCGCAGGTTCGGGGTGGTGAGGATCGCCCGGGGTACCAGGTCATCCCGCAGCGCTTCGAACGCATCGTCTGTCAGCAGACGAGCGCCGGTGGAGGTAAACGCAACCGGATCGACAACTACCGGCATATCCGCCAATTGGTCGATCGTTTCGCAAACAGCCAGCACAATCTCCGTGTTCGCCAGCATCCCGGTTTTTGCGGCAAGCGGATGGATATCGTCGTAGACAGCCTTGATCTGGCTGGCGACCATCTCGGCCGGCAACACGTGAACGGCGCGAACTTCGTAGGTGTTTTGTGCGGTGATTGCGGTAATTGCGCTGGTGCCGAATACACCCAGGGCGGCGAATGTCTTGAGATCCGCCTGGATTCCGGCCCCGCCGCCCGAGTCCGACCCGGCGATCGTCATGGCCGGCGGCCATGCCTGTGAAGTCACCTCGACCTCCCTTTTCCATCGACGGCTTTGCAGCCGTGGCCGGGGATGCCGGGTCCTTCGACCTCACAACACGTGATCCCTGTCAACAAAAGCGCCGTCAACCTGAAACCAGGTGACGGCGCAGAGTTCACGCGTCCTTCGGTGCCGTCCCTTCGCTGGAATAACCCAGATCAGGTTCGGAGGGTCAGTGGAAGTCATTCCACAATCTCAGCGCATCCTGCGCACCCCTGGCATCCGTCAGATTCAAGTGTAACAGGTCTTGCTCTCGTCCTGAAGCGTTCTGTCAGGGGGCGGCAAGACCAGGGAAACTAGCCAAATACCTCGACAATCGAGTCCTGGATCGCTGCGGCGACCTTGTCTGCTTCTTCCTTCGTCAGCACCAGCGGCGGCGAAATGGCAATGCCGGTGTCTGAAGCGCGGACGATAATTCCGCGCTTGCGGGTGGCTGCAGTCAGTTTGCCGCCAATGCCCTCGGACGGATCAAACTGCGCCTTGGTGTCCTTGTCCTTGACCGTTTCCACCAGCATCATCATGCCCTTGCCACGGACATCGCCGACGTTCTGGTGCCCGAGGAGTTCTTCCAGACGGGCCATCAGATACCCACCAACGTTTGCGGCGTTCTCGGGAAGGTTCTCACGTTCGATAATGTCGATGTTCGCGACACCAACCGCACATGCAACCGGATGTCCTGAGTAGGTGAAGCCATGCATGAACATCGCATCCGGCTCAAGCATCTGCTCGTAGATCTTGTCCGACACACCCACTGCGCCGAGCGGCTGGTAGCCCGAGGTGATGCCCTTGGCAATCGAGACGATATCCGGCTGAACATCATACTGCTCGACACCGAACATCGTGCCGGTGCGGCCAAACCCGGTGATCACTTCATCAGCAATCAACAGGATATTGTGGCGATCGAGGACTTCGCGGACGGCATTCCAGTATCGCTGCGGCGGCGGCACAACACCGCCGGCACCTTGCACCGGCTCACCGATCATCGCTGCGATGGTGTCTGCACCTTCGCGCTCGATGGTCTCTTCCAGTTCCTTGACCAGCGCATCAACGAAGCCATCGTCATCGAGATCGCCAGCATTCCGGTAGGTGTACGGCGCCGTCAGGTGGATAAAGCCTTCCGGCCGCGGGCCAAAGTGGTTCCAGTAGCCGGGAATACCGGTGGCAGCCAGTGCACCCATCGCAATGCCGTGGTAGCCCATCAGGCGGGAGAGAATCTTGATCTTGCTGCCCTGCCCCTGAATCGACCAGTAGTAGCGGGCAATCTTGATCGCCGTCTCGTTCGATTCAGCACCGCCACTGGTGAACTGGAAATGGTTGATCGGGCCAGGATAGATCTTCGCCAGTTTGGCGGCCAGTTCAATTGCCGGCGGTGTTGCCAATCCAAAGAAGGTAGGCGAGTATGCCAGTTCAATCATCTGCTCACGGGCAACATCGGCAAGCTCGACCCGTCCATGTCCGACGTTGACGTTCCAGAGCCCGGCAAAGGCGTCGATGTACTCCTTGTTGTCCGAGTCCCAGAGCTTGCTGCCTTCGCCACGGACCATCGTCAGCGGGCCGTTTTGGGCGTGCTGCTTCAGGTTGGTGACCGGGTGGAGCATATGGTCGATATCCATTTGCCGCAGTTCGGCTGTCGTGAACTTGCTGGAAGCCATCTACACTGCCTTTCCTCGATCAGGTTCGAATCCATCATCTGTCGTTCGCATCTTAGCCTAACCAACGAGCATCTGCCGTCGATCATGCTATAAATGCAGGTCAGTCTGTGGTCGTGTACGCGCCAGGAGGGCAATGCAAATGGTCACAATGGATATGCAGTCTGAAGAACGAGTGAGGAAGTGGGATCGTGACCACGTCTTTCACTCCTGGTCGGCCCAGAATGCCATCGACCCGCTGCCGATTGTCGGCGGTGAGGGGTGTGAATTCTGGGATATGGAAGGACGTCGATTCCTCGATTTTTCCTCGCAACTGATCTATTCCAACCTGGGTCACCAACATCCGGGTGTCGTGAACGCCATCAAGGAACAGGCAGACCGTCTCTGCGTCATCCAGCCCTCGTTCGCCAACGACAAGACTGCCGAACTCGCCCACATGCTCGCCGGGAAATCGCCGGGCGATCTGAACATGGTCTTTTTCACCAATGGTGGAGCCGAGGCCAATGAAAACGCCATCAAGCTTGCCCGGTCGCACACCGGACGCCACAAGATCTTTGCCGCCTATCGCTCGTATCACGGTGCAACCCACGGAGCGATAGCCCTGACCGGCGACCCACGCCGCTGGGCTTCTGAACCGGCAATCTCCGGGGTTGTCCACTTCATCGGCCCCTACACATACCGCTCATCCTTCCATTCCGAAAACGAGGAGCAGGAAGCAGAACGCGCCCTTGCCCACCTCGAGGAAGTGCTGATGTACGAGGGTCCGCAGACCGTAGCGGCGATCATCCTCGAAGTTATTGTTGGCACCAACGGCATCCTGGTGCCGCCGGGCAATTACCTTCAGGGCGTGCGTGAGCTATGCGACCGATACGGGATTGTGATGATCCTGGACGAGGTCATGACCGGGTTCGGCCGCACCGGCTACTGGTTCGGCTCCCAGGGCTTCGACGTTGTGCCAGACATCATCACCTGCGCCAAAGGCATCACCAGCGGCTATGTGCCGCTTGGTGCCGTCCTGATCTCGGACAAGGTCGCCGATTCGTTCCGTGACCGCGTTTTCTTCGGTGGACTCACCTACTCCGGTCATCCGCTCGCCTGCGCTGCCGGCGTTGGTGCGATGAAGGTCATGGAAGAAGAGGGCGTCGTCGAGAACGCGAAAATGCTCGGAGACGAAGTCTTTGGCCCGGCATTGCGCGCCATGATGGAGAAGCATCCGAGTATCGGTGATGTTCGTGGCCGTGGATGCTTCTGGGGCGTCGAACTAGTCAAGAACCGTGAGACAAAGGAAATGCTTGCCCCGTTCAACGCGTCCGGTGCACAGATGGGTGTGGTTGGCGAAATGGGCAAGGCAGCCATGCAGCGCGGTGTCTCGCTGATGCTTCACTGGAACGTGCTGATCGTCGCGCCGCCGCTGATCATTACTCCGGAAGAAGCCCGGCGCGGTCTCGCAGTGATCGACGAGGTCCTCGAAATCTGCGACAAGGCTGTCGAAGGATAATCCGAACAATCAACGGAATCAGAAAGCCCCCGGGAACGGTCAACGTCCCCGGGGGCTTTTCTCTTGACTATTCCGGCGGCTCCAGCCTGTAG
Source organism: uncultured Thermomicrobiales bacterium (assembly GCA_964462545.1). Lineage (GTDB taxonomy): Bacteria > Chloroflexota > Chloroflexia > Thermomicrobiales > CFX8 > CAYWXR01. Next base: position 17,440 of record CAYWXR010000031.1, read on the forward strand.
CCAATGCCACGTATTGTTGTGATGATCTTCGGGTCGTCCGGGTTCTCCTCGAGCTTGCTCCGCAACCTGCTGATCGAAAGCCGGAGGCGGTGGTGCTCGTCGAGGAATTCGGCTCCCCAGACGGCGGTAATCAACTCGTCGCGCAGCATCACCTTGCCCGGGCTGGCAGCCAACGAAAGGAGCAAATCCCACTCCGTCGGGCTGAAATGCACTTCCTCGCCATCAACCTCGACCTTGCGATTGGCGACATCCAGCAGCACCCGCTCCCACACGAGCGGCTCCACTTCGACCGGCTCCCGGCCGGCTGACGCCCGTCGTAGAAGTGCACCGATCCGCGACGACAGAATGGCCGGGTGAAACGGCTTGGTGATGTAATCGTCTGCACCGGAATCGAGTGCACGGGTTACATCGACTGCATCCGACCTGCCCGTCAGAATGATGACCGGCACCAGTTCATTATGCTTACGAAGCTGGGACATGGTTTCCAGGCCATCAATGTCCGGCATGTTCATATCCAGCACTACGAGCACCGGTTCAGACCGCATAAACTCACGTACTGCGGTTCGACCCGAATCGGCAGCGACGACGCTGTAGCCGTCCATTTCAAGCGTCATCCTGACGAGCCGGAGAATCTCCGGGTCGTCGTCCGCCACCAGAACTGGCCCACCCTTATCCGCTGTATTGTTCATATGGCTTTACACCGTAGTTTTGCGCCCACACCCATCCCCCTGTCTTGCCCACTGGCCCTACAAGGCTTGGCATTCGACCCGTTTGGCCCCATTACATCGGTGTTTCAACGGCAATTTCAGGTAGGCCCATGATAAGGGACAACCTCGCAATCTGCCAGAGCCTATACTCGTAAGTGGAGCCTGTCTTCTTATGATTTATTCAGGAATGGTGCATGATCCCCAATCTCCCCCGGTTCACCGTACGCGACATCGCTACCCTGTTCAGAATTCAGGAAGAAACGGTACGCCGCTGGATTCGCCGTGGAGAACTTGAAGCGGTCCGACTCCCCGGCAAGCGGGCAGGATATCATGTTCTGCACGCTGACCTCGCGCGGTTTGTCATCCGGCAGTTTCAACCCGGCATCGATGAGGGCCCCGAGCCTGAGTTTGTGCGCAAGAAGCCGGCAGTCACGGATTCCTGGTCTCCCATGCTCGACCGGATACCAGGATTGGTGTACATCGCTACCGGCGACCTCTGGACGCGACACGTCGTCGCAAACGGTGGGGACATCAAGTATCAGGACGTTTCCGGCAACTGGCTCGGTTGTGTACATCCGGACGATCGGGAGAAAGCGACCGGATCAGTACACGTTGAAACTGCTGATCTGGAATACCGTCTGATCCAGGCAGACAAGTCCGACGTATGGGTGTCCGATAACGCCATCCACGCCGGAAACGGCCGCTGGTATGGAATCCTGCGCGACATCACTGCGATCAAGAAGCTACAGCAGGCCGAGGAGCGCCGGGATGCGATGGAGGCGCTGATCGGTCAGGCCTACGACGGGGCAAATGTGGTGCAGCCCACCCTGGAACTGGTGTCCGGCCTTGCCGGAATCGACCGCGTGGAAACCATCCGGCGCCACTACGTCCGTTCGGAAATGAACTGCGTCGATCTCACTATCCCCGGCCGGCCGGATTCCTGGGGAGTGCTCCGGTTGCATACCACCGCTCCCGAAGCACTCGAATCCGAGACTCCTCTCCTCGAAATGGCTGCCGGTGCGATCGGTGTGTCACTGATGAATGAACGGTCTCGCTCCAGGCAAGCCCGTTGGTATTCGACACGTGACATCGCCCTGATGCTCAAAGTGCAGGAAGAGACTGTTCGCCGGTGGATCCGGCGCGAGGAGATCCAGATCATGACGCTCGGCAGTTCACGGGCAGGCTATCGGGTGCATCCGGTTGACCTGGAAGCGTTCATTCGTGAACGCTACGTCCATTCGCAACCGGGAGCCTAGCTCGATGCCAGCCGCGATGGATCGAGCGAGCGGGCGATAAACGATGCCCGCTCCCGGCCATGATCCGTGAGCCTCACAGCACCGGCCTGAATCTCGACCGATTTCTCGTCGGCCAGCCGCCGGATTGCCTGATTGAGCCGTGAATCGGTCCAGTCCAGTTCCTTTGCCAGCGCCTCAACCGATTCTGCCGCGGTGGAATGGTGGGCGAGGTGCATGACCAGCAGGTCCGCGGTAAATCGTTCCCGCAGACGGCCACGGCGTATCGTCCAGGCGACCAGCCCATGCGACGGCGAGAACAGGGCAACAACACCAAAGATCCCGCCTGCAACCACAGTGATCATTCCGCTGATGGATACATCCAGCGCAACAGCAGCGTAATAACCGAGCACCGCTGACACGGTCCCAACCGCGACGCTCAACCCGATCATGAGCCCCAGACGATCGGTCAGCAGGTACGCAGTCGCCGCCGGCACGATCATCAGTGCGATCACCAGGATGGCACCGACGGCCGAGAATGCCCCGACGGTGGTCATCGAAACGGCAACCATCAACCCGTAATGCAGGATGATTGGAGAGAATCCCAGCGCGGCCGAAAGACCGGCATCAAAGGTCGAGAGTTTCAGTTCCTTGTAGAACAGCAACACCAGTGCCAGGTTGAGCACCGTCAATCCGCCGAGAACAATCATCGGTTGTGAGCCGAGATCGTTGCCACCGATGATCAACCGGTCAAACGGTGCAAACGCTATCTCTCCAAAGAGAATGGCATCCGCATCCAGATGCACCGACGAGAAGTGCCGCGACACCATGTAGGTTCCCAGCGCAAACAGTGCCGGAAAAACGATGCCAATTGCCGCGTCGGACTTGACCAGGCCGGTGCGTTGCAACATCTCGACCAGCAGCACGGTCGTCACTCCGGCGAGAGACGCCCCGACAACACCCATCAACAGGTTCGGTCCACTCGCCAGGTAGTAGGCGATGACAAGACCCGGCAGGATTGCGTGGCTGATTGCATCGGCCATCATCGCCATGCGGCGCAGAATCAGGAACGTGCCTACCAATGAACTGCTGGCCGCTGCAAAGATACCGGTCAGAAGAATTGTCTGTTCAGCGTTCATTGTGGCCCCGCTTTCAGCATCTGCCGGCGGGCGTTACGCTGACGGATCGCATTCCAGATCATTCCGCGTTCGGGCGCAATCAGAAGCGATGCAACAACGATAGCCGTCATGCAGAGGATGACCATCGGCCCGGTTGGCACACCGCGGGCACTGACGCTGATCATCGCACCGGAAACCCCGGCGGCAGCCCCGAAAAATGCAGAAAGGAAGAGCATGGTGCTCAGGCGATTGGTCCACTGCCGGGCTGCCGCTGCCGGCCCGATCAGCATCGCAGCCATCAACACCACGCCAACGGTTTGCAACCCGATCACCACCGCAACCACGATCAGTGAGGTCAGCAACACGTTCAGGCGACCGACCGGCAGACCGATGCTGGATGCAAAGTCCGGATCGAATGCCAGCACCTTGAACTCCTTGAAGAGCAATCCGACGCAAAGCAAGGCAATACCGCCCAGAACTGCCATCGTGATGACATTCTCCTCAACCAGGGTTGCAGCCTGTCCGAAGAGATACCGGTCCAGACCAGCCTGACCGGAGCCATAGGAGTGCTGAATATGTGTCAGCAGCACGACGCCCAGACCGAAGAACACACTCAGCACCACACCAAGTGCAGTATCCTCGCTGATCCTCGTATCGCGGATCAGTTTCAGGATGATCAGCGTCCCGATCCAGCCGGTGAAGGCGGCACCGAGCATCAGGATCAACGGCATCCTGGTTTCGGTCAGCATGAATGCAAGGCAGATGCCGGGTAATGCAGCGTGAGCGAGCACATCACCCAGGAGCCCCTGCTGGCGCAGCACCGCAAATGTCCCGAGGACACCGCCAACGATACCCAGCAGTGCCGAACCGAGGGCAACGTTGCGTAGTGTGTAGTCAAAGATGACGTCGCTGAATACCCCAAGCATTAGTCTGCCCTGCCTGGTTCAACAATGTCGATTGCCGGGCCATCCGGAATCGACTCGGGGAACGATGCAACCCGGCCACCGTAGGTCTTCTGAATCATGGTCCGGTTGAACACTTCCTCGACCGGCCCGGTTGCAATCACCTGGACATTCAGCAAGATAACCCAGTCAAAATACTCGGTGACTGTTTCGAGATTGTGGTGGACAACGATGAGCGTCTTTCCCGCGGCTTTGAGTTCCCGCATGATGTCGACGATCGCCCGCTCCGTGGTTGCGTCCACCCCGGCGAACGGCTCATCCATGAAGTAGATCAGCGCGTCCTGGGCGAGCGCTCGCGCCAGGAAGACTCGCTGTTGCTGGCCGCCGGATAGTTGGCTGATCTGCCGGTCGGCATAGTTCGCCATCCCGACCTTGGAAAGACATTCCAGAGCGATTTCCCGTTCCCGCTTTCCGGGCCTGCGTATCCAGCCGAGCTTTCCGTACAGTCCCATCTGGACGATATCGAGCGTCGTTGTCGGGAAATCCCAGTCAACGCTTCCGCGTTGGGGAACGTACCCAACCAGTGATCGTTGGCGTTTGTAACTGTTGCCATAGATCGAGACGGTTCCGCTTGCTTTCGGTACCAGGTCGAGAATGGACTTGATCAGGGTCGACTTGCCGGCGCCATTCGGACCAACGATTGCCACCATCCTGCCTTCCGGGATGGTGACATCCACATCCCAGAGAACCGGTGTCTCCCTGTAGGCAACCGTGAGGTCTCGTACTTCAACCGGGTTTCCTGTTGGTCGGGATGCTTGCATGGATTCCTCCCCGGGCTATCGCAATGCCTCGGCAATGGTGTCGATGTTCGACGTGATCATGCCGATGTAAGTTCCGCCCTTTGTGCCTTCGTCGCCCATGGCGTCCGAGTAGAGTTCGCCACCGATCTCGACCTCACTGCCACGGGCACGCACCGCCGCCTGAACAGCCTCAATCGTGGCGCGGGGCACGCTGGACTCCACAAAGATCGCCTTGATTTCGCGCTC
>CAYWXR010000031.1:22544-33743 GCA_964462545.1 uncultured Thermomicrobiales bacterium
TGTCCGCATTGTCCGGGTCATGCTCGGAAAGTTCGGCCGCAATCACTTCGACCACCGACTTCCAGAGGGAAACGTCGAACCAGATGTGCGGATCGTGGGCATTTTCGTACTGCTGGGAGGCGAGAAGCCGGTCTTCGGGAATGTTTTCCGACACCGCTACTGTTGGTTTCATGCTGGCCAACCGCTCGAAAATGTCGGTCATCCGGCCTTCCAGTTCCAGTCCGTTGAAGAAGATGATGTCGGCCCCATCCAGACGATTCACATCGCTGGCAGTTGGCCGGTAGAGGTGGGGATCAATGCCTGGCCCCATCAGGCCGGTTACATTGACATGTTCGCCGCCGACATTGCGCACAGCATCGGCAATCATGCCAGTGGTGGTTACGACATTGATTTTTCCGTCATCTTCGCCGCCGTCGTCATCGTCTCCACAAGCGGCAAGTAGCGTAAGCGTGAGGGCCAGTACGAGCAGTACCGGCGCGAATGTACGTATCTTCATCAGACAAAACTCTTGATTCCATTGTCCGGTGTTCCACAGCGGTACACCATGTCATTGGAACTCAAGAATAAATTTAGGCAAGACTAATGTCAAGAGTTAGACAGGAAAGATTCTGCGGGCAACTGCCGCTGCGCGGAGGTCGGCCCGGAAATCGGGGTGGGCAATGGCTATCAGCGCGTCGGCCCGTTGCCTCACCGTCTTACCGCGCAGAAGCGCGATTCCGTATTCGGTAACCACATGTTCAACATGCCCTCGGGTGGTCACGACACCGGCACCCGGCGACAACGTATCGACGATCCGGGAAACGCTCCCGCCACGCGCAGTGGACGGCAGCGCCAGAAACGCCTTTCCACCTGGAGAAAGTACCGCACCCCGGACAAAGTCCATCTGACCGCCGATTCCGCTGTACATCCGGGTGCCAATCGAATCGGCGCATACCTGCCCGGTGATGTCGATCTGGATCGCCGAGTTGATGGCGATCATCGCGTGCTGCTGGCGGATTTCCTGTGGATCGTTGACCACCGAAGAGGAGTGGAACTCGACAAAGGGATTGTCATCAACGAAATCGAACAAACGCTGGCTGCCGGACACGAACGACGTGATGATCCTGCCCTGAAACCGCGATTTCTTCCGGTTGGTGATTACCCCTTTTTCAGCAAGATCAACCACTCCATCGCTGAACATCTCGGTGTGGATGCCCAGATCGCTGTGGTTTCCGAGTTCTCCCAGCACGGCGTTGGGAATGGCACCAATACCCATCTGGAGCGTCGCACCATCCGGAATTTCGGCAGCAATCAACTGCCCGATTGCCCGTTCAGTGTCACCCCACGGTTCAGGCAGGTGGACCGGGAGAGGATGATTGGTTTCTACCGCAACGTCAATTCGACTGACGTGGATTGAGGTGTTACCCCGCGTTCGCGGCACCTGTGGGTTCACCTCGGCAATGACCAAACGTGCATTGTCCGCCGCCGAGCGGGCGGCCGCCACCGAAGTACCGAGTGAGCAGAACCCGTGGCGGTCAGGCGGGGAAACCTGAAGCAGGGCCACATCGAGCGGCAAGGTGCCATCCTGGAAATACCGGGGGACCTCCGACAGAAACGCGGGCGTATAGTCGGCGCGACCGTCATTCACCGCCTCGCGGACATTCGCGCCGATGAAGAGCGCATTGACCCGTGCATGGCCGGCCAGTTCGGGCGCCGCGTATGGCGCCGGCCCCTCCGTATGCAACTGGACAATCTCAACATCCTCAAGGTCCAGAAGGCGCACCGCCAGCCCTGAAATCAGGACTGGCGGTGCCATTGCTGCCTCATGAATAAAGATGCGCTGCCCCGACTCTATCCGGCGCATCGCCTCTTCGAGTCCGGTATATCGGGGCTGGCTCATCAGTGTCGCCTACGCTCCCCAGGTCTCACGCAACACGCGAACCCAGTTCCCGTGCGCAATCTTCTTCAACGATTCCTGATCGTATCCGGCAGCCTCGAGAGCCTCCAGCACCAGGTAGTTCCGCGAGGCATCGCCGATAGCAGTCGGTAACGTTGTACCGTCGTAGTCCGAACCAAGCGCAACACAATCAATACCCATTCGCTCGACCATGTAGTTCACATGCTCGACCATCTTGGAGATTGGAGTGTTGTCCGGGTCCCGGGCTCCATCTTCCCGCAGGAAAGAGACGACAAACGCCAGACCAACGACACCATTGCTATCCCGGATAGCATCCAGTTGCTTGTCGGTCAGGTTCCGGGAAACCGGGCTGATTGCATGGACATTGGAGTGTGTTGCCACCAGTGGATGTTCACTGATAGCGGCCACATCCCAAAAGCCCTTTTCATTCAGATGCGACAGGTCGATCATCACGCCCAACCGGTTGCAATCGCGAACCAGTTGCTTGCCGGCGTCGGTCAGTCCCGGGCCGGTATCCGGTGACGCCGGCAGTGTATCCGGGCGGTTCCGCACCCAGGTCACGCCGTGGCCGAACTGGTTCGAGCGGCTATGGGTAATGCCAACCGAACGCAGCCCCGCTGCGTGGTACAGCGTCAGTGCGTCGCCTTCGGTATCCAGGGGCTCGGCACCCTCGATGTGCAGCAGGATCGCGTGAATCCCGTTATCGAGACAGTGCTGCAGTTCATCCGCTGTCCGGACAATCTTGCACTTGCCTTCTGATTCGGCTTCGATGTTGATCAGTTTTCCGAGCAACGAGGTAGCACGTGCCCGGGCATAGTCCGCAGGGACATCATCGCCGGTGGGATTCAGTGAGGCATCGCTCGAAATGTAGACAGCATAGAAGCCACCCCCGACGCCGCCCTCGATTGCCCGCGGCAGGTCGAGATGCCCCTCGGTGCCCCGCTCAAAGAACGATCGTCCGGTACGGGTCAGGCTGAGGATCGTGTCGTTATGGCCATCAAAGACAACCGGAAACCGGTTTGCACTCATGATCGTCCCCTACTCTCCCCAGGTTTCGCGCAGCACCCGGAGCCAGTTGCCGTGGGCGAGCTTGTACATATCCTCATCGCTATACCCGCGGCTCTGGATCTCGGCCATCAGTTTCGGCAGGCCGGTAACATCCTTCAGGTCATCTGGCATCAGGGCACCATCAAAGTCAGAACCCATGCCAACACAATCAATGCCTGCGTGCTCAACCATGCGCTCAACGTGGTCAGCCATCACCGACAGCGGCACATCCGACTGGAACTTGCCATCGTTGCGCAGGAAACCGCTGTGGAAATTCAGACCGGCGATGCCGTTGCTCTCGCGAATCGCGTGCAACTGCTTCGCGGTCAGGTTTCGTGGAGTCTCTGACAGTTCGTGGGCATTGGAGTGTGTCGCAACCAGCGGCGCATCGGTGATCGAGGCAACGTCCCAGAAGCCCTTTTCGTTGATGTGCGAGAGGTCGATCATGACCTTCTTGCGGTTCAACTGGCGGACGAGCTCCTTGCCTTCCTCGGTCAGGCCATCGCCGGTATCCGGCGAACTCGGGAACTTGAACGGCACACCGGTGCAGAAGCGATTCCGCCGGCTATGCGTCAGACCGACGGAGCGGATGCCGGCAGCGTAGAAGACTTCCAGTGCATCACCTTCAAAATCGAGAGGTTCGGCACCTTCAAAGTGCAGGAGGATGGCAAAGGTGCCATCGTTCATGCACTGTTCGAGATCGGCCGCTGTCCGGATAATCTTGCACTCGCCGTTGGATTCCGCCTCGAGGCGAATCAACCGGCCGAGCATCGTCAGAGCCTTGTTCTGGGCGTACTCCAGCGACATCGGCTCGGGGAACTTGTCCACGTCGCTGTAGCGATCCAGCACGCTGGCGGCGTTGGGTTCGGTTCCTGGCGGCAGGGGATCCGAAATATACACAGCAAAGAAACCGCCACCGAGTCCGCCTTCGCGAGCACGTGGGAGGTCAATATGCCCCTCGTCGCTACGCTCGAAGAACGATCGCCCGGTCCTCATCAGACTCAGGATGGTATCGTTATGTCCATCAAAAATCGGTGGATACTGACCGGCACTCATTGGCGATCCTTCCGTATTCAGTGAAACAGGCAGGCGGCGACCATTCGCCGCCGTCTGCCTATTGTCGCCTGATTCGGTCAGGATGTATAGCCCTGCATCACCAACCCCTCGAGGGTCTCGCAGAAGTGCCCGATCTCGGCTTCAGTGTTGTAGTAATGCACCGATGCACGGATCAACCCGGTCAAACCGCGTTCGTCCATGTCCAGACGGGTTGATGAGGGCCCGGATACCGTGACATTCACCGCAAAGTCCTCGAGCAGGTCGCGCAGTTCAACCGCGTTGCGTCCCTGAACATCAAACGTCACGATGCCGCAGCGAACCTGCCCGAGGTCCCGGACGGTCACATCGGGGATCGTTTCAAGTTCGGCCCGAAGCTTCTCGCCGAGCGCCTGCACACGCTTCCAGATCGCATCAATGCCCCACTCGAGGGCATAGTCCAGCGCAACGCCAAGGCCGATCTTGGCAGCATAGTTGGTTTCCCAGTTTTCGAACCGGCGGGCACCATCGGCGATTTCAAACTCATCCGGGCCAACCCACGTCGCAGCGTGAAGATCGAGCATGATCGGATCAAGCATGTCAACAATCTCGTTCCGAACATAGAGGAATCCGGTCCCGCGTGGGCCGCGCAGATACTTCCGGCCGGTGGTCGAGAGCATGTCGCAGTGCATGTCCTGAACATTTACCGGCAACTGCCCTACTGACTGGCAGGCATCCACCAGAAAGAGTGCGCCAGCATCCCGGACTACCTTGCCGATCTCGTTGACCGGGTTGACCAGACCACCATTGGTAGGCACATGGGTGATGGAAACCAGTTTCACCCGGTCATCCAGCATCTCCTTCAGCGCCTCAACCGATGTCTGGCCATATTCATCGTTCGGGATGACCTCGACAACCGCTCCGGTGCGCCGGGATACCTGAAGATAAGCAATGTAGTTGCTGGCATATTCGGATTTCGCGGTCAGAATACGGTCGCCCGGCTGGAAGGGAATCGAGTAGAACGCCATGTCCCAGGCCCGGGTCGCGTTTTCGATAACCGCGATCTCTTCCGGCTGGGCACCAATCAACGTCGCAGCGGCTGTATAGACATTGCGGATTGCATCAGTTTGCTGGGCAGCAGCTTCGTAGCCGCCGGTCATGGCTTCCAGTTTGAGGTGGTCGATCTGGGCGCGCAGAACCGGTTGCGGCATGAGTGAGGAGCCCGCATTGTTGAAGTGGAGTACCTGTTCTACTCCGGGGGTATCGCGCCGGGCGCGCTCAATATCAAATGCCATCGGTGAGGTTCATCCTTCCTGAACTCAAGTGCATAGCTCAGGAAGGGTACATCACCTGCCAAACCCATACGTGCTACCCGGCAGGCCACTGCAGTCGGTCTGTATCCCGCCGGACGCTCACTGGCGCCGGGGACTCAAGTGGAGACGGGTTCCTCACCAGTTCCAGGAGAGCTGCGCCAAGCTTTCGCGGATCGTGATGCGTCACCGATGGGTCCATAATCACTGCCTGGATTTCAGCACTGATTCCGGCAGTGGCACGCTCCACCATGCGCTGGGCGCCGTCCTTTCCGGTTTCGGCAAGGATCATCAGCGTCCAGCCATTCCGGCAAGCGACAGCCTGGTCCGCTTCCCGGATGTGCTGATCCCACGGGATCTGCTGTCCGCCGGTTTGCCGCACCGCAACAATGCTCAGTTCACGTCCAAACCGGGCGGATCGGGCGACTTCGCGTCGAAGGGTCTCGCCGAGGTCGGCTTCAAACCAGGGGGAACCGAACTCTCCCTGGAACGGCCCCATGTTCCCGAAACGGGCAACCACCAGGCCAATACCGGTACCAATCAGCATCAAACCGATAGTGATTGCAGGGTGAGGAGAACTTCCCAACAGCAGCGAAGCCAGCAGCACCACAACCAGTGCCGATATTGCCCCGACAAGCGGGTGCAGCAGGATGCGATTGGTAAACGGAGTCGGCTCCATACGAATCCTGGCCCTTCTGCGCGGAAAACCCTCGATAGGAATTCTTGTCCGGCAGGGCTAGAATGCCTACATACCGAAAGTCCCGTTTGCGCCATGTACTCGGGAGATTTGACCGGTGCGGCATCACCCGCACGTGTGATCAGGATGGGATCGTACGCATGAACTATGACCTGCTGAAGGCGCTGTGTGAACTCCCCGGCATTGGTGGGCGAGAGGACGCAGTTATCTCATTTGTAAAGAAGGAGATGGAAGGCCTGGTCGACGAGATCAGCGTTGACCGGCTTGGCAACGTTGTCGGTGTCAAGAAAGGCACCGGTGGTCCAACCGTCATGGTCGCCGCCCACATGGATGAAATCGGCTTCTTCGTGAAGCACATTGACGACAAGGGCTTCATCCGCCTCCAGCCGGTTGGCGGTTTTGATCCTCGCGTCCTGCCGGCCCAGCGGGTTATTGTCCACGGATTCAAGGGCGATCAACTGCGCGGCGTCATGGCGAACCAGGCCAAGCCGATCCACCTGCTCTCGCCCGGTGAAATGCCTACGCCAAAGATCGACGACATCTTTGTTGATATCGGGCTCTCCGGTGACGAAGTGAAGGAAGTCGTCCGGGTTGGCGATATGGTCACGATGGACCGGACCGTCGAGAAAGTCGGCAACAACGTCATCGGCAAGGCCATGGATGACCGCGTCTGCGTTTACATCATGCTGGAGGCACTCCGGAAACTGGCCGGTAACCCGGTCGACTGCACGGTTGTCGCCGTTGCAACCGTCCAGGAAGAAGTCGGCCTGCGCGGTGCCCGCACCGCCGCCTACCACGTAGACCCGGACATCGGTGTCGCACTCGATGTCACCCTGGCGATGGACATTCCCGGAGGAGCAGACCACGAAACGGTCTCCCGGCTCGGCAATGGCGCAGCCATCAAGGTGTTCGACTCCTCACACATCTCGAACCACAAGATGGTCAACCACTTCCGCGACCTGGCAGAAGCCAACGACATCGCCCACCAGATGGAAGTGCTGCCGCGCGGTGGCACCGACGCCGGCGCGATCCTCTTCGCCCGCGGCGGTGTGCCGGTCATCACCCTCTCACTGCCCACCCGCTACATCCACACCGTGAACGAAATGGTGTCGGTGGACGACCTCCAGGCCTGTGTCGATCTCCTCGCCCTCTACCTGCAACATGCACACGAAGGCTCCTACGAACTCGGCGCTTAGCCACCAGCCGGGGCGGCGGGTCTCCCGTCGCCCCGTACCTTTTCCTCAAACGGGTATACTGTACGTACACTCACTGGCGGACGTGATGTACGGAGCGGTTAACCATGGAAACGACAATCTCCGACGCGCACCGGCGGTTCATCGACGAGGACCTGCATCTCTCTCCCCGTTCCCGGCGCACCTATGACTACTCAATCCGAAAGTTTCTCGACCATGTCTCGCGCGATTTCGGCATTGATCCGGCAACTGCCCCGGTAACCGATCTGGCAATCGACCACGTAACGTCATTCCTGACTGCCGAAATGCCGGACGACTTGCGCTCTCCGGAAGACATCTCCCGGATGCGAACACTCCAGACCCAGCTTGCCGCTGTCCGTAAATGGTATTCCTACCTTGCTGCCTTTGATTTCCACCCTGATCTGCCAAACGACAAACTCAGGACCCGGGTTCAGGGCATCATGCCCCGGTTCACCCCACCCCCACCGGACATCTTTCTCGATGATCTTGAAAAGATTGTCCGCCATGTCCGGAACTTGCCCAAGGAAGAAAAACCGGCCCAGGAACTTCGCCGTCTGAAAATTCAGGCCATGATTCCATTCATGTACCGGACCGGAGTGCGGGTGTCGGAACTGTGCGCTCTGCGCCGGCGGGACATCGACCTGCAGAATGGCACTGCATCGATCTACCGCGCCAAGGGGGGCAAGAGCCGAACTGTGCTCTTTGACTCGGATACTGCTGAAGCATTGATGCGCTACTGGACAGCCCGTGGCGATGGCGGGCGTGGCACCGGCGCATTCCCTGCCTTTTCGGGCCGTGACCGCCTCGGTGTACCGGGGAACCAGATCTCCCCACGAACCGTAGAACATATTGTGGCTCAATTGTGTGTGGCGGCTGGCGTTGAGGCAGAGATCACCCCTCACTCCTTTCGTCATGGTCTTGCATCGGAGCTTGTCCGCCGGAGAGTTCGTGAATCAACAGTCCAGACACTGCTCGGGCACGCATCCCCGACAACAACCCGAATCTATGTTCACAAGACCGCGATGGAAGTTTCCGATGAGTATCAGGAAGCATTCGGGGAATACCGGCGACCGGCTGGAAGCTAGACTTCCCCGGTTCAGGTTCGCCTGCCTGCTTCTTGCTGCCGGTCTGGTGTTTGCATCGTGCTCTGCCGGCGGTCAATTCGAAGCGGAACCATCACCGACGCCTTCAGTTGCACCTGCGGAATCACCGACTCCTACCGAACTACCGTTTGCCGGAACCCAGACCGCCGAATCAGCCGACATGTCGCTGGTGATCGAGCGGGTCGTCCTTTCCACGGCTGTCGATGACAACGGCGCCCCGGTGAATGAGGTATCGGTGCTCTCGCAGGAGCAGCAGAACATCTACCTGGCAATCCGTGCCCGCCACGTACCGGCAAACGCCAGATTCCAGGCAATCTGGTACGAGAACGATGAAGTAATCGGCCAGAGTGACGCGATTGTCGAGGACAGCCCAAACGAAACCCGCTGGATATCGCTTCGATTTCGCCCCATTGCCCAACTCAATCCCGCATCACAACACAGCGTCGAACTGATCGTGAATGATCGGCCAATCGATTCCTACGCGTTCCGGGTAGGAGTTGGCAATCCGGCGGACATTATTGCCGAGGCAGCGCTGGCGCTTGAGGTCGACCAGTCTGGCCGGCCGGTTAACCCCACCCGGCGCTTCGATCGCCGGGCAGGGCAGATCATCCTTGCCACACGGATTTCCAACATGGTCGATCCCACCGGCATGATCTTTACTGCCCAGTGGATGCGGGGCGATATCCTGCTCTATCAAGGGCCACCGGATAATGCCCAGCCGGATGCCTCAAACCGGAACATGACCTTCACCTATCGGCCCGAGCCGGGACTGACAACGGGCAACCATACCGTCATCCTGCGACTGAACGGCACCATCATCGGCCAGTACCGTTTCGAGGTCGTCGATGGTGACGCAGGTGGACAGGACGAGGAAACGCCATCTGTCCAGCCAACGCCGACAACTCCTCAGGACCAGGTGGAATTAATCCGGGTTGTGGTTGCTGAATCAGTGAATCGGCAAACCTCGGCTCCGGACGCAGCCATCCAGCGCCTTGACGTCTGGCCAACCCAGGTAGTGGAACTGTTCATTGCGCTGGAGTTCGAAGACCTCAAGGAAGACAACAACGTCGAGATCATCACAAGCATCGGCAACAGCGTTCTGGAACGAATCCCGGTACCACGTGAGGCAATCGAACGCGGCTGGATCGCACTGCCGATCGAGTTCCGCGCACCGGATGTGCGCAACCGGCAGGTGACATACGAAATCAATGTACGGATTGACGATGTCCATGCTGGCGGAACCACCATAACCCTGGAAGCTAATCAGGAGATTCCACCACCAACCCCGACCCCGGGCCCTTCACCAACTCCGGGCCCCGGTGACCAGGATGAGGACACCAGCGAAGACGATGATGACTAACTGATACAGGACAGGCGGCCCTTTGGCCGCCTATTCCTCTTCGCCTTCCTGTCGGACGTAGCGTTCGATCAGCGTGGGCATTTCACGATGGAACTGGCTGTTTGCCACCACCCGGGAAACCCCGGCAGCCTTTGCAGCCCGTAAACCTTCGACATCCTTGTGCGGGCCAAACACCAGCACCGGGATATTCATCTCCCTGATCGCCGTTACCGAGCTCCAGGCAGATTCGTTTTCGATCACCTGCAGATCAAGAATAACCAACGAGGGATCATACACAGCGACCGTATCGGCCAACTGGTCGGTCGTCTTGATCAACTGCGCTTCAAAGTTCAGTTTCTTGATGGTGTTTCGCACGGTGATCCCGAAAAAGACATCCTTGATCACCGCAATGATGACGCCCCGCTCCTTGGTGGTCCTACTCGACATGACACCCACCGCACCCGTCGTTCACGGCTATTCCGTTCCGCATCAATCGGACGGTAGCTCCAGCTCGTCCACAATTTCCCGGGCGGTATGCAGCCATTCATGGTCGGTATCATCCGGAACCGAGCAGCCATTTGCCAGAATAAACCGCCGCCCCGCAGTTTGCCGGATGGCATCTTCCGCCTCGGATCGAATCTCTTCGGAAGGACCATTGGAGAGCGCGCCAAACTCGTGCCAGCCACCCATCAAACACTTGCTGGTTTTCGAACGTGCTTCCCGCAGGGATGGCCCGGCCAGCCGGTCAGACCAGGAGAGCACCTGCACCGGATAATCCAGCACCTCGTCAAAATGCAGGTCCTTGTCACCGTGAATGTGGAGGATGTTCAGCCAGCTGTCTCGTGCCCCCTGCAACGCCATCAGGTCATATGGCCGGCCAAGTTCCCGGTAGAGGTCTCTCGACATGATCGTGTCAGTGCAACCTTGCAGGGCAAAGAAAACACCATCTGCGCCGGCATCCATGCAGTCCTGAATGTGGGCCCTCAGGTTCTCGGCAATCGTCGCCAGCGCTTCATGAACCAGCGAGGGTGATTCACGTGCGTGTTCCAGGAACATCTCCCGGGTTTCGGTGAAGTGCAGCGCCTCGCACAATGGCGAGAAGACCGTCATGATGATTGGCGTTTCATACCCGACGGCATCGCGCAGGGCCTGGATAGCCACTGCCCGCTGGTTGAAGAACCTGGATCGTTCGGTGTTGACCGGCTCGACGAGGGTCCAGTCGTTGATGTCACGAATCGACCGGCGAGGGAATGGATACGGCAGGTCAGGCATGATCTTGATAATGTCGAGATCAAACGTTGCCTCGAAGAAGTCGAGAGTAGCCTCCGCCATGCGCCGGCCCGACCCCGCTGGTTTGAAATGGTGCCAGAAACAGACCGGTATGCGGTCAACCTCGTCCCCGGCCACCGCAGCCATAACCCGTTCGGTCTTGGTCATCTCTTCAAAGCCCATATCGAGCATTCTGGCCCCCTTCACTCCCCGTGTCTGAATACACGTGTCGCTGATAGCTGTATGGTAGCGCACTTGAGGGTTGATGTATCGTTTCAGCCTGATTTCTCC
>CAYWXR010000032.1:0-24151 GCA_964462545.1 uncultured Thermomicrobiales bacterium
GGGGTGTAGGTCAGTACCCGGCGTTCGAAGACCTGGATGAGGACGGTTTGGTAGGTGCCGGCGACTTTGACGGTGGCCCAGTAGGGTTCGGTGATGGGGAGGCCGGTGGCGTAGAAGGGGTTGGGGAAGAGCGGGGCGGTGGTGAGGTCGCCGGTGAAGACGGGGCCTTCGGAGTTCATGAAGTCCCAGAACACGCTCGCGACGGTGTGGTCGGTTTCCGGGACGTAGCGGGCGGCGGTGACATTGTGTGAGGCGTGGGATGGATTGGTGCCGATGTTGCCGTCGCGGTCGATGGTTTGGGTGATGACGGTTCCGGTCGGGAGCGGGGCGGTATCCAGAACGGATGCGAAGGTGGCGTAGGTTGGGCCGGTCGGGTCGTCGGAATCGCCGGCGACGTTGATTTCGGCCGGGGCGTACTCCTCGAAGGTGTGGTCGCCAACCTGAAGCAGTCCGGTGATGAGTTCCTTCACCAGCAGGCCGTTGGTGACGAACCAGGGGGAGTTGGCATCACCGGACGGGTTGGTGATTTCCATGCGTGACTTGTCGTAATAGATCACCATTCGCTGGCCACCGGGTGCTTCGGCGTATGGTTCGTAGACAGCGCCGGTGAATGGTTCCGGTCCCCAAATCCAGGTGCGACTGACATCCCCGTCAGCCACCGGCAGGTCCGGGCGTGCCCAGGTTGTCTCGAACGCTGGATGCGGCTCGCCGGCAGGTTGTGGCCGAGGCAACGATGGTGTCGTGGGTGGTTCTTCCGGTTCGGGTTCCGGTGTTGGCGGCACGGTTGGTTCCGGATCGGTTGGCCCGGCAGGTTCTTCCGGCTCTTCGGGTGGTTCCGGGGTTGGTGTGGCTGGCGGGGTATAGGTGTTGATGGTGCATCCGGTGGCCGCGCAGGATTGCTGGATGAAGGTGATGGTGTCGGTGTTGATCCGCCGCGCGATCTCGATGTTCGAGTTGTTCCAGAAGGTTAGTGTGGATGAGACCACCCCGAAGATCACGCCGTCGCTACCGCGCATGACCGGGGAGCCACTTTGGCCGGGAATGACATCCAGACGGCTGTAGATGAAGGTCGGGTCAACCTCGGTCAGTGCACCTTCGGTGGTTTTCCACTGGGTTCCTTCCGGTTTGTCGCCGGGATAGCCGATGGTAAATGGTGCAAGGTCAGGTGCTATCAGTTCCTGGTTGGAGAGAACGGCCGGGGTGAGCGTGCCGGCGGTGTTGCCGAGCGGGGTATCCAGCACGATGATGGCGAAATCGAACGCGATGGAATCGAGCGAGTTTCCGGTGCTGTTGATAAATCCGGCCGGGACATAATACAGGGTCGAAAAGACGTAGCCGAGTGGTTCGATGGTGCTGTCCTTGCCGGGAATGATGATGGATGCATCAGCCCAGATGCCGAGTTCCTGGTCATAGATGCAGTGGGCGGCGGTCAAGACGACCTTGGGTCCGATGAAGGCCCCGGAGCAACTGCTGGCGTAGGTGAAGTCTTCCCATGCGCTGAGGATGTAGGTATACGGGGTCAAGGCCGGCGAGAGGCGAATCCGGTCATCGGCGCCATGAATATTCTGCAGGTCACGAGCAGGATCCGGCTGCCAGTCATCCGGCGGTGTGGCAGTGACCCGGCGCTCCACCGGAGTGAAATCGCCGGCATCTGCCGATGTCAGGGTCGATGCCGCTGCCCGGAGATGCTCAATGCTGGTGATGTCGTCCAGGTGGGTTGATACCGGCGGGCGGGCAGCCTCGACGGTTGATGCAACCCAACCGGTGGTTAGCATCAGGCAGAGAACCATGAGAAACCGTCTTGTCATGGCGGATATTCCTTTAGGTGAGCCGTCGTCTATTCGTAGCGCCACTGATAGTAGTGCTGGCCGACATTGCCGGCCTCAACCTGCCAACCCGGCGGGTTATCCGGGGTGTAGGTCAGGACACGGCGCTCAAAGGCCTGGATGAGGACATCGCGATAGTAGCCATCGACTTTCACTGTGATCCAGTATGGCTCGGTGACTGGCAGGCCGGTGGCATAGAACGGGTTCAGGAAGAGGTTGTCGATGGTGAGCGAACCGTTCTGGTAGACGAGGTCGCGGGAGTTCACGAACTCCCAGAAAACAGACGCAACTGAATGGTTGGTTTCGGGGACGAAATGGCTGGCGGTGACGCCAAGTGCCGCAAGATCCGGGTTGCTGGAGATGCTTCCGTTGCGGTCGATGGTCTGGGTGATGATTTCCCCTTCAACCGTTGCCGGCATGCCAAGCAGTCCGGCCAGTGATGCATAGGTTGGTGCAAGCGGATCATCGCCATCGCCGGCAACGTTCACCTGCGCTGGTTCGCGTTGTTGCCACGAGTTGTCGCCGGTCTGGAGATTGCCGGTGATCATCTCGATCACCAGCAAGCCGTTGGTGACATACCAGAGCGAGGTTGGGCTGCTGGCAGGGTTCGAGATTTCCATGCGTGATTTATCGAAATAGCGCACGGTCCGCTCGCCGCCGGGGCTTTCATCGTATTGCTCCACCATCGTGAAGGCGTTACTCTCCGGCCCCCAGATCCAGGTGCGGCTGACGGTCCCGTCGTTGACGGGCTGGTCAGTGCGTGCCCAGGTCTGGGCGAACCGGGTGACGTCAAGTTCCCCTTCAATGGAATAGAAGAAGGAGCACTGCAGGGTTTCGCAGGCACCGAGCAGGGCATCAAGTACCCGCTGGGTGATCCGCAGGGCGTAGTTGGTGGTGCGGGTTTCGTACGAGACGATGCCAACAATTCGTCCGTCGTTGGCTCCCCAGATCGCCGATCCGCTCTGTCCCTGGAAGGCATCGAGTGAGTTGACCAGTTGGGTCGAGGTAACCCGATCAAACGAAGGCTGGGTGGCCATCCATTGGGTGCCGGCCGGTTTGTCGCCGGGGTATCCGCTGGTGACCGGTTGGAAGGTCGGCATCTGCAGGGTGGCATCGGAAAGGATGCCCAGTTCCAGTGTGCCGGCGGCGTCACTCATCTGTGTGTCGGGCAACATGATCAGGGCGAAATCCCACTGGAAGCGCTGCAACGTGTTGCCGGTAGAGCCTGACCAGCCGTTCGGCACCCAGACCTCGCTGGCCATGTTCTTGCCGTAGGGACTGTAAATACCATCCTGTGCTGCGGCCACCAGGACGCGGTCTGGCCAGCCATTGACGAACTCGTCGATCCAGACACAGTGGGCAGCGGTCAGCAGGGTGCGTGGTCCGATGAAGGTAGCGGTGCAGGAATAGCCAATTCCCTGCTGGTCGTCCCAGGCTTCGATGTAGGCGATCGACTTGTGTGGTGCGGTGGTAGTCGGTGTTATCCGGGAACGTTCGTCGCGGCCAATGACCAACTGGAGATCACGGTCGGATCGTGGTTGCGCCCGGCCCGGTTCGGGAAGTGGTGCATTCGAATCCAGACGATGCACTGTGCCGATATCGTCCGGAGCCGCGGCCCTGCTGCCGGGCACGGCGAACGGGAGCATGCCGGCGAGGAGAAGCACGAGCAGGCAGGCAGTGGCAACAGTGCGCGGGAATCTCATCCGGAACGGCTCCTTATCCAGCCAACATCCGGATGGCAGGGATATCCATGATTTCAGGCATTGCGATTACCCGGCGAGGTGCGTGCTTCCAGATCAGCGAGCTGTTGGAGGAAGCCATTGTGTGATTCAAGGATCTCCTTCTGGGACTGGGCAAGGTGCTGCAACTGGGTTGCAAGTTCCTTGATTGTCTCGGCCAGGATAATCATTTCGCGCTCTTGCATGGCGCTACGTCGTTCAAGGTCTTCAATCCGCTTGGCATCTTCGCGGCGCGCCATTGGTCACTCCTTCAACAATCAATTGCCAGCCAACATTGTATCGCCCGTCGCCCCGGCTGTCGCAGGTTTTGTCAACCGGTTTGTGCCAGACACGCAAAACGGCCGGTCAAGCGGACCGGCCGTTGGAGATGCGTTCTGATCAGGCGTCGCGCCGGGTGAAACTGACGTAGGCGAGCCCGATAAAGAGGACCATCCAGGCGGCGACGACCACTGCTGCCAGCGGCATCGAATCCAGCATGGAGTCACTGGACTGGATGTGGGAGATTGTCAGCGCATCAGCTGCGTTGCTCGGCAGGAGCGAGATGATGTTCTCCTGCCACCAGCGAGGCAGGAATGAGCCGACGATCGATGGCAACCAGAGGAATCCCAGGGTTGCGGTGATCGCACCGGCCGTGCTGCGCAACACAAAGGCGAGACAGGCACCGATCAACGGGAACATCGGGGTGAGCAGGCCGGTCCCGATAATTGCTCGCGGAACGCCTTCATCAAACAGTCCAACAGTTGGCATATCGAACAACCCGAACACGATCTGGGCCGCGTAGAACATCGAGATCATGGTGATGACCGCGGCAACCATGGTCACGACGCCAACCAGGAGCAGTTTTGCTGCCACCAGCCGGCCACGTTGAGGGGTGACCGTGAGCGTCAGCGGCATCATCTTCGATGAATACTCGTTGGAAACCAGCAGGACGCCCAGCACGATGAAGACAATCGAGCCGAAGAGCCAGCCGGAGAACGAAAAGGTGATCGGGTCAAAGGTCGCCTGTTCGGCCTCGTTCCAGTCACTGTAGGTTGCACCGACTGCCAGGGCCAACAGGGCAGCCATCCCAACCGAGAGGACGAACGCAATCGCCAGCGTGATGTAGGTTGAGCGTAGTGAGATGAACTTGGTCCACTCCGAAGCGAGCGTTGCTCCGAAGCCCGGCGTTGCATAGTTCGGCTTTGTGCGTTGTTCGGTCATGGCAGTTGTAGACATCTAGAGTCCCCCCTGTCCGGCGGCATCTTCGGTTCCGGATCGGTAGTCCACGCTTTCCCGGGTCAGTTCCATAAAGGCTGTTTCCAGGCTGGCGCGTTGTGGCGCGAGTTCATGCAGGCGGATATTGTTTTCGGCTGCAAGATCGCCAACCCCGGCGGCATTCATGCCGGAGACAATGAGCGTGCCATCTGCCTGGGTGGTGATCGTTGCGCCGGCTCGTTCCAGAAGGTTGGCGAGTTCGGCTGCCTGCGGTGAAACAACCCGAACAGTGCCACCGGCACTCCGGAGCATGAAATCGCTCATGGATGAATCGGCAATCAATTTGCCGCGCCCGATGACAACAACGTGGTCGGCAGTCTCCTGCATTTCGCTCATCAGATGGCTGGAAACGAGGATCGTACGGCCTTCCGACGCCAGTTTTCGCATCAGGGTGCGAACCCAGAGAATGCCTTCCGGGTCGAGGCCGTTGACCGGTTCGTCAAACAGCAGGATGCCCGGGTCGCCGAGCAATGCAGTGGCAATGCCGAGCCGCTGGGACATACCGAGCGAAAATCCGCCGATCTTGCGGCCGGCAACCGATGTAAGGCCTACCAAATCGAGGACCTCGTCCACCCGTCTGGTGGGTACGCCTCCGGCTTTGGCAATCCAGCGCAGGTGTTGCCTTGCGCTGCGGGCACCGTTGACCGCCTTTGCATCGAGCAGGGAACCAACCACGTGGATCGGGGCCGGAAGATCCTGATAGGACTTCCCGTCAATCAGTGCCTGCCCGCTGGTCGGCCGGTCGAGGCCAAGGATGGCCCGCATGGTAGTTGTCTTGCCTGCGCCGTTTGGCCCCAGAAAGCCGGTCACAATACCTGGTTTGACGGTGAAGCTCAGCTGGTCAACAGCCGTTGTTGTGCCGAACCGTTTGGTCAGGTTCTGGACTTCAATCACGTTGTCCCCTTTCTGGCCGCTACGTTGCGGCCGGCTCTGTTCTAGCCTACCGTGTTCGCCCTGGTAGCCCGGTCGAACAGGCACACAAGTTCGTCGGCGTACTTCTCCAGATCAAGATCAGGGTCGGCTGACCACTGTGTCAGTGCCCCTTCAATGGCAGACCAGACGGTGATCGCCATAATCCGGGTATCAAACGCCGTAAATTCGCCGGATGCCTGTCCGGCAGCCAGGATCAGATCAAGGTTTTCGAGCATTGGCTCGTAATCGAACATCCCGTATTCGGGCCGGCGGTCGTTGCCGTGTGTCCGCATATAGAAGATCTCGATACTGGCAATAACGTTGGAGCGCTTTGCGCGCATGTAATCGAGGTTTGCGCGGATGAACTCCCGCAGCATGCCGCCAGGTGTCGCCTGCGCTTCGACCCGGGGGGCGATGGCTGCACGCATCGAGCGGTTGATCTGCCGCTCCACCTCGTCCATCAAATCGGCTTTGCCCTTGAAATGGTAGGAAATAACCCCCTTGCTGATTCCGGCACGCTGGGCGATCAACGCCAGCGATGCTCCGCTATACCCAACCTCCGCCAACACCTCGATGGTGTGTTCGACAATTTGCGCTCGTCGCGCTTCCTCAATGAACGACCGGACTGGTTCTTGTTCGCCTGTATCAATATCTGTCCACATGGCCAAATTATTGCATGCCAGGTCAGTCTGTGTCAAATGGACACCGGATGTTTCGCAGGAAAGACCCGCGAACACACCCTGAATGGCCGGAAGGGCATGCCAATTGCGTAATTCCCTGCCGGTAGCGTCCGGAAAGTGCGCTATGATGCCCGCAAGTACCGTCCGTTGGCTGGAACAATCAGAGGAGGGTTCGCTTGGCGAACGACAATTTCCAGGAGATTGAACGCCATATCATTGGCGAAATCTGGACATCAAATGAGGCATACGAAACGCTCCGCGAGCTGTGCGACGATATCGGCCACCGCTTTGGTGGTTCGGAATCCGAACGCCTCGGTGCTGAGTTCATCAAGCGCAAACTCGAGTCCTACGGGCTGGAGAATGTGCGTATCGAAGAGTTCCCGCTGCCGAGCTGGGAGCGCGGACCGGCCTCTCTCACCCTGAACGCTCCGGTGGAGAAGGCCTTCTCCTGCGTGGCACTGCCCTACTGCCCTTCGGCGGATCTGACCGCTGACCTGCTGGATGTCGGCGACGGTGAACTGGCGGACTTCCAGCGGCTGGCTGACCAGGTTCCGGGCAAAATCGTTATCTCCGCGTCTGAAACGAACCGCCCCGGCGAGCGTGGCAGCCACCGGATCGACAAGTACAACTGGGCAGTCGAGCACGGCGCTGCCGGCTACATCTATATCAACCAGAATCCCGGCCTGCTCCACATTACCGGCTCGATCCCCGGCAACGATCCGCATGGCAAGGGAGCATCCGCCCGCGAAGCACCGATCCCGGCGGTTGGTGTTTCCTATGAGTCCGGCTCGATGATCCTGCGGCTGCTGAAGAAGGGCCCGGGCAACGTCACCATCAAGACCGAAAACCGGACGTTCGACAGCACGAGCTACAACGTGGTTGGCGAGATTGTCGGTTCCGAAAAGCCGGATGAGATCGTGCTGATGGGTGGCCACTTCGACGGCCATGACATTTCCCAGGCAGCAGGCGACGACGGTGCCGGTGCGGTGACCGGTATGGAGGCTGCCCGTGCGCTGGCTGGTCTGAAGGGCAAGCTGAAGCGGACCGTTCGCGTGATCTGCTTTGGCTCGGAAGAGCTTGGCCTGAATGGTGCCTGGCATCACGCTGCCACCAACGACCCGGACAAGTTCGTCTTCGTGATGAACCTGGACGGTGCAGGTCGTGGTCAGGGTGGCCAGGAACAACTGGTGCTTTCCGGCTGGGATGAACTGCAGACCTACTTCGAGCAGTGGGCCAATGACCACCACTATCCGTTCGCAGTGCGCAACCAGTTGAACTCCCATTCGGACCACTTCCCGTTCGCGGTGCGAGGCATCCCGAATGGCACACTGAACGCCCGCGACACCAGCGCCGGTATGATCGGCCGTGGCTGGGGTCACACCGAGGCGGATACCTTCGACAAGATTCACCCGCGCGGTCTGCAGATGTCGGCTGTGCTGGTGGCTCGCCTGATGGCCCAGATTGCCCAGGACGACAACTTCCCGGCCAAGCGCCGGACTGAAGAGGAAGTCCGCCAGCAACTGGATGAAGCCGGCTTGCTGGCACGGCTGGAAAGCTCCGGCCGCTTCCCGCCAAAGCAGGCATAACCTGATCGCCGACGGCGGCCGGGGCGGATGTATCATCCGATCGGCCGCCGTTTTTTGTCTCCATCGTTGCTTCGGGAGGTGCCAGGATGTCCCTCTTCGCCGGTACTGCCTGGTATTACGCCCGCTATCGCTCAGGGTATCCGGATGCGATGATCCGGCTGGTGGTTGACCGGTTCGGGCTGGATGGTTCCGGACGGCAACTGGATCTTGGTTGTGGCACCGGTCAACTCATTTTGCCGTTCGCATCCCACGTCGAGCAGGCGATCGGGATGGACCCCGATGCCGCGATGCTGGCTGAGGCTGAACGGGTGATCCGGGAGGCTGGAATCGGGAATGTCCACCTGGTACAGGCCGGTTCGACAGAACTTGTTGAGGCAGCCGAACCGTTTGCGCCTTTCCGCCTGGTGACGATGGGCCGCTCGTTTCACTGGATGAATGGCCGGCAGGTGCTGAGTGATCTTGCCGGGTTGCTGGTTGCCGGCGGCGGGATCGTGATTACCGGGGATGGTTGTGGCGTCTGGAGTGGTAGCAAGCCGTGGGAACACCTGGTCGGCCAGACTGTGCGGGAGTGGCTGGGGCAACGTCGCCGGGCAGGGACGGGATATTCAAACCAGGCAAATGAACGCTGGGAGACCCTGATTCCCCGGATTGCCGGCCCGGAGTATGGTGCGCCGGAGTTTCATCAGTTCCGGTATCAGCGCACCTGGGATATCGACAGCGTTGTCGGACATCTTTACTCGACATCCTTCTGCTCGCCCGAGGTCCTGGGCGACAAGCGGGAAGGATTTGAACGCGAGCTGCGCCAACGGTTGATTGCCTTTGATCCCACGGAGCATTTCATTGAAGATGTGGTGGTCGATGCAGTATTGCTTGAGCGGATAAGGTCGTAACGAGAAGCGGCGGGCCATCCGGCCCGCCGCTTTGTCATTCCTAGGAGGCTTCGCGCCACATCTCGTGGAAGTTATACGCGGCAATGTAGATGCCGTTTGGCTTGAATCCACGTATGTCATGGCGGAGAACCGCGACGCGGATGACCTGGGCGTAGAAGACAGCTGCCGGGTCGTCCTGGATCATGATCTGCAGGATCTTGCCGGTTGCGTCGACCAGTTCTTCCTCGGTCGTCGCATCCCGGGCGACGTCCAGCAGGCGGCCGACTTCTTCATTGCCGTAGAACATCGAGTTCGAACCGGCGCTGCCGGCGGAATCCGGGTGGAAGTTCGGGAAGAGTTGATTGTAGGAGTCGTTGTAGTCCGGCCACCATCCGCTGGACATCATGTGCGGCCGCTCTTCCGGCGGTGCATCGCCGTAGGCCATGTCAATGAGGGCCGAGCGATCCACACGGTTGATTACCAGGTTCACACCGATCTCGGCCAGGTTTGCCTGGAAGAGCTCGGCAATCGACTGGTCGTTGGCATTACCGTCGGCGACGATGTATTCCAGTTCATCTCCTTCGCCCACACCACCTTCGGTCAGCAGTTCCTTTGCCTTCTCAAGGTCAGTTTCGAAAAGAGGCACAGAAGGATCGAAGCCAACGACGGTATCGGCAATCGGGCCCTGCGGCTTGGCGAAGCCGAGCAACACCTGGTCGACAACTTCCTGGTACGGGAATGCATAGCAAAGACCCCGTCGTGCCTCTGGCGTCAGCAGCGCATAGTTCAACCGGATCCAGTTGCACTGGGTGGAGTCGTACTCGATGACCTGGACATCCTGGTTATTGCGCAGGGCAACGTAGTCATCGGCCGCGAGCACCGCGACAGCGTCAGCATCACCGGTCTCGACCAGTTGCCGGCGAGTGCCACCTTCCGGCACGACGCGGGCAATGATCCGGTCGAAGAAATGGTGCGGACCGTGGGAGTAGCCCTCATAACGCTCGAAGACGAAGCGCTCCTGCGGTTCGATTTCCACCGCCTTGTAGGGGCCGGTGCCGACCATGTTCTGGGCAAACCATTCGTGTGCGTAGGGATCGGCGTCGGTCTTGTGTTCTTCCATGGCAGTTGGTGAGACGACCATCGGGCCGTAGTTGGATGCCATTGCAGCCAGGAAGAGTGGCTCCGGCTTGTTGCAGGTGAACTTGATGGTTGTGGCATCCACTGCCTCGATCTGGCTCACCGGGTCCTCAATAAAGCGTTTGATAACGTCAACCGGGCCACGGCCCATTTCGTGGAAGCGGCGGAACGATGCCACCACCGCCTCGGCATCGCAGGGTGTTCCATCGTGGAAGGTGATGCCTTCGGCGATCTCGAACGTGAATTCGGTCAGGTCGTCGTTGGCTTCCCACGAGTGCGCCAGCATCGGCTCATACTCGAAGGTGCTTTCGCCCTTGAGGCGGATCAGCATCTCGTAGGTGGCCATGAACATACTACTGGCCTGATTGTCATAGGCAGACTGCGGGTCAACATCCGGCACACCGCCGGTGAAGAGCATGGTGAACTCGCGGTTGTCGGATTCGTTGCGGTCCGGAGCATCGGTCGGATCCGGCTCGGAGTCTTCCTCATCCTCGTCTTCAGAAGACGGGGTGTTGGTGGCGGAAATGACCGGGACCCGGGTGTTGGTCGGTGCTGCCGGTGCAGCGGAGGTGGCGGTGGGATCTGCTTCGTCATCGTCACCACAGGCAGCCAGGAGTGACATGATGACCGGAGAGGAGAGGCCAAGAGCAAGGCCACGATGCAATACCTGGCGCCGGGTTAGCATTTTCATCCTTGCGCCCAGGAGTAGATCCATGAACTCCCGGTTGTTCTCATTGGACATGGTTCAGGTACCTCCATTGTTTTGTGATCCGGATGACGTGGTCCTGGTAATAGACAGTCCTTCTCCGCGGGCTTACCTCACCTGCAGACAACCTCCTTTTTGGGCCGGCACTCGGCTGTGAACGTTGCTTCCGATCAACTACCGCGCGTTCGCGGGTCGAAGTAATCACGCAAACCATCGCCCAGCAGGTTGAAGCCGATAACAGTGATCGTGAGGGCAACGCCGGGGAAGGTGAAATACCACCAGGCATCCCGGAAGAACTGGCGGGCGTCGGCGATCATCGCGCCCCACTCCGGAGTTGGAGGCTGCGCACCAAGCCCGATGAATGAAAGGCCGGCTGTCGCCAGAATCGCAAAACCAACATCGATCGTCGCCTGAATGATGATCGGCGTGATCGAGTTCGGCAGGATGTGCCGGCCGACGAGCCGGGAGGAGTTGGCACCGATTGCCCGTGCGGCCTCGACATAATCCCGCTCCTTGATCTGGAGCACCTGTCCACGCACCAGCCGTGCATACCAGGGCCAGTAGACAAGGGTTAGTGCGATCACGGTGTTCCGCAGATTCGGGCCGAGGGCAGCAGCAATTGCCATCGCGAGGATGAGCGCGGGGAACGCGAGGAAGATGTCGGTAATCCGCATCAGGATTTCATCAATGAACCCGCCGCCATATCCGGCAATCAGACCGATCAGGGTGCCGATCGGGATCGAGATCGCCAGGATGAGCGCGGCAATGCCCAGCGAGATCCGGGCTCCGGTCATGATCCGGCTCAGCACATCCCGGCCGAGTTGGTCGGTGCCCATCAGATGCGTGCCCGATGGTTCCGAGAGGCGCACCTGCACGTCCGGCTTCAGCGGATCATGGGGTGAAATGGTCGGGCCCAGCAGGCAGAGAAAGAAGAACAGCCCGATGATGGCGAGCGCGACGATGTTGAGCGGGCTTTCACCGGCAAAGCGCCGGATGAAGTAGCGGAACCCGGTCCGGTCCTTTCGTGCGGTGGCCTGAACCACCAACGGTTTGGCAGTTTGGGTGGTTGCTGTTTCTTGCGCGCTCATGAAACACGAATCCTCGGGTCAAGGAAGATATAGACGACATCAACGAGCAGGTTCGCGATGACATAGCCGAAACCGATGATCAGGGTCACCGAGATCAGCGAGTTCGGGTCCTGGTTCTGGATGGCCTGGAATGCATACCGGCCAATACCCGGCCAGGAGAAAACGATCTCCACCAGCAAGGTGCCGGAGAGCAGTAATCCGAGTTGCAGCCCGGTGACTGTCACCACCGGAAGCAAGGCGTTCTTGAGGGCGTGACGGGTGATCACCAGGTTATTGTTCAGCCCCTTCGCCCTGGCAGTGCGCACATAGTCCTGATTCAACACCTCCAGCATGGCGGAGCGAATCATGCGGGTAATCGGCGCCAGTGCGATGAACCCCAGCACAAAGACCGGCATGATGAGGTGCTGGAGAGCGATCCAGAACGTGCTGAAGTTCAGGGTGAGCAGGGAATCAACGGTGTAGAGCGTGGTGATCGTCCTCGGTGGATCGACCCCGATTGGCAATCGTTGTCCGTCCGGGAGGAGCCCAAGCCGGGCAAAGAAGACGAACTGCAGCAGGATCGCTAGCCAGAAGGAGGGCATCGAGAGGCCGAGGACCGCGATCACCCGTCCGGCGGCATCTATCGGTGTGTTCTTCTTTACCGCCGAGATAACACCGAGCGGCACACCGATGACTGTTGCGAAGAGGATCGACCCAAGCGCCAGCTCTGCCGTCGCCGGCAGATACCGTTTCAGGTCATCCGTAACCGGGCGGCGCGAACTGAGTGACTGGCCAAAGTCCAGCCTGGCGACGCCGCTGATGTACTTGAAATAGCGGGTAAGGACCGGGTCGTTCAGTCCGTACTCTTCCCGGATGAGTTCGACCGCAGCCGGGCTGGCCCTGGGGCCGGCAATATTCCGGGCAGGGTCACTTGGCACGAGATACATCAACGTGAAGGTGATTACCGAGAGCGCGAGCAACACGAAGACGAGAAAGAACAATCGTCGAACGATGAGGTGCATCACCATGCCGGGCCACATGCCCTTCTATTTGTCGACACCGCCGAAGGGTATGGAAGGCCTTCGGGCGAGCCGATCTCTGGTTGCTTTTTTCCAGGTCCGGTTTACGGGTTTGCGGGATTATATCCGACAACGAAGTGCCGGCGCATCTGCCGGGGGTTCACCGGCATGGATGTGAGATCCCTGAAACGACCTTGTATCCGGACTGTTCTGGTTGAGGGCAATATAACATGAACGTACGTCCGTGGAAGGGTTTTGGACGTATTCCGGCTACAAGCGTGCAGATTGCGGTGTGAAGCGGCGATCAGGCGATAGCAGTCTCGGCTTCTGCCTCGGCAACAGCAAATCCTGTCCGGCGGACCCGCCAGGCAGTGGGACCGGTTGGTGTCACCGATGGGGTGGGCTTGCGTTCGAAGGTGACATTGTCGCCAACCTCAACCGGCCCTTCACCGGGGATCAGGGTAAAGAAGAGATCGCTGCCACCGCTATCCGGTTCGATGAATCCGTAGTTGCGCTTTTCGTCGTAGAAAATCACCGTGCCGGTCTCGACCATTGGTGCGTCCTCCTCGCAGGAAACCCCCATCATCCTGGAAGGATTGTACTCAGGCTGGCGGGAAAAGACTGCTAATACCGGGAAGTTGACACGAAACGGGGTTGGTAGATAGTATTTGCGGTCGGAAACAGACCAGCAGGGTATATATCACCTATTGCGCTTATGCGCATGCTGTGATATTGTAAGAGAGTGCTGGTCAGTTCGACCGGCACAATTGTTGAAAACCAGTGGTTCCAGGTGACCGGGCGACAGCGCCGCCGCACCGGAGAATGACGAAGAGGGTCACACCAGAATGAGCACCGCAGCAGTCCTGATTGCCAGGATCCGAAGTCGCGAGAAGGTCATGGGCAATATCGCCCGCCGCAACCCGGACACCTATCGCCACAACCCGTACTACACATCGCTTAGCTCGGCCGTCACCGCCTATCGCGATGCACTTGCCCAGATCGAGCGCGAAGGTGTCAACCGCCAGGATCTTCTCCTGAGCCGCTAACGCCAACCAGACCCGGTCCCGTCCAGGATCGGGTTTTTCCTTGATTACTCCCGACACGTGGGGGTGGGGTGGAGAGAAACGGACCGCCAGGGCCATTGCCCGGCGGTCCGTTTCAACGTTTGGTGGAGCCTGTTCCCTCCGCGGGCCTCGCATCCCTGTGCGGAGGCGAACCTGACCGTGTCTGATTGCGCGTTCGAGTTGCCAAACGCAGCCTCCGGACAACGGCCGGCAGTTGTGTGCCTCTCGACGCGGGCGGGGTTGACGGTTACGCTTTGATTAGTGGCAGAAACCATGGGCCGCGGGCAGAGCGGCATAGCAGGTCGGAATAGATACGATGTCACTCCTCGATTTGATGCGGCAGATTGATTCACTGCCAACCCATTGCGACCAGGATGGCTTTCCTCTGGTGAAAATCGGTGAGGATCTCTACTGTTCGGTGGAATACGCCGATGGTCTGATTGGTGGGCAGAAGGTGATTGGCGTCGCAATGGGCGAACGCTACATCGAAGTCCTGATGGCCAATGGCTACCAGATTCCCCTGACCTGTCCCTGTTGCGGGGGCGAACTGCACCTGCGCGACATGAGCATCCAGGAACTTCGTGGCTTGCTGATTGGACGAACGCTGGAGGGCTTCCGTCATGGCGAGTGGGTGGGCAAGGGCATCCCGCCGGAACGCCACCCGGTCTTTGCCCTGCAGTTCAGCGGGCAGGAGGATCGCAAGGAGCGCACCATTGAGGTGTCGCTGGAATCGGTCCGCCTGATCGGGAAACCTCAGGTCAAGACGGAGCCGCAAGCCTGAGCCGGATAGTTGTGTACACTCTCTGATTGCAAACGCAGACGGGTAATACGGGAGGCCGGGGCCACGCTTGAAGATCTTCGATACGCATGTGCATTTCCCCTGGGGTGAGGATCGCGAGACCGACGAGGTGATCGACCAGTTAGTCGCAGATGCAGCGGCGGCAAATGTCGTCCACATGTGCCTGCTTGGCTCGCGCTTCGGTGATTACAACGAACGGGTTACCCGTGCCATCGAGCAACACCCTGATCTTTTCTTCGGACTGTATGGCATCGATCTGGACACCGAGGGACCGGAGCAGGTTCACGAGGCGGCAGCGCGCGGCTATCGTGGGCTGAAGATCATCCTGCCGTTGAAGCGCTACGATCATCCGGATTATTTCCCGATCTATGAAGCTGCCGAGGAGCATGGCTTTGTCTGCCTGTTCCATACCGGGGTCGTCGGGGGTGGCGCGGATTATCGTGAAGTCGATCCATTTGATCCGGCTGTGATCGAGCGGGTTCGCAGCATGGAGGAACGCAGCCGTGGACGGGGCGTTTCATCGGCGCACATGGAGCCGATTGCCCTGGATACCATCGCGTTCACCTTTCCCTTCCTGAAGATCATCGGTGCGCATCTGGGCATTGGCTACTATGACCTCGCCTGTCACATTGCCCGCTGGCGACGGAATGTCTTCTTTGATATTTCCGGTGGCGAGATGGTGCGCCGGCACGTTGTGGAACGCAAACTCATCCCGGCGGAAATCTCCCACTTCAAACTGGTCTACGGCTCGGATAACAACCAGCGCTTTGCCGAGGAAATTCGCGACTGGCAGACCATCTTCGATCTGTTGCGGATGCCGGAAGAGCATCGCGAGCGCATTTTCTACGGCAATGCCGCACGTCTTTTCGGCGTGATCCCCACTGAAATCTTCCCCAGCCCCGATCCTGCCGGAGCCGCGACCGGCGACGAGGACTAGCCTGGCAAACGGCTGGTAGCGTCCCGGTAGGAGCGGCAGTGAGGCGGGCACATCAGGTGCCCGCTTTGTGTTGTGCAGTTTCTGAACATACACGGGAGCAAGTAAATGGATCACACAGAAGCACTGAAGGACAGAAAGCTCGCCATTCTTGGCTGCGGCACAATGGGCGAGGCGATCATCGCGGCACTGATCAACGGCAATCTGGTGACTGCAAGCCAGATATCCGGTTCCGAACCGGTTGCTGCCCGCCGGCAGGACCTCGCGAAGCGCTATGGCGTTCACATGACCGGTTCCAACACCGAGTGTGTCGAGGGGGCGGATGTCATTCTCCTGACGATCAAACCGCAGTCACTCGATGCTGTTGCTGCCGACCTGCACGGGAAATTGACGCCGGATCAGGTGGTGGTTTCGATTCTGGCCGGTTCGCCGATCGAGCGCCTGACCACCGGCCTGGGCCATCGTTCGGTAGTACGGGCGATGCCGAACACCCCGTCGCAGATTGGGCAGGGGATGACGGTCTGGATGGCAACGCCGGAGGTGACGGCCGAACAGCAGGCAATGGTTGCCGCATCGCTCAGTGCGATGGGTCATGCGGTGCAGGTTGAGAGCGAAAACGAGGTCGATATGGCCACCGCGCTTTCCGGCACCGGCCCGGCCTACATCTTCCTGATGATGGAATCGCTGATCGACGCCGGCGTTCACATGGGCTTTTCGCGACGAATTGCCGAGGAACTGGTATTGCAGACCATGATTGGTTCGGTCCTTTTTGCCAAGGATTCCGGCAAGCATCCGGCCGAACTGCGCAACATGGTTACCTCGCCGGGCGGGACGTCGGCAGCAGCCATCTACCAGATGGAAAAGGGTAGCCTGCGTACTGTGATCTCCCGTGCCGTCTGGGCCGCCTACCAGCGGACCCAGGAACTCGGTGCCGGCAGCAACGGCAAGACTGCCCCACCGCAAAGCTAGACACCGTTCAACAGCACGGCATTGTGATCAGAGCCGACACCGCCGAACTGTCATCCCGACGAAGGAGGGATCCGTAACTTTGAAGAAGCGGATCCCTCACTGCGTTCGGGATGACAATCCGGACGCCGATGTTGGCTTGTTCCACGCGTGTGTACTCCGCCGGGGAGTGACGGATCGTTCCTGCGTCTTGATGACGGGTTGGCGGTCGATGTCAGGTGGTGCCGGTGCGGTATGCTGTGGCCATGACGACCGATGGTGATGCGTCCGTTGGAACCGATCAGACGTTGCTGCCACTGCCGGTTACCGAGGGCGGATTTCGAACCGTCCTGGCAGATCCGCCGTGGCGGTTTCTGAACCGGACCGGAAAGGTTGCGCCGGAACACCGGCGTCTGGATCGCTATCCAACCATGAGCATCGAGGCAATCCGAGCCCTGCCGGTTGAAGAGGTTGTGGCAGATGATGCCCACCTCTATCTCTGGGTGCCAAACGCTCTCCTGCCCGATGGACTGGATGTGATGGCGTCCTGGGGGTTTCGCTATGTCACCAACATCATCTGGTCGAAGCGCCGCAAGGATGGCGGGCCGGATGGCCGTGGGGTGGGATTCTATTTCCGCAACGTTACCGAAATGCTGCTCTTCGGGGTGCGAGGGTCACTCAGGACGCTGGAACCGGCCCGGAGCCAGATCAACCTGATTGAGAGCCGGAAGCGTGAACACTCCCGCAAACCGGACGAGCAGTACGACCTGATCGAGCGCTGCTCGCCGGGCCCATGGCTGGAACTGTTCGCCCGGTATCCCCGGCCCGGATGGGTTGCCTGGGGCGACGAGGCTGCCGCCGATGTTGAACCCCGCGGAAAGGTCTACCGCGGCTATGGTGGAACAGGATAAGCATGTCACCTGCTGAACGACAGGGCCGGATTCTCCTTGCTGGCGCGATCGCGCTCCTCTTTATCAGCGTTTTCATCAGTATGGTGAACGCCTCCCCCTTCACCACCGGCTTCATCGTCGCCGCCGGCGTCGCCGTAGTCGGACTCCTCCTTTTCTTCCGCGGCCGCTCGGGTCGATAGGCGATCATTGTATGTTGCCATAACCGTTGATATATACTCCGCAAACAATACGCCCGGAACAATCTGAATATGCCCTGGTCTATCGCGAGGAACAGTACCTGACCGACCGTTGATGCCGCGCCAGTATCTGGAAGGTTCGCTCGATGCGTACACGTCCCTGCCGGCCATTTGTTGCGCTTGCTCTCGCCTCCCTTGTTCTCTCGCTGGTCATGCCGCTCATGCCTTCCCGGGTGGTGCTGGCGCAGCCAGATGTGCTTCCTCAGGTTCACGACATCATCCCCCGGGCAGTCCTGGCCGGCGATTCCGGGGTCGTGCTGGACGTGGATGTGAACGGGTTCCTGCCCGGTGACGGTGACAAGGTGTTCTGGTTGCCGGTTGGCTGGGAACCCGGTGGAGCAGTGGAACCGATCGAACTGACTCCTCAGCCGGGCGGGTTCTATGGCTGGCAGGTCACGCTGGATGATGCGTTGGCAATGCAGCCTGGCATCGTCCATCTGGCTGTCGAGACAGCAGATGGCGAGATGTCATATCCGCGACCATTCTTCATCCTCGAAGACGAAGATGCGCTCGCGAACATGATCGACCTCGACATCGGCTTCGGGACGAATTTCGCATCTGGCATCGGTGTTCCCCCACTCTCAATTGGTGTCATCGGAAGTGGCTCCGCTGCAATTGCAACCTTTGGCGTGAATCCAACGCTTTTCGATGCCGGATCTGTCTTCAGTAGCGGGTTGGTGTCGAGTTATTTCATGGTGCATGTTGCGCCGGGGAGTGAGCTTGACCTGCTCCAGGTGTCCTACAACGATCCGAACCGCGCGACGTCTATCGCCTGGTTTGACACCAGCGTGCTTCCATCGGGCGGGTGGAAACCGCTGACTACTGATGTCCTGGAGTTTCCCGATGAAGGCCGTATCGAGTTTGTGCTGGATGCGAACACCCAGCCAACGGCTGAACAGTTGCGCGGGGTGATCTTTACCGCCGGTGATCCCGAGTCACAGGCGTTGATAATGAATCTGACCCGGACTCCTTCCCCGGCCTATTTGCCGGATGGCGGGTCGGTAGACGTTGAGTTTTCCTTCAATATCCAGCATGCTGGTCCGTTCGACGGTGAGGTGCGCTGGCATCTTTGGAATGAAGAGGCCGGAGACTTCCTGTTGCTTGGCGATCCAGTACCGCTTTCGTTGCCGCCTGCTATCGGCACAATTGGCCCGTTGTCCCGCATTCTGACCTTTGATGAAGCTGGCCTCTATCAGGTGATGGTGGGCATCTATCAAGGTGGTGAAGTCGTCCACGGTGTCCAGATGCCGGTGTTGGTGTTGCCGGAAGGTACCGATGAAACCTACGTCCAACTAGTGTCGAACTGGCCGGTTCCCCGGAACAATGTGCCGTTCATGGCCGAGTTTCTCTATACCTCGCCGCATGATGTCGCAACTATCGAGATCGATTGGGGAGATGGCAGCGATCCTGTGGTGATTGATGCCCCGAACCCTTCGGGTTATCCCGGTCGAATAGCCGATTTCCAGGCCGAACATACCTATGCAACCAGTGGACAGAAAACCATAACCCTCACAACCACTCCGGATGGTGAAACGGCGGTTGTCCAGGAGTTTGCCATCGAGGTGCTTGGCTGGGTGACGGAGAGTGAACTCGGCGCGACCTATAGTCTCGAAGGAACTGTTCAGGCATCCGTGTCGGAATCAGTGAATCTGACAGTGATGATTGACCCATCGAACCTCGCCGGCGTTTCGTTCCTTGCAATTGACGTCGACTGGGGCGACGGAACCGAGGATGTTGCGACCCTGGAGTTCGCCCCGGGTGGTAGCGAAGTCCCGGTGATTTTTGCCCATCTTTGGGCGGAGATTGGCGAGTTTCCGGTGACCGTCACGATCTATACGGCGGCGTTCGATTGGGAATTGTACGAATGGTTCATACCGGATGGTTCACCGGCGGTGCTTACTCCGCACCAGTTCACCGTTCATCTCGCTGTTGCACCACCCGCAATTGCCGGCGTCTCGTGGGATGCGCTGCCACAGGTTGGCGCCCCGCTGACGGTGACAGTGGAAATCGCCCACCCGGACGCGTTTGATGCTGAACTCGATTGGACCCTGTTCAACAGCAGCGGCTTCACAGAAAACCGACAACAGGGTGTAAACGCGGAGGGTCCGCCGGCCGGAGAGAGCACATCATTCCAGCAGATTTTCCAGTTCCCGGCACCTGGCCGGTACTGGGTCAATCTGGAATTGATCGATGATAATGCCCAACCTGTAATTTCACAGGTCTCGTTCTATGTGTTTCCGGAAGATGTGACCACGGCGATTGCCCTGGAGAGCGTTTCCTCGCTGGTAACCGTACGCGCCGGCGGCCCGGCATTGATCCTTGTCGGGTATGCACTGGAGCAGGGCACAGCGATGCTGGGGGTTGACTGGGGCGACGGATCACCGCTCGATGAGGAGTCCGTCATTGCTGCTCCCGGCCTTCCCGGCTACGTCATGTTTACACTCCGGGAACACACCTACGCTACGCCGGGACAGTACACCGTAACTGTCAATCTTGAGCAGAACGGCGAGGTTCTGGATGAAACCCTGCTCCTGACGGTTCACGAGCCGACATTCCGGACGATGCGCTCTGTTATCCCCGACCAGATTGAACTGAATGCGTCCGGCGCACAACTGGATGTCTTTGTTGATGGCTACCAACCAACCGATTCGTTCTACTGGATACAGAATGGTGTCGCTATCCTGTTGACCGATGTTGCCGATCAAGGCAATGAACACCTGATCGTGAACTTGCCAGGGAATCTGCTTACTCAGGCCGGGGTTGGCTATATCGCGGTCCAGGCTGTGGGCGGCGAGATGTCGGCCGGGTGGCCGGTGTTTGTCATCGACCCGGATTTCACCAGCGTTGACCAGGTGTCTGTCGCTTCCGGAATTGATCCGTTTGTCGGTTTGGGTGTTGGCGATAGTGGATCGCTGGTGGCCTCGGCCACCGGTGAGGGGACATTGTTGATTGCTACCTATGATGAAGACCAAACCGGAGTTGAAACGCCACCAACCTTTGGTGGGGCGCTCGGTTCGGCTGTTCCGACCAGTTTCTTCGATGTGAATGTCGCTCCGGGTAGCACCTTTACCGAGGTGACAGTGACCTACTGTGACCCCGATGGCGGAACGTATGTCGTCTGGTATGACCCGGTTGAGGACGCATGGCTGGAAGCAGTCGAACAATCGGTGGATGACATTGGCTGTGTGGTGCTGGTGTTCAACACCACGACCAGCAGCCCCACGATTGCTGAACTGACCGGCACGGTGTTTGCAGTTGCACTGGTGTTCAGCGAACCACCACCTCCTCCCCCACCACCGGGGCCACCATCTCCTCCGCCGCCAGGGCCGGTTGGGAACGGCGGTGTTCGATTGATCCTGCCGGTCAATATGGTGGTTGTTGCCACCGGGCCGGATGGCGCCATCGTGACCTTCACAGCAACAGCAAGCAATGGGGCTACGGTCAATTGCACCCCGACATCCGGTTCGCGGTTCCCGATCGGGAAGACGATTGTCACCTGCAATGGCGGGGGAGTATTCAGCACATTCACCGTGACGGTGACCCCCTGGGTTGACGATGACGGCGATCCTGGTCCCGACCCCGGTCCTGATCGGGGCGACAGACAGCCGCATCCGGATGCAGCCGCTGCGTTCGACAATGCCTGGGAGCGGACGGATGCCCCGGTTGCCAAGGGTGATGTCAGCCGTACCTGGATATGGGGGCCGAAGATGTTTGCCGGGCCATTGGTTGAGGAGTACACCGAGGGGACTGACGGCAAGCGGACGGTTGCCTACTACGACAAGGCACGGATGGAACTGACTGACCCGGATGCTGACCCGGATTCGGTCTGGTATGTCACGACCGGTCTGCTGGTGGTCGAACTCATCACCGGGCAGATGCAGGTTGGCCATGAGGACTTCATCGAACGATCGGAGTCGAATATCCCGGTAGCGGGTGACCCGGACGATCCGAACGGCCCGACGTATGCGACGTTTGCAGGGTTGCTTGACCCGGTCGAGAATCGAATTGGTGAAACGATCACCGAGCGTCTGGCGCGCGACGGGGCCGTCAATGATGATCTGGACCTTGCCGGTCGGCAGGTTATCTATGGCTATTACGACGAGGTGACCGGGCACAACATCGCTGCGCCGTTCTGGGCGTTTATGAACAGTTCCGGCCTGGTAGTGGAAGATGGTGTGCTGGCAGAAGGCAAGTTGTTCAAGAACCCGTTCCATGCCGTCGGCCGGCCGATCACCGAAGCGTTCTGGGCCACCGTTCGCGTCGGCGGCACTCCGCACGATGTGTTGATGCAGTGCTTCGAGCGTCGCTGCCTGACCTACACTCCGGTAAACGACCCCGGCTGGCAGGTCGAGGCCGGCAACGTAGGCCTTCACTACTATCGCTGGCGATACGAATAGAAGAACAGCCGAAGGTCCCGTACGGGAGAGGCATGGCCTCTCCCTCGGGCCGTCGGGCCAGACTCGCCAACCACAATGGGCCCGGATCAGACACGTTAACGCTGACGCTTCAAGGGCGACGCATGGCGATCGCCCGTACGAAGGCTGATGCCGTTGCGGCTCCTTGACGACCTGTCCTCCGGACTGCTAGAAGCACGCGGAGAGGTTGCATTTCCGGTGAAGGGGATAACGTATGGCGGTCAAGACCGGGTGGGAAGGTCGATTTTTCGAGGATTTTGAGGTGGGGGATGTGTACCGGTCACGGTTGGGCCGGACGATCACCCAGGCGGATAACATCTGGTTTACGCTGCTGACCAACAACACCAACCAGATTCATTACAACGAGCACTTTGCCGAGCGTACCCAGTTTGGCAAGCCGCTGGTGAACAGCACGCTGACGATGGCGATTGTCGCCGGGTTGAGTGTCACCGATACGAGTGAGAACGGGGTCAACCTCGGTTGGGAAGAGATTCGTATACCGAATCCGCTCTTTGAGGGCGAAACGCTGTATTGTGAAAGTGAAGTGCTCGACAAGCGCGAATCGAAATCCAACCCGACGCGAGGCATCGTCAAGTTCCGCACCCGTGGCATCAAGCAGGATGGTACGGTGGTGATGGAATACGTCCGCAGTGTCATGATCTGGAAGCGGGAACACGCCCCGGTGATGGATCTCTTCCCGGAGGTGAAGGAGTCATGAGCCTTCCATTGGAAGGGGTGCGGGTGCTGGCGATCAGCCAATACGGCGCCGGACCCTGGACGACCATGCACCTTGCTGATCTGGGGGCAGAGATCATCAAGATTGAGGACCCGCTCACCGGCGGAGATGTTGCCCGCTATGTTCCGCCGTATCATGGTGACAGGGACAGCATCTATTTCCAGTCGTTCAACCGTAACAAGAAGAGCATCACGCTCAACCTGCGGTCGGAGACCGGTAAGGAACTCTTTCACGACCTGGTGCGGACATCCGATGCGGTGTTCAACAACCTGCGAGGTGATGTACCGGCTAAACTCGGCATTGACTACGCCGGTCTGCAAGCCATCAATCCGAAGATCGTCTGCTGTTCGCTCTCTGCCTTTGGCAGGGATAACTCTCGTAGCACCGAACCGGGCTACGACTACATCATGCAGGCCTATGCCGGCTGGATGAGCATCACCGGTGAGCCGGATGGCCCGCCGGCCAAGTCGGGCCTTTCCCTGGTGGATCTTTCAGCCGGGGCGATGGCGGCCTTCGGGATGGTCAGTGCGATCATGAAGGCTCGCGAAACCGGCAAGGGCTGTGATGTTGATGTCAGCCTGTTCGATGCTGCATTCTCGCTGCTTGCCTATGTCGGGTCGTGGCACCTTTCCCGGGGGTATGAACCGGAACGCACCGGTCACTCTGCTCACCCTTCGCAGGTGCCGGCACAGATTTTCCAGACTGCCGATGGCTGGGTAGCGGTCATGTGTGCCAAGGAGGTTTTCTGGCGGAATCTCTGTGACGCTGCCGGCCATCCGGAACTGATCGAGGACCCGAGATTCCTGACGTTTTCCGACCGGTTGGAGCACCGCAAGGAGCTTACGGCGATTCTGGACGAGATCTTCCTTGCACGAACCACCGGCGAATGGCTCGATCTGTTCCGGGGCAAGCTTCCGTGTGGTCCGGTCAACACGGTGCCTCAGGCGCTGCAGGACCCGTT
The DNA here is from genome assembly GCA_964462545.1 of uncultured Thermomicrobiales bacterium. Classification (GTDB taxonomy): domain Bacteria; phylum Chloroflexota; class Chloroflexia; order Thermomicrobiales; family CFX8; genus CAYWXR01. The sequence goes on from CAYWXR010000032.1 coordinate 23,797, forward strand.
GGTTGTCGAGAATGAACTGATCGTCGAGATCGAACATCCGGAGTTTGGGGTTATCCGCCAGCTTGCAACGGCGGTGAAGATCGGCGGGGCGAAGAAGGAGCATCATCGTGCTCCGGCGCTGGGGGAACACACCGACGAGATCCTTCAGTCGGTGCTGGGACTGACCTCCGACCAGGTCGCCGCCCTGCGCGAGCAAGGCGCGGTGTAGTTGCTCATTGCCGGTTGGTTCCCTGCGGGCGGTCCCGGAGGGCCATTGTATGCGACGACGTCGGTTATACGTCTCGTCTGTTGAGATCCCTCCACTCCGCTTCGCTCCGGTCGGGATGACAGTTTGGGTGGGTTCGCTCCGGTCGGG